>CAKQSB010000043.1 GCA_934271735.1 uncultured Clostridia bacterium | reverse complement strand
ATTTTCAAAATTATATAATCGGCATGCTTTTTTAAAGCCGACAAAATTTTTCTTTTGAAGCCTTCGTTTCGGCAGACGCGATAGTAATGCTGAACACCTGTTAAAACGTATTTCCTGCACCACATATCCCAACCGTTAAACTCAGAAGCCTCGCTATAAGTCGATATTCTGCCCTTTTCGTCCTGAGCGGCAAGTATTTTTCCCACCGCCTCGGTGAGTATCTCATATAACTCTTCGTCTTTCGTATATTGATAGATAAGAGCCGCTCCGCGCATTTCCTTGC
The DNA here is from genome assembly GCA_934271735.1 of uncultured Clostridia bacterium. GTDB lineage: Bacteria > Bacillota > Clostridia > Christensenellales > Borkfalkiaceae > UBA10281. Next base: position 1,255 of record CAKQSB010000043.1, on the reverse strand, counting down.
CGAAGAACTCGCCGCGCCAAAACCCGTCGGAATCCTCTTTCGTTATAAACGGCTCGACGAGTTTTTCCCATCTTTCGCGGTTTTTCAATTGGCTTTCGGCAACGAAATTTACGTTGTCATCCATTACCCCTCGTATTTTAAGGTCGTCGCCCGAAAACATTTTTATATCGGTAAGTCTCATATCGTATTTTCTTTTTCCTCGATTAGTTTTTCGTTTACTTTTCGTCAGAGTTCGTTTTCATATGCAACGGTAAATCTTAAACGGTAATTATGCTCGCCCCGATCGGCTTTCCGTATAAATCTGCCTTCGGCATTATCTCCCTGTTTGAAACAGGATGTGCGCAATAGGTATATGCTTTTGTTTTATATTTTTCCCGTTTACAACAACTCGGGGAAATCGCTTCCCTTTTCAATTGAATCCAGCAATTTACCGACGGCGATCAGGCACCTCGGCAAATGATAAGGTCCTTTCCATAACGAACCTTTCTGAGTGTGCGAAACCGTACCGTCTCTGTGCAGATAGCCGTACCATTCGCCGTTTTGCTTATCCGCAAAGTGCGAAAAAGAATATTTATGTATTTTTTCAAACTCGTCAAAGTATCTTTTCTCGCCCGTAAGTTTATACGCCGCGAGCGTTGCTATAAGGCATTCGTTATGAACCCACCAGAGTTTCATATCGTATTCAAGTTGCTCGCACGGGCGGTTAAACACGTCTCTGAAATAATAAACCCCGCCATATTCTTTATCCCAACCTATATCGAGCGACCAATCGAGAATGTCAAGAGCCTTTTTCAAAAGCTCTTTATCGCCCGTTTTTGCCGCAAAATTCATCAGAAACCACGAGTTTTCAATCGAATGCCCCGGGTTTATCGTTCTGCCTGTCGGGTTATCGAGTACGCTTCCGTCCGTAAACACGTTTTCGAGTACGCATTTATACTCTTCTTTATAATGAAGCCCTATCATATCGGAAACAAGATTGCGGATGATTTTTTCGTAATAATCCTTTTTATCGGGGTCCGCCCTTAAAAGTTCCTGCGCCGTGCTTACAAGCACCATCGGATTGGCGTTCGAATGAAGATTTCTGACTTCAACGTTCTCCTTGGGCGTTATTTTAAACGGGTCGGCGGCAGGGTTGCGATAAATCGAGTACATTAAATCGAAATATTTTTCCGCCAAAACAAGGTCGGCTTCGTCTTTTGTGAACATATAATATTCGGCAAAGCCCGCGACCAAAAAACTTTCGGAAAAATAATAA
>CAKQSB010000042.1 GCA_934271735.1 uncultured Clostridia bacterium | reverse complement strand
TTTGCGACAGAATGGGATTTTACGTTATCGACGAAGCCGACCTTGAAACGCACGGCGCGTTCTTTATGGATGAAACGATCGATTATTTCAGCAATAGCTCTGAATATCTTGCGGAATATCTCGACAGGATAGAGCGGTTATATGCACGCGATAAAAATCATACGTCGATAATTTTGTGGAGTTTGGGTAACGAATCCGGTTTCGGCGAAAATCAAAAGAAAATGGCGCAACTTCTGAAATCTTACGATAATGATTTGCTCATTCATTATGAAGGCGCATGGAATTGGAAGGGCGAAAACGGGTTCGACGTCGTTTCTATGATGTATCCTTCGTGCGAAAAAATGGTCGAAATGATGAACAATCGCCCGAACAAGCCTTTCTTTTTGTGCGAATACGCGCACGCTATGGGCGTCGGACCCGGAGGTCTGAAAGACTATTGGACGACCATATACGAAAACGAACGCTCTATGGGCGGTTGTATCTGGGAATGGTGCGACCACGCTTACTATGCCGGAAACAAGAAAGATTTTTATTTCGGCGGCGACGGAAACGAGTGGCTGCACGACGGCAATTTCTGTGCGGACGGAATGCTTCGTGCCGACAGAGATTTGACATCCGCCGCTTACGAAATCGCAAACGTATATCGTCCGTTCTATTCCGTATTAAGCGGTAACGAACTTTCGATTACAAGCCGGTTATCGTTCACGGGTTCGGAAAAATACGAAATAGAGTGCAAAGTGGTTAAAGACGGCAAAACGGTAAACGTTGCGCTTAATCACGATATAAACTCGCTTGGATCGCAAAAATTCAGTGTAGCCGAATCGCTTTGCGGTGAAAACGTTTTCGTTGAATTGACTTATAAACGTAACGGCAAAATTTGCGGAAGCGAACAACACGTTGTAAAAAGAACGCTGCCTGTTATTACGCAAAAACAAGGCGGAGAAATAAAAGTAACCGAAAACGAAAAGTTTTATATTTTCGATTGCCGTAACGTTAAATATTATTTTTCAAAGCATACCGCAACGTTTGAAAAGATAGAAAAGGACGGTAAAAATTACCTGTCCGATAAAAAGTCTTTGTTCTATAATCCTTATACTGCGGTAAATTCGTTTATGCCTAACATATATCGTTATAAAATGGATAACGATATGTATATCGGTTCAAAATGGCGTGAACACGGATTCGATATGATGTGGAACAGAGTTCTTTCGTATAGCGTCGAAAAAGTCGGTTGCGATTATAAGATTACGGTTGACAGTTTGTTCTCGCCGCCGAAACGGTCGAAAGAATTCACCAATAAATTCGTTTACACGATTTTTGCGAACGGAGATTTGGGCGTTGATTGCACGCTTATAAAAGAAAGCGAGAATTTACCGTACTTGCCGAGATACGGTTTTTTGCTCAACCCGAACGAAAATTTATTTGATAAAGTCAAATGGGAAGGTTACGGATCGAACGAAAATTACAGCGATTACAAAGAAGCCTCAAAGGTGGGCGTTTATTCAAAAGATATTAAAGATATGTTTTACGAATACGTCAGCCCGCAGGAAAACGGCGAACGTTGCGGCGTTTCGTTATTATCGCTTTTTGGCAAAAACAGAGCAAAACTTTCGGTTTACGCAAATGGCGACTTCTTCTCTTTTAAAGTAAACGATTTTATCGGTGAAGATTTGCAAAAAGCAAGGCATATTACCGATCTGAAGCGCGGCGAAACGCTCGAACTTGCAATCGACGGTTATTTTTCGGGCGTAGGCAGCAACAGTTGCGGACCCGAATTACCCGAAGATAGGCGGATAACCGATAAAATATTAAATTTCGGGGTTTATTTCCGATTCGAATAAGTCGCATAAATTTTTTAAACTAAAATAGTATGATAAAATTACAACCCGCTCTCAAAGATTATCTTTGGGGCGGAGAAAAGTCGAAAACACTTTTCGGCAGAGAAAAAAGACGGCATTATTGCCGAAAGTTGGGAAGTATCCGTACACAAAGACGGCGAAAGCACGATTTCGGGAACAAATAAAACTTTTGCCGAATATCTTAAAGAAAACAAAAACGGACACGATAATAATGCGTCTATCATGCGAAAGAAGTAATTGCTTGATAGGCGCATTTTTGTTTGTCGATTTTTATCGAAAAAGGGCGGTAATCGGATAAGAGCTCCTCCCGGTTTGGAATTTGAACTCAAAAATCAAATTTCAAATCAAGGAGGACAAAACGGTGAAATACGCACCTAAAAAAGTATTTATTTTAGAATAGGAAGCCGTGCACAGAAAATGTATGCAATTTACGGGTAATTTTACTTGCGAATATATCCGACTTTCCATTACTTCTGATAAGCAAAGCATAAATTTTAAAATTTACTGTTTTTGTTTTTTTTCACGATTACGCTTTTTTTGTATTCGAGAGGAGTTTTTCCGATTACTTTTTTGAAATATCTTGAAAAGTGCGACGAATCG
>CAKQSB010000041.1 GCA_934271735.1 uncultured Clostridia bacterium | reverse complement strand
GACCGCAACTATAGTTTCTATCGATTTTAATAAAATCGTAAAATTCAGTCTTCATACAAATCAAACACCCGTATTGCCTTATTTTACAAGAGTTATACCGTTCGGCAAAACCACATCGGCTTTGCCGTTTTTTACCTCGATACTCATCACGCCATACGGCGTGGGAATTTTTGCGGAGATATATTTCAAACTGCCGGGATCAGGTCTGACGGCAATCTTTTTAAACCCCGGCTCTAAAATTTTCAAACCGACTATTTCTTCTATAAAGAACGGAACAACCCCGCTCGACCATCCGTGGCAAAGACTGTGTCTCAATCCTTTATAGCAAAATTGTCCGTAATCGGCGTGCAAATCTTTTTTGTCGGGCGCAGGGATTTCGTCTATCCTTCCGCTCCCGTCAAGCCATGAAATATCGAAATCCTCCCAGAAAGTAGTCGCGCCTCTGCCTATCATTCCCCCGTAATATTCTTTTATATAGTCAACGGTACGATCGCTGCCGGAAACGATAAGAGCCTTTAATATAAAATACGACATAAAGGTTGAAAAACCGCTCGCGCCGTCCTTTTCGAGCAAGCGTTTAAGCCCGTCGGACGGTTTTCCGCAGAGCGTCTGAAATGCCGCAATTTGTTTTTTCGCCGTTTCCTCACCAAGATATCGACTCAACTTACGTTCAATCGAGCAAATCGTTACGCCGCAAGCCGAATCTTTTGCGGTTTCCCTGAAAATCCGCGCCGCATATAATATAAGAAGCGCGGTACCCGCAACGGCGTCCTTTGTCCCGTCCGTCGGCCAGTCGAGGAAGAACTCGTGCAAACCGAGTTTTCTCCCCGTTTTCCCGAAATCCATCGTTCCGCCCTTGTCTATACAGGCGTCGAGTTCTTTCATCGCCGCGTTCATATTATTCAGGTTTTTCGTAAGGTAAGCCGAATCTCCCGAATAGTTATAATATTCGCAAACGTTAATAACCCACCACGCGTCGTAAGAAGGAATATTGTTCATCCAGAATCCGTCGGGAGTAGTTGCCTGAACAAAGTCCAGCGAGCGACGCATATGGGAAGTCACCCCAAAAGAGTATAACGCGGTTTTTATTTCCGAATACATATCACCCGACCAGACAAGGCGATCTCTTTTTATCCCGTCCAGAAAATATCCGTCCTGCATATTTAAAGTGCAGGTATAAACCGCCGTTTCCAGAATTTTATTCAACAATTCGTCGTCTGTTTCGATTTTCCCGACAAGCCTTTCCTCCGGCAGGGAACATAGCCCTATAACGCTTTTAAAAGCGACTTCCACATTCTCTTCTTCGAGTTCGATTTTGACGAACCTGAAACCCGTCCGCCCGAATTCGAGCGCGGAAAGATTTGAAATCATCGCGCCGAAATCTCTCGGAGAATGATGGTTTGTCGCGCCGTTTTCCCCGACCGACGACATAGCTTCCGACACGGACTCGCCGAATACGAGCCGGATTTTCGTCGTTAAGCCTTTAACTATCGCCGTAACGATTCTGACACCGCCGCAGATTTCTTTTCCGAAATCCAGAATAACATAGGACTTGATTCCGTTTTCGTTCCTCATACGAATGAGGTTGTTATTCCCGAAAGAGGCTATTTCGTCCCGATTTATAAGAAAATTTTCGCCGCCGGAAATAATTCCGTCGGCTTTGATTATTCTTACGGGATAAACAAATTCGATATTTCTGTTCATTATAAATTTACCCGTTTTAAGATTTTAACTCCGCAATATTTACGAATTTATTTTCTTTTCTCGATTTTTCCGCCGCAAACACGCAAAGATGCCCGTTGACGGAATCGTTAAGAGAGGTAATCGAAATAGAACTTCTGTCACCGTTAAGATAAGCGAGAAGGTCGTGCATAATGAGGAAATCTCCGCCGTTATGCCCGCCGAATTCGGCTTTGTTGACAACCTTTGAATTGACGTCTATCTCTTCGCTTACTCCGTAAAAGTTGGCGGGGGACGGATCGTATTTTCTCACGATCATTTTGCCTTCTTCGAGTTTCCCTTCTATTTCGCCGCGCTGACCGACGATATGAATGTATCTGTCCGGTTTAGTCGCGCCGCCGACAAGGGTAAACGACGCCTGAGACCCGTTTTCGAATTTTATTATAACGTTTTGTCTGTCCACGATGTTTCCGCCTGCAATATACGCGCATCTGCCGTAATTATCGTGTTTTAAAAACTCGATTTTTTCCTCTTCCGTTATTTCATTTAACGGCTTGTTAAGCCTGTCCCACACAAGGAAAGGCATTACGTGCAGATCGAGATACTCGTGCATAGCGGAATACATACACGTCTTGTTGTATTTACACTCATAACAAAACTCGGAAGCGTCTTTCGGCATATTTTCTTTGACGAATTCGCATCTTCCGCCCATGCTCGCAACCGTCTCCGGCGCGGACACGTTGTTGAGCCAGCACATAATATCCATATCATGGCAACACTTGGCAAGCAGAAAGCCCGAGCCGCAGCCGTCTTCGCTGTTCCATTTTCCGCGGTCGTAAGACGCAAGATAATGCTGACGACAAACGTGTTCGTTCATTTCCATCGTCATTATTTTTCCGATAACGCCGCTGTTTAAAATCTCTTTGATTTTCGT
>CAKQSB010000040.1 GCA_934271735.1 uncultured Clostridia bacterium | reverse complement strand
ACCTGCTGACGATCTATTACTACGTTTTTGCCTTCGGCAAGAGGCATTTTTGCGGCAACCCAGTCGGCGTCGTTTCCGATTGCCGTACCGAGAGGATATTCGAATTGCCACCACGGGCCGATCACAACGCCGCACTTATCGCCGAGGACATCCGCTTGCACGGCGTCTACCGTAGCCGCGGCAACGTCTTTCGTTAAAATGCCTTCGTTATAAAGCTTGTTCAGCCATTTCAAGGCAGTCTTACTGTTTTCGGATACTTCGTCCGCGTGCAAATTTCCGTCGCTGCCCAAAATCCATGCATAAGGACCTGCCCCGAACATATTCATATATCTGTCGATCGAAAAATAAGAACCTGAAATAGCATTGCTCATCGCAAGTCCGCACGTTGCCCCTTTCTTTTGTTTGAATGCCTTCAACACTTCGTACAATTCTTCCGGATTTTCGGGAACGGAAAGGTTAAGCTCGCTTAGCCAATCCCGACGAATATACATCACGGGAACGCCGCGGCGATTGTCGGAATACTGAGGCACGGCATAAATTCCGCCGTCGGCGTCGGTAAGCCTTTTGATAACCTCGGGATCACGATTCAAAAACGTCTTTACGTCGTCGGACGCATATTCGTATGCCGTGGAAAGATTTTTCAGCATACCCGCCTTTTTCAGCGAGGCATAATCGCTTGCCGTGACCTTAAAAATATCGGGCAGTTCGTTCGACAACATGGAAAGACTCAGTTTTTCGCTGTATTGCGTTGGCGGAACTTTCCACAAATAGGAAAACTCCAGATTCAACTTTTCTTTCATCAGCTTGATGAACTGCTGGTTATCGGGAGTTATATTCTGAGGCACGCGGCTGTCGTTGTGTGCCTGATACTCCATTACGCCCGTAATCTTAACGGTAGTTTCGTACTTTCCGAACGGATCGCGGGAGGGATCGTCATAATCCTCCCCACCATTTCCGCCGTTTTTGCCACAGGAGCAAATACCGATCGCGCATAATGCCGCCAGAACAAAACTGACGAATTTTAAATACTTTTTACTCATAATCTTCCTCCTCCGATTATTTTCTTTGATTCGATTATATCACGAAAACGTTTCAGATTCAATACCTTTTTTTTTTACATCCTTTTGTTTTCTTTACCATTTTAAACACAAAAAAAAAGCTTTCCTGAAGAAAAGCCGAAAAAATCATCTTTATTTCGTTTTATGTGCGTCAGGGATTTCATTCGTCATCGCCAAGTGTTTTTCTCCGATAAGTCATCGGCGCGCAGCCGTGCAATTTCGCAAAGGCAATCCCGAATTGTGCAGGGTTGGCAAAACCGCATTTCTTCGCGATATTCGACACAAAATCATCCGTTTCGACAAGTAGTCGTTCCGCAAACCTCATTCGCTGCCCCAAAATATACGAATGTAAATTTTCGCCTACGACAGCCTTGAACTTACGCGATAAATATGCGGGATTGTAATAAACGGCCGAAGCCAAAGTCGTCAGCGAAAGATCGTCGCCGAGATGCGTATCTATATACTTTTTTACCGACTCGATAATTTCGTTGCCGCAATCTTCCGAAACGTTTTTCGCCTCCTGCCCGTCGCCGATAAAACGGCATCCGTTCTTATTTCCGCCGCATAAACTTTCCAGACGGGAATAGCGTATTCCGTCTCTCTCGCCGCGCGGCAGATCTACCGCAAAAACGGAATAATTACCGTCCCGCTCGAAAATATCCTGTTGCAGCCTTTTGGCTCGCTCGATCGACACGTTCGCATTTTCGGAAACGGGAATCGCCGCAAACCACCCGTTTTCTTTACAGAACGCCGATACGTCTTTCCCGAAAGTATTGCGAAGAATATTCGCCATATCCGTCTTAGCTTCCGCAAAAATCATAAACAAAAACAACCGCCCGGAGTATTCTTCACCGTTTTCTTCTATGGATCTCCGCAATTTCATACCGTTGACTTCCGCCGATAATTCATCATTCAGCCGTACCTGAAAAGCCAATTCCGATTCACGTTGTCTTTGTTTCTCCGCCTCGCCGATTTTTTCGTGAACCGTATTCAGTAAAACTGCGTCATCCTCTAATTTCAATACGTACGACGCCTCCGGAAACTTCAACGCCTCATACGCATAGGAAAAATCGCTGTACCCGGTGAGAAAAATAATTTTCAGATCGGGATACGATAACAAAAGCGATTTACATAGCGATATCCCGTTGCATTTCGGCATATCGATATCGCACACGATTATATCTATATAATGCGTTGCGGAAAACTCTTTTGCCTGCTGCGATCCGTAACAAACATGTACTTCGGCGTCCGTGTTTAACTCGGCAATCAAAGTACCGGCTATCGAATCGGCTATATTTCTCTCATCGTCAACCACCAATATCGTCACTTTTCAATCCTCCCGTTGAGAACACAGATAAATCGTCACTTTCAATCCCCCGAGATCGCTGCGCTTCACAGACAACTCGCCGCGCCCGCCGGCATAATGCAGTAATCTTCTGCTTACGTTAATCAATCCGGACGTTTCTTCGGGGTTAACAAGTTTTTCGGATAACTCTTCGATCTGCGAATCGCGGATATCGCCGTTATCGTCGAATTCTATTCTCAGATTGTTTCCTTCCTCAAAATAACGCACTCTGAATACCCCGCCCTCTTCTTT
>CAKQSB010000039.1 GCA_934271735.1 uncultured Clostridia bacterium | reverse complement strand
GGAAACGACGCCGACTGGGTTGCCGCAAAAATGCCTCTTGCCGAAGGCAAAAACGTAGTAATAGATCGTCAGCAGGTGGAGTTCTATTACGTCGTGAACAAAAAGTGCAGAAATCCGGAAGCTTTGTTCAAGATGATAAATATGTATATCGCTCTCGACGGCACGCCGGAAGCGGCGCCGGAAAACGGTTACGTATGGAGTTGGTGTCCTACGCAATTTTATGATCCGTATGATATCAACGAACAATATGTAAATATTAACAAGCAATTGGAGAGCGACCCGAAAGCGGAGGGAAAGGCTCCGGAAACCTGGACGGCGCATATGAAAAAATTGTGGAACGCTTATCCGGAATATCTTGTGTGGAAAGAGGATCATTTCGCTACGAAGTATCAGGAAAATATGTTTGCGAACATTATGACCCGCGTTAATAAAGACGGGGCATGGGCGCAGATTCTCAAAATCTACGATAATGAAAAGAGGGTATCTTATGATGAATTCTACGGAATTTCGACGCCCGCTATGGCAAGTAAAGGCGCGTTGATGGCTCAGGAAGTTTCGGAATATTATCTGAAAGCGATTATGGGAGAGAAAAATATCGACGACACCTGGGATTCGTTTGTTTCTTCGTGGAAAAAAATCGGCGGAGACGAAGTTTCCGCGGAAGTTAACGCATGGTATGCCGAACAGGCAAAATAAATATGAAAGGAAATATATTACAACATAATACCTCGTCAAAATTCGTGCGTTTCGTAAAGAAACAATGGGTATGGTGGGTGATGCTGCTGCCGGGAATTATTCTCACGCTGGTTTTTAAATACGGCTCTATGTTCGGCATTGTGATGGCGTTCCAGAAATTCGATATTTTCAAAGGAACGTTTTTCGGCCAGGAGTGGGCAGGGAATCACGGTTTAGGAAACTTTATCTATATTTTTAAAATGGAAAAATTCTGGAATTCGGTGCGTAATACATTACTGATTTCCGGAATAAAGATAGTTCTCGGAATCATTGTGCCGTTGTTGTTGGCGATTTTAATCAACGAAGTCGGGAAAAAATGGTTTTCACGGTTTGTTCAGACAATGTATTTTTTACCGTTCTTTCTCAGCTGGATCATTTTAGGCAGTATTTTGCTTGAAATGTTTGCTTACGGCGGCGTTGTAAACACAATAATCGAAAAAATATTCGGTACGAGAGTTATGTTTTTCCTCGATAACGGTTGGTTTCGGACGCTGGTAATTTTATCTGACGTATGGAAAGGCATGGGTTACAATATGGTAATCTTTCTTGCCGCCATTATGGGAGTGGACGAAACTTTGTACGAGGCGACCGAAATAGACGGCGGCGGCAGATTCCGACAGATTATTAACGTTATGCTTCCGAGCATCGCTCCGGTTGTGGCAATGGTCATGACTTTATCTATCGGAGGAATTTTGAACGGCGGGTTCGATCAGGTTCTGGTACTTTATAACCCGATGGTTTACGAAGGCGGGGATATCATAGATACGTTTGTGTATCGGCTCGGCATGTTCGGCAATCGTCAGGTAGACGTGGCAAGCGCAGTAAACCTCGCAAAGTCGGTCGTAACTCTCGCGCTTATGGGCGGAACGTATTATTTTGCCTACAAAAAGTTTGATTACAGATTGTTCTGAGGTGACGAGAGATGAAAATCAAAAAAAGTAAAGGAAGAATCGCCTTTGAAATTATAAACTACACGGTGCTTACCTTATTGGCATTGATTTGTATTCTTCCGTTCATTCATCTTCTCGCGATGTCATTTTCATCAGATGAATTTACAAGCAAAGGCGTAGTGTTTCTTTTGCCGAAAGGGTTTACGTTGCAGGCTTATCAATACCTTCTGCAGAAAAACGAATTCTTCACGTCGCTCGTGATCAGTGTGATGAGAGTGATATTCGGCACGTCGGCTTCGCTCATCGTAGTGGTGCTTACGGCATATCCGTTGTCGAAAACGGACGGAAGATTCATAGGAAGAACCGGATTTACGTGGTTTTTTCTTGTCACCATGTTTTTGAGCGGCGGATTGTTTGCTACGTACTTCCTGTATAAGCAACTCGGATTGTTGAACAGTTTTCTGATTTACGTTGTGCCGGGAGCGTGCGACGTCTGGTTCGTGCTGATGCTGATGAACTTTTTCAGGGGCATTCCGCGAGATATCGAAGAGGCGGCTTTATTGGACAGGGCGGGGCAATTTACCGTTTTGTTTAAAATATACATTCCGCTTTCGATGCCTTCGATCGCTACGATTGTTTTATTTACCTCGGTAGGACAATGGAACAGTTGGTTTGACGGAATTATGTTCATGAACGATCCTTCTAAGTATCCGTTGCAGTCTTACTTGTATACGATGATCGTTTCGAGCGATCCTACGAAGCAATCGGGTTTTACCCTTACGCCCGAACAATTGGAAGCATTGAAAAATATCGGAGGGAAAAATTTACAGGCGGCGCAGATATTCCTGGGTGTATTGCCAATCGCGCTCGTATTCCCGTTTTTGCAGCGTTATTTCGTAAAAGGGATTACCGTGGGTAGCGTAAAGGGGTAAAAAATGAAAATGAAAAAAATTTTAGCGGCGGCGTTATCGTTGTTTCTTATAGTTTCCGCATGTTCCTGTTCGCCGAAAAACGAAGCGGACGCAAAGGTTTTGCTCTGTTATGCGGGCGATAGTAACGACGAATTCGGCGGCAAAGT
>CAKQSB010000038.1 GCA_934271735.1 uncultured Clostridia bacterium | reverse complement strand
CCCATGTATGCTCGTGTCCGCCCGATACGGCTGCAATCGTAACGGGAATATCGCAAGTCTGCCCGTCCGCCGCCGTTACGGTGATATACATCGTTCCGCCGTCCATTGCGTTTTTGGCGATAATCTGATAGTAGCAGGTAGATTCGTCGTCGTTAAAGCCGGGGTGCTTATCCAATTTCGTGCCGACGGGCGCGGTTTTCACCGTATAATCGTAAGGACCGGGCGCGCCTCTGAGCCACATACCCGTGCCGGTGTACAACGTGCCTATTTTGCCCGTTACATCTTCGTCGATTTTGGGATATATAGTTTGCCGATACCCTATGTAAGTCAGACCTTTTGAAATAATGAAGTCCATATCTACCGCAGTTAAATCGGCGAATTGCCCGGCAGCGTCCCAGATCTCTATGTCTTTACCTTTGCCGAGCTCCGCTCCGGAAACTTTAAGCTTCCTTTTCAATGAGTCAATGTCTTTGACCAGTTTATAGTTTTCTTTAAGCTCAAAACGAACGCGGATGCAATAGGCAACTTTCTGCTCGACAAGTTGGTTTTCAACCATGCTCCACGGGAACGACGCTTTGTTTTTTTCCCACAACGTCGTCATTTGTCCGTTTTTTGATACGAATAAGAGCGTTGCCGTATAGTTTGCGCCGACGGGCACTTTGAGCGTTTTTGCCGTTTCGTCCTCGAATTCAAACGCGGCGGCAAGACTGTCGCCTACGTTTACCTTTCTGAACGCCACCTCGAGCGTGTCGATCGTCGTCGTTTCGGCTTTAGCCGTCTGCGGGTTGACCGATGCCATACCGAACATAAGCGCAAGGCACATCGTAAAACCGAGTATAAGTGCTAATATCTTTGATTTGTTCGCCTTGTTGAGTGTCATAATCGCTGCTCCTTTTAAGTCCGTTTTGTTTGTGTGATATTTTGCTTGTTGCTGCAAACGGCAATTGACTTTCGCGCGCATGTGTGATATACTGTATACACTCACAGCGTTTCCGTAATTGCTTGCAACATTTGAGCATCGTGAGTATAGCAAAAACGCAATAAAAATTCCCCCACCCTACCCTTAAAAAGGTGGGGAAAACCGAAAAAAATCAAAAAATTTTTAAAAATCGGGTGGGCAAACGCTCATTTAACCTTAACGGAAGATCGATATGAGATGCAATACCAAAAAAATCGTTTCATTGTTTATCGTCATTACTATGACGCTCGCAATATCCTTTACATTTTTTGCGTGCAATAAAAACAGCACCTTGCTTGACCCAAAAAAACCGACGACTCTTACTATGTGGCACGTTTACGGCGAACAAGTCAATTCACCCATGAACGACATCGTTGAACAATTCAACTCGACCGTCGGCAAAGAAAAGGGTATCGTCATAAACGTTACGCTGATGTCAAACGCCTCGCAGATCGGCAAAAAGTTAAAAGACGCGCAAACAGGCAAAGCGGGCGCCAAGGAAATGCCCGATTTGTTCTTTTGCCATTCGAGCGACGCGCGTAGCCTGGGCGCGGAAAAACTTCTGAACTGGAACGATTATTTTTCCACATCCGAACTTGACAATTTCGTTCCCGATTTTTTAAGCGACGGAATGGTCGACGATAATCTTGTTGTTTTCCCCGTTTCAAAATCGACTTATATGCTCTTCATCGCAGGCGAAGTTTTCGACAGATTCGCAACCGCCAAAAACGTTTTGCTATCCGAACTCGGAACATGGAAAGGATTTTTCTCCGTTGCCGAAAAGTATTATGAGTGGTCGGGCGGCAAACCGTTCTGCGCGATAGATTATCTGATAAGGCTCGCAGAACTGTGCGCCATATCCGACGGAGAGAATATTTCTTATAAAGACGGCTGGTACGACGCAAACAACCCCGCTCTGATAAAAGCATACGATATGTTTGCCACGTCTATCGCCAAAGGACATATAGTCGTATCCGATTTGTATTCCAACACGCAAGTTATGACGGGACAGACTTGCGCAGGTATCGGCTCTTCGGCTTCCGTACTCTATTACAACGACGAAATCACATACCCCGACAACACGTCGGAAGCAATGAATCTGAAAGTTTTGCCCATGCCGCAACAGACAGGCAAACAAAAAGTCGCAACGCAATCGGGCGTCGGACTTTGCGCTTATAAAACGACTGATATCAAAGCCGAAGCGGCAACCGTTTTCGCAAGATGGTTCACCGAAGAAAGCCGCAACGTGGATTTTGTTCTTTCAACGGGTTATATGCCTGTAAGAACGGGTGCTTTTGCAAAAATCGACGGAAATTCTTTTAAGTCGCAAGCGTACAGGAACCTTTATAAAGCTCTGACTACAACAGTTGAGACCTGCTCTTTCAAAAAAGAACCGGGTTTTGAGGGGTATTACACCAAAGTATACGCTTTGTACGAAAAAATTCGTAATATCCAGAATACTCTTGAAACCAGATACGAAAAAGGCGCAACTTGCGAGCAAATAGTTGAGGAAATGGAAGCCGCGCTGAGTAACGTCGGCTGACAAAAAGATTGCGGAGCAACCGGAATATGAAGCTCATAGATTTCAAAAAAAAGAAAACGTCTATGCATCGTAAGCTTTTGTTATATATGCTTACGCTTGTTCTTGTTGTCGTTATGTTTATCGCAGTCGGCTTGTTTTTCGTCGGGCAGTTTTCTACGACAACGGAAAAATATTCAAACAATCTGACTTTTCAAAACGAGTTCTATAC
>CAKQSB010000037.1 GCA_934271735.1 uncultured Clostridia bacterium | reverse complement strand
GCAGGACTGATAGTCCGAAAGAGTTATCTTCCCGCCGCCCCGAAGCTCGACTTCAATTCGCAATAACTCGTCTTTTTTGGGTTTAATCGACTTATAGACGGGTTTATCGTCAATGTTTATCTTCCTTTCAATATCGCCTGCAAACTTTTCTTCGTCCGTTCCGAGGGTTATCGCCCCATAGGTGAACGCAACTTTTCCGTTAAGCCTCAACACTTTAAGTTCGGGTTTATATTCGATCGTTATGGCGTCCCCGTCCGAATATTCGCCGCTTAAATCGGCGTAACTTCCCGAGCCGCAAACCTTTCCGTTTATGACATTTTCCGCAAAACCCGAAAGTCTAATAAATAAACCCAAATTTATCTTTTCTTCGCACGAAACGATTATTTTACCTGTATTTCCCGACGGATAGTCGCTTTCAAACGTCAATTTAACAGCCTTGCCGTCTCTGTCTTTGGCACTAAGTTCGCCGCTGCACAAATAGTTTACGACAACGCCTTCTTTTGCCGACATAACCGCCGTAAGCGGCATCAGTGCAACGCCGCATGCTCCTATCGCTTCGCAACAACCGCACGAGCCGCCGCGTAAAAATTCCATATATCCGCCCGTGCCTCTTCCTCGCTTATTCATATATAAAGGACTGTAACTGTCGAATACCATACCCGAAACGTATTTCTTCAAAAGCAAATTGTAAATTGCGTTATGCTTTTTATTTAAACTGCCGTATAAGGCGTTTAAACCCGATTTTTCAATTCGATCGATAAACTTTTCATCACCCGTTTCGAGATACATTCTGAGCGAAATTCTCATCCATGTAACCGTAACGCAGGTCTCCTGCATTATATTATCGGCGTACTCGGTTTGTTTTACGGACGAATTATCGAAAAGTTCGTGGGTGCATCCCGCGCAGCCTATAACCGTCATATCGGTATTCTCGACGGCTTCGACGAAATTTTTAACCGCAGTAAAATATTTCTCTTCGCCCGTAATCTCGTAAAATGCAAGAAGCCCCTCGAAATAAGACATCGTCTCGTAAGCTTTAACGACGGGATATTGATAAGGCGCGAGTTTATTTTCAAGCGCAAGCTCCAGAAAGTTACAATCGGAACTGCCGCCTGTAGAGATTATATATTTTGCAAATTCAAAATATCGTTTTTCCCCCGTTTTCCTATAAAGCTCAAGCATCGGCTCTAAAATCGTACAGGAATTTACGCATCCCCACCAAGACGAAGTTTCGGTTATTTTTTTCTGTCCTTCATCGTTGCCGATTTTCAAAATTATATAATCGGCATGCTTTTTTAAAGCCGACAAAATTTTTCTTTTGAAGCCTTCGTTTCGGCAGACACGATAGTAATGCTGAATGCCGGTTAAAACGTATTTCCTGCACCACATATCCCAACCGTTAAACTCAGAAGCCTCGCTATAAGTCGATATCCTGCCATTTTCGTCCTGAGCGGCAAGTATTTTTTCCACCGCCTCGGTGAGTATCTCATATAACTTTTCGTCTTTCGTATATTGATAGATAAGAGCCGCTCCGCGCATTTCCTTGCCGAAGAACTCGCCGCGCCAGAAACCGTCGGAATCCTCTTTCGTTATAAACGGCTCAACGAGTTTTTCCCATCTTGCACGGTTTTTCAATTGGCTTTCGGCAACAAAATTTATGTTGTCATCCATTACCCCTCGTATTTTAAGGTCGTCGCCCGAAAACATTTTTATATCGGTAAGTCTCATATCGTAATTTCTTTTTCCTCGCTTATTTTTTCGTTTACTTTTCGTTCGAGTTCGTTTTCATCTGCAACGGTAAATCTGAAATGGTAATTATGCTCGCCCCGATCGGCTTTGCGTGTAAATTTGCCTTCGGCATTATCTCCCTGTCTGAAACAGGATGCGCGCAATAGGTATATGCTTTTGTTTTATATTTTCCCCGTTTACAACAACTCGGGGAAATCACTCCCCTTTTCAATTGAATCCAGCAATTTACCGACGGCAATCAGGCTCCTCGGCAAATGATAAGGTCCTTTCCATAACGAACCTTTCTGAGTGTGCGAAACCGTACCGTCTCTGTGCAGATAGCCGTACCATTCGCCGTTTTGCTTATCCGCAAAGTGCGAAAAAGAATATTTATGTATTTTTTCAAACTCGCCAAAGTATCTTTTCTCGCCCGTAAGTTTATACGCCGCGAGCGTCGCGATTAAACACTCGTTATGCACCCACCAGAGTTTCATGTCGTGTTCGAGCTGCTCGCAAGGTCTATTAAATAAATCTCTGAAATAATACACCCCGCCGTACTCTTTATCCCAACCGAGTTCCCAAGACCAGTCGAAAATGTTTAAAGCTTTTTTCAATAATTCTTTATCGCCCGTTTTTGCCGCATAATTCATCAAAAACCAAGAATTTTCGATCGAATGACCGGGGTTTATCGTTCTGCCCGTCGGGTTATCGAGTATGCTTCCGTCCGTAAACACGTTTTCAAGCACGCATTTATACTCTTCTTTATAATGAAGCCCTATCATATCGGAAATCAGATCCCCGATAATCTTTTCGTAATATTCCTTTTTGGTTTCGTCCGCCCTCAAAAGCTGTTGAGCCGTGCTTACAAGCACCATGGGATTTGCGTTCGAATGAAGATTTCTTACTTCCGCGTTCTCCTTAGGCGTGATTTTAAACGGGTCGGCGGCAGGATCGCGATAAATCGAATACATTAAATCGAAATATTTTTCCGCCAAAGCAAGGTCGGCTTCGTCTTTTGTGAACATATAATATTCGGCAAAGCCCGCGACCAAAAAACTTTCGGAAAAATAATAA
>CAKQSB010000036.1 GCA_934271735.1 uncultured Clostridia bacterium | reverse complement strand
TCCGACGGTTCCGTCGTAAGAATGAAAAATAACGACGAGGTAAAGGATTCGTTCGATTTCGTTGCTATGGTAAAGGATAACATCGGCGACGGAAACGCGCTTTTACGCAAAATTTACCAAAAAGACGGCAGCAAAAATCTTTGGGGCATAGTTTCGAAAAACGATTCCTCGGGAGCTTCGTTTCTTATAAGAGTAAACGAAACGGAAACGGGGTTGGAGCTTCTCGATTGCGTTTCGTTCCGCGGTAACGTGGATAACACGTTTTTTCTGGAAGACGGCGATTATCTGTATCTTGTATGCACGGGGCAGCAGATTGCCGAAATTATGAGATATAAAATCGACGACCTTGCCGCGGGAACGCTTTGCAGAACTTATCTTTACGATTGTACGTTAAACGACGACGAAAGGGGAACTATAAAACTGCGCGCCATTCAGATGACGAGCGGTATAAGTTGCTTAGAGTCCGACGGCGAACATCTTTACATAGTGTACGACGGCGGAGTGATAAGGCTTGCGCATGATTTTACGGACGTCGAATACAGTAAAGCCAAAAACAAAGGAAAGAAGAGAGAAGATTTCCTCGATAGTCTCGACACCGAAAAATATCTGTCTTTCGGGCTTGTGGGCGTGTCTCCCCGCGGAGCCGTATACGAAAAGGAATCCGATAAGATTTATATTGTCGACAGAGGTACTTCGATGTATTATTTTGCCGCAAGCGAAATAAATTCGCTCAAAATCGGAGAAGATCTTTCGTGTAAAACCGTCAACGGCGTAACGTTCGGAAGCGCGCCCGATATCAGTCGCGCGATTTATTATAACGCGAAAACAAAGAAAGGCTATGTCCTGCACGAAAGTTCGTCGCTTATAACGAGAGTGGATTTCGAAAAGGAAAAAACGGACTTTGCGTTTAACCTTGAATTCAACATCGATAAAATCGAGCAAGGCTCTTCGGCAAACGATATTTATTTCCTTTATAAAAACATAAACAAAACCGGTCAGGCTGAGAAGACCATTCTCACTTATACCGACGCGGAACTGAAAAGGAATACTCCGATTTTCCGCGGATTTATGATGGCGGGTATCTGCATTGCGCTTGTTTCCGCGATAGTTGCAATCGTTCTGTCGGTTATCGTTCTAAAAGGTAAGCAACAGCAGGCTTTGAAAGTTCTCGGGAAAATTTACAGGCAAAGATTTATTTATATCGCGCTTATTCCGTCGTTGATTCTTCTTATGATGTTCTGCTATTACGAAGCGATCGCGTCGATAGCGTTGTCGTTTTTCGATTACACGCTCGAAAGCCCCACGATGATCTGGAATAACTTCGCGAACTATATAGAGGTATTTACGTCAAACTATGTCGGCGAAGCTTTCGGAAATATGGTTCTGTTTTTGTGCTTCGATTTATTCGTCGCGCTTGTTCCGCCTCTTCTTTTCGCGTTTTTCCTGAGAGTTATGAAATGGGAAAAACTTTCCAACGCCGTAAGAACGCTGTTGTTTATAACGGGAGTTGTTCCGTCGGTTGCGGGTATGCTTATCTGGAGAACGGGTATTTACGGCGGAGACGGAGTGTTGAACACCATAATCAAAGCGTTCGGCGGAGAGCCGATTGCTTTCCTCGGGCAAACTGCTTACGCAAAATGGGCGGTTTTGTTTATCGGATTCCCGTTTGTGGGAGCGTACCTCATTTTCTACGGAGGAATGATGAACATTTCTTCGAGTTATTACGAGGCTGCGGAACTCGAAGGCATAGGAATATGGAAGAGATTTTTCTATATAGATATTCCGCTTATAGTGCCGCAGATAAAATATGTGTTCATCACGGCGTTTATCCATTCGTTGCAGAATTTTGCGAGAACATATATGATAACCGGAGGTCAGTTCGGAACGTATACGCCGATACACATAATGTATCAGAATATGGTGGGAGGCAACTACGGACTTGCGTCGGCATACGCGACGGTTATTTTCGTGTTGTTGTTCTTCGCAACGTTCCTTAACCTGCGTAAACAGAAAAAGAGTCTGGAGGATTGACGATATGACGTCTAAAATAAAAAAATCATATTACAGACTTGATTTTCAGATTATAATATGTATAATAGTTATCGCCGCGACGTTGTTTTCGTTTTTATCGCTTGCGATAACGGTTATCAATTCTCTGAAATCCAACGACGAAATTATTACGAACATATTCGCGCTTCCTAAGGCGAGCCTTTTAGGCGAAAACATAGCGTTTAATTTCTCCCATGCGTGGGAAGCGGTGAAAACGTCGTTTATAAGCAGTATTATTCTTTCTCTTATCGGTGCGTTTTTCAACTGTCTGCTCGGTTCGGTTCTCGCGTACATTTTTGCGTATAAGGATTTTTATTTTAAAGAATTTTTCTTTATGATGTTCCTTTCGGTAATGTTGTTGCCGTCGATAATGGGTATGCCGGTTCTCGTTCCGTTTGTAAAAAACACATTGCATTTAGGCGAAACTTATATCGGTTATCTGCTTCCTAACTTCGCGGGCGGACAGGTAGGCGCGCTGTTCCTGTTCAGAACGTTCTTCTGTCAGCAACCGAAGTCTATTTACGAAAGCGCGCAGATAGAAGGGGCAAACGATTTCCATATTTATCTGCATATTGCGATTCCGTTGTCCTGGGCGATAATTTTGTTTCACTTTGTGGGCGTATTCGGGTCGTATTATAACGACTACTTATGGCCGAGCCTTATTCTCGGGAATAAAATGACGCTGATGCCGAAAATGCTCAGTCAGCAGGAAACGTTTAACAGTTTAAGAGAAAAGGGGTCGATGTACGCGATGTATATGATTTCGTGCATACCGCTCGTAATAACCTCGACTATAAGCATGAAATACTTTAAAGGCGGAGAATTCGCCGCAGGAATGAAATTATAAACAGCGGAGTTTATTTATGGAAAAGAAGAAATTATACGCGGCTATCGTCGGATACGGCAACAGGGGACAGGTCTACGGAGATTATTCGCTTCAATGTCCCGACGAGTTCGGCGTGGCGGCTGTAATAGACCCGAAAGAATTTAAATTGCGGGAAGCCAAAGAGAGATACGGATTGTCGGACGAAAGACTTTTTTATGATTTCGCTTCGTTTTTAAAAAGCGGAATCGAATGTGATTTCGTAATCAACGCGACGATGGATCAGTTTCACTACGAAACGACAATGGAAATCCTCGGGGCGGGGTATGACCTCCTTGTCGAAAAGCCGATAGTCCCGAACGAGAAAGAACTTCTCGATATTAAAAATCTTGCGGAGAAAAAGGGCGTGAGAGTGTTTGTTTGCCACGTACTCAGATATTCTCCGTTCTACACGAAAATCAAAGAGATTTTAAACAGCGGCGTTATCGGAAAAATAATGACGATGGAAATGAACGAACACGTTTGTCG
>CAKQSB010000035.1 GCA_934271735.1 uncultured Clostridia bacterium | reverse complement strand
CTACGGCAAAAATTTGCCTTTCGGCAAATTGACGAACGAGTTCGCCCCCTCAATAACGGCACAAAAGAAAAGAGAACAAGGCCGAGCCTTGTTCTCTTTTCTTTTGGTGCCGCTGGTCGGGGTCGAACCGACACGGTATCGCTACCACGGGATTTTGAGTCCCGCGCGTCTGCCAATTCCACCACAGCGGCTTATTCCGCGTCAAACAAATTATTGTATAGAACAATAATCAAGTAAAAAACAAAGAGTTTAATTACTGTTTTGATTATCGCTTGATTTTTTATTGTTTTTGTGCAATAATAAGTTTACAATCTAAACGCTTTATTATGATATCATATTTGTAATAAAAAATCAACGATTTCAATGCCTAAAAAGGAAAATTTTTATGGATAGTCTTGTTTTAATCGACGGAAACAGCCTTATAAACAGAGCGTTTTACGCAACGCCGCTTCTTACTACGAACGACGACACGCCAACAAATGCCGTTTATGCGTTTGTAAATATGCTTATTAAGCTTATTTCCGATATAAAACCCCGATATATGCTTGTCGCGTTTGACAGAAAAGAGCCTACGTTCAGACATAAAATGTATTCCGAATACAAGGGAACGAGAAAGCCTATGCCCGAAGAGCTTCGTCCGCAAATCGACCTGCTTAAAGGTGTGCTCGATGCGCTCGGTATAGCGCGTTATGACCAGGCGGGAATCGAAGCCGACGATATTCTCGGCACGCTTTCGAGAATGTTTGACGTTAAATCGATTATCGTGACAGGGGATAAGGACAGCTTTCAGCTTGTTAACGAGCGTACGAAGGTGTTATTTACCAAGCGAGGGATAACGGAAGTCGAAATATACGATAACGAGAATTTCAACGAAAAAACCGGCATAAAGCCTCCGCAAATAATCGATTTAAAGAGTCTTATGGGCGATAATTCGGATAATATTCCCGGCGTTAGCGGGGTGGGGGAGAAGACGGCGTTAAGCCTTGTAAAAACATACGGAACGCTTGAAAACCTTTACGAACACACTTCGGAGCTTAAAGGCAAATTAAAGGAACGTATCGAAGCGTCAAGGGAAATCGCAGAGCTTTCGAAAACGTTGGCAACGATCGACACGAAAGTCGATATACCGTTGACGATTGATAAACTTATTTATAAATTCCCGTTTCCCGCAGAGGCGAAGGATTTGTTTTTAAAGCTCGAATTTAAAAATTTATTAAAAAAGGAATCGATTTTTTCCGCAGATAAAAAGGAGCCGGAGAAAACCGAAGAAGTTGCAGAGCCTTCTGTCGGCGGATTTTACAAATTGAAATCGGGAGATAAAATTCCGGATTTTGATAAGAATAAAAAAATAGCCGTCATTTACGAAAGCGATATTTCGGTTTCCGACGGTATAAACGAGTATTTTTTCAAAATTCCCGAAAATTTTTTTGACGAAGGGATATCTTTCGAGGAGTGCGTCGCGGCTTTGAAACCGCTTTTTGCGGATAAGGACAGGAATATCATTCTTTGGTCTAAAAAAGCTTTTAAAACGCAATTTACAAAATACGGAATTTCATTCGACGCCCATATCGACGACATTTCGATTCAGAAGTATCTTGCCGATTTCAGCGGAAAAGACGAATCGCTTTTCGACGCGATTAACGACTACGGATTAGATATAAATCGTCCGGCTTCGTCACTTTATTCCGTTGCGGAAATTGTTGGTGATAAACTCAAAACAGAGGGTTTAATCGACTTATACAGGGACTTAGAGCTTCCGCTTAACGACGTTTTGTTTGATATGGAACAGGCGGGGTTTAAAATTGACAGAGAAGCTCTTTCGCAAATGAGCGCGGATTTTGAAAAAAGACTTACCGCGTTAAGTTCGGAAATAATATCGCTTGCCGGGGAGGATTTCAATATAAACAGTCCGAAACAGCTCGGAGTGATTTTATTTGAAAAACTCGGGTTAAAAACTAAGAAAAGAAATAAAACCAAAACGGGATATTCGACGAGCGCGGATATTCTGGAATCTATGAACGGCGAGCATCCTATTATTCCCGCGCTATTAGAATACAGGCGCGTGCAGAAAATATACTCGACTTACGTTAAAGGTTTCGAACCTCTTATCGATAAAAAAACAGGTCTTGTGCATACTTGTTTCAATCAAACATTGACAAGCACGGGCAGACTTTCCTCGAAAGAACCTAATCTTCAGAATATTCCGATAAGAGATAAAGAGGGCAAAGAAATCAGAAAGTTGTTTATTTCGTCTTTTGACGGTGGAAAAATCGCAGGCGCGGACTATTCGCAGATTGAACTGAGATTGCTTGCTCATTTCAGCGGTTGTAAGCCTTTAATCGACACGTTTAACAATAACGGCGATATACACGCCTTAACCGCTTCGCAGGTTTTCGGCGTGCCGTTAAACGAGGTTACAAAAGAAATGCGGCAAAGCGCGAAAGCAGTGAATTTCGGGATTATCTACGGTATATCCGATTACGGTCTTGCGGAACAGCTTAAAATTTCGCCCAAGAAAGCCGGCGAATATATTAAAAAATATTTCGAAATGTATCCGAGCGTAAAAGAATATATGGATAAAAACGTTGAGTTTGCCCGTGAAAACGGTTATGTTCAAACTTTGCTTGGAAGAAAGAGATATATTAAGGAAATCAATTCGTCGAACTTTAATCTTCGTTCGTTCGGGGAGAGGGCCGCGATGAATATGCCCTTGCAGGGGACGGCCGCCGATATTATAAAAATAGCGATGGTTAAGGTTCATGGCAAAATGAAGGAGCTTAACTTAAAGTCTAAGCTTATTTTACAGGTGCACGACGAGCTTATCGTCGACGCGCACCCCGACGAGGTTAAAACCGTTCTGGATATTTTAAAAGAACAAATGCAATCGGCAGTTTCTTTATCCGTGCCTTTGATAGTAGAAACAGAATGCGGGAAAAGGTGGTTTGACGCTAAATAATGTATAAAATTGCTATAACCGGCGGAATAGGAAGCGGAAAATCGACCGCGGCGAAAATCCTGCAAGAGATAGGATTTACTTGTTTTTCCGCGGATAAAATATATAACGACCTTTTAAAAAACGAGGATTTTGTCCTTGAAGTTTCAAAACGTATGGGTATTGAGCCGATAGCGGTCGACGGAAAAATAACGCTTGATAAAAAGGCTGTGTCAAACCTTGTTTTCGGGGATAAAAGCGAACTGAAAAAGCTTAACGAATGTACTCACCCTGTTGTAATGAGCGTTTTAACGAATAAAATTTCGCAGGTGAAGGAAGAAAAATTCGTTTTTGCCGAAGTTCCTGTGTTATTCGAAGAGGGGTACGATAAATTATTTGATTACGTCTTTGTTATAAAAAGAAATTTCGATGCTCGATTATCGAATACAATGTCGAGAGACGGCAAAAACGCCGAAGAGGTAAAACGCGTTGTAAAATCTCAGATCGATTACGAAAAAATACCGCAGTCGGACAATATAATCGTAGTTAATAACGATGGAGACATCGAAGAGCTTAAAGCAAAATTGAGCGGTCTTATGGAAGCGATAGAGAAAAAATAGTTCAAAGAGCTTTTAAACGTTTGCTTTTCTGTAAAAAATAGTGTAAAATAAAAAAAGTACTTTGTGATAAGCAAAGTACAACACGGAAGCTTATCGAAGTGGTCATAACGAGGCGGTCTTGAAAACCGTTTGCCCAAAAGGCGCAGGGGTTCGAATCCCTTAGCTTCCGCCATTCAAAACCTAAATCGAATACGAAAGTGTTCGGATTAGGTTTTATTTTTTTAGTAAAAACGGCTAATGCGTATATGCAATAGCCGTAAATTTTAGAGATAAGGAGGTGACCCACGGTGCCACTTGGGAGCCAACTTATTTATGCTTGATAACTCCGTAAGAAATTATCATAAGAGCCTTAAACAAGGCTTTCATAAACATCACCTCCTTAACGCGCCAAGGCTAATAAGCACCTTAACGCTTTGGCAAAATTATTATACAGATTTTTAT
>CAKQSB010000034.1 GCA_934271735.1 uncultured Clostridia bacterium | reverse complement strand
AAAAAGACGAGTTATTGCGAATTGAAGTCGAGCTTCGGGGCGGCGGGAAGATAACTCTTTCGGACTATCAGTCCTGCGGCAAGAATTGGCTCAACAAGAAAAGCAGAGTAACCGTTTGGTTTAATTCATAAATAGAAATAAAGGATCTTTTTCATTGTGGAAACAATGGGAAAGACGCCGTTTAAATAAATAAAACATCAAAGAAAAATTAAAGGAAGGAACAAAAATGAGAAAGAAATTTTTAAAAATCGCTTCGGCGGCTTTAACCGCCGTACTCGGATTGTCGCTTGCGGCATGCGGCGGAGGCGGAGATGACTCTAAAAAGCCCGAAAGCGTCGATTCCTCTAAAAAGCAGTTGTATGTTTACACCTACGACGGAGGTTACGGTCACGAATGGCTTAACCGTGTAAAAACGGAATATGAAAAGATTCACGGCGACGTTCAGATCGTTATCGATCCGAAAAAACCGATGAGCAACAACATTAACAAAAACTTTATCAAAAACGGGAAAAATCAGGTGTTTTTTGCGGAAGGACAAACTTATTATTCTCTTCTTGCCGAGAACGCCATAGGGGATCTTACGGAAGCCATAACTTCCGTCAACCCTTACGACAATAAGAAAATAATAGACAAATTTACCGACGCTCAAAAAGCGTATTATAATGTTTCCGACAAATATTACGGACTCCCGCATTACGCAGGATATATGGGACTTATTTACAATATCGATTTGTTTGAAGCCAACGGCTGGTATATAAAAGATGGCTTCGATACGAACATTTCGGCAAAAACCGAGGATATGTTTGTTAAAAACGCGGGCGACGCGAAGTCTAAAGGTCCCGACGGAAAGGCGAAAACTTCCGACGACGGACTTCCCGCAACTTACGAGCAGTTCGTTGCTTTGTGCGATTTTATTGCTTCTACGAGCGAAGTCGCTCCGCTCACCTGGACGGGGCAGTACCGCGAGCAATACGTCGGTTACACCTATCAGTCTCTTGTTGCCGATTACGAAGGAAAAGACGCGTTCTCGCTTAACTTCAACTTCGACGGAACGGCAAACGATCTCGGCAGGATAATTGACGGCGAATTCGTAAAAGATGAAACGCCTACCGTTATAAACAACGACAACGGTTACGAACTTGCCCGTCAGGAAGGTAAATACCGCGCCCTTAAATTTATGGACGATCTTTTAGGCGACGAAAGGTTTTACGATCGTACGCTCGCAACCAACGGCAACGACGAAAACACATCCGCAATGCTGCGTCTTATCGAGGGCGAAGCCGCAATGCTTATGGAGGGCGCGTGGTGGGAAAACGAAGCCGATCTCGGCGGGTATTATAAAGAACTCGGAAAAACGAAGAACGATTTCAACATGGGTTGGATGCCGCTTCCCAAAGCAAGCGCGGACAAGGTAGGCAGGACCGACACCGTCATCGATCATATTTTCTCGCTTTGCTTCACCCGTCCCGATATGAACGAAGAACAGCGGAAACTTGCCAACGATTTCATTCAGTTCGTAAACTCCGATCAGATGCTTCTCGATTTCACCAAAACCACGGGAACGCTCAAAGCGTTGAATTACGACGTAAGCGGAGCAAATCTCGACGGGCTTACCACGTTTGCGAAATCTGTTATTAAATTTGCAAGCGAAGCGGACATCGTTTATCCCTTCTCGAACAACAGCCTGTTCTATAACAACCAGGCGGATTTCGACGGCAGACAGATATTCCATTCGACGTATAAGGACGGAAGCTACGAAAAGGATTTCAAAAACCCCGTTTATATGCTTACCGATATGAGAATAAACGAAAAACGTACTACTTCCGTAGCGGCTTATTTCAACGGAATATACGAATATTACAAAACAAACTGGAGCAAATTCAAAGGCTAAAAAGCCGATCGGGACGGGGAAAAGGTTGTTTTTAAAGCAGCCGAACCGCCCCGAAAGGTAAATTAAAGGTTAAAATGGAAGCTTTTAAAAAAGAAAAGGGCATAGGCAGAAAGAAGGATCTTATCTTTTACTGTCTCATACTTATCTGGCCCGTACTTCAATTCTGTATATTTTATATCTACGTCAATTTCAATTCCTTTTTACTTGCGTTTAAGGATATAAAAATGGATTTGAATGCGGATAGTATAAGCAAATATACCTATACGTTTTCGGGCAAGGCATTTGCCGATCTGTGGGAGCTGTTGAAAACGAAAACCATAAGAGAAGCGGGGCTTATCTCTCTGCTTACTTACGGCTTGTCGCTTTTTATCACCATGCCGCTCGGTTTGCTCTTCTCTTTTTATATCTCGAAAAAACATTTCGGCGCGGGATTTTTCAGAGTAATGCTTTTCCTTCCGTCCATACTTTCGAGCGTGGTTACGGTTACGGTTTACACTTATTTTATAAATCAGGCGTTGCCGCAAATGCTCGAAGACGTCTTTCGTCTGAAAGAGGTTATGCCTTTTATGTCGAGAACGCCCGCATGGCAGTTCGTGATGGTATTTTTATATAATTTGCTTGTCGGATTCGGCGTAAGCGTTTTAATGTACGCGAACGCCATGAGCGGAATAGATCCCGAGATAAACGAAGCCGCTATGCTTGACGGGGCGACGGGGATAAAAGAATTTATATACGTCGCTTTGCCGATGGTATTTCCCACGATTTCGGTGTTTATAGTTACGGGCATTGCGGGGATATTCACCAATCAGTTCAATTTGTTTTCGTTTTACGGAAACAAAGCGGACGTTCCGTTTCAGACGTTCGGCTATTATCTGTATAAAGAAACGCAGAAATATCAGGCTAAAAACGATATGTCGCATTATCCGCTCTTGTCCGCGCTCGGCATCGCGATGACTTTGGTTGCCGTTCCTTTGACCTTCCTTGTAAGATGGCTTCTGGAAAAATACGGACCGAGCGAGGATTAAGGAGGGGGATTATGACAAAGAAAAACGAGTCTGCGATAAAAAGCAAAATTTCTCCCGTAAGCGTTATTCTGTTTATAGTGCTTGTTATTTACGTTGCCGTCCTGGTCGGTCTTCTGGTCTGGGGAGTTTTAACGTCGTTTAAAGGCAAGGTCGAATTTAAGCACAATCCGTACGGATTTCCTGAAAAATGGGAGCTTAATATCGTTAAAGTTATGAACAATTTCAAGCTCAATCTCGAAGATTCTCGCGGAGTCACGAGAGACGTAGGGCTTCCGATGATGTTTCTTTACTCGGTGCTTTACGCGCTCGGTTGTTCGCTCGCGTTCACTTTGGTGCAGGCTGTGACGGCTTATGCCGCTTCGAGATTCAATTTCTGGTTCTCGAAGGTGTTATACGGAATCGTAATCGTTACGATGATAGTTCCGCTTGTCGGAACGCTGCCGTCCGAGCTTGAATTGTGCGTAAAACTCGGATTATATAACCGAATTTTCGGCTTGTGGATAATGAGGGCGAATTTCCTCGGAATTTACTTTCTGATATTCTACAATTTGTTCAGAGGGCTTCCCATGTCGTTTACGGAAGCGGCGAAAATAGACGGCGCAAGCAATCTTATGATAATGACGAAGATTATTTTTCCTCTTTCCATGAACACGATAGGAACGGTGCTTCTTATCAACTTCATCACCTTCTGGAACGATTATCAGACCCCGCTTTTGTATATGCCGGGTTACCCGACCGTTTCCTACGGCTTATATTCGATAACTATTGCGGGTACGTCCACGGCGGAACTTCAGAACACTCCCTGCCGACTTGCTACGGCGGTCATAGTCATAATTCCGATTCTGGCTATATTCTTCGTGTTCCAGAAAAGACTTCTCGGCAACCTTACCGTCGGCGGGGTTAAAGGGTAAAATTATCGGATTAAATATATGCATCGGAGATATTCAATGACGAAAAACAAATTTAAAAAGTTATTACTGATGACGCTTACGATTATTTCGGGCGTTTTCGTTGCGTCGGCGGCAACGATTTTCGTTGCCGCTACGGCAAAGGACGGTTGGTCGGTCGTGACGATCGGAAGCTACGTCGTCG
This sequence comes from uncultured Clostridia bacterium, assembly GCA_934271735.1. Taxonomy (GTDB): domain Bacteria; phylum Bacillota; class Clostridia; order Christensenellales; family Borkfalkiaceae; genus UBA10281. The sequence goes on along the minus strand of CAKQSB010000034.1, from coordinate 214 downwards.
GCGACGAATTCGTCGTTCCCGAAAGGACGTATTTTCTCGGCGGCGAACAATACGACGTCACGCATAAGGTTACGTTCCCGAGCGGGAAGAGCGTTTCCTCGACCGTGATCGGACTTGACGACGCCGGCGTATACAAAGTTTCGTATATTGCGAGAAAAGGTAACTCGGTTAAAACGACGTCCGTAGAATTCAAGGCGGATCTGCCGCTTACGGT
>CAKQSB010000033.1 GCA_934271735.1 uncultured Clostridia bacterium | reverse complement strand
GACAGCGTCAAACGAATGGCTGAGATCAATCCGAATTGTCGGTGTGAGATATGGGATAAGGCTGCTCACAATATTCCTCCAATGTTTGCAAAAAGATTCAACCAGTTGATTTTAGACACGGTGCAATAAATTCCAGTTTGTCGAACTGAATATAGCGTACATAGCCGCTTGGTTTTCAAAAGAAATCAGGCGGCTATGTACCTGAATGGAATGGGAGTAACAACCATCCAGTACGAGCTTGAGAAAGCGGGACGGCTGACGGCGCTGGGAAAGGAGCGGTGGTTTGCATCGTACATTTCGAAAATGCTTCGCAATTCCTTTTACTGCGGCATCATAGCCTACCACAAGGAATACACGCCTGATTTCCTGAAGCAGAAGAAAATCAAGAATTACGTTGATTTGGAGTATGAAGACGAAATCGTTATAACCTATAATTTTACCGACAGCCCTGAACGGCTGAAAGTCAATAAAGAGCAAATTTTACAGGAAGAAAAACAAACAAAACGAGCAAAACACTCTTTTTCTTTTAATTCAGGTTCGACCATTTTGGCAGGCTCTCCACCACTAAAGTAGTATGAAAAAGCTACAAAACATAAAGGGGCTGCCGCCTAATGCGACAGCCCCTTGCTTGTTTCATAATCATTATCCGCGGTTTTTTTGTCGTCTTTGCGGGATGTTAAATAGTAACAAATTACAATCAATATCGCCCGCCATGCCAAACAAGAATAAAACGAACCGTGGTCAGACGGCGTATTTTTGACTGATACCGCGTTCCGCTCGCGTGTTATACATGGGGTATCAACACGTTCGCGCGCCTTGTCTTAATCTAAAAAATCCGCCGTCGGACTGATAGCGGGGGAAAACCCGACGTAAAAATGCGGGCGGGGGAGTTTTTGACAGAAAACCGTTGAGAAATTTTGAAAAGGGTGGTATACTTTTTGCGGAGAAAGAAAATATGATAGTGCATAATATCGAGCCGTTGTATAACGAAAACAGCAAAATATTGATTTTGGGGAGCTTTCCGTCGGTAAAATCTCGGGAAGAGAAGTTTTTCTATGCACACCCGCAAAATCGGTTCTGGAAAGTCGTCGCGGCGGTTTTCGGCGAGAAAGTTCCGCGTGATATCGAAGAGAAAAAGGCGTTGATTTTAAATCACGGTTTGGCGGTGTACGACGTTATCTATTCTTGCGAAATAACGGGGAGCGCGGATTCGAGCGTTAAAAACGTTGTTCCGTCCGATTTAAAACCGATAATCGACAATTCCCAAATAACGAAAATTTTCGTAAACGGGCGTACCGCCGAAAAATATTACAGAAAATATTCTTTAAAGAAAACGGGGATAGAGTGCGTCGCGTTGCCGTCCACAAGCCCCGCAAACGCTTCCTATTCGCTCGAAAGACTGATATCGGAGTGGCAAAAAATCAAAGACGAATAAAAAATATGTTGGTTCTTAACGGGTACGGTATTAAGGTTAAAAACCGATAAGTCGGGCTATAAGTCGATAAACAAAAGAAATTCACGGTTATCAGGTTGTTGTTTCGGCGGAAAAACCGAGCGAAAAATAAATTTACAAAAGGCGTAAAAACGCTTGACAATGCCGCCCCGACAATGGTAATATGAATTTACCGACGGGAGGAAAACCCTCTTTTCGGATTTAAAAGGAGCGACGTTTTTTGTCGGCAATCGTTATGAAAAATTGTTTTGTAGTTTCCATGCGAATGTTAAAATCCCGAGCGTTTATGCGCGGGCTTATTGCCGACCCATTTTCGGATAATTCGGAAATATAAGCTTAAAACGCATTCAATGCCCGGGACTTTTTATTAAGTTCCGGTTTTTTTTATATTTTTTTACAGGAGAGTTTTATGATCGAAATAAAGAATCTCGGCAAGGTTTATCCATCGAAAAAAGGGGACTTCACCGCGCTGAAAAACATCAGCTTAACGATTGAAGACGGCGACGTTTTCGGGATAATCGGTTTATCGGGCGCGGGCAAAAGTACTCTCGCGCGGTGTATAAACTTGTTGGAAAAACCGACTTCGGGGAGCGTGGTTATAGACGGCGAGGATTTAACAACGGCAAGCAGCGAGAGGCTTCGCGCGATACGAAGAAAAGTCGCTATGATTTTTCAGCAATTTAACCTTTTGCAGCAAAGGACGGTACTGAAAAACGTCGAGCTTGCGGGCGAAATCGGCGGCGATACGGACAAGAAAACAGAAATCGCAAACCGAAAGAAAAACAAAACGAGCAACAAAGAAAAGGCGATTAAACTTCTTGAAACCGTCGGACTCGGCGATAAATTAAACGCTTATCCTTCCGAACTTTCGGGCGGACAACAACAAAGGGTGGCAATCGCCCGCGCGCTTATGACAAATCCGAAAGTGCTTTTGTGTGACGAAGCCACTTCCGCGCTCGACCCCGAAACGACGAAATCTGTTCTCGAACTTCTGAAAGAACTTAACAAATCGCTTAATCTCACGATAGTGATAATTTCTCATCAGATGTCCGTGATAGAGGCGATTTGTAACAAAGTTGCGATAATGGATAGGTCGGAAATAGTTACGAGCGGATATTTGCAGGATATTTTCCTTTCCCCGAAAGAAAAAATTGCGAAAAAGCTTATTTATTCAGGCAAAATCAATGCGGGCGTAAAGGGCGAGAAGCTTGTGAAGCTTATGTTCGAAGGTTCTATAGATAAGCCGATCATAACGAATATTATTCAGGAATGTAACATTCTTCTTTCCGTTTTCTATGCCGAAACAAAGGTTATAAACGGAAAAACTTACGGGCAGATTATTTTCAGACTGCCGTATTACGACGAAGACATAAAAAAACTTTGCGTTTTTCTGGACGAAAAAGGGGTTAATTACGAGGAGGTTTATAGCGATGACTTTTGTTGAAATAGCGACTATGACGGGCGAAACGCTTTTAATGACCTTAATTTCCACATTGCTTGCGTACATTTTGGGGCTTCCTTGCGGCGTACTTCTGAACGTTACGGGCAAAAACGGCTTGAAGCCTTGCAAGTGGCTTAATTTTGCGACGGGACTTATCGTGAACGTTCTTCGTTCCGTTCCGTGCTTAATCGTTATTGTTTTATGTATTCCGTGGACGAGAGCGTGGTTCGGGAAAGGCACGGGCGAGTGGTTTACGATAATCATACCTATGACGGTGTGCGCGTTCGGGCTTGTTTCGAGAATGGTGGAGCAATCGCTTGCGGAAGTGCCTGCGGGCGAAATAGAAGCGGTGAAATCGCTCGGCGCAACAGATTTTCAGCTTATAACGAAAGTTCTTTTGCCCGAAGCGAAAATCTCGCTTATCACGGGTGTTGCGGTGGTTGCCGTGAGCGTTCTGGGGTATACTTCGTTCGCATATAACATAGGCGCGGGCGGACTTGTTTCGGGAATATATACTTTTTACACGAGGAATACAGGGGATTATCTTTTTTCCTCGGTGTTCTGGATACTTATAGTAATCGTGGTGATAATAGTTCAGCTTATTCAGGAAGCGGGACTTAAAATAGCAAAATTTTTAGACAAAAGGAGATTGTTAAAATGAAAAAATTGTCAAAGCTTGTTTATGTTCTTATTCTTTCCGTCGTGACGGTTTTCACGGCTTGCTTTGCAAGCGGCTGCGGGAGTAATTCCTCCGCAAAAGAAATTTCCGTTTGCGCGTCAGACGTTCCTCACGCGGAAATTCTTAACGGTATCGTTAAAAGCGAACTCGAAAAGAAAGGTTACGCGTTGAAAGTCACCGTTCTCGACTGGACTATGCAGAACGACGCCGTAGCAAACGGCGATTACGACGCTAATTATTTCCAGCACGTTCCCTATCTCGAAACTTACGCGGGGAAAACAAAGCTTTTCGCCTCGTGTAAAGTTCACTATGAACCGCTCGGGATTTATTACGGAAAAGCGGCGACGGGAACTGAAGTTACGAGCGGAAAAACGTTCGAAATCTGCGACGACGTTACGAACGCAATAAGGGCGTTTCAACTTCTTGAACAAAAAGGCGTGATAAATAGAGCAGCCGAGGGCGAAAATTACCCGATAAACGCAGCGGGCGATAGCCTTAATATCGGCGCGGCAAGCAGAACGTGGACGAGTAAAAACGGCGGCGTTACCGTTACGCTCGTTGCCGAGAACCTGCTTGTTTCTTCTATGGGCGATTATGATTTCGCGCTCCTTCCTTGCAATACGGCGTATTCCGGAAAGATTTCTTCTATAAAGCGCGCGGCGGTGGAGGATGATTCCTTGCAGGTTGCGGGCAAAGCCAACGTTATCGCGGCGAGGTTGAACGATTATAAAAATAACGCCGATTATAAAGCGAAAATAGACGCGCTTACCGATGTTATGCTTTCAAAAGAGATTGCCGATTATTTCGCCGAAAAATATCTCGGCGCGATGATTTGCGATTCCACGACGCAGATAGATTTAAGAAACGAAATAGCTTGAACAGCCCGAAACATTCTTAAAACAAATACATAAAACCCGCTTAATAAAAAATGGCTCTAAAATAAATGTTGAAGTGTTTTCCTACACCCCAACATTTGACAAAAAGCCGAAAACGGTGGCAACAAAACAAAAACGGCGTGTGAGGTAAACTCTCGCACGCCGTTTTTCGTTTAATAAGTCTTTTTAAAGTATATGATAAAGGCGAATCCGTCTCCTAATGGAAACGGGTTCGCCTTTAACTTGTT
>CAKQSB010000032.1 GCA_934271735.1 uncultured Clostridia bacterium | reverse complement strand
AATTCTTCCTTCGTTCCGATTTCAAAGTCGATTACGTTTATGTTGAACTTATAATCGATAAGTTCGGTACGAACCGTCGCTCCGATCGCCGCTCCGCGCTTATCCGCGATTTCAAAATCGGCAAACGGAACCGTTATCTTCTTTTCCTGCGCTCCGTAGACGTTCTCGGACGAAACGTCTCCGATTATCAATTCGGCAAATTGCTCTTCGTCCGTTATAACGTCCACCGGGACATTGCCCGCTTTGTTAAGAGCAATCGTCTTATCTCCGAGCGCAACCTCAGAACGTTTAACGGTTACGTTTAAAATTATTTCGGAATCGAGACCGTTATAATTCGTAACGCCTTTGATTTTCGCCGTTCCGGGAAGTTTTGCCGTAATCGAGCCGTTATCGCCGAGTTTTACAGCGCCTGCGCCTTCAACGACGCTCCAATTCATAACGTAATCGGTTATTTCCGCACCTTTAAAGGTGGCTTTAAGGCTCGTAAGAGTCTGCGTTTTGTTTTCGCCCGTTCCCGCGGAAACGGTGTAAAGCTCGACGTCGTAACCGTTTTCCGCAAGCTTATAATCTTCGTTTAAGACCTCGAACGAAACGTAAACGGGGTTGATTTTAACCGAAATCGTTCCCACGGCTTCCTTTCCTCTTACCGTTGCGATAACAGTGATGTCCGTCTCGCCCGCTTTAAGTCCGCTTAAGATAGCCGCGCCGTTCTCACCTTTTACTATCGAAACGATTTCCTCGTCGTCCGCCGCCCATACAAGCTCGGAAGCAGCGGTAAGATCTTCGCCCTCGCCCCATTTAACCGAAGCTTTGACGGCAAAAGAGTCTCCCATATTTATCGAAACGGATTCGTTATCGAAAGAAATATCGGGAACGACGTCCGTTTCGGTAACGGTAACGACGCATTTCGCTTCGTATTCGCCCGCTTTTGCGGTAATTGTCGCCGTGCCGACTTTGAGCGCGGAAATCCTTCCGTCCTGCCCCACGCTTACCGTTTCATTGTCGGACGACGACCAGACGATCGCCGTTTCTTCGGGGATATTCGTCTTTGTGCAATAAAGCAACGCCGTTTCATACTGTTTAAGAGTCAGAGCGGTTTTGCTTATAGTAAGCTCTCCCTTTCCCGTCGGATCTTCGCTTTCAGGCAAAGATTCGTCGACGGAAACGCTCGTTGCGTCCGAGCTGCCGTCGGAGTTTTTACCGCTGTCGCCGTTTCCGCCGCAAGCGACAAAAAACGCGCTCATGCAAAGCGTCAATATAAATATCAACGCCGATAAAAGTATTTTTTTCATAACCTTCTCCTTACATATTTTTTATCGAAGTCGGGCGTAAACCCTATTCTTTTTGCAATAAAATTTCCTTATTGGTTCCGTAAAATACGTCTTTTTTACCCGAAATAAGTTTACAGAACTCCTCGAAACGCTCCCACGAAATATATCCCGCATCCATTTCGTAAGTATGTCCCCATACATACAATAAGCCGTCCTCTTCAAAGTCGCTTTCAAGAAACTTTTCGGCAAGCTCGAACATTTTATCCGTATCGATATAATACACAGTCGGATTGAATCTGAGCAGATTGCTTTGCCTTGAAAATCCGTAATCGGACGATGTTGTCCGACTGTATTTAACACCCGTTTCGCGCCCGATTATCTCAGCCACTCTGTCGTCGTTATTGACTCCGCCGCAGGGATACGCCATACCGACGACCTCTTGCCCGCTTATATCCGACAAGATTTTTCTGTCCTCTTCGACCTGCCAGACAATCGTTTTTTCGTCCAGCTCGACAAGATTCGGGTGCGTAAGCGTATGACAGGCTATTTCATGTCCCGCATAAACGGCTTTAACGTCTCCTGCGTGAACTTTACTGTGCGAAACACGCTTCCCGTTTCTGTCGAGATATCCGTCCAGCCCCAAAAAAGCAGAATTCAGATTAAAAGTAGCTTTAAGACCGTATTTGTTCAGTATTTCTATCGCTCTTATGTCCTGAGTAACGCCGTCATCGAAACTGAAGGTAACGGCTTTTTTCTTTCCGTAAAACATATTTACTCCTTAATATCCCCACAGCGTATAGAGGTCTTTCAAGGTTTTATGCTCTCCGACCTGCGAATTTTTAAGCTTAGTGTTATCGTCCATAAAAGATCTTCTCGCTTCGGCGAGCTCTGATTTGGAAAAACTGCTCGGATAAATATCAAGAAGCGCGTATCTCGGGAAAATCGACTCGATTACGATTCTGTCCTTTAAAGTCCCGTACAACCCGGGGTCTAACGTTTTGTATTTTTCTATCGTCTCATACGCCTTATTTATATAGCTCATATATTTCAGAAGCGTTTGTCTTTGCCAATGCTTTTTATTGTCGGGAACAATATTGAGTCTGCCCGAAATCGAAACGTCCGTTTCGCCTATATACGCAAGGCGGGAACGAAGTTCTCTGAAATAGTTATACATCGGCTCCGCCGCGGCGGCAAAATAATATCTGAAGAATTTCGCTTCGAGTTCCTTATAGTTCACGTTGACGTTCACTAAAGCTTTTGCGTCGATATATTCTTTAAGTTTTGTGAACCCCGTGGGGTTTTTCTGATTTATCTGTCCTTCGTTGAACATATAAATTCCGCTGTTTTCATAGCAAAAACGATAGCTTTCAACGACGGAATCCCACGTTGCGTAAGGATATATATAGTTCGTGAAATGCGTGGAATAAAGCCACATATACACGTTATCCGTAAGGCAGCCCCACGACCTTATAAGTTCTGACTCTCCAAGCTCGATATTGGTGTTTTCGTAAAACGATTCGGTGTAATAAGATTCTATCGCCGCAACGAACACGCCTACGTTTTTATTCATTACAACCTCGGGATAAGTCGGGTGGTATTCGCCGTCGTCGCCCTTATACGTAGGCGAATCCTTTGTGCCGTGATATGCGAAAAACAAAATGTTTACAAGCCTTTTTTCGGTTCCGTTTTCCGCAGCTTCTTTCGCAAGATCGGCTTGAAGAAGTTCGTCCACACGATTTAAAAACATAATGTAAACGCTCGAAATTGCGCCGTATTTATTGACGGCAGCGGTGCAAGCCTCGCAGTCGCAATAAGCCATATTGTCCTGATGCGTTATGGTTATGTTGTTCATATCGGGATTTAAGTCCACAAGCTCTTTAAGATAATCGTACAACGTTTCGACCATAAGGTTATATTCGTTGGGCGTGCCGTTTTTCTTGTCCTCGTCCGCCGTAAGATACGCGCCGTGAGCCGTGTAACAAAGCTGTTCCTCGTTTTCGTTTCCGGGATGGCTGAACCAGGACGGATGCTCCGCGGCGTACATCGACGGAGGAAGATAATCGTAAGAATTATGAACGGCATTTGCGGCTCCCTGCCCCGTTCTGTTAGGCACGGGGATGAACATCGAATTGAGCGACGTCATATTAAATCCCATTCCGTAGGAATCGTCTCTTCCCACAGTGAAATTGGAAACTGTTCTGTAATCGTAATCGGGTTTCTCGATAATCTCCATATCGGGAATACTTCTTCCGTCTTTTTCGTAAACGACGCAGCCCGCCGCAAGCATATCGTACCCTAAAACCTCTTCGAGGAATTTATACGCGCCCATCTGATACCCGAGTTCTTCGGGGTTCATTATAAACACGGTGTTTCCCGAGGTCTTGATATAATATCCGCTTTCTCCGAGGTTGTCCGAAGGCATTTTAAGCCCCGCCATCCCGAAAATCGATTTGCAGTTAAGCAAAATGTATTTTTTGTCCGAGTTCCAGCCGTTTTCGATTTCGTCCGTCAGAGCGACAATCCGCAAAACCGCGCCCGTCGCCTTTTTGACGTTGGAAACGATGAACGAAGCCGCACGTTTTGCATAAGACGATTCGCTTCCCGTAACTATAACGTAGTCCGACGAGCCGTTTTCGGCGAAAACTCTCGTTTTGTTTTCTTTAACGTTTATCTTGTGCAGAGTTCCGCTTTGGAAATGCTCGATGTTGTCCGTAACGACTTCCGAGGACGGATTATCCGAAGAATCGGAGGAACCCGAATCGCTCGCGTCTCCGCCCTTGCATGCCGAACACGAAAAAGCGACGAGCAGACATAAAAAGAATAATATAAATTTTTTCATTATAGTTTTCCTCCCTTAGTCCGTAACGTTTATCTTAAACGTTTTGAGCGTTGTGTTTCCCGCGGCGTCGTACACAAGATAGTTAAGTTCGTAAACGCCCGCGTTTTCAAACGCGATATTGTCCGTTTTGACGATTTTCAATTTTCCGTACGGATTTACCAAGGTTATCTCCACCGAAATATCTTCGGCGGCGGCGAGGTCGTCCGAAACGGTATACTTCGGTAAAACTATTTTCGAGCCCTTTTTAACTTCGGACGGAAGGCTATCCTTAAAGGTTATTCCGGGAGCGATGTCGTCCTCTACGTTTATTTCGTACTCGAATGTAGTTCTGTTATGCCTGCTTAAATCTCTCGCGACGTAAGTTATTTTATATTTCGTGTAATCGCTTAATGTTATCGTGTACCCGATCGAAGGATCCTGTCCGTCGAGAGATACCCCGTTCACATCCTTAACGATATTTCCCTTTCCGTCCTTAACGGTGAGCGTGAACTCGACCGACGGAGAAACCACGTCGAACGCGAACGCGGGGCAGATATAATATTTTTCGCCAACGGTGTGCGTTCCGCCGTAATCGCCCGAAATCGTAACGACGGGGCTTATTCTGTCGGTGGAAATGTCGGTAACCTTATGGTTGCATACCGAATAAACTCTGTATTTTGCGTTCGTTTCGGC
>CAKQSB010000031.1 GCA_934271735.1 uncultured Clostridia bacterium | reverse complement strand
GCTACAGTAAAGCTCTACGGGGTCTTTCCGTCCAGTCGCGGGTAATGGGCATCTTCACCCATACTTCAATTTCACCGAGTCCCTTGTTGAGACAGCGCCCAAGTCGTTACGCCATTCGTGCGGGTCGGAACTTACCCGACAAGGAATTTCGCTACCTTAGGACCGTTATAGTTACGGCCGCCGTTCACTGGGGCTTAAGTTCAACGCTTCGCATTGCTGCTAACATCTCCCCTTAACCTTCCAGCACTGGGCAGGCGTCAGCCCCTATACGTCATCTTTCGATTTCGCAGAGACCTGTGTTTTTGGTAAACAGTCGCTTGGGCCTCTTCACTGCGACCTACTTTCGTAGGCTCCCCTTCTCCCGAAGTTACGGGGTAATTTTGCCGAGTTCCTTAACAAGGATTCTCCCGTTCGTCTTAGAATTTTCTTCTCGTCTACCTGTGTCGGTTTGCGGTACGGGCACCTCAACACATATTTAGCAACTTTTCTCGCCAGCGTGGATTCATCAGCTTCACTACTATTTTCACTCCCCATCGGCGCTAGTCCTTACGACATGCGTACTTCACTACATGCCAGACCTTCGCCTTGGACGCGCTTTTCCATCCGCGCGCTCTGACTATCCTTCTGTGTCATTGCTTCATTTAATCGTGCCTCGGTGGTACCGGAATATCTACCGGTTGTCCATCATCTACGCCTTTCGGCCTCAACTTAGGTCCCGACTTACCCTGGGCGGACGAACCTTCCCCAGGAAACCTCAGACTTTCGACGGGGAAGTTTCTCGCTTCCCTTTCGCTACTTATGCCGGCATTCTCTCTTGTATGTCGTCCACCGCCCCTTTCGATACGGCTTCTGCCTCCATACATTGCTCCTCTACCGATACGATTACTCGTATCCCCAAGCTTCGGTGACAAGTTTTAGCCCCGGTAATCTTCGGCGCACCATCACTCGACCAGTGAGCTATTACGCACTCTTTGAATGAGTGGCTGCTTCTAAGCCAACATCCTGGTTGTCTATGCAATGACACATCCTTTACCACTTAACTTGTACTTTGGGACCTTAGCTGTGGATCTGGGCTGTTTCCCTTTTGACGATGGCACTTATCTGTCACCGTCTGACTGCATAAAATCATTTATCCGGCATTCGCAGTTTGTTAAAGTTCGGTAAGCTGTGAAGCCCCCTAGCTCATACAGTGCTCTACCTCCGGTAAACTCTTTATACGCTAGCCCTAAAGCTATTTCGAGGAGAACCAGCTATATCCTGATTCGATTGGAATTTCTCCGCTATCCACAAGTCATCGCCGACTATTTCAACAGGCGTGCGTTCGGTCCTCCACAGTGTTTTACCACTGCTTCAACCTGCTCATGGATAGGTCATCAGGTTTCGGGTCTACGACATGCTACTTTACGCGCTTTTTACACTCGCTTTCGCTTCGGCTTCCGCAACTTTATTGCTTAACCTCGCAACACATCGTAACTCGCCGGCCCGTTCTACAAAAAGTACGACATCACACGCGTGTGGTGCTCTGTCTGCTTGTAAGCACACGGTTTCAGGTTCTCTTTCACTCCCCTCCCGGGGTGCTTTTCACCTTTCCCTCACGGTACTATACTCTATCGGTCATATGGTCGTATTTAGCCTTAGGAGATGGTCCTCCTATCTTCCGTCAGGATTCCTCGTGTCCCGACGTACTCCGGATACTCTTCGCCTTCAAACAATTTCGCGTACGGGACTGTTACCCCCTTCGGTGAGCCTTTCCAAACTCCTTCCGCTATCGTTTTCAGTACTAAACAGAGTCCTTACCCTCCACATATTGCTATATGAAGTTTGGGCTGTTCCAATTTCGCTCGCCACTACTTTCAGAATCGATTTTTCTTTCTTTTCCTCCGGGTAATGAGATGTTTCAGTTCCCCGGGTTCCCCACGTATGACTATTTATTCATCATACGTTACTGCAACATTACTTGCAGTGAGTTCCCTCATTCGGACATCTGCGGGTCAACGCTCATTTGCAGCTCTCCGCAGCTTTTCGCAGCTTGTCACGTCCTTCTTCGGCGCCATATACCAAGGCATCCTCCTGTGTGCTCTTTGTAGCTTGATCTTTTAGATTGCTCTCGCAATCCGTCGAATTATTTGCTTGATACCTTTCAAAAAATCCTAAAACTTTAATTTCCAGTGATTTGTTTCCACGTTTCCGTGTGTATTAACCATTTTTCTTTTTTAAAGTTTCGTTTGTTTTTGCCTTCTGTACTTTGTTTCTTTCTTATTTCTTTCTATGCAGTTGTCAATCTACTCTTCTTCTCTCGCTTCGGCGAGTTCGCTGTCATAACTGACAGCTTATTTATATTATCATTTCGCAAAAAGAAAGTCAACTATTTTTCGCGATTTTTTTTATTTTTTTTAATTTTTTTTCAGGACGGTTTCATCGAACCCCGAAACGAGGTTTTCGAGCGCTTTCTTAGCGTTTAACTCGTCTTTTGCCATTGCGAAGTAGTAAATTTTAAGTTTCGGCTCTGTTCCGCTCGGGCGAACGCATATGAACATGCCGTTCTCGAGTTCGTAGTAAACCGCGTTTGTACGTTCGGAGTCCACCGGCACGGTTTTTCCGTCGCAAGTGATTGCGGTAGCCGAAGAATAATCTCTCACTTCTCTTACGTTGTATCCGCCGATTTTGGCTACATACTTTCCTTTAAGAGAATTAACAACCTCGTTCATCTCATCCATTGCGTTTATTCCGTCGTACTTCAAGCTTGCCGTTTTTTCTGCGGCATAGCCGAATTTTTCGTATATCGAGCCGAGCCGTTTAAACACGCTTACGTTTTTATAATTGTAATAGCAGACCATTTCGGCAAACAGCATACTCGCGACTACCGCGTCCTTATCCCTCGCGTGAGTTCCGCGAAGATATCCGCAGCTTTCCTCGAAGCCGAAAATAAACGTCTTTTCTTTCGTTTTTTCGTACTGCTTAATTTTCTCGCCTATGTATTTGAAGCCGACGGGAACGTCTACGACCTCCACTCCGTAATGTTTTGCAATCGGAACGACGAGCCCGGACGAAACGAAGCTTTTTACTATAACCGCGTTATCGGGAAGTTTACCTTCTTCCTTTAATCTATATATAATATAGTCGGAAAGAAGCACGCCGACCTGATTGCCCGTAAGCGAAACGAATTCTCCGTCGTCGTTTCTTATTGCTACGCCGAGTCTGTCGCAGTCGGGATCGGTTCCGAAAACGACGTCCGCTCTGACTTTTTCGGCAAGGGAAATTCCCATCGAAAGAGCTTCCTTGTTTTCGGGATTCGGGACTTCCACCGTGGAAAAGTTTTCGTCCGGAAGAACCTGCTCCTTAACGACTTCGGGAACGATACCGAGTTTGCCGAGAACAGCCATAACCGGTTTGTATCCGCTGCCGTGAATGGGCGTATAAACTATTTTTAAAGATTTAGCCTGTTTTTTTACTATTTTTCGCGAAAGCGAAGTTTTTAATACCGCGCGGTAATACTTGCCCTCTACGCACTTGCCGATTTTCGTAAGTCCGGCTCTGTCGACGTTTTCCGAAAAAGGAGCGACCGTAACGCACGGCACAGAAAAACAATCTATTCCGGAAATACATTTAACGACTTCGGCGGTAGCTTCGGGCGACATCTGAGCGCCGTCTTCTCCGTATACCTTGTATCCGTTATACTCTTTTGGATTATGACTTGCGGTAATCATTATTCCGGCAATCGTTTTCAAATTTCTCACCGCAAACGAAAGCATCGGAACGGGGTGCGGCTCTGTATATGCGTATACTCTTATGCCCTGCGCGAGAAGAACGCCCGCGGCGGTTCTCGCGAACAGTTCGGAATACTTTCTCGTATCAAAAGAAATCGCAACCCCCCTCGACATAGCGCGCCTTCCGAGGCTTTTTATGTATTCGGCAAGTCCGGCGGTAGCCCTCTTTACCGTGTAAACGTTCATCATATTCGTGCCGAGCCCGATTATACCGCGCATTCCGGCGGTACCGAATTCGAGTTCTTTACCGAAGCGATATTCTATCTCTTCTTCATTATCCGAAATTGCCGAAAGCTCCTCGACCTCCTTAGGCGAAAGAGCCGGATTCGCGAGCCAATTCCGATACGAAAGTTTATAATCCATTTTATTCTCCCCGAACTTCGTTCAATCGCCCGCCTTGGTTTACGTTTTAAAAGGCGGACATCGAAGCCCTGTTTAAATAAAAGTATACTTCTTCTCGAAGAAAATGTCAAGACGAATAATTCGGTACTCCGAAAAATCGCTTTTACATAAAAATCTCATTCGTTGCGACTGATTGCCGAATTTTAAAAAAACCGTTTACAATCGCGGAAATTTGTGCTATTATATATATAATGAAAAATCGGGCGTTTATTCTTAAAAATACACGATAACGCCCCGCAGGTGAGAAAATGAAAAACCCGACGTACTCGATAGTCGTTCCCGCGTATAACGAAGAAGAATGTCTGCCTTATTTTTTTGAAAAGGTCATTCCGCTTTTCGAAAAAACGGGCGAAGAATTCGAAATAATAATAGTCAACGACGGTTCTAAGGACAGAACGGAAGAAATCATAAAAGAGCAATGCGAAAAAGACAGCCGCATAACAGGCATAAGTTTCAGCAGAAATTTCGGTCAGCAAGCAGCGTTTCTCGCAGGGCTTAAAGAAGCGAAAGGACAAGCGGTCATCGCCATGGACGCGGACCTTCAGGATCCCCCGGAAGTCGCTCTTCAAATGATCGAAAAATGGAAAGAAGGCTTCGATATAGTCCACGGCAGACGGAAAAGCAGACCTAAAGAAAGCTTTTTCAAAAAGGCAACAGCAAGGCTTTACTACAAGTTTCTGCATAGAATTTCTTACGCGAAAGTGCCCGAAAACGTGGGTGATTTCAAACTTTACTCGAGAAAAGCGGTTGACGCGATCATATCTCTGCCCGAGCATGACAGACTTCTCCGAGCTCAGGCTGCGTGGGTTGGTTTTAAACAGACGTTTATAGATTTCGACCGCCCCGCGCGCGAGATAGGCGAAACGAAATACACCCTTAAAAAAATGGTAAAACTCGCGAGCGACGGCATAATTTCAAACAGCGATTATCCCCTTACGCTTGCGCTGAAATCGGGAATTCTTCTTAGCGTATTGTCGCTTGCGTGCTTTATAACTTTTATAGTTCTTGCCGCAACCGGCGTAATGACCGACCTCTTACCCTGGCTTTTCCCCACGATAGGCGCGCTGTTCGGCTGGAACTTAACAGTAAAAGGGCTTTCGGATATTTACACCGCGAGAATTTACAACGAGGTTAAAAACCGCCCCGTCTATATTATAAAGGAAAAGTTTCACGCGGAAAGAGAGGACAACACGCCCGACCGCAAACGCTCGTTCTTTTCGCTTAAAAAATAAATTACCCGTTTAAAACAAACAAAAAACAGGGATTCTCTCAAAAGAGTTTCCCTGTTTTTAATTTAATCGTCATATCCGGCGACAATACACCGGAGCAGCTCCGGACGCAAAACCGCAAAAAACACTAATTACGCCTCGCCTGCAGAAGTGTACAGGATTAAAAACAATATCGAAAGAGCAACCATAATTCCGCCGCATACGAACATATACGCATAAGAGCCTTTTTCTTTGTACTCGGACTTCTTCTTTTCCTTATAATCGGCGTATTTTTCGGTCTTTTTACCTCTCGAAAACGGAATAATCGCATACACGATATATCTCGAAACGTACTTAACGCCGTCGAACGCGCCGGCTCTCGAAACCCAAATCATTCCGCCTATAAGAATCATAAGAACACCCGGCACGAAAAAGCCGTCGCATAAGAGTCTGTACGTATGAGTAAGAGAAGTCGAGGCGAATATACCGTCCTCCGCACCCCATCTCCACACGATCAGAAAGGCGATAATAAGCCCCGCGCCCGAGGTAACGGCGTACTGCAAAATCTTCGAGCCGTACTTCGCCGTCAGTTCTCTTTTTTCGCCCTTATTATCTTCAAAGGGGTTGTCTTTCCTGATTTCTTCGTCCATTTTTCTTCCGTCTTATTTTATTGTTTTTCGCTTAAAAGTGCCTTATATCTCGCTTCTTCCGCTGAATTGCAAAATACGAAATGCCCCGAAGCAACCTCTCTCATCGAGGGAGCTTCCTCCGAATAATCGTGCTCGGCAAGCGGATTGTAAGTAATTCTTTTTCTCTGCCTCTCGTAAATCGGATCGGGCAAAGGTATAGCCGAAAGCAACGATTTCGTGTACGGGTGCAACGGGTGAGCGAACAACTCGTCCGAGCTTGCAAGTTCAACCATATTGCCGTAGTACATAACGCCTATGCGGTCGGAAAAATACTTGACTACCGAAAGATCGTGCGCAACGAACAAAATCGTCAGTTTGAATTTTTCTCTCAGCGCGTTAAGCAGGTTTATAACTTGAGCCTGAATGGAAACGTCGAGTGCGGAAACGGGTTCGTCGGCTATAAT
>CAKQSB010000030.1 GCA_934271735.1 uncultured Clostridia bacterium | reverse complement strand
TCCTTTACGAAAAATTGCAACAATTTGCAATTTTATTTCCAGTATCTATTATAGCCGTTATAACCGTAAAAGTCAATCGAGCTTTACGAAAAATTGCAACAATTTGCAAAAATTTTTCGACAAAAATCTTTCCACTAACAATACACATTGATTTTTCTCAAGATTTATGGTATAATACACCTAAAATATGTTCCTATAGTTTTTGCTATCAGGAAACGGGAGAGCATTTTATAAATAATTTCGTTTCAATTGTTGGCAAAGCGGGAAGAATAAGGAAACTTACTCCCGAAATAGTAAGGTTGTTAATTGACAAAATTATTGTTTCCGAAAAGGTAAAAACCGAAAGCGGATTCAAAAGAACAGTAACAATATTTCTAACCCACATAGGCGAAATAGAGTTGCCGTAAAAGACAAGAAAACAGGCGTAAGCTTTTCGCCTACGCCTGTTTTCCTAATGGTGACGCCCTAACGGGTTCTCCGTTACTCGGTCTGACGATTTCCTATAAAAATTCTCAAAAGGAGCTGAAAGGTTCTTCTACGTTTCTGTATTCGATTCCGTTTTCCGAAATCATATTTTCTCCGCGATAAATAACAACTTTTTAGCGATTTTTACGGTTTATCCGCTATATCGGTAAAATAACCCGGATTCGCCGCGCCGCCGTCTATGCGGGCGTAAACCTTGTCCGTATGCTCGTCGTCGTAAGAAGTACCTTGTCCTCCCTTAAGTTTTTTGCATTGCTCAAACATCTTACCGGAAGAGGACACGTTATCCGTATTCCAGCCGCTGCCGACGTATACGGAAACGAGTCTGCCGCAACTAAGGAACATGTGGCTCATATCTGTAACGTTTCCGGTGTTCCAACCGGAAAGGTCAAGCGCAGTAAGATTGCCGCAGCCGTAAAACATACAAAACATATCCGTAGCACTTTCGGTGTTCCACGAAGAAACGTCTATCGCTGTCAGTTTGTTGCAATCGCGAAACAAACTGCGCATATTGCCGACTTTGCCTGTGTTCCACGAAGACAGGTCAAGCGAAGTAAGACTGCCGCACCCCAAAAACATATTGTTCATATTAGTAACGTCCGAGGTGTCCCACGAAGACAGGTCAAGCGAAGTAAGACTTCCGCAACCTCTGAACATATGGCTCATATCGGCGACGCCTTCGGTATCCCATGAAGAAATATTAAGCGACGTCAGGGAAGAACAATCGAAAAACGTACCACTCATATCGGTGACGCCTGCGGTGTTCCACGAAGACAGATCAAGCGACGTCAGGGAAGAACAATTGTAGAATATATAGTGCATCTGCGTGACTTTATCGACATTCCATTTTGAAACGTCAAGCGCAGTAAGACTGCTGCAACCATAGAAGGTGTCGCCGATGTTGTTTACGGCGGCAGTATTCCAACCGGAAACGTCGAGCGATGTAAGACCGACGCAATTATAGAACGTTCCGTAGAGTATTTTTACTTTTGCGGTGTTCCAGCCGGAAAGGTCAAGCGAAACCAAAGAAGGACAATCACGAAACAAAAACTCCATATCCTCGACGTTTTTGGTATCCCACGAGGAGATGTTTTTCACCTCCGTCAACTTGGTACAACCGCGAAACATACCGCGCATATTCGTAACTATTCCGGTATCGAAGTTGGAAAAATCGACGGACGTCAGTTCCGTAAGCTCATAAAACGTGTGAAAGCAATCCGGATTGGCGTAAATTTTTCGGTCTGAAAGAATATACGCCTTCGTCCCGTTAACGTACAGCTTTATTTTACCTTTTCTTTTTACGTCGACGTTTATCGGCTCGATTCCGACGATTTCACTCTCGTAATCATCCGTTTTTCCGAATACGACTTCCGTCACGGAAGTACCCATTGCTTTTCTGAACTCCAAACCGCGCAAAAGCACGTCTATGCTCGTTATATTCAGAGTAAGATTTCCCACCTGCTTTTCTATCACGTATTTGCTCATGGTGAAAGTTACGGAAAACAGAAAAAACGCCGAAAGCAGGAAGAGTAACACGAATATACTCTTACGTCGAATTTTTTTTGCAAAGTTTTTCATATACATTCTCCGTCTGCTTAACAAACCTGCTCGGCACGCACCGAGACGCTTGTATTTGCAAAAGCATAATCCTGCGACAAGAAACTTGCGTTAACTACGGAAAAAGCCAAAATATGCTCGTGCTTTTGCGAATTTCCCGCCGCAAAACGCCCGACATCCGTAAACGTAACCGTTTTTTCGTCCGACGAAACCGTACCGCTCTTTCCGTCTACGGTTATCGATAACCCACTTGGTAATGCCTCGTTTAAGGTCACGATCACGTCATATTTGAAGGACGTCTCCGCCGTTTTTCCGTCTTTTGTATTCGTAACCGCAAAGTCATACTCGGCGACCTTGATTCCTTGTCCGCAGTCAATCGTCAAATTGTCGGAAGAACTTCCTTTTAAATCTATAATCAAAACCGAAACCTGCGCATTGTCCCCGCCGCTTGATGATAAAAGATTTTTCGCAAAAGAAACGCCGACCGCAGCAAGAAGAGTTGCGAAAACGATAACGAGCGCAAATGCTAATTTTGCGTTGTATCTTCTTTTTGTTCCTTCGTTTCTTAACATCTTCTTACTCCGTTAATGCGGTTAGTTTTTTCGGTTTTGCCCGACAAAATTTCTTCTTAATCGCTTAAAATATTTTTATTTGCTTCCTGATTCCGTAAAGTCCGTCTTTCCGTGCCGTTTATCTTCTGTAATATTTTGTTTTTTACCGCGCTCGATCAGAAATGAAATTGCGTTACCTGCATATCAAGTTTAAACATGACTTCCGTGCAGACTTTGTTTATCGTCCAGTCGCCGTAAGCGGCGTAACTTTTGTCGTTTGCGCAACGACCGAAAATCGTGTCAAGTTCGTTAACGGTTATACCGGTAAAAGTTTCCGTCCCTTCAAATGCCCACGACCAGATGAGTTCGTAAGTTGTTTCGGCTAATTCGTCGCCTGCTTTTTTTAAGCCGACAACCGGATCGTGGTGGAAGGTTGCGGCAACTGCCTCAAGAGTTGTGTTTTCCGCACCGGTTACAACAACGCGGTTCTTTTTGAGCGTCCATTTAACGGGGCTATATACAATCTCTTCCCCGCCGGTTTTCTGCACTTTAAGTATGATATCCTTTTCCGGAGTTATTCCCATTGCAATCAACGCTTTCACTTCTGCATGCCCTTTAATCGTAAAAGTCATGGAACCTGTCGTTCCGGGAGCAATTACGTTATAATCGCCGCTTGCTTTTACGGTAAGACCGTCGGCATCTGCGGTTGCCTTGCTCGCTACGCCGTCAAACTTATAGTTTTTGCCAAAAAGGTTGCTGCCGTCTACTTTCATGGTATAACCCCATTTGGCAACCTGCGCCGTACCTGTTTTGCTGCTGCCGGTTACGTACTTAGAGAGGGTGTATCCCCCATAGCACAAAAGCGCGATCAATGCAAGCAATAAGGCTATGATAACCGCTGATTTCTTGTTGTTCTTTCTTTCGGATTTTCGTTGTGTCATTTACAATGCTCTCCTTAAAATTTTTTATTTCAAACGGCTTGCTGCCTGTTTGCTCATTTTTTTTGCCGGTTCGGTCTGTTGTTGTACAATTACTAAAGATTTTCGGCAATAAAAAAAGGTTGCAACTTAGTATCCTTAACGATACTATATTGCAACCGGGCGTACTCTTTTACCAAACGCAGACTCTCATTCTTGCAATCTCCGCAAGACGACACGTCGTTCGTAATAAAGTTCCTTGGCTTTGCGTCACCGCCTCACGACGGTTTTGCCGACAAGTATTCATTTTTCTAAAGCAGAATTTACAAACGGTTTGTTCCGCTTTTTCCCCTTTAGTACTTCGATTATACACGCCGCAAAACTTCTTGTCAAGCATTTTTAAACATTTTTCGCAATTTGTTTATAAGTTCAAACCTTGTTTTTCTCAAAAAACGCCAGAATCAGTAATGAAAACGGCATGGTCAACTTACATATTTTAGCCTTAGAAAAATCCTCAAAAATGCCAAAATCAGTAATGAAAACGGCATGGTCAACTTACATATTTTAGCCTTAGAAAAATCCTCAAAAATGCCAAATAACATATAAAAAAGAGTCAAAACCGCTTGTTTTTGGCTCTTTTTTGACCAAATCGGTAATTTCGGTCAACGTAGATGTGTGTGTACGACAAAATCTCGTTTTTAAGGCACTTTTCGGGAGTATGTCGAACGATAAGTAACTTTTTACAACTGACAACAATTACAGAAGTCTACACTTAGTCAACATTCTTCTAATCTCCGTCAAACATTTGATAACTGTTCCTTGAGAATTCTATCTGCGTTATTTGTATTTTGTTTTTTATCCAACCAAGCAATAAAACCTATAACCGCCTCAAAAGCCGTTGCGTAAGCCTTTTTATTCTTTTTCTCGCTCTTCGATTCTAAATCGTTATTCTTCTCTAAATCGTTATTCTTCTCTAAATCGTTATTCTTCGCAAATAACCGATCTTTCAATATTTTTTCTCCAACAAGATTCAAATGCTCATTAGTAACGACTTTTTCCTCTGCCGTCAGTTCTTTTTTTGTTTTTTCATCTGTATATCTATCCAACATAAGAAATGCACCGCATACGGCATCTCCAACCGTCGCTAAAGCCGTATGATCACCTATTGTCTCTCCGTATTTATCTTTATATTCTTTGGCATACTGCGGCATTGTCAAAGATCTTACCGCTAAATACACATATTGTTCAGGTATTTTTATTTGTAAACCCTCATAAAATCTGCTTGCCTTTTCTCTCATCTCTTCATATGTCGACAACATTGCTATACTCTCCCTCTTTGTTTTGTCGTAACCCCATTATACCCCCCTATATTAAAATTTGTCAAGGGGTTATGGCGAGTTATAAAACTGCTTTTTAAAAAATAACGAGAATTTTGCCGAAAAGCATTCCAGCGACTACGTTTTGTAGCCGCTTTTTTGTATTATTTGTCCGCCAATTCCATTTGATTCGGTTCAAACCGATTAGTCTGTCAGAACTTCCGAATCGGGTGTTAAGCCTATAAGCCTGTACGCGTCCATAATTCTGTATTTTATGTTAAACTTGACGTCGCCCCGGTACCATTTTTCAAACTCACCGTATTCCGCGCATTTGCGAAATTTTAAAAGTTCTTTAAGATAATCGCAGGCGGAAAAAACTGCCGTTTTCATCTCTTCGCTTTTATACTCGTCGTAATACTTTTTCGATTCGTATAAAGAAACATACCATTTATAAATGCAGTTGAGCGTTTTGGCGGAAAGCAGCCATTTCACCAGAACGTGCGTTTTCAACGGCTCTTTAAGCTCGCAAACGATTTTTTCAAACCTTTCGCATATTTCATCGCTGCGGCTTAAAACCGATTTTACAGCGCCGTAATACTCGCCGCAGAGCGTGTCGCTTAAATCTCCTCGGAAATTTCCGACCAGCTGCATTCCGTAGCCTATAATGCTACCCTCTTTCAGCACGAAATTCGAAATTCCTTCCGGTGGTTCTTTTTTCGTATAATTGAAATATTTGCTCAGGTGTTTTTCAAGATATTCAGAATCGAGTTCGGGAAAGCTTGCGAAATAATCGGAAACGGCGGCTTTTACATCGTCGCCGGAGCTACCGAACAAAGAACAATACTCGTTCAGATATTTTTCGTTCGAGAACGTTTTCATATTCCACGCCGCCTTTGCGTACGCCCCGAGCTCGAACGTAAATTCTCTCACGTTGCCGACGTTCATTATAAAATACGAATCGTCGCCTTTATCATAGGCAAGCTTCATGTTGTACCAAAGCTTTTCAAGCCCCGTCTGAGGAACGTAATGCGGTCCGCAACCGTAATACTGCAAATGATAATAAATTCCGTATTTTTCGCCCCTTTCTCTTGCGATTTTGTCGTATTCGTCCCCGAAAAGCTGTGTCGGAGCGGTATCTGCAAACACCGTTATAACACCTCTCGGGAATTCCAGATAACCTTTTTCGACAAGCGCGGCCCCTTCCATCCATAACGTGGAAGTGAAGTGTTTCGCTTTGCCGTTCGTCGCTTTTAAAATAATTTCTTTCTCTTTTTCATAAGCGCGGCTTATAAACTCGCCGCTTTCCTTTAAAACTTCTTCCGTGGGCAAATCATCCTGCCAGACGGGACGGTCGTCTCCCATACCCCGCAAACCTGTCTGCCACACGACGTTGTCGTATTCCGCCCATTTTTCGGCATAATGCGTCCAGACTTCTTCCATCAAAAGCGGGCTTTCCGCATAAGAAAACTTGCCTTTTTTGCCATGTTTTTTGCAATATTCGTCAAACGAAAAAGACGAAACGCCGAGCGGCTCGCAGTGGTGCTGAGAAATGTAAATCCCCCTTTTTGCCACAGCGTCCGCCAAAGCCTTTTCGGGCGGATTGTCGATATTCAGAAACGTCGCGGGGATAACGAGGTTAAGCCTTAAACGCAGGACGGTTTCCACCACCTTGTCCATAACCGCTTCGGGAACGGTCAGAGCATAAAATTCGCCGCCGACGTGGCGAAGCTTTCCGCCATCCTTCCAGCCGCCGAGAAAATCCTCGTCGTTTATAAACACGCCGCGGAATCCGAAACCCTCGGGTTTATCTTCGATATTTATCTCCGACGAAATTTCAAGCGTATCCTTTTTGACGATTGCAAGGTCGTTGAAAATATAAAGCGGGTCCACGCCGAGAAATTTTTCCGAAAACGCATAAATCCCCCATATCGTGCCGAGATAACCGTTTGCGGAAATTCTGATTTTACCGCCGTCGGTTCTTATCGAAAAGCTTTCGTCCGCCAATGGCTCGGCGAAGTTTTTTCCGTTTTCCTCTATCACGATACAGCCGTCGGTTTCTTCGGAAACGATTTTCGGGCGAACGCAAGCCGTACTCACCCGTTTAAAATCGTCCGCAAGGTCGTTTACGGCTAACCGCACATATTTATCGGTGTTTTTCAAACATATATCGACGCATCCGTCTCTGTTGAATAATTGCATTTTTATCCTTTATAATATTCGTTCCGCCCGAGAAAACAAGTTCCCTCGGGCGGATTTCCGTTTTTTTAATTAAGCCACGGTAAATATATCCGTGAAGTAAGCGTTAAACGTTCCCGCAACTCCGAAACGAATCATATCCGCCGTA
This sequence comes from uncultured Clostridia bacterium, assembly GCA_934271735.1. GTDB lineage: Bacteria > Bacillota > Clostridia > Christensenellales > Borkfalkiaceae > UBA10281. The sequence goes on along the minus strand of CAKQSB010000030.1, from coordinate 1,019 downwards.
TTGCCGCACCATCCCACGTAATTGCCGAGCGTAACCTCGCGATATCCTAAATACTTATCGAGCGAAACGTAGCAATGGATTTTATCGTCGCTTCCCTTTTTGAAAACAAGATACGTCCAGGTATCCGCGTCAAGCGATATCGCCGTTCCGAGCATTCCCTGTTTTACGGAAGTTTTTACCGCAAAGTTAAACTGCGAGAAACCGAGACTGCGCCAACTCATAAACGTTTTGTTAGCCGCGTAATCGGTAAGCGCAATGCCGTACACCTTTAATCCGTTCAGAGTCCCTTCTTCCGTCACCATATCCGCGTGAGCCTGAGACATGTACGTTGCGTCGCCATGCATAAATAAGGTTTCTTCCGACCATTTAACCGAATAATTCCCGACAGCCGACTTCATCGTTAAACCGACATACGGATCAATCGTCCACATATCGCCGAATCCTGCGGGGAGTTCGGCTACGGCATTCTTCATTTCGGTGTGCGAAGCGTAATAATTTACGCCCGTCGTAACCGTATTGCCAATTGAGGAATTGTTTGCGACGTATATGTTTTCGATATTGGCGTACCTGCTTCTCGAGAAAGCGTCCGAATCCGCGCCGCATACTCTCGTAACCGAGATTACGAGGTTTTTGACCGAGGGGTTTCCCAAAGTCCAGGTGTAGAACGAACCTGCGCTGGTACTGCCCGCAACGTTCGCACCTGCCTGCTCGCCCTGATAGTAGACGTCGGAGACCGTTCCGCCTGTCTGGTGACCCATAAAGCCTACGCCCGGATTCGCGAGTTTTACGTTCGTAAACGCAACGTTTTTAAGCGTTCCGAAAAGGAAAGGAATAAATCCGAATTTACTTGTATGGAAGCCGTCAACGGTATAACCGCAGCCGTCAAACGTTCCCTCGAAATGTCCCGAATAGTCGTTTGCGAAAGCCGAAGTCCAGCCGAGAGAAATATTATCGGTAAGAACGACGTATGCGCTGAGATTTGCCGAGTATTTCGTTTGATACCAATCATCGAACTCTTC
>CAKQSB010000029.1 GCA_934271735.1 uncultured Clostridia bacterium | reverse complement strand
CGCGGGTACGGATACTTTGACTTTTCCGTCGGGTTGTACCTTTACTCCGTCGGATTCTACCGAAATGTCGATTGTCGTCATTTTTTCGTCGGCGAGCAACTTATACTCTTCCGGCAGTTTGTCAATCGTGTTTTTGACGGTTTCTTCCGTCATTTCCACTTTTTCGGTTATGAGTTTTGCCTTTTCCCCGAAGTTTCCGCCTGTAAGCGTAACTCCCATGCTGCTTTTCAGTTCACCCGTTTTGCCGCCGCCGTTGCACCCGTCGCAACTTGCAAAAAAGCACAGGCTTAATGCGACAAGTATTGCGGATATGACGCATAGTAATTTTTTGTTCATGAATTTTGCCTCCTTATATTTTGTTTTTTAAATCGCCTTTGAATTTGCGATTCCGAAACCTTGTTTTTGCCTTTTTATAAGGCTTTAAATAATTTAATTACGCCGTTTTTGTGCCGATAATCGACTTATAGGCGGGTTTTTGTCGTTTTTAAAAAAACCTTGCGCTTTTGTAGGTCTATTTTACTGCAACGCTATACTTATATTTAATCGTTCCCATTCCCGGTTGGATATTGCTCTGTATAATGGTCGTTTTATCTGCGGACAACTCAAACGTCGAGCCTACAAACAAACCCATTTCGTGAGCGGGGATTTCTTGTTCCATATCTTCTTGGCTGTCATAGAACACGATAGCAGAGCCTTTAATCCTGTACAACAGCGTTACGATGCCTTTACCTTTATCGTCTTCTTCGCCCGGGTTTTGATCAAAAGTCACCGTCACGGAATCTTTATCCGCCGCAAAAACGAGCGTAATTTTTGATACCTTATGAATTTGTATAAACTGCTCCTCCGTCATTTCCATTTCCGCAAGGATCGCTTGCTTAACGGCTTCGGACTCCCACTCGATGACCGCGTCAACTTTATTGAAAGTCTTGCCCTTGATGTCGGCAGTCGCCCACTTTGCGTAAAGCGTGAACACTCTTGCAGGCATATATGCAAAACTGAATTCCGCGTCGGAAAGCGTTACTCCGCCGTCCGTACTTTCATACCACCCCGCAAAAACAAAGCCGTCTTTGGTGGGAGCGGCAGGAGCCGTGATCGCCGCGCCTGCGCTTGCCTTAACGGGTTGTACCGCGCTGCCGCCTTTGCTGTCAAAAGTTATCGTATATTCTTTTTCGGCGACAAGTTTATCAATCTTCCCGGTCTTTTCTCTGTGGCAGACCGTACAGGTGTAAATCATAGTGCCTTCTTTTTCCGTGGTCGGCTCAACCGACACGCTGCCGCTGTTCCAGGAATGTTCGGCTTTGTCTTTGATTTCTTTGCAACCCTCGTCTGCGCACGCATGCCAATGATGAGTCTCGTCATTGCTCCATTCTTCCGAATAATTATGTTTTCCTCCCTTGCCGCAAGCGGTGAGAAGGACAAACGTCAGCACCAGCGTTATAATTGTAAGAAACGTCTTACTTTTCATAGTCTTACTCCTTTTAAATTTTACTTGTTTATTCAAAATCGCCGAAAATCCGCGACTTAAAACCGTTGTTTTTATTATTTTTTCTTAAAAGCACCCTTGAATGAGGCGATTAAATCCGCAAACGTTTTTTTCTTCACCGCAAACCAGACTATCGCAAATCCGCCGAGCCCTGCGAGCGCTACCGAACCTGTTACAATGCCTGCAATCGCTCCGCCCGAAAGTCCGTCGTTTTTGGCAGGAGGAACAATTTCGCCGTCACCCGTGCCGTCGCCCGAAGGCATGTCTTTATATACGGCGGTAAGAATTGTTTCTCTCGTTACGGTGAAAGTGTATTCGGCGTTCGTACTGACGATGTTTCCGCTTTCGTCCTGCCAGCCTGCAAACTCTTTGCCGTCCGCCGGATCGTCCGCAATCGCGGTAACTCTTTCGCCTTCGTCATAAATTTTGTTTTCGCCGTTCACGGTTACTTTGTGCGTGCCGATTTTGGCAATTATAAGGTCAAAGGCAGACACTTCCTTGTCGCTTGCGTCAAAGTGTTTGTTGCAGATCAGACAATCCTTGTGAGCTTTTTCACCGTTTGCCGTGTCGCTTGCAGGGACTTCGTTTATCCACGCGCCGAAATTGTGTCCGCCGTCGGGGTTGACGGGGATTATCAGAGATTCAAGCGTCGTTTCGTTCTTATCCGCGTCGACAAGTTTTTTGCACGCCGAACATTCATAATGCGCCTTCACACCGTTTTGCATGCAGGTGGGGTTGGTTTGCGCAACAAGCGCGCCGAAGTCGTGCGGGGCTTCGTCCATTTTCTCGCCGCAGGTCTTACATTCGCGGTAATGCTTATCTTTTTCTGCTTTATATTCGGAACCGGGATTATGCCCCTTTTTGGGTAACTTCGCCGCCGAGTCGCTCCACGGCATAGTGCAAGCTGCGTCGAAAAACTCTTTTCCGCAACCCGAGCAGGCATATTTATCCTGCACTCCGTCTTCGGTACAGGTTGCAAGTTTTCCTGCCTCTTTCATCGTCACGTTTTCGTGCAGACAATCGGTTGCTTTCAGCGTTTGCACGGTGAACGTCAATTCCGTAAAATCCGCGCTTTGTTCATAACTCATTAACCTACAGCCCGTAATGTTGAAATCGCAAAGCCATTTGTCGATGTTCCATGCTTTCAAAACCGGAAAAACTTTTCCCTCCGGCGCTTTAACCGTAAATTTGACTTCGCACGGAACGCCTATATAAAACAAACCATCAATCAACGGAGCGATGCTTGTTTCGTCTATCGTCACCTCACATCCGTTTTTCTCGGTGATTTTCAGCGTTTCGGGAGGATTTCCGGCGAGCGGTTGAGAAACTTCGACGTTTAATGATTGCACCGCGTTTTCAACGCGCAATAATACCAGTATAACCAGACTTCCGTCGCTTTCCCTTATCTGTTTACTCAAAAGTTCGCCGTTAGTCAAGATGACATTGAGATCTTCGACACTTTCGGGGAATTTGCAGGTTGTATGCGGTCTGAAAGCGTAAAGTATTACGCTGTTATTTGTAATTTTCACTTCGTCGCAGTCGGCAGCATTGCACAAATAGTCGTTTCCGTCGCGATCCAAAGACGCCTTATAGTAAATATCCCCCTTGGGAATGACGTTGCCTTTAATGACGTTGGGATAAAACAACGGGTTGTATGCCATTCCTTTATAGAATTCGGGTACGTCTATTTCTACTTCCCTGATATACTCGCCCGACGAACACTCGGTGCAGATTCCTCCCACGAAATTGTGCGCTTTGAATTCGCCGTATTCGCAACCGCAGACGTCGCCGTTAAACATATAATCACACTTTGCACGCTCCTGACAGGTCGCCACACCGCCTTTCGGAGAATGTCTCAAAGTGGTATCTTCATTTCCGCAATATTTGCAGAATCCAAGGTGCGTGTAAGTACCGTCTCCGTTCCCGTACGACCTGAATTTGTACTTATGCCCCGTAGCGGCAAGATATTCCGCTCCGCACACACCGCACTTTGCGCCGCTTAAACATGTCTGAATGCCGCCGCTGTGTTTTTCTTTAACGGGGTTGCCGTTTTCGTCTTTTTCAACTTCGCCGCAAGCGCACTTAAACACGTGGCAAGTTGAGTCGTCACCGCTCGCAACGGCAGAGAAATTGTGCTTTGCGTCGGGATTGCCGAGATCGCCACACGTTTTGCACTTTGCGGTACAACCCGAATAGAACTCGTGGCTTGTATACTGCGAGTCTTTGTCAAAAGCAGGGGCAACGCCGGGACAATCAGGATCGGTGCATTTTGTGTAGCCGTGATGCTCGTAATCTATCTTCTCGATTTGTTCGACCCATGTATGCTCGTGTCCGCCCGATACGGCTGCAATCGTAACGGGAATATCGCAAGTCTGCCCGTCCGCCGCCGTTGCGGTGACGTACATCGTTCCGCTATCCATAGCGTTCACCGCGAGTATCTGATAGTAGCAAGTAGATTCGTCAAAAACATTGACCGTCTGAATTTCCGTTCCTATGGGCGCAATCTTTGCCTCGTAAGTATAAGGAGCGGGCGCGCCGCTGATCCATATGCCCGTATCGGTAAAATCCGTGCCTATTTTGCCCGTTACCTTTTCGTTAATTCGGGGAGATATGTATCGCGGATAACCGAAATAATTCATTCCTCTGGAAATGATAAAATCCATATCTATTGTTGTTGAAGCGCGGTCTTGCCCGGCACTCTCCCAAAATTCTATATCCTTGCCTTTGCCGAGCTCCGCTCCGGAAACTTTAAGCTTTCTTTTCAATGCGTCAACGTCTTTGGACAGTTTATAGTTTTCTTTCGTCGCAAAACGGACGCGGATGCAATACGTAACTTTCCGCTCGATCAGTTGATCTTCAACTCTGCTCCACGGAAACGACGCGCTGTCTTGTCTCCACAACGTTGTCGTTTGCCCGTTTTTGGATATGAACATAAGCGTTGCGGTATAATTTGCGCCGGCAGGAACTTTGAGCGTTCTTTCCGTTTCGTCCTCGAATTCAAACGCGGCGGCAAGACTGTCACCTGCGTTTACCTTTTTGAACGCCACCTCGAGCGTATCGATCGTCGTCGTTTCGGCGCGAGCCGTCTGCGGGTTGACCGACGCCATACCGAGAATTACCGTAAGCCACATAGCCAGCCCCAATGCAAGCGTAAATATCCCGGTTTTTCTTGTGTTGTGTGTCATAATAGCAACTCCTTTTAAGTCCATTTGTTATGTAAGATTTTTTTTCGTTATTGCAAATGCGAATTGACTTTGGCGCGCATGTGTGATATACTGTTTACACTTGCAACGTTTCTTTTCGTACATGCAACGTTTTAAGCATCGTGAGTATATCAAAAACACAATAAAAATTCCCCCACCCAAACCGCTAAAAGGTGGGGAAAACCGAAAAAAAGTTAAAAAAATTTTAAAATCGGGTGGGCAAACGCTCATGTAACCGGTAACGGAGGATCGATATGAGATGTAAGGTCAAAAAAATTATTTCACTGTTTATCGCCATTGCGACGGCACTCGCAGTACCCTTTACTTTTACGGCATGCAATAAAGACAACACTTTGCTTGACCCCAAAAAACCGACGACTCTTACTATGTGGCACGTTTACGGCGAGCAGGTCAATTCGCCCATGAACGACATCGTTGAACAATTCAACTCGACCGTCGGCAAAGACAAAGGCATCATTATAAACGTTACGCTGATGTCAAACGCCTCGCAGATCGGCAGAAAATTAAAAGACGCGCAAACAGGCAAAGCGGGTTCCAAGGAAATGCCCGATTTATTCTTTTGTCATTCGAGCGACGCGCGCAGCCTGGGCGCGAATAATCTTCTGAATTGGAACGATTATTTTTCCCCGTCCGAACTTGACAAATTCGTACCCGATTTTTTAAGCGACGGAATGGTCGACGATAAACTTGTTGTTTTCCCCGTTTCAAAATCGACTTATATGCTCTTCATCGCAGGCGGAGTTTTCGACAGATTCGCCGCCGCCAAAAATGTTTTGCTATCCGACCTCGGATCCTGGAAAGGGTTTTTCTCCGTTGCCGAAAAATATTACGAGTGGTCGGGCGGTAAACCGTTCTGCGCAATAGATTATCTGATAAGGATTGCGGAACTGTGCGCCATATCCGGCGGAGAAAGTATTTCTTACAAAGACGGCTGGTACGACGCAAACAACCCCGCTCTGATACAAGCATACGATATGTTTGCCACATCTATCGCCAAAGGACATATTGTCGTATCCGATTTGTATTCCAACACGCAAGTTATGACGGGACAGACCTGCGCGGGTATCGGCTCTTCGGCTTCCGTGCTTTATTACAACGACGAAATCACCTACCCCGACAACACTTCGGAAGCCATGAATCTGAAAGTCTTGCCCATGCCCCAACAGACAGGCAAACAAAAAGTCGCAACGCAATCGGGCGTCGGACTTTGCGCTTATAAAACGACCGAACAGAAAACCGAGGCTGCAAACGTTTTCGCAAGATGGTTCACCGAAGAACACCGCAATGTGGATTTTGTACTTTCAACGGGTTATATGCCCGTAAGAACGGGCGCTTTTGCAAAAATCGGCGAAAATTCTTTTAAGTCGGACGCATACAGGAACCTTTATAAAGCCCTGACTACAACAGTTGAGACCTGCTCTTTCAAAAAAGAACCGGCGTTTGACGGGTATTACACCAAAGTGTACGCTTTGTACGAAAAAATCCGTAACATCCAGAACACACTTGAAACCAGATACGAAAAAGGCGCAACTTGCGAACAGATAGTTGAGGAAATGAAAGCCGCGCTGAATAACGTCGGCTGACAAAAAAATTACGGAGCGACCGGAATATGAAGTTCATAGATTTCAAAAAAAAGAAAACGTCTATGCATCGTAAGCTTTTGTTATATATGCTTACGCTCGTTCTCGTTGTCGTTATGTTTATCGCGGTCGGCTTGTTTTTCGTCGGACAGTTTTCTACGACAACGGAAAAATATTCAAACAATCTGACTTTTCAAAACGAATTCTATACAAAGCAAATCGAAAAATACTTTGACGATCTTTCGATGATGAACGAAATGCTCGCAAACGATTCCTCGGCGATAATAGATAATTATCTGAATGAAAAAGGAATTCATATAAGCGCGCTCAACGATTCTCAATTGTATACGGAAGGCGTGCAGGAAGTTCTTTTCCCTAAACTTAAAGAAGAGTTGCTTAAAGCGGACGCTTCGGGCGCATTTATAATGCTTAACGCAACCGTGAATACGGGCGAAGCCAACTCCGATAAATCCAGAACGGGATTATATTTTCAACGCAGCACCCTTGACCGCACGGACGAAACGCTGCTGATGTTCAGGGGCAGCGCGGAACTCGGCAGAAAAAACAACGTAATGCCGCACCGTAAATGGCGTTTGGAATTCAAAACCGATTTCGTGCCGCAAACAAAAAAATTCTTCAACGAAACAATCGTCAAAGAAAAAAAATCGCTGTTGACCGATATTTTTACGCTTAACGGAACGAGCGAAGAAGCAATGGCTTTCCTCACTCCCCTGTTCGGAGCAGACGGGACGTATTACGGCATTTGCGGGTTTGAAATCTCGAAAAATTACTTCAAAGATTTCTTTGCTCAACCAACAAGATTAGAACAACTGACCTGCACCTTTTCAAAAACGGCAAAAGACGGCAAAATAGACTGTGAAAATATGTTTTGGGCAGGCGTTCTCGGCGGCTATTCTTTAAAACCGGGCGGTACGCTCGTCCCCAAAGAAATAAACGACGCGCTCATCGAATTCTCCGGCGAAAACACTTTCATTGCCGCTAAAAACGAAGTCGTTATCTGCGATACGGCCTACACTCTTGTGGTTATGCAACCGAAAAGCGAATTCGACAAAACCGTGACAGTCAATGTTATAAGAATTGTATTGGTGTGCTTTTTACTTGTATTTTCCGCCGTTGTTCTTTGCGTAATTTTTTCGCGAAAATTTGTTTCCCCTGTAATAAAAAGTCTTGAAAAAATACGTATGCAGGAGCATGCCGGAACAAAATCCGATATTATCGAAATCGACGACTTATTCGTGTATCTTGCCGAACAGGACAAACTTCGCGATCTCGAAACAGAAAACCTGAAACGTCAGAACGAAAAACTTGCAATCGTAACCGAAAACCAGACCAGCGAAATCGACAAGCGGCAAGCGGAAATCGAGCGGCTGGCTTATTCCCGCAAAAACGAGATAGATCCTGACGACTACGAAGCATTCAAAATCGGGTTAAAAGAACTTACAAAAACAGAAAAAACCGTTTTTAACCTCTATCTGCAAGGCAAAACCGCAAAAGAAATCGCCGATATACTTGATATACGCGAAAGTACGCTAAAATTCCACAACCACAATATTCTGGAAAAACTCGGCGTATCTTCGCGCAAACAAATGTTGCGCTACGCAACTCTGCTGAAACAGGAAACACAGAACGAATGGCCTGACTAAATTATCGTATATTTTGCGGCACCGTTTTCTCTATCCGAAAAATCTATAAATACGCAAAATACGGTGTTCTCTATCTAAAAATATATAGCCAGACAAGAATAAAGCGAAACTCGGTCTTGCGACCGTGTTTTTGCTAATACAGCGTTGCGCTCGCGTGTTATACGTTTAGTATTAACGCGCTCACGCGCATTGTCTTACCTGAAAACATTGGCGCAAGACTTGCCTGCAACCAAAACACTGCTTTTTTCGATGATTTTTGGCAAAATCGAACGACGACGTACCGGATGTACTTCAAGCGAAAGTTTGACAAAAAGGGCGTAAAATCGGCGTTTTGGCGGGGTTCGTATTACTTTTGTTTGGCATAAATACTGAAAACGGCGGCAACTTTTTTAGTTGCTTCCGCCGTTAAACTATTTTATATTGGGTACACCCCAGAATTCGACTAGGGATTCCATTCCTTATCACTAACTATTTTTGCGGCAATAAATCGGTTTTTGCCGTGTTAAACGAGCCTTTAGTACTTAGTACAATTTCGGTCGTTTGCCTTGCAAAAACGTATGCCTCTAAGCGGCGTTTTCTTTTCCGCAATAACCCTTTGAGAACCACGATTTCAGCCATCTTTAGGGGCGGTATTTCCGCCATTTTTCTCAAACGCTCGCTTGGCGTATTTTATACGCCTAAGTTCCCGTTTTATAAAAATCTTCTGAAATCCCGCTCCCTAAAGTCTTCGAATTTTAAGGCATAGATTTGCGAAAGACAAGGCAGCCGATTGCAGTTGTATCACAATACTACAAATGAGGCTAACAAAGTATTTCGCTTAAGATATGCCTTAAAATATGGCAGGTGTCGGGGTTCTCAAAGGGTAGGCGCCGAAAAGAGCGTATTTTCAGATGATTTTTTAAGAGCGCGAACGAAGCTGTGCTTTACGCACTGCAAGCGAGCG
>CAKQSB010000028.1 GCA_934271735.1 uncultured Clostridia bacterium | reverse complement strand
TAACGAAAAATAAAAGCATAATCGAAGAACGGAAAAATTTGGTTCACGTTTGCAACTCTGTTGCAAACCTTGCCGAGAGAATCCCGCTTGCGGGAAACGGCAACATTTCTCATTTGAAAAGCATTTGAGTATTTTCGGAAAAGACCTTTACAAATAACGGGAAAGTATGATACAATTAAGACAGATATAATTAAGATAGTTCAAATTGATAAATACAATTAAGATAGTTAAAATTTGAATTTGTGAATTGTGAGGGCGGTTGTGATCAGCGTCAAAAAGAATGTGAAAGATATTAGGGTTTATGCGTGGGAGACAACCCGGTTTGTGTTAAAACCTTTTATTATTTTCGGTTTTATCTTAATCCCTTTCACTGTTTATTGTTTTGTGACCGGGAATATACCGGAGCATAATATAGCAACATTGCGAAATGCTTATATATCGCTTTTTGTATTGATTTTACTGTTTCTGTATGTTGTGAGAGTATATTTTTATTACAAAAAGAACTTGAAATTATATTTCAGAGACGCCGATTCCGACGGAAACGTGGAAGAAACTGTTTCTTGCGAAGGCGATGAATATTTATTTGAAAATCTTTCGGCAAAAAGCGTAAACAGACTTAGAAAAACCGATATTAAAAAGACAAAAGTCACGAAAAATTGTTTGTTTATAAGGACAAAGACAAATTCGGTAATATTTTTCCCTAAAACAGACGAAATACTGAATTTGTTCGTCGAAAAAGAAGAAGCCGACCCGAAATGAGAGCGTATTTGCGGTCTGATAAATAAATTCAAATAGGTAAACATAAGGGGTAAATATGGAGATTGTTAAAACGTTTATAAATTATCTTTGCGGGATTGATTTGTCTCGGGGTATACGACAAGTTTCAAACGATATGTATAACGAGCTTGAAACTTTTGACGTCGATTCAGAAATAAAGCCGATAAAGAAAAATAAGAGTTTGCCGCGGGAAATAAAAAAGAAGATAGTCGATTTAATCGAATTTTACTATTCGAAAGCGGACGATTGTATCAATAAATTTTCCGACGAGGAGATTTACGGGTTTTTGAAAGAATTGAAAAAAAGAGCGGAGGAGATAAACGAAATATGTTTCTACTCCCCCGTTATGGCGGACGAAGACGTTAAGGGGAGAATGAAAATCGAGACTGTCGATAAATATACCGTACAGATCGAATTGGATAATAAAAGCATAGATTTTCTTATCGGGGCTTTGACGGATTTAAAAAGCGAACCCGGGACGCATCATTTTAATTTCGACTCCGACACGGGGTATTCCAAAGGTTTTATGACGCGCGATTCGCTTAATCTTATTCTTAACAACAGAGATAAATACGGCGAAAATCGGATTTCGATAAATCGACGGGGAAAATAAACGAAATAAAAAAATCGGGAAAGGGTGAAAAATAAAATGATAAAATTTTCGGAAACTTATCGGAAGAGTGTAAATATTATTACCTGAAAGACGTTCAGAAACTCATTTTTTTATTTGTTTCGCTTCCTTTTATCGTCGGCATTTTAATTATGGCGATAACAACCTATTGGTTCGCTCTGATATTGCTTATACCGATAATATTTCTTATCGTAACCGTTTCTTTGTCGCCGAAATCGAAACTTGATAATAAAGTCAATAGAACTATTCCAACAATATTTTTTGCGAAATAGAAATAATCGACGGAGTTATATACGGAAGCTTCGCCGAACGTAACGAAAGCAAAGATTTTGTCGACGTGAAAAAGTTGCGGATATGGGAGAATGGTATAAATTTTATTTTTACTTTCCTCATAAAAGCAATATGTTTATCTGCGAGAAAAAGTCGCTCATAGAGGGAACGATAGAAAAATTCGAGGAATTGTTTCGGGATAAATTGGTCAGACAAAGCGATAAAAAGTAAAATCGGCGCGGTCGGTCTTGTTCTGAGAGGAGGGCTTAAAAAATGAGAAGATATATTTTCGGGGAGTTTATCGATATGCTGAAACCGAAAAATCGGCATAATTATAAAGTCCGACGCAAAATGTTCTCCGAATTAAGGAAAAATAAGATTAAATTTGATTACTGGATTAACAGCTTTAAAATCAAGAATGATGATAAACGCGCCGTTCCTATTTTAATCAAATATATCGAACAATTCGACGAAGAGTGGTGGAAAATGATGTATATAAGCGCGCTTGGAGTGAAAGGGTTCGACAATGCCACCGAATATCTTATTTCAAAATATAGAGAATACTTGCACCCTTATGCCAGCCAAGAATAAAACAAACCTTGCCAAAACGCCGCAATTTCCGCGCTTTTTGTCAAATACTCACTTGAAGTACGGCAAGTACGTCGGCGTTCGTCTTTACCAAAAATCATCGGAAATATCGGCGTTTTGGTTGCTTGCAAGTCTGACGGCGGATTTTTAGACTAAGACAAGGCGCGCGAACGCGTTAATACTCAATGTATAACACGTGAGCGGAACGCGGTATTAGTCAAAAATACGCCGTCAGACCACGGTTCGTCTTGTTCTTGTCTGGCATAACTGGGATTTTTTAAACGTCGTGTCGCAAACGCTTGCGAAAATTTGCGATTTAAGATATCTGGATACGTATTTCGAATTTCTGAGTAACGACGTTACGATGGAAGCTTGTTATCTTGTGCAGATGCTCGGCAAGCTGAGAGTGGAAAAAGCTATACCGTATCTGATAAAAGCGCTTGATTACGTTACCGTTATTCCCGAAAACTGGATCGGAACGATCGCCGAAGATCAGAAATTTTACGTTTCTCAATGCGCGATTAAGGCTTTGGGCAGATTCAGAAGAAAAGAACTTAATCAATATATAGAGAAGTTTTTAAATCCGTCGGCTATCGAATGGATAAGGTACGATGAACCGAACGAATATCCGAAATTGCTGAAAACAACTTACAGAGAGTATATTAACATAACTAAAAAAGCGATGTATTATTCCTGATTTTTCTGTTTGCGGAGGATCGGAAAGACAAAAACGGAGATTTTGTTTTTTAACAAAGTCTCTTTTTTATGTTTTTGCTTGACAGCGTAAGTTAAATGTGATATCATAAAGATATCAAAACAATTTCAAGGAGAGAAAAATGGAAGAAAAAGTTTTACAAGGCAAAAAACACGGAATGAGAAATCTTTTGCTCGGTATTCTGTTTGTGATTATCGGAATTGCGGGATTTATCTTCGGCGGCGGCAAAATCGAAGTCGAAAATTATGTTCTGGGCTCGGTTCTGATGGTCGGTTCGGCAATTCTCGTTCTTGTCGCCGTATTTATGTTTGCGGGGCTTAAGGTTTTGAAACCGCAGGAAGCTTTGGTTTTAACCCTTTTCGGTAAGTACATAGGTACACTCAAAGGCGACGGTTTTTATGCTGTAAACCCGTTCTGTTCGGCGGTTAATCCCGCTTCGGACACTAAACTTAATCAGAGCGGAGACGTTAAAACGCTTACGCCCGCAACGAGCGTAAACAGCGACGGAGTTACGGTGAACGTGGCAGTGCCGAATAAGAAAATATCGCTCAAAATAATGACTTTAAACAACAATCGTCAGAAAATTAACGATTGTCTCGGTAATCCCGTCGAAATAGGTATCGCCGTTACCTGGAGAGTCGTCGATACGGCTAAGGCGGTGTTCTGCGTGGATAACTACAAGGAATATCTTTCGCTTCAGTGTGACAGCGCGCTCAGAAATATCGTCAGAATTTATCCTTACGACGTCGCGCCCAACGTCGACACAACCGGCGACGGCTTAGCGGACGAGGGAAGTTTGAGGGGTTCGAGCGAAGTTGTCGCGGAGAGAATCAAGAAGGAAATTCAGTCCAGAGTGGAGACCGCGGGGCTTGAGATTGTCGAAGCGCGCATAACTTACCTTGCTTATGCGCCCGAAATTGCGGCGGTAATGCTTCAACGTCAGCAGGCTTCCGCGATTATCGACGCGAGAAAAATGATTGTCGACGGCGCTGTCGGAATGGTTGAAATGGCTCTCGAAAGACTTAAAGAACACGGCACGGTGGAACTCGATGAAGAGAGAAAAGCTGCGATGGTTTCTAACCTTTTAGTTGTTCTTTGCGGCAATCGCGACGCTCAGCCCATAGTAAATTCGGGAAGTCTCTATTGAGATGAACGACGGGAAGAAAAAGCAAATTCCGCTGAGGATAAGCGCGGATTTGTTCGACGAGCTTGCGAGGTGGGCTGAAAGCGATTTCAGATCGGTGAACGGGCAGATAGAGTATTTGCTTACGGAATGTGTTAAAACGCATAAAAAAAGTGGGAAGTATGTTCCCGGGGAAGTTTCGGATAACGATAACAGGTAAATAAAGCGCGCCGCCCGAATTTCGGATAAAACCGAATTTCGGGCGGCGCAAATTTTTTTTGAGCTATATTTTTAATCGTTTTTAACGTGAACGTCGAGCTGATTGAAGGGGATTTCTATACCGTTTTCGTCGAAAGCTTTTTTAACGCCCTCGGTGATATCGAAATAAACTGTCCAGTAATCGGCGTTTTTGCACCAGAATTTCGCCGCAATCATAATTGCGCTGTCGCCGTGGGATTGCATTCTCACAAGCCCCGCAGGATCCTTTAAAATGAGCGGTTCGTTTTCGGCAACGCCGAGAATAATCGATTTTGCCTTTTCGAAATCGTCCGAATAAGCGATTGAAAACGTAAAATCCACGCGCCTTAAATCCTTTTCTGAGTAATTCACGATTTCGCTTGTGGAAAGCTTTCCGTTGGGGAGATAAACGACCTTGTTGTCCGGCGTTATTATCTTGGTATTACAGATAAAAATATCCTCGACCGTACCCGAATAACCGCACGCCTCGATGTAATCGTCAACCTTAAACGGTCTCGTTACAAGAAGCAGCACGCCGCCCGCGAAATTCGAGAGCGCGCCGTTGACGGCTAAGCCAACGCCGACTCCGAGCGATGCGATAAGCGCGCTTATTCCGCTCGTGTCAAGTCCGAGATAGCCGATTATCGCGATAACCACGAGAATTTTCAGAACGATTTTCAAAACGTAAGAAAGCGTTCTGTATAAAGTTTTGTCAACCTTTCCCGTTGCTTCGATTTTTCTTTCCTTTCTCGCAATCGATTTGCAGATTTTGTTGATAATCGCAAACGATACTAAAATAAGGATTATCGAGATGAGAATTTTAATTCCCGTCGTGTTGAGCCAACTCCGAACGGATTGCCATATTTGTTCCCAGTCCATTTTTATTTCCTCCGCATAAAGATTAAATAAGTCGTGAAAACCCGTCTATAAGTCGATTATCGTTATAAAATATCCGAAATAAACGACTTAAAGTCGCCAGTCTATCGGCGTTTCGCCTATCGATTTCAAGTATTCGTTAGTTCTCGAAAACGGTTTGCTTCCGAAAAATCCGTTATAGCAGGATAACGGACTCGGGTGTGCGCTTTCGATAACAAAATGTCTTGAAAGGTCTATGAGCGATTTTTTCGCCCTCGCGTTGCCGCCCCAGAGGATAAACACGACGGGTTTTTCTCTTTCCGATATTTTTTTGATTACTTCGTCGGTAAATTCCGTCCAACCGCATTTGGAATGAGAGTTTGCAACGCCTCTTCTGACCGTAAGAGTAGTGTTTAAAAGAAGTACGCCCTGTTTCGCCCAGGCAGTGAGATCGCCGCTTTCGGAAGGCTCGATTCCGAGGTCGGAATAAAGCTCTTTATAAATATTCACGAGCGACGGCGGAAGCTTCGTCCCTTCCTTGACCGAGAAGCAAAGCCCGTGTGCCTGCCCCGGTTCGTGATAGGGATCCTGACCCAAAATAACGGCTTTAATCGACTTATAGGGCGTTATTTTAAATGCGTTGAATATGTCGTACATCGAGGGGTAAATCGTATGCAGAGAATATTCGCTCTTTAAAAACTCTCTTATCTTTTCGTAATTTTCGCTTTTGAAAAGATCCTTTAAAACTTCGTCCCAGTCGTTGCCGATATTAACCATTTGTCGTATCCTTGTCGTCGAAATTTATCTTTTTGTTCGCAATGTAAATGGGTCTGTTCTTGATATCTTCGTACATATACGCGAGGTAAAGATCGGAAATTCCGCGGGAGATAAGAAGAATCGAGCAGGCAAGCCCTATCGTCGGGAAAAGCCACGCCTCGAGCGGAAGCGGTTTTCCTATCGCCGCGAGGACGATAAACGTTATGAACGCCGCTAACGATAAAACCGCGCCGAAAATTCCGAGTTTCCCCGAAAGTTTCAAAACCTTGGGGCTATAAGGAATAGTGCTTTGTTCGGCGAAACGTATCATCTTTTTGAGTGTGAATTTGGTTTCGCCCGCCTTTCTTTCCTCTCTGTCGAATTCGACGGAAGTCTGCTTGAATCCGACCCACGCGACCTCGGTTCGAAGCGATCTGCTTCTTTCGGGGAGCGCGATGATCGCGTCTATGACCTTTCTCCCGTAAAGTTTGAATTCGCCTACGTTTTTCGGAATATCGAGTTCGGAAAGTTTTCGCGTCATATTTATCCACATCGCGGAAGATGCCTTTTTGAAAAGCGATTCCTTTTTGCGGACTCTTCTCACACCGTGAACGACGTCGTACCCTTCCTGCCACTTGGCTATCATTTCGGGGAAAATTTCGGGCGGGTCTTGCAAATCCGCGTCGATTAAAATCGCCGCGTCTCCCGAGCAGCTCGAAAGACCGCAGAAAAATGCGGCTTGCTGACCGAAATTCCTCGAAAAACTCACGCATTTAAGGCGCGGGTCGTTTTTGCAATGTTCGGTTATGATTTCAAGGCTTCTGTCTCTGCTTCCGTCGTCGACGGCGATTATTTCGAAAGGAAGCCCTATTTTTTCCATTATCGGAACGACCCTTTCGTAAAAAGCGGGTAAACTTTCTTCTTCGTTGTAAACGGGCGTAACGATACTGATAATCGGTTTTTCCATTTTTTCCTCCGAATATTTTTTCATTCTCATTTTAACATTTTAAACGACAAAAGTAAACAATAATTATTATTTTTTGTAAATTCCGAATTATATTTTGACATTTATCAACGAATATTATATAATGAAAACGTTTAAAGAAAGAAATAATCGTTATTTTGCCTGACGAAAACTTTCCGCTCGGGTAAATTATGAGGGAGCTGACGGAGAATATGGATTATAAAGTAAATTACGAAAACTGGATTTCGAGCGAATATCTTTGCCCGGAAGGCGTTTCCGAACTTAAGAAAATAAGCGGAGACGAAGAAGCTATAAAGGACGCATTTGGCGCGGAACTCGAATTCGGCACGGCAGGTATGCGCGGCATTATCGGCTACGGAACGAACAGAATGAACGTTTACACCGTAAGACGCGCGACAAAAGGTCTTACGGAGTTTATAAAGGCTAACGGTAAAGCCGCAATGCAAAGAGGCGTGGCTATTTCTTACGACACGAGAAACAAATCGGAGCTTTTCGCAAGAGCCGCGGCGGGAGTATTATTATATAATGATATAAAGGTTTATATCTATCCCGAGCCGAGACCTGTCCCGATGCTTTCTTACGCGGTAAGAAATCTCAACGCTTTCGCGGGCATAATGATAACCGCGAGCCATAACCCGAAAGAGTATAACGGCTATAAGGTTTACGGCGAAGACGGCGCGCAGATGTCGCCCGAAGATACCGACGAGGTCGTTAAATATATTTCCGAAATCACGGACTATCTTTCGGTTAAGGAAACTTCCGTGGAATCGATCAAATCGAAAAACAATCCGCAGATGCTCGTCGTTATCGGCAAAAGTTTCCAGAACAGATATTACGAGGAGCTTGTAAAGCTTTCTCTTTCGAGAAAAGAAGTCAAAAAAGTCAGAAAGAGTATAAAAATCGTTTACACGCCCGTTCACGGCAGCGGTTACGTTCCTGTTATGACTATATTGAAGAAAATCGGCATAAAGCCCGTGGTCGTGGAGGAACAAGCTGTTCCCGACGTGAATTTTTCGACCGTTCAGGTGCCTAACCCCGAGTTTAAGGAAACTCTTTCTATGGGTATCGACCTCGCGAACAAGGTGAAAGCGGACGTAGTTTTCGGTACGGACCCCGATTGCGACCGTTTAGGCGTGGCGATAAGAAACAACGAGGGCGAGTTCGAGGCTTTAACGGGTAACCAGACGGGTATTCTGCTCCTCGACTATATTTTACAAAGACTTAAAGCCGAGAATAAACTCCCGTCGAACGGCGTTGTCGTGAAAAGTTTCGTTTCCACGGGTATGGCAAAGCTTATCTGCAACAATTATAACGTAGAGCTTGTCGAAACACCCGTCGGATTTAAGTTTATCGGCGAGAAAATCAAGGAATACGAAGCTACCGGAGAAAAAGTATTTTTGTTCGGCTTCGAGGAAAGCTGCGGATATCTTCGCGGAACTCACGCGAGGGATAAGGACGCAGTCGTTGCGAGTATGCTTTTCGCCGAAATGACGTGCTATTATAAATTTATCGGCAAGGGCGTTTATCAGAGACTTTGCGAAATTTACGAAAAGTACGGTTACGTTCTCGATTGTACGGAGAGCGTGAAGTATTCGGGACTTGACGCAATGAAAGAAATGAACGCCGCCGTCGAAAAAATGAGAGAGAAAAAGATTACGAACATCGGGATTTATTCGGTCTGCGCAGTGAGAGATTACCTTTCCGGCGTAAGAACGTCCGAGGACGGAGAAACCGAACTCGATATAAAGGGCGTAAACTGCGTTTATTACGAGCTTTTAAGCGGCGGTTTCGTTTGCCTTCGCCCGAGCGGTACAGAGCCGAAACTTAAAATTTATTATTCTATCAAGAGCAAGGATAAGGCTCACGCCGAAAAGCAGATAGAGGAAATGAAAACCGATTTTATGAAAATGTTACATGAATAATTAAATATTTTAATATAATGATAAGGCGGGGTCGCGGATCTGTTTCCGTAATCCCGCTTTTATGTTTATTGAGGCAATATCGGGTCGGCTGAAAATGTTCTGCAAAAAAACTCGAAAAAAAAATTTAAAAAGTTTGAAAAAACGCTTGACATACAAAATGGCTTATGTTATTATATGTAAGCTCACATTGAGAAGCACGTTGTGTTTCTTGCCGAACGGTAGCTCGGCGGAGCGTCCGTAGTATTACGGAGAGTTGAAGATTGACAACTGCATAGAATGTTAATAATCAAGAGAGATTAGTAACGAGTTTAAAATAACTTT
>CAKQSB010000027.1 GCA_934271735.1 uncultured Clostridia bacterium | reverse complement strand
AACCTTGCCAAAACGCCGCAATTTCCGTGCTTTTTGGCAAATTCTCGTTTGAAGTACGTCAAGTACATCTGCACTCGCCTTTATCAAAAATCATCGAAAATATCGGTGTTTTGGTTGATAGTCGAGAAGAACCCCTGCTAAACTCGATTTTCAGGCGTGCCTTACGCTTAATTCTTCGTTCTTTCCACGGCTTGTATTTGTATACTAACCCGCGGAAACGCCTTGCCTTAATCGCAAGGCGCGCCTGAAAATTTGCGGTATCGATGACTTAATATATAGGGCAACCTTGAAGCCGTATTTTCTAATGATTTATGGCGAAGGCGACAGAAGTTGTATACAAATACTACGAGGGCGGATTTGCCGTAAAGCATAGAAAAGACGGCTTCAAGGCGAGTTTATCAGAGGTTCTTCTCGGCTACAAGTCTAACGGCGTATTTTTAGGCTAAGACAAGGCGTGCGAACGGGTTAATACTTGACGTATAAGCCGCGAGCAGAACGAAGTATTAGTCAAAAATCCGCCGTTAGACCATGGTTCGTTTTATTCTCGTCTGGTATGTCAGACAAGAATAATACGAACCCTGCCAAAACGCCGCGTTTGTCTGCGGTTGGTTCTTCGTCGTGGCGTATCTTACGAACGTTCCGATGAATTCCGCGGCGATAAGACCGATCGCGGACGGTCTCGACAGATCGGCGGATATTCTGAAATTCGGCAGGCATTACGGCGTTGCGGGGTTCGACGTGTATACGGTTCGACAACCATCGGGCGGGGAAAAATAAAATACGGAGTATTGTCGGATAAAAGAAAACATATTGTTGCGGAGAGTGGCATATATTATATCGAAAAGTAGCAGAGAATGCTTGGAGGTATAATATTATGATAAAGCCGGAGTACGGCAAAGTGATTGGCAGCGAGCAGACCTTTTACGAGGTTAAATTAAGCTCGGAAAGTTCCGTTCCTACCAAAGAGGACGTTAAAAAACCTGTATCTTTATCCGCAACGGCGTTTATCGTCGGCGCGGAAAACAAGGAAACCACGACAACGGCGAAAATAAAAGTCGCGTATTGCTTTATTTATCTTGCCGAGGACGGGTTTAAAAAAGCCGATTTTTCCGACGAATTAACCGCCGAAATTCCGTTTGCGGGCGCGTCGGTCAAGGTTTGTTGCGAGGACGCGCGCGCCGTTTCTTCACAGGACGGTTACATTGCGAAATGCGCGGTTAAAGTTTCGGCTGTCGGAATGAAAAGAACGGAAACGGAGGCTCTTTCGGGCGGGGAAAATCTTCTCGTCAGGGAAAGAACGGAAGAATTCGATTCGTCTTCCGGCATAACTTACGACACGTTCGTCATAACAGACGAATTCGACGTCGGTTACGGCATAAAAGAGGTGCTTTGTTACGGCGCGACGGCTTGCCTTAAATCGATTACGAGCGGCGTTTCGTGCGTAATTTTCGAGGGCGAAGTCGTTTTGCTTTTAAAGACCTTGCCTTTTTCCGACAATAATGATATATTAAAAGAAAAACGCTGTATTCCGTTCAGGTTCGAGCTTGAAAACGCGGGATCTCTTCCCGATATGCGAGCCAAAGGCGATTGCGAACCGGTGCGCGTTTCGTTCAAAGTCTTCACGGACGAAGCCAAAGGCAAAAGCACCGTAAACGCCGAAGTTACGCTTACATTTTCCGGCGAATCGGTGGAAGCGACCGCCGTTTCCGTTGCGGACGACGTTTATTCGGTTACGAGCGATATCGAAACGACCAGATGCGAAATCCCCGTAACTCTTTTCGCGGGGCAAAGCTCTGTAAGCGAAAACGTTTCGGGCGCGGCTTCGGGCGACGTTCCGGACGGCGGAAAAATAGTAACTTCCTTCGGGGAAAGAATAACCGTTCTCGGAACGGTTAAAAATAAAAACGGCGTAACCGTGAACGGAATAATCCGCGCGGACGTTGTTTTCAGAAATGCGGACAACGGAACGAGCAGCGTAAACTGCGAAATGCCGTATTCTTTCGATATAACTTCCGAAGGGGAAATATCGTGTCTTAAAGTCGATTTAAGCGATTTCGAAGCGACCTTAAAAGATGGCTCGGTTTACTTCAACTGTACCGTAAAAGCCGTCTATAAGTCGATTATCGTTAAAAAAATCACTGTAATAGATAGCGTGAACGAAACGGGAATAAGGAAAAGCGAGAACAGCGCGATAAGCGTTTACGTGCCGCAAAGCGGCGATACCTTATGGGATATTTCCAAACAGTTACGGGTTTCGGGCGACGAAATTCTAAGATGCAACGAAGGACTTGAATTTCCGCTTAAAGGCGACGAAAGAATAGTTATTTACAGACAAAAAATTTAACGTCGGTAACGTCGGTTGCGGCAGCGGCGGCTTCGACGGTTGTCTTTTATACCGCTTTTTCGGGGACAAAAGAGGATTAAGATGAGAACGAAAGTAAAAACTTATGCGAAGATAAATCTTACGCTCAATATTTGCGGCGAGACGGACGGTTTTCACGATATAGAAAGTCTCGTTACGACAATCGACCTTTGCGACACTGTGATTTTATCCGCGCGAAAGGACGATAAAATAACCTTGAAAATGCGCGGCGCGGGCGAAGAAATTCCGCAGGAGAAAAACAACGCGTTCAAAGCCGCTAAGCTTTTTTCGGAAACTTTCAAAACAGGCGGAGCGGATATAGAAATCGTTAAAAGAATACCTCTTGCGGGCGGTCTCGGCGGAAGTTCGGCGGACGCTGCGGGGGTTCTGAACGCGATGAAAAAGGCGTATGACGTAAGCGAAGACGTGAAACCGCTTGCGGACGCGCTCGGCAGCGATACGGGATATATGCTTTCGGGCGGGTTCGCGCTTATTTCGGGCAGAGGTGAAAAGGTAAAGAAAATCGACGCCGATACGAAGCTTCATTTCGTTCTGATTTACGGTACAAGCGGGGTGAATACCGCCGATTGCTACAAAGAATTCGATTTAAGCGGCGCGGACGGGATCCTTTCCGATAACATATCTGCCGAAAATGCTTTGAAAAGCGGAGATATTAACGCGCTTTGCAAAGAGGTAAATAACGCTTTGTATCTGCCTGCAAGTAATTTAAACGCCGAAGTTAAGGAGAATTTAGACGAAATGCGTTCGCTTTCTCCTTTATGCGCGGGAATGACGGGCAGCGGTTCCACTGTTTTCGGGATTTTCGAAACGGAAGAACTTTGTCGTTGGGCAGTCGGAAAGTTGAGAAACAAAGATTTCGACGCGGAATACGTAACTTCCGTAAACCCGTCGGAGAAAAAGCTTTTCGGTATTTTCGGCTGATAATAACTTAATATTGATAATAACTTAATATAATGTAAATAAGCCGCCAAGGCGGAAAGGGGTTTGAAATTCGGATCGAAATCGCCCTTTTCGTTTCGGCGGCTTTTAATGTTTAAATTTTTCGGATTTTCATATTCGGATGGGCTTTTAATATAATTCGGACGGTTTTCCGCAGTTTACATAACAAAAAACAAAAAACAAAAAATACGGATGAAATTTTGCGGCTGTCGTATAAAAACGATCTCGTTTGGTTATAATCTCTTTGCCGACAGGCAAACGGGTTTAAGAAGAGACGCCCCGCTTGTCTTTAATCAAAAATAAGAAAAAGAGGATTATTCTATGAAAA
The DNA here is from genome assembly GCA_934271735.1 of uncultured Clostridia bacterium. Lineage (GTDB taxonomy): Bacteria > Bacillota > Clostridia > Christensenellales > Borkfalkiaceae > UBA10281. The sequence goes on along the minus strand of CAKQSB010000027.1, from coordinate 6,369 downwards.
AATTTTGCATAAGTTTGGAATTACTAATCATAATACTTATGACGATTGCGTGCGGAACGGGAAGCGGCGTAAGCGAAAAAGCGGAATATTTGCGGATACATATCCGCGCTAATTCCGACAGCGCGTACGACCAGAGCATAAAGTACAAAATCAGAGACGATATAGTTCCTTATCTCACCCCGTATCTTGCCGATTGTCAAAGTAAAGACGAGGCTGCGGACGTAATATCTTCGCTTAAAGAAGATATGGAAAAAAGAATCGACGGCATACTTAAATCAAACGGATACGGGTATTCTTCCTCCGTTAAGATAAGGAACGAAAAGTTCCCCACGAGAGTATACGGCGATTTAACTTTGGAAAGCGGGTATTACGACGCGGTTATCGTGGAACTCGGAAAAGCGGAAGGCGACAATTGGTGGTGCGTCGTGTATCCGCCACTCTGTTTTACGTCGGGCGAAAACGTTAAGTACCGCTCGAAAATAGCAGAGATAATCTCCGACCGGAAGAAGAAAACGAGCAAAAACGCGGGCTGAAAAAGATTGATTTTTCGGCGTTTCCCGGCGAAAACTCCTTTTCTTAATACGATCGGAAAAAGCAAATAAGAAAAGGAGTTATGCAAAATGAACAGAAAAATAACCAGACTTGCTTTTTTTGCGGTCATTCTTGCGCTTTGCTGCACGTTTTCTGCCGTCGTGATTCAACGTAACGCGACGGGCGCGGCTAAAATGAAGATCGAAGCCGTGGAAACGCTCGCTTTAAAACAGGGAAGCACGGGTTCTACCGTAAAACAAGTACAACAAAAACTCAAAAACTGGGGTTATTACAGCGGTGCGGTCGACGGAATCTTCGGTTCGGGAACGCGCAAAGCGGTAATTTTATTTCAGAAAAAAAACAGCCTTACGGCGGACGGAATAGTCGGTACCAAAACTCTTAACGCTCTGGGAATTTACGCCACCTCGTCTCAGAAAACGAATTCGGTTTACTCGAGTTCCGACGTTAATCTTCTCGCAAGGCTTATTTACGCGGAAGCGAGAGGAGAAACTTATTCGGGACAAGTCGCGGTGGGAGCCGTGGTTTTAAACAGAATTAAAAGTTCGTCTTTCCCGAACACCATTTCGGCGGTCATCTATCAGCCTTACGCGTTCACCTGCGTGAGCGACGGGCAGATAAATATGGCTCCGAACGCAACCGCGCTTTCGGCGGCAAAGGACGCTATGAACGGCTGGGATCCGTCTTACGGAAGTTTGTATTATTACAACCCTGCGGTCGCGACCAGCAAATGGATTTTCTCGAGGAAAACCGTGGTGACGATAGGTTCTCACGTGTTTGCGCTTTAAGGAGGAGTTATGGAAGAAAGAAAAGATAACGTAAAAGAAAACAGCGCTATGGAAAAAGTAGAAAACGCGGCTTTAACGAACGAAACTGCGCCTCCGAAACGTAAAACCAACGCGAAAAAGGCTCAGGCGGGCAGCGCAACGAAAAAGAGCAAAAAAACCCCCGAGAAAAAGGCGAAAGCCGACGAGCGCAAGAGAGAAGAAAAAGCCAAAGCCAAACTTGCCAAAAAGGAAGAAAAGAAAAAGAAGAAAGAAGAAGCAAAACAGAAAAAAGAACAGGTAAGAAAGGCAAAGGCGGAAGCGAGAAAGAAGAAGTACGAGTCCTTAAAGGAAATGCGTATCGCGAAAAGAGAAGAAAGACTTAAACGCCGCGAGGAACTCAGACACGAAAGTAAGGAAGAGCGACAGAAACGCATCGCGAGCGAAAAACAGGCGAAACTTAAAATCAAGGCCAAAAAAGCCGAGAGAAAAGCCGAGCTTAAAAAGGCTAAAGCGGAAAGAAGAGCGGAAATGAAACGTCAGCGTCGCGAAGCCGCGAACGAAAGAAAGATGAAAAAAGCCGAAACAAGGGCGAAACGCGGCAAAGAAAATCGTTCGAGAGGTCTCGGCGGTTGGCTTGCGGCGGTTATATCGCTCGGTTGTTCCGTTCTCGTTCTCGGTTCGGTTCTTGCCCTCTCCCTTTTCACCGACGTTCTCGATTTCGGTAAAAAGGACGGAGGAACTGAAGCTACCGAAAGGGCGTTTTACGACCTCGTAGGATATGTGGACAATATCGAAACGAATATGTCAAAATTGTTCGTTTCGGGTGATCCCGAAAGTCAGCAGAGAATACTCGGAGACATTATGGTTCAGAGCAATCTTGCCGATTCTTCGCTTGCCTCTCTCCCCATAACGGACGAGTCCAAGTACTATGCTTCGAAGTATGTAAATCAGGTCGGCGACTATGCAAAATACCTCAATAATCGACTTATAGACGAGCAAACGCTCACTAATGACGATATAGAAAGGCTCGTCGAACTGTATAATATCAACACCGATTTAAAAGAAGCTTTAACGACTCTTTCGGCTAAAATCGGCGAAGAATACGATTTCGGTATATTAAAGGATAACAACGCCAACGATATAATAATCGCTCAGTTCAACGATTTCGAAAAAGGCGCGGTCGATTATCCCGAGATGATTTACGACGGCGCGTTCTCGGACGGCGTCGAAAGTAAAACCGCTAAAGGGGTTTCGGGCGAAAAGATCGACGAAAACAAAGCTCTGGAAATCTTCGGCGAAGTATTCAAAGATTACGGAGAAGGAAAGCCGAGCGTTACGGGGAAAACCGAAAACAGCAGCATAACCTGTTACAATATTTCCTCTATGACGAAAGGCGGCGAAATTTTCGCGCAGATTTCCGAGGTCGGAGGAAAAGTGGTTATGTTCAACGCCTATAAGCCTTGCGGGGAAGTAAAGCTTTCGGACGAAGAATGTATCGAAAAAGCAGGTACGTTCCTCGAAAAACTCGGATATAAGGATATGAAATGCGTCTGGAATTACGCTTCCGGCGGCACGGAACACCTTAATTTTGCGTATACGGAAGACGGTGTTATTATGTATCCCGACCTTGTTAAAGTTAACGTATGTATGGAAACGGGAACGATAACCGGTCTCGACGCGGATAATTATCTTCTGAACCACACCGACAGACTTATGAAAAAAGCCAAGCACACGATAGGCGAAGCTTTCGAAAAGGTAAACGTGAACTTAGACGTAAAGGACGAAAGAGTTGCGGTTATTCCTATCGGAAACGGCCGCGAAACGCTTGCTTACGAGTTTATCGGAACTCACAACGATTCCGTTTACTACGTGTATATCGACGCGAATACTTTGAAAGAAGTCGAAATATATAAGGTAGTAAACACCGAACAGGGAACGCTTTTAATGTAAAAGCGGCTTAAAAAAATAATTTTTAAACGATTTATTGAGCCGACGGCAAAAGAATTTAACGTCTTTTGCCGTCGGCTCGGCATTTTAATTGACAAAAGACTTTTTTTGTTTTAAAATTATTTAAAAAGGCGGAATATCGGAATTTTTTTTATATCGGAATTTTGTTATATCGGAATTTTGTTTTCGCCTTAATTTAACTTGATTTAAGGAGATAAAATTATGGACAGACATATCAAGCTCGTAACGTTCCGCGTGAACGAAATAGAGTTCAAGTTCAACGGCGCGATAAAGCCGGACACGCAGTTCCACATTACGCCGAAAATAGAAAGCAAACTCGGGCAGAACGGAAAAAATCTTTTCGTCAACCTTTCGGTAAGAGTAAACGAGGATATTTCCTCGCCCGTACCGTTTAATTTAAACGTCGTTATGTTCGGTCATTTTGTTGCCGAAAAAGAAGCGGAACAGAGAGTTTACGCCGAAGAAGCGATCGATATTCTTTATCCGTTCCTTCGTGCGGCGGTAACGTCGTTCACGGCGAACTGCAATATTCCGCCGTATATTCTTCCGATAATAAATTCGACCGTAGCGGAGGAAACCCCCGTTAAAGCAGAAGATAAAAACAAGGAGAATCTTAATTGATGCGCAAATTTTTCAAAGAATTCGCCAACTTCATAAAGAGGGGTAACGTTCTCGATATGGCTGTCGGCGTAATTGTCGGCGGAGCGTTCACGGCAATCGTAACCGCTCTTTCAAACGGTATCTTAAAGCCCATTATCAACTGGGTAATCTGGCTTTGCAACGGCAAACAGGAAGGTTCGCTCGAGTCTGTTTATACGTTTCTGCACACCGTATACACGGACGGAGCGGTAGACCTCTCGAAATCCATTTACATAGACTGGGGCGCGTTCGTCTCGTCCATAATCAACTTCCTTCTTATCGCGTTCGTCGTGTTCTCGATCGTTAAATTTATCAATCACGCTTCGGAAAAGCTCAACCTAAACGCGATTATGAGGGAAAAACTCGAGAAAAAGCTTCAAGCGGGCGAAGAACTCACGAAGAGCGAAAAACGCTGGGTAAAGAGAATGCAGGATATGCACCCCGAATTCGTACCCGCAAGCCTGCAGCCGAAAGAAGAAGTAAAACAGCCCGAGCCGCCCGTTCCCACCGAAACGGAAAAGCTCCTTGCGGAAATTCTTCAGGAACTTAAAAAGGAAAACAAATAAAAACTTATGAAAACAACGAGATGCGTCCTTTTCGAAGGCTTGTCGGATGAAGAAATCGCTTTCGTAACGGAAAAATTGAAATTTAAATATAGAACTTTTCCGCGCGGCGAGCAAATTTTCGTTTACGGGAAGAACGACGGAAAGGCGTATTGTCTTGTCGACGGCGCGGCGGAAACTCTCCGCACCGACGAAAACGGGACTACCGCTCTTATTGAACGTATTTCCGTCGGCGAAGTGTTCGGTTACGGCGCGAATAACGAGTTTTCGGGCAGAGATTACGCGGTTATCACGGCGGAATCGAAATGTACCGTCGGTGTTGCGGACGTTTCGGAAGTCGATCTTTCCGAGCTTCCGCCCGTATTTCTGAAAAATCTTGTCAAGGCTCAGCAAAAAAGAATTGCGGCGTACGCCGCTCGTACAAACGTTTTGCTCGGGCGCACGATGAGGGATAAACTTATCTGTTATTTCAAAAATTGCGCCGAGGAAGCGGGAAGTAACGTGTTCTATCTGAACATCACGCTCACGCGCCTTGCCGATCTCATTTTTGCGGACAGGACCGCGATGATGCGTGAAATCAAAAAGCTTCGCGAGGACGGAATCGTTAAAATCGACCGCAGAAAAGTAACGATCGTCTGATAAGTTTTCGCTGTTTAATTATAGGAAAATCGGATTTTTGCAATAAAAGCTTTCCTTATTCCGGAAGGCTTTTTTCTTTTTCTCTTCCGTCGGATTCGCCAAGAGGCGAGGGTTTTTGTCCTCTTCCGTCGGCGTTCGCCGCCACCTTCTCCAAAGGGAGAAGGCAAGATTTTTATTTGTCGGCGGAAATATAAAAAGCGGGCGAATGATGTGTATAGCGTAGTGTGAAAGTATATAGCTTGTGTAAGATTGTTGTATAACGCTGTTTTCTTAATGATTAGTGAATTCGTTATACATTCTGTTGACTTAGTACTGATTGTGGTATATAATTAAACAAAAGGAGATTAAACGATGAAAAAATGTTTTGTATTATGTTTTATGATTTTGGCTTTGATTGTTTCCTCGCTTGCGCTTGCTTCGTGCACCGTCGGAGGAAATACGGGCAGCGGTTCGCATGGCGGAAATGCTTCCTCGGAAAGTAATTTCGATAACGAAAGCCCGAAAGAAAGCCTTAAAGAAAGCGTTTTGCAAAGCGAATCGGAAAACGTTAGTATTTCGGCGGGGGAATCTGAAAGCGAGAACGAGTCAGTGATTGAAAGCGAAAGCACAACCGAAAGTGGGGATGAAAGTGAGGAGATTGAGCCGACCGACGCAAAATGGTTTAAATTTACTCTTCTTGATGACGGAAGCGGTTATTCTGTATCCACATGCGACGATTATGATAAATCAACTTATCCTACAAAGATTGTTATTCCGGATACATATAACAATATACCTGTGACAAGTATCGGAAATTGGGCATTTGCCGATTGCAGCAGCTTAACGAGCGTGGTAATACCGAACAGCGTGACAAGTATCGGAGATTGGACGTTTTCTGGTTGCAGCGGTTTAACGAGCGTTGAAATACCGAACAGCGTGATAAGTATCGGAGATGGGGCGTTTTATAATTGCAGCGACTTAACAAGCGTTACGATACCGGAAGGAGTGGCAGGTATCGGATATGAAGCGTTTTCCGGTTGCAACGAAAAACTTTACATAAAAACCGACGGGATTATTTATGTCGATAAATGGGCGATCGGTGTTGTTGATAACACTATTATTTCCGTAAATATCACACTCGGAACTCGCGGTATTGCGGGTTCTGCATTTTCCGGTTGCAACAGTTTAACGAGCGTTACGATACCGAGCAGCGTGACAAGTATCGGAGATGAAGCGTTTTCCTTTTGCGGTAGTTTAACGAGCGT
>CAKQSB010000026.1 GCA_934271735.1 uncultured Clostridia bacterium | reverse complement strand
ACGAGCGTTACGATACCGAGCAGCGTGACAAGTATCGGAGATGAAGCGTTTTCCTTTTGCGGTAGTTTAACGAGCGTGACGATACCGGGTAGTGTGACAAGTATCGGAGATGGCGCATTTGTCTATTGCGGTAGTTTAACGATCATTACGATACCGAGCAGCGTGACAAGTATCGGAAGTCGTGTGTTTTCCGATTGCGGTAGTTTAACGAGCGTTACGATACCGAGCAGCGTGACAAGTATCGGATATGAAGCGTTTTCCGGTTGTAGCGGTTTAATGAGCATTACGATACCGAGTGGTGTGATAAGTATCGGGACACGGGCGTTTGCTAATTGCGGCAGCTTAACGAATGTAACGATACCGGGTAGTGTGACAAGTATCGGCGATGACGCATTTGTCTATTGCGGTAGTTTAACGAGCATTACGATACCGAGCAGCGTGACAAGTATCGGAGATGGCGCATTTTCCTATTGCGGTAGTTTAACGAGCATTACGATACCGAGTAGTGTGACAAGTATCGGAAGACGTGCGTTTAACGATTGCAACGAAAAACTTTATACAAAAACCGACGGGATTGTTTATGTCGATAAATGGGCGATCGGTGTTGTTGATAACACTATTATTTCCGTAAATATCACACCCGGAACTCGCGGTATTGCAGATGTTGCGTTTTTCGGTTGCAACAGTTTAACGAGTGTTGAAATACCGAGCAGTGTGACAAGTATCGGATATGAAGCATTTTGCTCTTGCGGTAGTTTAACGAGCGTTACGATACCGGAAGGTGTGACAAGTATCGGAGGTGGCGCATTTTCCTATTGCGGTAGTTTAACGAGCGTTACGATACCGAGCAGTGTTACAAGTATCGGATATGGAATATTTTCCTATTGCGGTAGTTTAACGAGCGTTACGATACCGGAAGGTGTGACAAATATCGGATATGGAACATTTTCCTATTGCGGTAGTTTAACGAGCGTTACGATACCGAGCAGTGTTACAAGTATCGGAAGTCGTGTGTTTTTCGATTGCGGTAGTTTAACGAGCATTACGATACCGGAAGGTGTGACAAGTATCGGAATTTTTGCGTTTTCCGGTTGTAGCGGTTTAACGAGCGTTACGATACCGGAAGGTGTGGCAAGTATCGGAAGTTCTGCATTTTCCTATTGCGGTAGTTTAACGAGCGTTACGATACCGAGCAGTGTGACAAGTATCGGAAGAGGGGTATTTTCTTTTTGCAACAATCTTGAACAGATAAAAGTTTCCTCGGAAAATGAAATATATTACAGCGTAAATAATTGTGTAGTGGAAAAATCTTCAAAAAAACTTGTCGCTGGTTGCAACACAAGTATTATTCCTTCGGACGGAAGCGTGACAAGTATAGGGGAAGAGTCATTTGTAGGTTGCAGTTTAACGAGCGTGACGATACCGAGCAGCGTGATAAGTATTGAAGTGGGAGCATTTTCTTATTGTGACAATCTTGAACAGATAAAAGTTTCCTTAGAAAATGAAATTTATTACAGCGTAAATAATTGTGTGGTGGAAAAATCTTCAAAAAAACTTGTTGTTGGTTGTAAAGCAAGTGTTATTCCTTCGGACGGAAGCGTGACAAGTATAGGGGAAGAGTCATTTGCAGGTTGCAGTTTAACGAGAGTGACAGTACCTGATGGGGTGACAAGTATCGAAGGGCGTGCGTTTTTCGGATGTGGAAATCTAACGAGTGTTGAAATACCGAGTAGCGTGACAAGTATCGGAGATGGCGCATTTTCCGTTTGCAGCAGCTTAACGAGCGTGACATTTAATGGGACTATGGAGCAATGGAAAGCTGTTGAGAAAGGTTCAGAGGATTATACACAAGGTATTACAATAAAATGTTCCGACGGCGATGATGTATTGTAACGGGTTGTAAAGCTAAATAAACAAATATAAACGAAAAGCTTTCGGCGGTAGATTTTCCCCGTCGAAAGCTTTTTTGTTTTAGCCTTTCCGATTGCGAAATGTAGGAATAAAATCAGCCTTCCCGGTTGGGGAAGGTGGATTTTGCTCGCCTAAGCGGGCAAAAGACGGAAGAGGACAAAAACCAAACCAAAACAAAATAAAAAGCCTTCGCCCTTAGATAACGTTAAAATAAGCCGTAAAACTTAAAAGGGGGCGAAGGTGGCGCGTACTGCGCCGGATGAGGGGCTGAGTGAAAAGATTTGAATAAGTTGTGAGCTATCCTCGTCTTTTCCCAAAAACAAAGAGGTTCTCACAGGCGGGCGAACAATGTTCACCTGCTTTGAATATGGCTTGAAATAAGTCTGAACAATCCCCCTCATCAGTCGCTACGCGCCAGCTTCCCCCGAATTACTCTGTTCTTCGAAATTTTCGGTTAAATGGGGAAGCCTTAAACCGTTGATAATCGACTTATAGAGGGGCTTTTTACTTTTATTCTTTTTGTTTTGTCCTCTTCCGTCGGCGTTCGCCGTCACCTTTTTCAAAGGGCAAAGGCAAGGTTTTTTACGATTGTCGGAAATATAAAAAGCGGGCGATCAATGATCGCCCCTACTTGTTGTTTTGCAAAATCGTAGAGGCGTTTTAATCAATCGCCCGCCTGTCTGTCTGTTGTATATATCGTATTATAAATTATAGGGGCGGTTTAATCAATCGCCCCTGATTTTAAAAATATAAATTTTTATCGGTCTTATATCGAAATCGATACCGATATCAATACAATATCGATTTTGTGTTTATCAGTCTTTGTTGCGGTTTTTAGCCCATTCTTTCATACGAAGGTCTTTCGAAAGAATCTTTTTGCGAAGCCTTATGCTTATGGGCGTAACCTCGACGAGTTCGTCGTCCGCGATAAATTCGAGACACTGTTCCAGAGAAAGAATAGTGGGGGGAACGAGCTTTAACGCGTCGTCGCTGCCGGAAGCACGGCTGTTGGTGAGGTGCTTCTGCTTGCATACGTTTACGGCAAGATCGTCTTCTCTCGAGTTTTCGCCGACAACTTGACCTTCGTAAACCTTTTCGCCCGGTCCTATAAACAAAGTGCAGCGTTCCTGTGCGTTGAAAAGTCCGTACTGAGTGGTAACGCCCGTTTCGAACACGACGAGACTGCCTCTCGTTCTCGCCGGGATATCGCCTTTATATTCCTCGTAGCCCGCGAAAACGTGGCTCATTATGCCGAAGCCCTTGGTGTCGGTAAGCATTTCGCTTCTGTAACCGAAAAGGCATCTCGCCGGGATTTTGAATTCGAGTTTGGTAGTTCCGCGGTCGTCCGCCGTCATATCGATAAGTTCGCCCTTTCTCGCGCCGATTTTATTCATAATCGCGCCTACGTAATCGTTGGGTACTTCGATGACGAGGTCTTCCATAGGTTCGTGGGTTTTGCCATCGATTTCTTTGAAAATTACTTTCGGGCGGGAAACCTGAAATTCGTAACCCTCTCTTCTCATATTTTCGATAAGAATGGAAAGGTGAAGTTCGCCTCTGCCGAAAACCTTAAAGGTATCCGCGCTTTCCGTTTCTTCGATTTTCATAGAAACGTTGGTTTCGATTTCCTTGAAAAGTCTCGCGCGGAGATGACGGGAAGTAACGTACTTGCCCTCTTTTCCAGCGAACGGACTGTTATTTACCATAAAGTACATAGAAACGGTCGGCTCGTCGATTGCTACGAAGGGGAGCTGTTCCACGCAGTCGGGAGAGCAGATTGTTTCGCCGATATTGATGTTTTCGATACCCGAAACGGCGATTATATCACCCATTTCCGCGCTTAGAACTTCGGTACGTTTAAGTCCCTCGAACTGATAAAGCTTGCCGACTCTCGCATTGTTGGTGGTTTTGTCGGTGTGGATAACCGTTATCGGCTGTGCGTCCTTGATTTTACCTCTCACTATTCTGCCGATACCTATTCTGCCGACGTATTCGTCGTAATCGATATTGCAGATAATCGCCTGTAAGGGCGCGTCGAGTTCGCCTACGGGGGCGGGGATTTCGGATAAAATCGTATCGAGCAAGGGATTCATATTGTCGCTTTCGTCGGTAAGTTCGCGTTTCGTCCAGCCTTGTTTCGCACTTGCGTAAACTACCTTGAAATCGAGCTGATCGTCGTTCGCGCCGAGTTCGATGAAAAGGTTTATGATACCGTCGATAGTCGCGTTGAGATCGCCGCCTTTGTCGATTTTATTTATGCACACGACGGGTTTTTTATTAAGCGAAAGAGCCTTTTTAAGAACGTATCTCGTCTGCGGCATACAGCCCTCGACCGCGTCGACAAGCAGAACGACTCCGTCTACCATCGACAAAATACGCTCGACCTCGCCGCCGAAATCGGCGTGTCCCGGGGTGTCGATTATGTTTATTTTCGTGCCTTTGTAGTTAAGCGCGGTGTTTTTTGCGAGAATGGTTATACCTCTTTCTCTTTCGATATCGCCGCTGTCCATAACTCTTTCCGCAACGACTTCGTTGCTTCTGAAAATGTTATTCTGTTTTAAAAGCGCGTCCACGAGGGTGGTTTTGCCGTGGTCTACGTGCGCGATTATGGCGATGTTCCTTACGTCGTTTCTAACGTCCATATAAAACCTCTGAAGTATAAAAGTACAGGTTATAGTATAATATTTCGCGCAAAATTTGTCAAATAAATAAAATATAATTTTATTATCATTATAAAAATAGACTTTTTTCGCGTAATGTGGTATTATTTTAATATCTGTAATTACGGACTTTTTTAAAAATGACTAAAAATACTGCCAAAACAAAGAAAAAAATACTGATGATCGCAACCGGCGGAACGATTGCTTCGAAAAAAAGCGCGGACGGACTTACCCCGGAGCTTACGAGCGAGGAGCTTTTGTCGTTCGTTCCCGAGGTTAAGGAGTTTTGCGAGCCGAGCTGCGTTCAGCTTATGAATATCGACAGCACGAACATCTGCGTGGACGACTGGCTTAAAATCGAGGATTTAATCGAGAAGAATTTCGATTTGTACGACGGTTTCGTGATTTGCCACGGAACGGACACTATGGCGTACACCGCCGCGGTTTTGTCTTATCTTATCCAGAACAGTTCGAAACCCATCGTTATCACGGGTTCGCAAAAACCTATCGATATGGAAGTCACGGACGCGAAAACAAACCTTTCGGACAGTTTCAGATACTGCGTTTCGAAGTTTGCGAGCGGCGTTCAGATAGTTTTCGACGGAAAAGTTATCAAGGGAACGCGCGCCAAAAAGACGAGGAGCAAAAGCTACAACGCTTTTTCGAGCATAAACTACCCGTATACCGCCATTATTCAGGACGGCAGAGTTATGCAGTACGACAAAACGCGCGGGAGAGGAAAACCGAAATTCTATCGCAAACTCGATACGAAAGTGGGGCTTTTCAAGCTTATCCCCGGCGCAAATCCGCTTATTCTGGAAAGATATTTCGAACTTCACGACGCGGTGATTATAGAAAGTTTCGGAACGGGCGGAATTCCCTCGGGCGGAACAGACGATAATTTCGGATTTTATTCCGTTATCGAAAAATGGCAGAAAAAAGGCAAAATCCTCGTTATGTGTACGCAGGTCGTCAACGAAGGCAGCGATATGACCGTTTACAAGGTGGGGAAAAGCCTTAAAGAACGGTACGGGTTTCTGGAGTCTTACGATATGACGCCCGAAACGGTTCTTGCCAAGCTTATGTGGCTTCTTGCCGAAAAAAAACGCCCGTCGGACGTTAAACGGCTTTTCTATAAAACCGTTTCCGAGGATATTCTTTACACGGAATAAAAGTTTTTCGGTTTACACAATCAATACGAAAAAACGCGTCTATAAGTCGATTAACGAGGTTTTTTGGATTTTGACGACGATAGTTATGGTGAAAAATGTTTAAAAAATTTGCGAGCTATTACAAGCCGCATATGAAATTATTTATAATAGATATGATCTGCGCCTTTACGGTTTCGGTTTTAAACCTCGTATACCCGAAAGTCGCGGGGAAAATCATCGAAGTAAACGATATGAAATACGTCATTGTCTTTTCGGGAGTGCTTCTCGGCGTATTTCTTTTGAAAGCCGTCCTCAATTATATAATAACCTACTGGGGACACGTCGTGGGCGTGAGAATACAGGGCGATATGCGAGCCGAGCTTTTCGCTCATCTTCAGAAATTGCCGTTTTCTTATTACGACGAGACGAAAACGGGTTCGATAATGTCGAGACTCGTAAACGATTTGTTCGAGGTTTCGGAGCTTGCGCACCACGGACCGGAAGACGTTTTTCTTTCGATAATTTCGATAGTCGGCGCACTTATAATGATTTGTTTCATCAATCCGTGGTTGTCGCTTATTCTTCTTGCGATAATCCCCGCGCTCGTTATAATTGCTTCCAGACTTCGTTTGGGGCTTGTTCATTCGTTCAACGTTTCGAGGGAAAAGACGTCGGAAATCAATGCGGCTGTCGAAAGTTCGGTTTCGGGCATAAGGGTTGCGAAAGCGTATACAGCCGAAAAACACGAAAACGAGAAATTCCGTAAAGCCAACGAAGGGCTTAAAGCCGCAAGGGCGATACAGTATAAAGCGATGAGTAAGTTCAACACCGCGATGAGCCTTTCGATGGATATTTTATATCTCGCGGCGTTCGCGGCGGGCGGCGTGTTTTTCGTTAATGGGCTTATTTCTCCCGCGGATTTAACGTCGTACGTTTTGTATGTCGCTATGCTTATAACGCCTATCCGCACGTTCGTTACCATTTTCGAGCAGATCGAAGAGGGAATGACGGGTTTCAAACGGTTTATCGAAGTTATGAATATCGCGCCCGAAACGGAGACCGAACACCCCGTAAAGGTGGGGCGGCTTAACGGAGAAATCGTGTTCGATAACGTAAGTTTCAGATATAAAAAGGAACGCGAGGATGACGAAAGTCTTATTCTGAACGATTTCTCGCTTAACATAAAGGCGGGAACGACCGTTGCGCTTGTAGGACCTTCGGGCGGCGGAAAAACGACTTTGTGCAATCTTATCCCGCGTTTTTACGATATCGATTCCGGAAAAATCACTATCGACGGCATCGATATAAGAGATATGAGCCTTTACGATTTAAGGCGGAACGTGGGGTCGGTTGCGCAGGACGTGTTCATTTTCAGCGGTACGGTGAGAGATAACATTGCTTACGGCGATTTCGGCGCGACCGACGAGGATATCGTAAAAGCGGCGAAGCTCGCGAATATTCACGATTTTATCGAAACGCTCGAAAACGGTTACGATACTTACGTCGGCGAAAGGGGCGTTAAGCTTTCGGGCGGACAGAAACAGAGAATTTCGATTGCGCGCGCGTTTTTGAAAAATCCGCCCATGCTGATTTTAGACGAAGCGACTTCCGCGCTTGATAACGTTACCGAATCTATGATAAAAAAATCGCTCGACCGCCTTTCGGAAGGCAGAACGACGATAGTCGTCGCGCACAGGCTTTCGACCGTCAAAAACGCTACCGAAATAATCGTTTTCGGCGACGGCGGAATAGAAGAGCGCGGAACTCACGAGGAACTTTTAAAGAAAAACGGCGTTTACGCAGGACTGTACGCCTGTCAGGAAGAGTAAGGTTTGAAACTGCAAAAACGGGGCTATAAGTCGATTAAACGGCATTTTTCAATTCAAATAAACGAAACGGAGCGAAAATGAAGAAGAGAAGAAGGAAAAGCGAATTTAAAAGGACTGTGGAATACCTTTGTACGCGAAAGAGGATACTAAGCCTTATCGTGGGGGTGTTGTCGGTTGCCGTCGCGGCGGCGTATATCGTCCTTTCGGTCGCGTGCATTTTCAATATAGATAACGTAAAGGAGTCTGTCAAAGGGCTTTGGGGATTTAAATATATCGCCAACGTCGGATTGTACACGCTTTTTTCGGTACTCGGGATAATTTTGTTTTTCGTCCTCGGGCTTTACCGCGGAATGATGAGCTATTTTTATTTCAAAATCTACGGTTGCGACGTTAAGTTTTTTAAAGAACGTCTGCGCGATACTATTCTTTTTTCCGCTTTTTCGTTCGTTATGGCGGGGATATATTTCTTTTTATATGCGAAAGAAGGGTTTTCGTTCCCGTTTTTAACGAGCGGGGTGTTGCTTACCGGCGCGGTGATTTATCTTATTTTCGGGATTGTTCCGATTATCGAAAGAATTATCTGTTCGTCCGTGGTCAAAGCTATGGAAAGAGAAAGCCGCCGGAAAGTTCCCGTTAAGGAGGAGATTTTCGACGAACTCGAAACCGACGCGGAAAACGAGGTTCAGAAAACTATGTTCAAAAACGGCAAATCCGAAACTTTCCCGAAAGCCGTAAAAACAGGCGAAAAAGACGGGGAAAACAATGGAAACGATGAGTTTAACGACGTTTTCGACCATTCGGAAGAGGACAGAATAACCAAAAATTACGGCAAAGCCGCGGGAAGACTTGCAAGAAAATTCAAAGATATCGAGGACGACGAGGACTGATATCGGCAAAACCGAAATCAGGTTTTAGAAGTTTAAGTCCCGAAAATTCAAATGCGATGTTTAAAAAAATCAAATATATGATATAATGGCGTCACGCTTTGCGGGCGGCTCGTTTTGATACCCGGTTTATAAAGGTGTATCGAAAAGCCCGGCGGGATACGTATATTGTATCAAGGGGAATTTTATTTAATGATAAAAGAAAAGATTACGAACGAGTTTATAGAGGATATTTGCAGGCAATTCGGTTTGGAGGGCGATTTCAAGTATTTCGAAACGCTTAAGAACGGACATATAAACAGTTCGTATAAAGTTTATTTTTACCGCGACGGCGAGATGAAGGATTACTGCTTGCAGAGAATTAACTCGTACGTATTCAAAAATCCCGTCGAGGTGATGGAAAACATATCCACGGTTACGGAATACATAAGGGAAAAAATCAAAGCCACGGGAGTTACGGCGAAAAGACACGTTCTGCATTTTCAGTCGTCTTTGAACGGAAAATATTATTACGTAGGACCGTACGGCGGTTTCTGGCGTTGTTCGCGTTTTATCGGAAATTCGGTTACGTACAATCAGACCGACAATCCGGTAGTTATCGAGGAGGCGGGCAAAGCGTTCGGCGATTTTCAGCTTCGCCTTGCCGATTTTCCCGTGAAAAAGCTTTTCATCACCATTCCGCATTTTCACAACACGATTATGCGTTACGACGCTTTTTCCGAAGCAGTGGAAAACGATACGGCAAAACGCGCGAAATTTGTCAAAAAGGAAATAGAAGAATATCTTGCTTTAAAAGATATCGCCACGGAAATGTACAAAATGCAACGCCGCGGCGAACTTCCTTTGAAAGTCACGCATAACGACACGAAATGCAACAACGTGCTTTTCGATAAAACGACGGGAGAGTATCTCTGCGTTATCGATCTCGATACCGTTATGCCCGGTCTTGTCGGCTTCGATTTCGGCGACGCGATACGTTTCATCGCAAACACCGCTTGCGAGGACGAAAGAAATCTTTCTTTGGTCGGACTTGATTTAAAGAAGTACGAGGCGTTTACGAAAGGTTTCATCGGCAAGCTTAAAGACGTTTTGTCCGATAACGAGAAGAACACTCTTTATCTCGGCGCGATAACCATGACATTGGAATGCGGACTTCGTTTCCTTACCGATTACTTAAACGGCGACGTATACTTCAAAACCGACTACGCCGAGCATAATCTCGACAGGTCGCGCTGCCAGCTTGCGCTTGCGAAAGATATGCTGAATAAGCAAGAAGAAATGAAGTCGATTATCGCGAAATATGCCCGTTAATCGGCTTATAGGCTAACTTTTTATAAAAATACATTTATAACCGTCGCTTTTTCGCGGCGGTTTTTTGTTGTTTTTTGCGATAAAATAAGGTAAGAAGTTTTTGAAATTTCAAAAAATCGAAACAACAACATAATGCTTATTTTGTGAAAACATTTAAAAATGATTTAAATTTTCTTCGTTTACTCAAAAATGTTTGACATATTCTTACAGAGATAGTATAATAACAAACGGTTGTAAAACCATTATAAATAAAAATCCGGAAAACAATGCCGATTTAATCTTGATAACCCGAGATTTTCGAAGAAGTATACTTCTTCTTTGCTTACTCTGTAAGCAAAGA
>CAKQSB010000025.1 GCA_934271735.1 uncultured Clostridia bacterium | reverse complement strand
AAAGGCTTCCCCATTCAGCCGAAAATTTCGAAGGGGAGAGCAATTCGGGGGAAGCTGGCGCGTAGCGACTGATGAGGGGTAAGCTATAGGCTGCTTAATCTAAAAAAACTATGAAGTTATAAAATTTATAATATAAATTGTTATATTCATATCATAAAGTTTATTTACTTTCAAATTATCTCTTGACTATTTTTCATTTATAAATATAATTATTAAAAGAGGCGTCAAATGAGAAAATATACAAACCACAAAAATAAAGATTTAACTTTTTTTTCAAAGTCATTAAGAAAAGAGATGACAAAAGAGGAAAGACATTTGTGGTATGATTTCCTAAAAAAATTACCTGTAACAATCAACAGACAAAAAGTATTTGATAATTATATTGTTGATTTTTATTGCGCAAAATATAAGTTAGTTATTGAATTGGACGGGACGCAACATTACCTTGTTGAAGGGATAAAAAAAGACATAGAACGCGACAAATACTTTAAAGAGAAGGGAATATGCGTTCTCAGATATTCTAATTTAGATATAAATACAAAATTTAAAGAAGTTTGTGACGATATTCTTTTGCATATGAATGGGTTATATAAGTAAAGTAACTTCTCCTCATTTTGAAAGTTTGAAATGCAATTTTTATTCTTTCTATAACCCCTCATCAGCCGCTTCGCGCCAGCTTCCCCCGAATAAGCTTAACGCCTTGAAAAAAATTTTTCTATAAGGGGAAGCCATTTTTTTTGTTTGTCCAAACTCCACCTTTGGCTTTCCCAAGTGGAGAAGGGTGGAAATAATTACGTCAGATAATCTTTTCGGTTGGATATGAAACTGTATATCGAGATAGCAATAAGGATAGAAATGTGACGTAAGCGGAAAATTTATTTTAGCTTGCTATATTGCTTGATTTATTTACCCTTTTCTATTAAAATATATCTATATTGTCCATAATTAGATTTTGTGAAGCGCAATGAAGAACAAACACTTGCCGAATTATTACAATGACGTAAAGTCGGCAAAAATTAGAGTTGCGGAAAAAATATTTTTTTGAGACAATCGGAATTTCCGAGAGCAACAACCAAACCAAAACACAAAAAAGCCAAACAAAAGGAAATCGGACAAAAGGAGATTATCAATGAAGACAAAAAAAGAATTGCTTCTTATTATTATCGGCGCGGCGTTAAGCGTTGCGTTGATAGTAAGTATGATTATCATTATCGTTTCGTCGAATAATCATAAAGGACAAAATCACGAAATCGCCTGGGAAGTCAGCGTTACGCCTACTTACGAAACGGAAGGTCTTGCCACGGGTAAGTGTACGAAATGCAAAAAGGAGTTCAAGGAAAAACTTCCCGTTTTAACAAGCAACGATTATAAAGTTACTATTTTATCTGAAAATCGTTCATGCGCGGCGGACAAAGAGGCAAAATTCGAGACGGAAAAACTTGATAATATTGTTTCTTTCAATGCTGTTTTAAAAGCCGAAAACCATTCGCTGGACGGTATGGAAATTTCCGGTAACGATTCAAGAGTGTTTTTGTTTGATGAAAACAATGTAAACCCGAAGATAAAATTCTTTGCCGACGAGCCTCTTTCTTGCAGTACGGAAGGCGTTAAATGCTATTTTCAGTGCGATAAGTGCAATGAATCGGTTATTATTCACGCAAGAAAGGAACACGCGCCGCAGAACAAAACTTTAGAAGATATCGACGTGAATTTCCCGAACTGTACGGATAGCGGAATAACAGAGCCGTTCACCTGTAAATACTGCGCGCAAACCGTGCAGGTGACTGTTCCCTCAAGAGGTCACGACTATGAATGTGATGTAAAACCCAACGGAACTTCGCCCGAAACTTACACCGTAACATTGAAATGCAAACGTTGCGGAGCCGACGAATCAAAACAGAACGTTGTTTCCGTTACGGAAGACAAAATCGAACCCGAGTGCGAAAAAATCGGTAAGATAAATTACACCCTCGGACTGCCCGGTGGCGGCGAATTTAAGTTCACCGTTTATTTGCCCGCGTTGGAACACGAAAGTATTGTTTACGGCGTTATGGATAAGGAAAAGTACAGCATTCTGGCTTATCCGGGGCTTCTCAGTGATGATATTGACGAATCTGAAATAAAATGCAATTCCAAGATTTCTTACGTCGGCGCATTTGATTGTGTTCATTGCAACCGTAATATAAAAGTCGAGGTTTACAGACCGCATAAAGCTCCCGAAAATACGAAATGGATCGACGATACTTCGAAAGGTATTAAATACAGAACCTTTAAGTGCGAAGAGTGCGGAGAGCAGGTGAGAGAAGAAATTCCCGCCGAAGCCGATCACGATTACGTCTACACGGTTAAAAAGCTTTCGAGCGGCTATGAAATAACCGGTGCTTGCATTTATTGTTCGGACGTAAAAACGATTGAGATCGATAAAGTCGAAGAAGCAGTTGTAAAACAAGCCACATGTAAAGAAGAGGGCAAAAAAGTTTATACGTTTACTGTCGACGGCAAAACTTGTTCGGCTGTCGAAGCGATCGAAAAACTTCCGCACGTTTTTCAAGAAAAGGCATTAGACAGAAACGCGAAGAATTATTTTGCGTGCAATACCAAGGGTTTGTATTTATACGCCGAAAACACAACCGACGGATATGTATATTGCGAGAGTTGCAATCAGATCGTGGGCGTATATATAACGCATACCGAGCCGGACGCAAGTGAAATAGAAATTATCGAGCCTACGACAGAAACCGAAGGCAAGAGAATTTATAAGTGCAAAGCCTGTGGCAAAAAAATCGAGGAAACAATTCCCAAAAAAGACAAAGAATAATTAACTTATCGATTTTTCGATTGATTATTTCTTAAAATCACCGATAAAACGACCGGGACAAATGTTTCGGTCGTTTTCAATACCGATTTGTTTAACACCGATTTGTCCGATTTCGGTTTATCCGATTTCTATTTAACTTTATCGGTTTTTTACGAAAAAGTTTGATTTTCTTTAAGTTTAATGGTAAAATAAAAGTATGTTAAAAAACAGAGAATGCGGAGTGCTTCTGCCGATAGCATCGCTGCCGTCAAACGAGGGCATAGGAACGTTCGGCAAGCAAGCTTATAAATTTATAGATTATATTTCGTCCGCAGGCGTTAAAATCTGGCAGATTCTGCCGCTGCTTCCGCTCAGTTACGGAAACAGTCCGTATTCGCCTTGCGCGTCGAAAGCGTTTTGTCATTATTATATCGACCTCGAAACGCTCGAAAATCAGGGTTTACTGACTTTGGACGAGATTTCCTCAATGCCTGTCGGGAACAACCCGAGATGGGTCGATTACGGGCTTATTTTCAATGAAAAAGCAAAAATTCTGAAAAAGGCTTTTAAACGTTTCGATAGGAAAAGGGAAGACTGGAAAGACTTTTTAAGACGTGGCGATTATGATGATTACGCGCTTTTTATGACTTTGAAAGAGAAGTTTTCATATCGCGACAAGTCGGACTGGGGAGAGTATAAAACTTACGATAATCGACTTATAGCCCGCTTTTTGGACGATAATCGCGAGGAATACGAGTTCTGGTTGTTCACTCAGTTCTTATGCGAAACGCAGTGGCTTAAGCTTAAAAATTACGCTGCGGGAAAAGACGTGAAAATACTCGGCGATATCCCCATTTATATGGCGAACGACAGCGTTGAAGTGTGGAAATACGGCAGCGAGTTGTTTTTGTTAAACGAAGACGGTTCGCCGAAAGCCGTTGCGGGCGTTCCGCCCGACGCTTTTTCCGAAGACGGGCAGCTTTGGGGTAACCCCGTTTACGACTGGGAAAAAATGAAGCTTGACGATTACGCCTGGTGGCGCGACAGGATAAATTATTGCCTTTCCGTTTACGATATCGTTCGGCTCGACCATTTCAGAGGGTTCGACAGATATTATCGTATCGATAGCGGCGAAACGACGGCGAAAAACGGCGAGTGGGTCGACGGACCGAAAATGGGACTTTTCGGATATTTTCCCGACGCGCCCGTTATTGCCGAAGATCTCGGCGTTATCGACGACGGCGTTAGGAAACTTATGAAAGACACGGGCTATCCCGGAATGAAAGTTATGTCTTTCGGTTTTAACGGCGATCCGCATAACGAGCATAAGCCCGAAAATTATCCCGAAAACTGCGTGGGGTATAGCGGCACACACGATAACGAGCCTTTAAAAGTTTTGTTTTCGGACGAAAATCCGCAAAAGGATTTTATAGCTGCCGATTTGCGTTACGAATGTAAAAAAACCGGCGTTAAAGAGAATCTGAAAACCGAAAACGGGAAAGTCGACACGGCGATAAATCTTCTGATGAGTTCGAAAGCCAAAATCGTAATTATCCCTTTCCACGATCTGAAAAGGTTCGGCGAGAAAGCTCGTATAAACGCGCCGTCCGTTTTTTCGGATAAAAACTGGTCGTTCCGTTATCTCCCGTCCGATTTCGACAGCGCGACGAAAAATCGGCTTAAAGCTCGGATAAAAAGGTACGGCAGAGACTGAATTTTCGATAATAATACGGTAAGGCTTTAAACGGTAACGGAAATAAAAAACAGCAACAGCACGGAGAGAAAGCATATGAAATTCATTCATACCGCCGACATTCACCTCGGCTCGAAAATAGAAGCCAAGCTTCCGCCCGAAAAAACGGAAGAGAGAAAAGCAGAGGTGCGTGCGGCGTTTAAAAATATGGTCGAAAAGGCGCGGGTGTTCGGCGCGAAAGTTATTTTGCTTTGCGGCGACGTTTTCGACGGCGACAGGCCGCTTAAAAAAGATAAAGAGTTTTTCTACAGCGTAGTGAGGAATAATCCCGACGTGGATTTTCTTTATCTTCGCGGCAATCACGACAATCTCGAATCCTACTCTGAAAGCTATGACAATCTGAAAACCTTTTCCAAGGAGTGGACGAGCTATACTTACGGCGACGTCGTTTTCAGCGGAATCGAGATCGCGCCCGAAAACTGCACGTCGTTTTATTCGTCCTTATCGCTTGATCCGTCGAAAATAAACGTCGTACTTTTACACGGGCAGAAAAGCGAGTCCGTCGGCGACGGCAAGATAAATATTGCAAGGCTTAAGGACAAAAATATCGATTATCTTGCGCTCGGGCATATTCACTACGCGAGCCGCGGGCGGATAGACGAGCGCGGCGTTTACGCGTACTCCGGTTGTCTCGAGGGGCGCGGTTTCGACGAAACGGGCGCGAAAGGCTTTTACCTTGTCGATACCGACGGCGGAAAAATTACCTCCGAATTTATAGAAAATTCGGTGCGGAAAATCGACGAGTTTGTCGTGGACGTCTCCGCGGCGAACGGCGAATACGAAGCCTATAAAATCGTTCGCGAAAGTATTTCCGCGGACAGAAACGACATTTTAAGAATAGTTTTGAAAGGCGAAATCTCTTTCGACGGCGACGGGCTTGCTGCAGAAACCGAAAGACTTTTAAAAGGCGATTTTTATTTCGTTTCGGTTAAGGACGAAACTCTCCGGAAGTTCGATTTCGATAAAATCGCGGGCGATAATTCTTTGAAAGGCGAGTTTATAAGACAGGTTCTTGCAAGTCCGGAAACGGACGAGGTTAAAAGAAAGGTCATTTCCGTTGGGATTAAAGCTCTTTCGGGGAGGGAAATCGACGTATGAGAATATTAAAAATTCACGTTGAAAACTACGGAAAAATCAGCGGTTTCGATAAGACTTTCGGCGGCGGAATAAACGAGGTTTTCGAAAACAACGGGTTCGGCAAAACCACGCTCGCCTCGTTTATAAAAGCTATGTTTTACGGGCTTGCGCCTTACCGTTCGAACGGTAAGGAGTTCAACGACAGGCGAAAATTTTATCCGTTCAACGGCGGAAAGTTCGGCGGCAGTCTCGATTTCGAATATAACGGCGATAATTACCGCATCGAGCGTTTTTTCGGAAAGAAAAGCGATCTCGACGACGAATGTAAGATTTATAAAAATTCTGTGCCGACAAGCGAACTCGATCCCGTTCCCGGACTTAAAGTCTTAGGGCTTGACGAGGAGTCGTTTGTAAGAACGCTTTTTATCGATTCCGAAATTGCGGATATTTCGTCCACGGGTACAATAAACGGACTTCTGGGCGAATTCGTTACCGATTCCGACGGGGTGAGTTACGAAGACGCTCTTTCAAAGCTCGAAGCGGCGAGGAAAAAATACAGGGCGGCAAAGGGCAATAACGACCTTATATCCAACGCGAAAGCCGAAATTTCCGATTTGAAAACCAAAATCGAGAACATAGAAAAGGAAGGTCTTGCGCTCGAAAATTATTATGCGGAACTAAAAAAGCTTACCGAAACCGAAAAGGAGCTTTCGGTTAAGCTTAAGGAAGCCTCGTCTAAAAACGTGGAAATCGAAAAGTGGAAAACCTATCGGAAGCTCAAAGCCGACGAAGATGGAAAGCTCGCCGAGCTTAAGGCTTACGCCGAAAAATATCCGAGAGGAATTCCCGACGAAAAAGAAATCGCGCGGACGGACGAGCTTGTTTCGACTGTCGAAAAGCTTCGCGCAAAAAGGGAATCTCTTGTTTTTGCGGAAGATAAAAAAGTCCGTTTACAAGCTTATACGCAGACTTTTGCGGGCGGAACGCCTTCCGACGACGCTTTCAGAAAACTTAATTCCACCATAAGCGAGATAACGTTAAGAAAGAACGAAATCGAAAATTTAAAAGGAAAGGAAAACGCGCGCGAGACCGAACTCGATAAAAAATTCAGAGACATAAATTTAAGTGCGGCGCTTGAAAACGCCGAACGTGCCGCCGAAAACTTCAGGGAAAAAGAAGAAATATATCGGCAAAGCATTGCCATCGCGCCCGCGCAGAGCTGCCGGAACGAAAAGAAAAGCGGCGGCTTTGCGATTGTTTCGGCTATCGTTTCGTTTGCGATTCTGGTCGCGGGGCTTATCCTTGCGTTCGCGGTCGGAGGCAATATCGCCACGGTGGGGTACATAGCGGCGGCGGTCGGTCTTATCGGCTTGGCGTTGAGCGTGGTTTTAATCGTAAACGGAAATAAAAACCGCAAGAAAACGCAGGATAACACCGAAAGTATGGCTAAAATAAGAGCCGACGTCGATCTGGCGGGCGAAAATTTGCGTGAGATACTCGTTCCGTTTGGTTACTATTCGAGAAACGGAGTGATGTTCGATTACGCTAAATTCAAAGCCGAAGCGGACGAATATTTTATACTTAAAAACGAATCGGCGTCGAGAAGAAAAATGCTTGCGGAGAAGTCCGAACAAGTTCTGAAAGCTACCGAATCGGTCAGAAATTTCCTTTCGAGATTCTTGGGCGACGCGGACGAAAACGATCTCGAAAACGAGTTTTTCAGGCTCAAAAATATGGTCGCGGAGTACAGAAGGCTTTTCGATGAGCAAAGCGAAGCCGCTAAAAAATATAAGGCGGCGGAAGCCGAAGAACTGGAAGCGAAAAAGGAGATCTCGGCGTTTTTCAATCGTTATGGTTTACTCGTCAATGACGACGAAAAAAAGCAGTTAAAGAACTTAGAGGCGGACTTATCTAATATTTTAAGGTTAAAAAACGAGTGCGTTCGCCTTAAAAATACCGCCGCGGATTATCGCGAAAAAAACAATCTTGCCGTCGAGCCGACGGGAGAAGTTTTGTCTACCGACGAGCTTTCTTCACGGTTTAATTTATGCCAAAGGGCGATTGCCGTCAAGAGAAGCGAGATATCCGCCGCGGAGTCGGTTTACGAAACTTTGTCGGAAAACAAGAACAAACTCGCGATAGCGGAAGAAAACCTTAAAACGTATAACGAAAAACGCGAAATTATAGCTTTGGCGGAAGTGTATCTCAAAGCCGCGGACGAAAAACTTCAGCAGAAATACGTCGCGCCCGTGAAAGACGCGTTCGTTAAATATTCCTTGCCGCTCGAAAAGGCTCTGGGCGAAAAAATCGTTATGAACAAGGATTTCAGAATATTTTTCGAGTCCGGCGGGGAGATAAGGGACGACAAGCATTTAAGCTCCGGGCAGCGTTGCATTCTGTCGCTTTGTTTCAGACTGAGCCTTATCGAAAACGCTTTCGGCGATGAAAAACCGTTTCTTATTATGGACGATCCGTTCGTCAATCTCGATAAGGAACACATCGCAAAAGTTACGGAGTTTTTAAAAGAAATAGCGAAAAACGAGCAGATTATTTACTTTTGTTGTCACGAAAGCAGAAGATTGCTTTAATTTACTTTAACCGATAAAACGCGGCGCGTAAGAAAATTTTCACGATAGTAACGTTTAAACGGGCAAAAGCTTGTCGATAATTATCGTATGATAAAATCGAGCGCGAATATCGGAACGGTAAAAAGAGCGATAGAAAAATGTCTTAACGAGGACGTGAACGTCAAAGTGAATCTCGGCAGAAATAAATACGTTTCATATAAAGGCAGAATAACCAACGTTTATCCCGCGTTGTTTACAGTCTCTCCTTACGGGGAATTCAACGGCAAAACAAGTTTTTCCTATTCGGAAGTGTGTTGCGGAAACGTCGTAATAAGGCGATATAAACCGAGATAAACTTTTGCCGAGAATACAAATTACCTTATAAAAAGCCGCCTATAGGTCGATTAACGACACATTAGGCGGCTTTTTATTGCGTAAAATCATCACGGGCGGGCAGTAGCTTAAAACCGGAATAATGACGATAAGTAACAAATTCTGTTTTACGCTTTGTTGTTCGATATGATAAAAAAATTTACAAAAAAAAAAATATCACCGAAAAATTGTTGCTTATTGTTCTTTATTGTGTTATAATACATAAGCAAAGTTTGAAAGCTTTGTTTTTGTCGCTACTGTGGCTCAGTCGGTAGAGCAGCTGATTCGTAATCAGCAGGTCGCCGGTTCAAGTCCGGCCAGTAGCTCCAAATCAGACCGGTCGTATTGTATGTAATACGTTCGGTCTTTTATTTTGTCCTTTTTCTTTTGCGATCGGTATATCCGATTCGGAGCTGCTGCCCGGCTGTCGCCGTCGACGACGGCGCGCTTTCTTCTTTTGTATATGTTTTTTTTGCGCGCCGCGTCGCGGTGACGCGATTGCGGACTTTTACTTTCAGGGAAAAACGAGTTTGCGTGTCCGAACAATCGCTATTCCGTCGCGAGACAAAATAAACAATGATAAAACAACAAGCGTACACATTGTCTCGCTCCTTACAAGTCTTGCCGGTAGCTCCAAATCAGACCGGTCGTATTGTATGTAATACGTTCGGTCTTTTATTTTGTCCTTTTTCATTTGCGATCGGTTTATCCGATTTGGAGCTGCTGCCCGGCTATCACCGCCACCGACGGCGCTTGAATTTACATAAATAAAGAGAATAACCTCGGAATTGTTAAGAATACGAAAAGACTTCCGAAAACGAAGGCGTTTTCGGAAAGAGGAGAAGCAAGTTGTAAGGTGAAGCCGTTTCAAAAAAACGGCGAACAAAGAGGCTTTGCTTCGATGAGGTGACGCTATTTGCCGAATGAATATATAATATTTTTGTCGAGCAAATCGCTATTCCGTCGCGAGACAAAATAAACGATGATAAAACAACAAGCGTACACATTGTCCCGCTCCTTACAAGTCTTGCCGGTAGCTCCAAATCAGACCGATCGTATTGTATGTATTACGTTCGGTCTTTTATTTTGTCCTTTTTTCATTTGCGATCGGTTTATCCGATTCGGAGCTGCTGCCCGGCTGTCGCCGTCGACGACGGCGCGCTTTCTTCTTTTGTATATGTTTTTTTTGCGCGCCGCGTCGCGGTGACGCGATTGCGGACTTTTACTTTCAGGGAAAAACGAGTTTGCGTGTCCGAACAATCGCTATTCCGTCGCGAGACAAAATAAACAATGATAAAACAACAAGCGTACGCATTGTCCCGCTCCTTACAAGTCTTGCCGGTAGCTCCAAATCAGACCGGTCGTATTGAATGTAATACGTTCGGTCTTTTATTTTGTCCTTTTTCATTTGCGATCGGTTTATCCGGTTTGGAACTGCTGCCCGGCTGTCGCCGCCACTGACGGCGCGCTTTCTTCTTTTGTATATGTTTTTTTTGCGCGCCGCGTCGCGGTGACGCGTTTTGCCGAAAATTTGTAAAAAGAAAGGGGTCGAGCAAATCGCTATTCCGTCGCGCAGTAAAAAAGCAACGATTAAACATCAAGTAAAGAATACT
Organism: uncultured Clostridia bacterium; assembly: GCA_934271735.1. Classification (GTDB taxonomy): domain Bacteria; phylum Bacillota; class Clostridia; order Christensenellales; family Borkfalkiaceae; genus UBA10281. Next base: position 475 of record CAKQSB010000025.1, on the reverse strand, counting down.
CTCAAAAATACTTGACAAATATCCGTCGTTGGCCTATACTTATACTAACGAATATTAGTTAGTATGGCGCAGTTATGAAACAAGAGGACACAAAAAAGAAGATTTTAGACAAAGCACTTGAGCTTTTCGCTGCTCAGGGATATGATTCGGTAAGCGTGGGAGAAATTGCACAGGCAGTAGGTATAAAAGCGCCCTCGCTTTATAATCACTACCCGAGCAAACAGGCGATTTTCGATGCGATTGTAGATGCTACGGCAAAGCAATACGAAGCCGATACCGATAAAGTGAATATTCACGTGCAGAATTCAGCTCAGGATATTCCCGTTTTCACCGAGATAACGGAGGAGGCTCTTTTTGAAAAAGTAAGGCAAATTTTCGAGTATTCTCTGCACAACGAGACTATAAGCCGCTTCCGTAAAATGATGACGATAGAGCAGTTCCGCTCGCCCGAGCTTGCGGCGTTATGCTCGCGGCG
>CAKQSB010000024.1 GCA_934271735.1 uncultured Clostridia bacterium | reverse complement strand
AACGTTGCGAACGGTTTGGACGATATAAGTTTGTAATCGTCGTCGTGCGTGTAAAACTGTTCCATAAGCCAATAAATACCGTTGGCTTTCTTCCGGAGTTTCTTTGTAAGCAACTCTCTCGTTATCGGCATTACCTGAAATATACTGATGTATTTATGCTCGGAAACGTAGCATTTCACGATTTTCGGCGTTTTGAATACTTCGGGTAATAAGAGTATCGTGCCGCAATATTTCCCGTCGATTCCCATATCGAGCGTGTCCGAAATGGTTATGTTATCTTTTTCGTTGAACGCATATTCCGCAGTTGCCCAAAGAAGCGAGTTTAACGATAGCCAGTCCGTCGGCGCGTCTTCGTCGTCCGAAGGATTACGAATATCGACGTCGGGCGAAATAAGCATCATATACTCGTTGCGGCGATTCGCCTTCCTTCCCCAGCCAATTTCACGCTCGGGCATCAGATAATCGCTTGCGCCGATTGTACACAGTTTCCAAAACGGCATTTCGTCCGTCGGTTTAAAAACAAGCGTCGTAATCGGCTTCATATCTGTCGGCAAAACATTCTTTTTCAGTTTCAAACTAAAAATCGGTTCTTCGCCGAAAACAGTTTTATAATGCTCATATAATTTTTGATGTCGTTTACCTTCCATAAACCAATACTCGTTGTTTATTTTTTATTATTATACCATATTCCTCCACTTTTTTCAATGGTTCTCCACCGCCCATCCCAGTGTTTTTATATGTTTGGGGTTCGAATCCCCTCGCTTCCGCCAATCAAAACCTGAATCGAATACGAAAGTGTTTGGTTTAGGTTTTTTTTGCATAAAATTTGGGTTTTATCTGCGTTTGTCATTTGTCGGCGAGCCGTCGTTTAGGTCTTTTTCGGGTTCGTAAGGAGCATATGATGCTCATTGACTTAATTGTCGAAAAACGACCGACCGCACTCTTACGAATGCAGTCGGTCGTTTGTTTATAAGATTTCTCTTATGATCGATGTTGTTTATGCGTAACACGACAAAAATTATGTTTTCATAAGCGTTGTTTCAGCTGAATGTTGTTTTGCCGAAACCCGTTGTTTCACCGATATATATTGGCTTTATCTCATTTTGTAATAGTTTGTGTAAATCCCGTTATGCGAGGAGTCTGCGCTTTCAATAAACAGTTTGAATTTGTATCCGTCGGAATCGGTATCGAATTCATAGCGAATTTCAAAAATCCAGACCGAGCCTTTTTCAAAATAGCCGTTATCCAAAGTGTTATTTCTTACGTAATAGAACTCATACAGTTTGCTCGGATTATCATCGAAATAGTCGGACAAATCGTTTTTTTGTTCAATGATATACCAATTTTCGTTTGTATCCATACTGAATTTTTCGAGTCTCGGTTTGCCGAACATGCCGTCATAATGCGACTTTAAATACGAAAAATATGTTTCTGCATTCGCTTTGAACGTATCTTCGTCCGGACATGCCTGCGAAAACGAGTATCCGTCGTTATACCAGGTATCGCTTGAATTCATCTCTCCGGACAACCCTGTCGGAGCAGTCAATCCGGTAAGCCCTTTTGCCGACAGCTCTTCTTCTGTGAACCATTTTGTGCTGTCGTGAACGGGATTTTTGCTTTCTTCGCCACTGTCGTCATTTCCGCACGCAACTAAACCTATGCAGGTTATCGCTAAAAGCACTGCGCAAATAATCATTGATAATCTCTTTTTAAACATAGTATTTATGACCTCCAAAAATGTCTTGTTTAGTTGTTCTGTTTGTTGAGTAGTCTTCATAACCGTTTTTGTCGTATTCGGCACAAGCAATATGTTTGCGATATACGGATAAAAACTTCTGAACTTTTGTTTATCTCCGGAGTCAGGGGTATTTGTCATTCGTTCATAACCCTATTTTTTTTGAAATCTCCTTTTTAAACTCCGAAATAGCTGAGCATAACCCATCTGCATGCGATTTTGCAGCCTGATATAAGTATACTTTTAATGGTTATATTATATACTGTTTGACTGCATTTTGCAAGTGTTATGCCATATTGTTATGTTGTTTTGATTCTTGTCTTGCCAACAGCGAATATTGCTTAAACAAATAATCCGGACGAAAAATTTTATATTAAATAATTCCGATGAAGATAATATAAAAAGCGTTAAAGAAAAATATCGTTTCTTTATTTGTTGTATGAAATTTGTCGGATTGAAGAAATTGTGTAAGTCGGAAACGGCTTACACAATTTCTTATGGTTTAACAGGGTAAAAATGGGGTTAGAAATAATTGCGACAAAAAAATATTTATACGGAGGTTTTTCTGTAATCGCTCGGCGAGCAGCCTTTTATTTTTTTGAACGTTTTGATAAAATAACTCAAATCGTTAAAACCCGAGCCGTAAGCAATCTGCGTAATCGTCTGATCGCTCCCGAGGAGTTTTCGGCAAGCTCTTTCCACGCGGTAGGAGTTGAGATATTCGATTGCCGATTTTCCCGTCATATCCTTAAAGAACGAGCAGAAGTATTTCGTGGAAAAACCCGACGGCAAAGCTATTTCGTCGAGTGAAATTTCCTTGTCGAAATTCTCTCTTATAAAAGCGAGAGTTCTTTTGAGCTTTAAAACTTTCTGATCGTTTTTATCGGTTAAACCTTTTGTCTCGTAAGAATATTGATTGGTCTTCACAAATAAGCCTATAAGTCGATAAACAAGCCCTATCGTAATAAATTGATATCCGTTTTCGCGGGCTTTTACCGTCTCGAAAAGTTCGTTTACGCAAAAGAGAAGTTCGTTGCCGGACGGCATAAAATCGAGCTTGCTGTTCTTATCGGCTAAGTCCTCCAAAAACCTGTCGCAAGTTCTGTTTCCGCTTTTGAAAAAGTTTAAAGGGAAAACGAGACATTCGTATTCGCACTCGTAAGGGGACGCCCCGTGAATGGTTTCGGGGTTTACGAAAACCACGTCGCCGCCTTTTGCGGTGAAGCTCTTATTATTTAAAGTAATAAAAAGTTGTCCCTTCAATATCCTTATTATCTCAACGCTCGCGTGCCAGTGGAACGCCATCTCGTATTTCGGGTGATCTTTATCTATAACGTAAATTCCGAACGGAAAATCCTCCGTGCCGTGTTGTTTTAACTCGTTGAAGCTCATAAATTCCTTTTTTTTACCGTAAATCTGAAAATAATTATATTTATTATTATTATAGCACAAGTAATCGGGATTTTTCAAGGATATAATTATATTAAAATGAAAATATTCTTCGGAGGAATATAAAAATGGCAAAATCAAGACTTATAGGCGATTATCCCGTTATCGGAATAAGACCTACCATCGACGGCAGACGCGGCAAAATCAAAGTCAGAGAATCTCTCGAAGATCAGACTATGAATATGGCGAAATCCGCCGCTAAGCTTATCGAAGATAACGTATTTTATTCTAACGGCGAACACGTTAAAGTTATCATTGCCGATACCACTATCGGTCGTGTTGCGGAAGCTGCGGCTTGTGCGGACAAGTTCAAAAAAGCGGGCGTAGACATCACGCTTACCGTAACTCCCTGCTGGTGCTACGGCGCGGAAACTATGGATATGGATCCGATGACGATAAAAGCCGTCTGGGGCTTTAACGGAACGGAACGTCCCGGCGCGGTTTATCTTGCTTCCGTTCTCGCAACGCACAATCAGAAAGGACTTCCCGCATTCGGTATTTACGGTCACGAGGTTCAGGAAGCGGACGATACGTCCATTCCTAACGATGTTCAGGATAAAATTCTTCGTTTCGCAAGAGCGGCTGTCGCGGTTGCGACGATGAGAGGTAAATCCTATCTTCAGATCGGTTCGGTTACGATGGGTATCGGCGGATCCATCATAAGCCCCGAATTTTTCGAGGAATATCTCGGAATGAGAGTCGAATCGGTGGACGAAGTAGAAATTATCAGAAGAATGACTCAGGGCATTTACGACAGAGCGGAATATAAAAAGGCTCTTGCATGGGTTAAGGAAAAATGCCGCCCCGATTTCGATAAGAATCCGCCCGAAATGCAGAAGAGCGCGGCTCAGAAGGAGAAAGACTGGGAATTCACGGCTAAAATGGCGTGCATTATAAAGGATTTGTTCAACGGGAACAAACGTCTTCCGAAGGGCAGAGAAGAAGAAAGAGTGGGACACAATGCAATCGTCGGCGGTTTCCAGGGTCAAAGACAGTGGACGGACTTCTATCCTAACTGCGATTTCCCCGAAAGTATTCTTAACTCTTCGTTCGACTGGAACGGAGCGAGAGAACCTTACATTCTCGGAACGGAAAACGACACGCTTAATGCAACCTCGATGCTCTTTATGAAACTTTTGACGGGCAGAGCTCAGATGTTCGCGGATGTAAGAACTTACTGGTCGGGTGAATCGGTAAAGAGAGTTACCGGATATAAACTCGAAGGTCACGCGAAAGAAGCGGACGGCTTTATTCACCTTATCAATTCGGGCGCGTGCTGCGTAGACGCTTGCGGCGAAGTTAAGGACGAAAAGGGCAACGCCGTTATGAAGAGATGGTGGGAAGTAACCGATAAGGATATCGACACTATGATGGGCGCTACAACCTGGCCTTACGCAGACCTCGGCTATTTCCGCGGCGGCGGATATTCGAGTCGCTTCGTAACGAGAGCGGAAATGCCGGCGACCATGATAAGACTTAACCTTATCAAAGGCTTGGGACCCGTTTTGCAGATAGTCGAAGGCTGGACGGTTAAACTTCCGGACGAAGTTACGGATAAGCTTTGGAAGAGAACGGACTACACCTGGCCCTGCACCTGGTTCACTCCGAGAATAACCGGCAAAGGCGCATTTACTTCCGCTTACGACGTAATGAACAACTGGGGCGCAAACCACGGTGCGATTTCTTACGGACATATCGGCGCGGATTTAATCACTATGTGTTCGATGCTTCGTATTCCCGTTTGTATGCACAACGTCGAAGATAAAGATATTTATCGTCCTTCGGCCTGGGCTGCTTTCGGTCAGGATAAAGAAGGTCAGGATTACAGAGCTTGCGCGGCTTACGGTCCTATGTATAAAAATATCAGATAATTTATCTATATAAAAATAAGCGGCTCGGAAAAACCGAAAAAGTTTTTCCGAGCCGTGTTTTATATTGTATGTTTTTACGTTTTTTTATAACCGTTTATTTTTTCGATCATAATCCTTCCCGTTGAATAGAGAAGAGAAAGCAGTTCGTCGCAAAGAGCGTCGGGATATCTGTAGAAAGTATGGTCGGCTTCGAATGTGAGATCGCCTTTATAACCGACTTTTGCAAGAGCTTCGTAAATCTTTTCCCAGTCGATATTGCCCATATACGGGAAGTAATGCCAGTCATGCTCGCAATCGTTATCGTGAACGTGAAGAGCAATAAGCCTGTCGCTTAAAGCTTCGATAAAATCGGGTGCATGAACGTCCTCAAACATTTCCGCGTGGCCGATATCGAGACAAGCTCCGAAAGTCTCTTTAGGGAGAAGTTCGAGATGTTTTACGAAATCTTCGGGCGAAGAACAAGCGGCTTTACGGATTTTATCTTCTTTCAAATCCCAGTTCCACATATTTTCGACGCCTATTTTAACGTGAAGTTTATCGGCGAGCGGTTTTAACGGCAGATACACTTCCTCTGCGTTTCTTTTCGCGTCCCAGTCGTTCCATGGGTGAATAACGCAAACCTTTGCTCCGAGTGCGGCGGAAATTTTAAGGCTTCTTTCAAAGTATTCTTTAATGTTTTTGTTCCATGCTTCGTCGCCGTCTCTGTGAGAGGGGAACGGGGCGTGTGCCTGATTGCATACTATTTTGTTTTCGTCGGCGATTTTTCTTAAACGCGCGGCTTTTTCTTCATAATCGTCTTTTCCGAACCAGAAATTGTCGAAAGGCATATCGAAAAGCGATATGTCGTAAGCGTCGAAACCGACTTTCGTGTATTTCTCGACCGTTTTTTCAAACCCTATTCTTCTCGGGTAAAACTCGCTGTTAGTGGAAAGAAGCATATATAACCTCGTTTTTTTCTTTTATTTTACGTCGTTTAGCTTAAAAAGTCTATTGATTGAAAGCCGTTTAAAAAAATAAAAAAAAGAAATAATACTTTTTATGAAAGTAAATATTTATATTAGCGGCGAAAAAATCAAAGACGAAGAAATAAAAAATTACAAGTGCGTGAGTGAAATCGTAAAAAACACCGTAAACGAAACGTATTATAACTATCTCGAAGAACTTAAAAACAAACGTGACGGCAGATGAAAGAAAAAAGCAAAAAGATCGAGTTCGATTATCCGTCATACGATAAAATATCTGTCGATGATAACAAAATAACGGCGGTTTATCTTCGCGTATCAACCGATTCTCAGGCGCAGGAGGGGTACGGGCTTGACGTGCAGTATAACGCGATTAAGCGTTATGTCGAAGCGTACGAAATAAAAAACGTTTTTGTTTTCGTTGACGACGGTTACACGGGTATGAACGAAATCCGTCCCGCTTTTTCGAAAATGTGCGAGCTTATGGGAGAGGGGAAAGTGAAGCTTGTCATAACTTACAGTCTCGACCGAATAGGCAGAACGCAAATGATAATTCTGAAGTTTTTGAAAGAGCAGTGCGAAAAGGCTAAATGCGATTTTTATGCGGTTAAGGATAACGTTGATTCGAGAAGCCGACAAACTTACGGCATACTCATTTCGATTTTGTCTATTTTCGCCGAGTTCGATCACGACGCGATTATCTCCAAACTTACGAGCGGCAGAGTGCAACGCGCCAAAGACGGTTTCTGGAAAGGCGGGGGATTGCCGCCGTACGGTTATAAGTATTCCAGAAAAGAGGGCGAACTCGTCGTTTTTCCCGAGGAAGCCGTAAAGGTCGGAAAGGTTTTCGAAATTTACACAACCACAGGTTATTCTCCGAAAAAAATCGCGGATATTTTAGGCTTGTCGTCGGACAAAGCCGTTTTTAATATTTTAAGGAACAGAATTTATCTCGGCGAAGTGTATTATCGCGGAGAAAGTTATCGGGGCAGACATCAACCGATAATAAGCGAAGAAACTTTCGAACTTGCGCAGAGAATTCTCGCAAGCAAAAGCGTTAGACGGAGCGGATCGGTTTATCTGTTGTCTTCGCTGCTGGAGTGCGGTTGTTGCGGCGGAAAAATGAGATATATGCGTTGGGGGAGCGGCGAAAAATCAAAGCTGAAAATTTTTTGCTATTCTTTTTTTCCGAACAGCACTAAAAAATATCTCGTGAAAGACGAGCATTGCCGGAACGTTATTTTTAACGCCGAAGAAATAGAACAGACCGTTATCGGAACAGTGATGAAGTTTGCCGTGGAATACGGCGAGGAAAAAGCCCGCTCTGGAATTTCGCAAAACGAAATAACGGAGGGGCTTGTCGCAAAAAAGGAGAAACTTTCTCTCGAATATTCAAGGCTTGTCGCGGCGTACAGAAAGCTCGGAGACGAAGAACTTCTGGAACAAGCCTCCGGCGTTTTGAAAACGATAAAAAAGCTCGAGCGGGATATTGTTTCCGAAAGCGAAAAGAAGACTTTGGAAAAGCTCGCGCTCAAAAAAATCGAAGTTCTCCGAACCCTTCCCGATACCTGGGATAAAATGGACGATAAGGCGAAACAGAGGGTTGTAAGGAGCGTTGTCGAAAAGGTCGTTCTGACAAAAGATAAGATCGACGTACATCTCGTAAAATCGGCATACGACAAGATAATCGATGTTGATTAAAATGTAAAAGCTTAGCTATAAGCCGATTATTTACTTTTTTCGATAATCAACTCCGCAATCTGAACGGCGTTCAGCGCAGCCCCTTTCAATGTGTTGTCTCCAACGGCAAAATAAGAAAATCCGTTTTCAAACACGTTGCTTTTTCTTATTCTTCCGAACAGAACTTCGTCTTTTCCGTCGGCTTCGTTCGCTACGGGTACAGGAGAAAATTTTGCGGAAGAATACTCCATATCTTTAATAACCGTTTCGATATCGACGGGCTTGTCGGTTTCGATTTCAACGCTTACGCCGTGGCAGTTTTCTATAGGCACTCTTACGCACGTTGCGGAAACCTCAACGTCGAGCCCCGTTATCTTTTTTGTTTCGTTAATCATTTTACGTTCTTCTTCGGTAAAGCCGTCCCGCAAAATTTCGCCTATTATCGGTATGCACGTTTCGGAAATATCGTAATCGTAAAACTCGGGCGAAAAGCCGTGTCTTGTTAAAAGCAAATCCTTAACGCCTTTTATCCCGCTTCCGCTCACCGCCTGATAAGTCGAGAAAATTATCCTTTTCAATCCATATTTATTTATAATGTTTTTAAGCGGTGTAAGCGCGATAATCGTGGAGCAGTTCGGGTTGGCGATTATTCTGTCGGTTTCTTTAATTTTCGAGCCGTTGATTTCGGGTATTACAAGCGGTATATCGGGAAAATTTCTGAACGCGCTCGAATTGTCTATCACCGTCGCGCCCGCTTCGGCAAAAAGCGGAGCGTATTTCAGAGCGGTTTCTTTTCCTGCGGAGAAAAATGCGAAATCGATTTCGTTCGCGTTGAGATTTTCGGGAGATTCCACGCTTATTTCTTTGCCGAATGCGGTAATTTTTTTATTTACGCTTTTTTCGGAAGCGAACGCCCTGAGATTTTCTACGGGAAATCTTCTTCTTTCGAGAACTTCGAGAAATTTCCTTCCGATAAGCCCCGTCGCGCCGACGACGGCTACGTTATATTTGTTTGTTTTCATACAGTATTATATTCTTCGTTAGTCCGCAATGTTCTTAATTTTAAGGTTTTGTTCTTTTTGCGATTATATATCATATAATTAAATATTACGGAGAAGATTTATGACAGATAAAAGATGCGTGGCGTTTTATGACAGCGGAGTGGGCGGAACAAGACTTTACGAAAGGACGAGAAAAGCGTTTCCTGGCGAGGATTACGTTTATTTCGCCGATACGAAAAATATGCCGTTCGGCGATAAAAGCGAAGAGGAGCTTCATAAAATATTTGCTTCGGCGACTAAATCGATAATCTCTTTTTGTCCGAAGCTGCTCGTGGTCGCGTGCAACACGATGTCGTGCGTCGAAAAGTTTTCTTACGCCTATCTGCCGATGAAAACGATTTTCGTAACTCCTTTTTCCCCCGAAAGGCAGAAAACGAACAAAAGTTCGGGCGGTGACCGAAAGGGTTCGAAGTGGTTACTTCTGACCACCCCGCTTACAGCCGAAACCGCATACGTCAAGTCTTTGATAAGCGGTGACGAAAAAGTCGTTTTAATGCCTTTAAAGGATCTCGCGCGAGATATAGAAACATGGCAAAATTGCGGCAAAAAGCCCGATATTTCCTTAAATTTTAAAAATTTATCAAAAGATTTCGAATACGTGTTTTTAGGTTGCACGCATTACGGTTTGCTTGAAAAAGATTTCAAAAAAATATTTCCGAATTCGAAAATTATAAGCGGCGAAGAGCTTGCTTTTTGCGAAATACGTAAATTCTTGAACACTTTTGACAATTCTGACCACAAGGGAAAGAGTGTATTTGTAAAATCTTAGAATTTATCTTTAATTTTGCGAAAAAAACAACCTTTGAAAAGTGAGAAAAATCTAAAAATTACAAAAAAAATTTCACGTAAAATATAAAAATTTTTAAAAAGTGGTTGACAGTGTTCAAAAGGGGGTGTATAATATATGTAACCTGTGAGGTGGACGAGGTCTACTTTACGGGATAACGCATTTTAAGGAGAGGCTTGATGTTTTCGGGAGAAATCGCGCATCAGCTCGATGAAAAAAAGAGAATACGTATTCCCGCGAAATTCAAGATCGATCCAAATGAGTTTTTGCTCAGTAAAGGCGTCAATCATTGCATTTACGTAACCCCGAAGGACGTGGTTGAGGAAAAGGCGAGAGAATATAAGTCCAAAATTTCGGAATTCGACCGCGAAGGTCAGTTTGCGATTTCGGCTTATATGGCAAGTTTCCGTCCTATCACGATGGATCAGCACGGAAGAGTTTCTCTTTCGCCCGATCTTATCGAGTATGCGGGAATAAAGAAAAACGTCGTTACGATCGGCAGCTTCGACAGGTTGGAAATCTGGGGCGAAGAGACGAGAGCGGAATTCTTCAAAGAGAAGACTTTCGACGATTACGTCAATATCTTAGCCGAGAGGATAAGATAATATGGAGTTTCGTCACATCCCCGTGATGCTCGAAGAGTGTCTTGGCGGGTTGAAACTTAAAGCGGACGGCTTATATTTCGACGGAACGCTCGGCGGAGCGGGACATTCTTCCGAAATATTAAAACGGACAAGCCCCTCGGGAAGACTTATAGCAACCGACCTCGACACGGAAGCTATAAAAAACGCGGAAGAAAGACTTAAAGAATATAGCGGTCGGTATAGGCTTTTCCATTCCAACTTCAAAAATTTCAACGAGGTTTTAAAGGAAGCGGGAGAAAAAAACATCGACGGAGCTATTCTCGATCTCGGCGTAAGCAGTTATCAGCTCGACAACAGAGAAAGAGGTTTTTCGTATATGGGCGAGGCTAAGCTCGACATGCGTATGAACCGCGAAAATCCTAAATCGGCGTGGGAAGTCGTAAATTTATACGATAAACAAAAGCTTTCCTATATCTTTTCCGTTTACGGGGAAGAGAAGTTTGCCGATAATATCGCGAAGAATATCTGTGAAACGAGAAAGATCAAACCGATAGACACCACGAAAGAACTTGTTAAGATAATCGACGAGAGTATACCGTACAAATTCAAACAGAACGGTCACCCCGCCAAAAAGGTCTTTCAAGCGATAAGAATAGAAGTAAACGAGGAACTCGACGGACTCGGCGATTGTCTTAAAGACATCGTAAAGGCGTTGAAAACGGGCGGAAGGCTTGTCGTGATGACGTTTCATTCGCTCGAAGACAGAATAGTAAAACGGACTTTTAAGGATCTCGAAACGGATTGTATATGCGACAAAAGATTACCCGTCTGCATATGCGGAAAGAAAAGAGAGATCGTTGAAATAAACAAAAAGCCGATAGAGGCAAGCGAACAAGAGAAAAACCTTAATCCGAGAGCGGCATCCGCAAAACTTCGGATTGCAGAAAAAGTGTAAATTCGTAAGTCTCAAAACAAATAATAATTTACAGGGAGAATGAATATGTATAATAACGTAAAGACAAACGTTTTGGAAAAAGAAAACGTAAGAGAAAGACAATACGCAAAAGACGCGACGAATCTCGACAAGATTCTCGATCTGCAGAATGCCGACGATACTAAAATTCTCGGCGAAAAGGTTCGCGAGCAAGCTCCCGTAAAGGAAGCAAACGAAAACCTTATGCCGTCGTCTACGACCATGCAGTTCGAGTCCTATGAAGAGAACGACATTTACGAAGAAGTACGTCCGAGGAACGAGACCGACCTTCAGAAAAAATATAAAATAAACACAAAAGGAAAGGTTCTTATAGCCGTTTACGCTCTCGTCGTCGCGACTATCCTTTCGCTTATCGTGATAAACTCCAGAATGCTCAAAAGTCTCGATACGTCCATAAGCGGCTATGCAAACAGAGTTACCGAGCTTACGCAGGAGTACGCTAAAGTTACCGAAGAACTCGATTACGTTAAAAGCGACGCGGTAATTGCCGAAAAAGCCGAAAATTTCGGAATGGTCAAAGCAAAATAAGCGGAACAGGTTTTAAAAACTTTTATAAATCGCTTCCGCAAGGGAGTAAAACATAAACAGAATATTCAGTATAAATACGTTACGAAAGAGGTTATTTGCGGCGCTTGTCGCGATAACCTTTATTTTTTTGTCGGTTTTGGGAAGAGTGTTTTACGTTCAGGTAATAAGCGGAAAATCCTTGCAGGAAAAGGCGATAGATCAGTGGACGAGAGAACTTCCCGTGAAAGCTTCGCGCGGAACGATAACCGACAGAAACGGAATAACGCTTGCGGAAAACAAGCAGTCCTACGCGGTATATATCAGAACGAGGGTTGTTAAAGACATAGAAAGAACGGCGGAGATTTTATCTTCGTCGCTCGGCGCGGATTACGACACGCTCCTTAAGAAAATGCGTTCCGATTCCGTTTCGGAAATAACCGTTAAAAGGCAGGTTTCGCCCGAGAAAATAAAAGAGCTTGCCGCTTTTTCCCTGGACGGCGTTTATTTTTGCAGAGATTCGGAAAGAAATTATCCTTACGGCGATTCGCTCGCGCAGATTCTCGGCTACGTTTCGGCGGACGGCAGCGGACAAAGCGGTCTGGAGAAAAAGTACGACGAATATCTCAAAGGCTACGACGGCGAAATTTTGTACGAGGCCGATCTTGTAGGAAAAGACGTAAAAGGTTCTGCCGCGAGATACGTGCCTGCAACGAACGGGCTTAACCTGAAACTTACCGTCGATTACGAAATACAGAGAATATGCGATTCGGTGATAAAACGCGCCGAGGAGGAGTATTCTCCGAAATCCGCGGCGATAATGGTTATGTCTCCCAAAACGGGAGAAATAATTGCCGCGTCGCAATATCCGTCTTTTGATTTGAACGATGTTCCGAGAGACGATATGGCGTTTTTAAATTCCGCGTCGAGATGTAATCTTATCGTGGATTCTTACGAGCCTGGGTCAACGTTCAAAATAATCACTTCCGCCGCGAACATAGAAGAAAATCTGAAAGGCAATCCTAACGCGTTTTCGGCAAATTACGTGTTTAATTCGAGCAGATACAGATATGTAGACGGACGGAAAATCAAATGCTGGTCGACCCATGCGAACGGAAAACATTCCAACGAGCGGCTTGCGGAAGCGCTTAATAACAGTTGCAACCCCTGTTTCGTCGATATCGCGTTGTCGCTCGGGAAGGACGTGTTTTATTCCTATATCGAATCGTTTGGTTTCGGAAAAACCACGGGAGTGGATTACGGTGGCGAAGCTATCGGAATGCTTGTTCCCAAGTCCGCCGTAACAAACGGAGATCTTGCGAGAATAGGTTTCGGGCAGACGATAGCCGTAACCCCGATTCAGCTTATTGCGGCGGTTTCCGCGGCGGTGAACGGCGGGATATATTACGAGCCGTATTTTGTTTCCGAAATTTACGATTTCGACGGCAGGATATGCGAGATAATAAATCCTAAAGCCGTAAGAAAAACGATAAGCGAAAAAGCGTCGGTAACTTTAAGAGGTTATCTCGAAGACGTCGTTACAAAAGGGAGCGGAAAGCAGGCGTACATAGAAGGCTACCGCGTCGGCGGGAAAACGGGTACGGCTCAGAAATACGAAAACGGGAGAATTGCGCAAGGCAAATACGTTATGAGTTTCGTGGGTTTTTTCCCCGCGGACGATCCGGAATACGTCGCGCTTTGCGTTGTCGACGAACCGGTCGGCGGAAAGTACGGTTCGACGGTTGCCGCGCCGCTCGTGAAAGAGGTGTTCGAGGGGATAATAGGGTGTAAAAATTTAAAAAAGAGGGCGTAAAATGAGAACGGATATTTTATTCGGTAATCTTGAAATCGAAAACATAATCGGGGAATTACCCGAAAATACGAAGGGCGTGACCGATAAATCGGGTGAAGTGGAAAAAGGATATTGTTTCTTTGCCGTCAAAGGCGAGAAAGCCGACGGGCGGGAATATATCCCCGAAGCCATCGCAAACGGCGCGGAAATAATCGTTTCCGAAGGAGTGATAAACTGCTTGCCGGAAGGCGTGTGCAACATTTCCGTAAAAGACATAAAAATCGCGATGGACGAGATCTGCGGAAAGTTTTACGTCGGCGAAAATCCGAAAATCAAGATAATCGGAGTTGTGGGAACCAACGGAAAGACAAGCATTTGCCATATCGTTTACGAAATACTTCGTTATGCCGGTAAAAAAGCGGCGTATACAGGAACGATAGGGAGTAAAATCGGAGACGAAGATGAAACGGAAGGTTTTCTTACGACCCCCGGAACGGTTGAATTATATAAATTTATCGGTAAAGCGGAAAAGGCGGGCGCAGAATATCTCGCTATGGAACTTTCGGCGCACGCTATAGCTCAAAGGCGCGGTTGCGGGCTTTATTACGAATGTCTGATCTTTACAAACTGTACCGAAGATCATCTTGATTATTTTAAGGATATGGAAACGTATTCCGCCGTTAAAAAGAGCATTTTTTGCAGGGGAAAGTGCCATTATATGGTCGTGAACAGCGACGATAAAACAGGGCGCGAAATCCTTGCCGCAAACGACTTCGGGAACGCCGTTTCTTACGGGATATATAATCCCGCGGACGTTTTCGCGATAGACATAAACGAAACGAAAAACGGCGTATTTTTCATAATAAACCTTTTCGATATAATTTACGATATAAAAAGTCCGCTTATAGGCTTATGCAATGTGTACAACCTTCTCGCCGCGCTCGCCTGTCTCGCGCTTATGGGGCTGAAAATTCACACCTTAGGCGGAGCGGTGAAGAAAATAGGCGCGATAAAGGGGCGGGCGGAAAAGATTGCAAAGCTTAACGGCGCGGATATTTTTCTCGATTACGCGCATACTCCCGACGGGCTTAAAACCACACTCAATTCGATGCGGAAACTATGCGAATGTAAACTTTACTGCCTTTTCGGCTGCGGAGGAAACAGAGAGAAAGAAAAGAGGAGCGTTATGGGCGAGATTTCGGGCGTGATATCCGATTTCACGATAATAACGAGCGACAATCCGCGTTATGAGGATCCGTGCCTTATCATTTCGGAAATCGAAAGCGGCATAAGACGCGTTACGAGAAACTACATAACGATTACCGATCGACATGCCGCTTTAAAGTATGCAGTTTCTCTTTTAAAAGAGGGAGACGTGCTTGTCGTGGCGGGTAAGGGCGCGGAAAAATATCAGGAGATAATGGGCGTAAAACGCGATTTTTCCGATACCGACGAGATTATGGCGGCTGTAAAAAGCGTAGCCGAGGGGAAAAACAATTGAAAACCTTTATATATGCGTTCGTTTTTTCGTCGCTTCTGGCGGCGGCGGGCGGAGCGGTAATAGTTCCGCTTCTGAAAAAATTCAAACTCGGGCAGAATATACTCGGGTATGTCAAAGAACACGGCTATAAAAGCGGTACGCCTACGATGGGCGGCGTTATATTCGTGTTTTCCGCCGTAATAATTTTCTTTGCGTTTTCGCGGGGAAACAAGAGCTTGGCGGCGGTTTCGGCGGCGATAGGCGGCGCATATATGCTTGTCGGCTTTGTCGACGATTTCATCAAGATAAAGCTCGCTCGCAACGAGGGGCTTAACCCTTTTCAGAAAACCGTTTTCGAGCTTGCGATAGCCGTCGTCGTGTCCGTTTATTGCTACAAAAGAGGGTTGACGAGGATATATATTCCTTTCGGCGGCGGAACTGTCGATTTCGGCGTTTTTTTTGTTCCGTTTTGTATTTTCGCTTTTCTCGCGACCACAAACAGCGTTAATTTAACGGACGGTCTGGACGGGCTTGCGGGCGGAGTTTCGTATATTTATTTTCTTGCGATTGCGGCTTTGATTTATGCGGAAACAAAAATGTTTTCGGCGAATTACGTCAATGCGAGAGAGTATGAAAATCTGTCGCTTTTATGCGTGTGCTTAGCGGGCGGGATATTAGGATTTTTGCTTTTCAATACCTATAAAGCGAGCGTTTTTATGGGTGATACGGGTTCGCTTTCGACAGGCGGATTTATAGCTTCCGTTTCGATTTTCAGCGGAAATTCCTTTTTTATTCCTATAATGGGCATAACCTTCGTCCTTTCGAGCATATCTGTAATACTGCAGGTAATACATTTCAAGAGAACGGGGAAAAGGATTTTTCTTATGTCTCCTTTGCATCATCATTTTCAGCATAAGGGATATAGCGAAAGCAAGATAGTTTTCGCATATAAATTCGTAACCTTGATTTTTTCTCTCTTAAGTATTCTTGCGTATGTATAAACGTGTTCGGGAGTGAGGTAAATGTATTTAAAAAAAGAAAAATGTCTTATCGTCGGCGTTTCCAAAAGCGGATTTTCCGTTTGTTGTTTCTTGCTTGAACGAGGCGCGAAATGTTTTGTTTACGACGATGCCGAAACGGACGAAGTTAAATCGGCGGAAAGGGATTTGTCCGAAAGAGGAGCGACGGTTGTTTATAAAAGCGAAATAAACGAACTTCTCGGCGAAATAACGATGGTCGTGTTAAGTCCCGGGGTCGCGATCGATCACGATATACCGGTAAGGGCGAGAAAACTCGGCAAAAGGATAATCGGCGAACTCGAACTTGCTTCGGAATTCTGTATTTCGCCGATCGTCGCGGTTACGGGTACGAACGGGAAAACAACCACCTGTTCGATGATAAACGACATACTGAAAAGCGGCGGCGTGAAGTCCGTGCTTTGCGGAAACGTCGGTACGCCTTTTTCTTCCGTACTCGATAAGCTCGGTTACGATTCCGTTGCGGTTGCCGAGGTTTCGAGTTTTCAGCTTGAAACGACGGCGCGTTTCACCCCGCATATAGCTGTCGTGACGAACATAACGCCCGACCACCTTTCGCGGCATTACAATATGGAAAATTACATATATCTGAAAAGCAAACTGCTTTCAAACCTTAGGGAAAGCGAGTACGCCGTTTTAAATTACGACGATAAAATCGTCCGGAATTTTTCCGAAAAAACAAAAGGGAAAGCAGTATATTTCTCGGCGGAAAACGAGGTGAACGGAGCTTACGTTTCGGACGGCGCGATTTTTTATAAAGGTAAACGCTTAGCCGAGCTTTCTTCGTTTCCGGTGAGCGGAGAGCATAATGTTTACAACCTTCTTGCCGCGGTCTGCGTTGCGGAAATTATGGGTTTGACCGATGAAGCGATTTTCGAGGGGATAAGGGGCTTCAAAGGAGTTAAACACCGTATACAGTATGTAAAAACGGTTGCGGGGGTGGATTATTACAACGATTCGAAAGCCACTAATTCCGACGCGTCCGAAAAGGCGATCGACGCAATGCAAAAGCCCGTCGTTATGATCCTCGGCGGAAAGGATAAAGGGCTTGAATTCGATTCGTTGTTCGAAAAAATAAAGAACTCGCGGGTGAAAGCCGTAGTTCTTACGGGCGAAAGCGCGTCGAGACTTTACGAAACAGCCGCAAAAGTCGGTTACGAAAACGCGTTTGTTGCGAGCGATTTCGAAATTGCCGTAAAAGTAGCCGCGCTTATCGCAAAAAGCGGCGAGGCGGTGCTTTTAAGCCCCGCATGCAGCAGTTACGACAGATTTTCGAATTTTGAAGAAAGGGGCGACGAATTTATCCGCATCGTCGATAGTTTATGACGGAATCGGGCGCGCTTTTAATTGAAAGAAAGAAAAAAAAGAGCGGAGATCTTCCGCTCCTTTTTTCGGTTATACTCCTTTCGCTTTTAGGGCTTGCGTTTGTTTATTCGGCAAGCAAATATTCGGCGAAAACGACTTACGGCGACGAATTTTATTTTGCAAAAAAACACCTTATAGGCTTGCTTTTAGGCTACGCCGCGATGATTTTCGGTATGTTTTTCGATTATCGGAAATATAAAAAAATCGCGCTCGCGGCTCTTTTGGGCGTTTTCGTTTTATTAGGACTTGTTTTCACGCCTATAGGATATTCCAATTACGGAGCGACGAGGTGGATAAGGCTTTTCGGGATAACCGTTCAACCGTCGGAAACGGCTAAGATATGTTTCGTTATTTTCGCGGCTTCTTATTTTTCCTCATCGCCGCAAAGGGCGAAATCGTTTGTCGGTTGTCTTCCCGTGCTCGGCGCGGGCGGCGCGATATGCGTTCTGATTATTTTAGAGCCAAACATGTCCATAACTGTGTGTTTCGGGCTTTTAACGCTTGCCGTGTTGTTTTTTGCGGGAATGAAAACTTCGCATTTCGTCGTTTTGCTTGTCCCCGCCGCGCTCGCCGTACCTCTTCTTATTATCGCCGAGCCTTACAGACTTAACCGACTTTCGGCATTTTTGAATCCGTGGGCTTCGCCCAAAGGCGAGGGGTATCAGCTTCTGCAGTCGCTTTACGCGTTGGGGTCGGGCGGCTGGTTCGGGGTCGGCTTTTTACAATCGAGACAAAAACTGAGATTTCTGCCTTTTTCGGAAAGCGATTTCATTCTGGCGGTGATAGGGGAAGAAACGGGCTTTACAGGGCTTGTTGTTCTTTTCGCGATTATTCTTTTCGTTATCGTAAGGGGGATAAAAATCGCGGTAAACGCGAAAGATTATTTCGGATATCTTTTAGCCTCGGGCATAACGTCCGTTTATGCGATACAAACGCTCGTGAACGCGCTCGTCGTAACGGGGAGTATTCCGCCGACGGGGTTGCCGCTTCCGCTTATCTCTGCGGGGAATACTTCGCTTATAGTCTTTCTTTTTTCGTTCGGTATAGTTTATAATATATCTGAAAATTAACCAAAAACCGCCGTAAATCATACTATGTCGTATATTACGATTTACGGGGTCAAAAATGGAAAGATTCGTTATAAACGGCGGAAATAAATTATACGGAAAAGTTAAAATACGCAGCGCAAAAAATTCCGTTTTACCTTTAATCGCCGCGGCTATAATGAACGAAGGCGTAACTTACATAAAAAACTGCCCGAAGATAAGAGATGTGCTTATTATGGCTAAGATTTTCGAGCGGCTCGGGGGAAAGTTCTATTTCGACAAAGACACGCTTGTTTTAAACGCGAAAAATCTTCGTTCGTTTGTTTTGCCCGAAGATCTTACCGGAGAGATAAGGGCGTCTGTTTTTATGACGGGCGCGCTTATCTCTCGTTTCGGTTTTGCCGAAATCGTAAGACCGGGCGGTTGTAATATCGGCGCACGTCCTATCGATATACATATCGAAGCGTTGAAATCCCTGAACGTCTCCGTGACGGAATCCGAAAGAATTACTTTCAACGGGACAAAAGCGTCTTCGGGAACCGTGACTTTAAGATATCCGAGCGTCGGCGCGACGGAAAACGCCGTGATGACCGCCGTCAGGCTTAAAGGCGTTACGGTGATAAGAAACTGCGCCGAAGAACCCGAAATAATCGACTTGCAGGATTATCTCAATATGCTCGGCGCGAAAGTCAGCGGAGCGGGCGGCTCGACGATAACCATAGAGGGAACGGAAAATCTTAAAAGGGATGAAATCGAGTTTACTCCGCGGCGGGACAGAATAGAAGCGGGAACATATCTCGTTTGCGGAGTCTGTACGGGCGGAGAGATTGAGTTTGACGGGTTAAAAATTGAAGAAAGTTTGCGGCTTTTCAAAATAATTGGTCGTAACGCTTGCAAAATATATAGAAAAGATGATAAAATATATAATGTAAAATTTTATAAGGGAACAAGCGGTTTCGGGAAAATAACCGCCGAGCCGTACCCCGGATTTCCTACCGATCTGCAACCGCAGATAACGGCTGCCGCGTGTTTTGCGCGGGGGCTTACGGTCGTCGAAGACAAAGTCTTTCCGTCGAGATTTTCTTACGCGGAAGAACTGAAAAAAATGGGCGCGGATCTCAGGCTTGCGGAAAACGTCTGCATTGTGTCGGGCGGGAAACTTCACGGAGCCGTCGTTTCGGCGAACGATCTTCGCGGCGGCGCGGCATTAAGCGCGGCGGCTCTCGGCGCGGAAGGAAAAACGACGGTGCTTAACGTTTCCCATATAGACAGGGGATACGAAGATTTCGACGGTACGCTGAAAGCTCTCGGCGCGGATATAACGCGTGAGATTTTGTAGCGTAACCGATGCCAGCCAAGAATAATACAAACCCCGCCAAAACGCCGATATTTCCGCGCTTTATGCCGAATTCGCCTTCGCCCGTACCGCCAAGTACGAACAAAGTCGC
>CAKQSB010000023.1 GCA_934271735.1 uncultured Clostridia bacterium | reverse complement strand
CTCGGCAAGGTTTGCAACAGAGTTGCAAACGTGAACCAAATTTTTCCGTTCTTCGATTATGCTTTTATTTTTCGTTATTTTTTTCAATCAATTTATGGTCTTCATCGGAAAAATTTGATTCACATCAATCGAACTCAGACCACGCAAAAAGGGCAACGAATGCTCGTTGCCCTTTTTGCGTGGTCTGAGTGAGAAGATTTGTAAGGAGCGAAGCGACGGAATAGCGATTGCTCGGACTCTTCGACTTCTATTTTTTCCGAAAACATAAAGTCCGCAATCGCGTCACTTCCGAAAGGAAGTTCCCTCTTTCGCTTTAGCGAAAGAGTAATAAAAAAACGCAGAGCAACAGCCCTGCATTTTTTTATTAAATCTTTGGTCTGAGTGAGAAGATTTGAACTTCCGGCCTCTTGAACCCCATTCAAGCGCGCTACCAAACTGCGCTACACCCAGATATCTCGCATTTGCTAATTGATTATATACTATTTTAAAAAAAATGTAAACCCTTTTTATGCGGTTTTAAAAAATTTTTTAATGCGGGCGGCTTTTTATCCGAAAGCCGCCCGCAAGTTATCTCTTTTTACGGTCTGGATTTGAATTCTTCGACCGTTTTTCTTTCGAAAAGCTTCAAAAGCTCTTCCAAAGGCTCTTTACGTTCATAAATAATGTTATAAACCGCATTTGAAATAGGCAATTCCGTGTTGTACTTTTCGCCGAGATATTTCAATGCTTTCGCTGTTGAAACGCCCTCCGCAAGCTTTGTGAACGGCTTTTTGAGATATAAATCCTCGCCGTAACGACGATTGTTGGAAAACTCCGAAAACAAAGTCGTTTCATAATCGCCCAGATGGCAAAGACCGTAAGCCGAAAGCTCGTTTCCGCCCATAGCCTTTATGAGCCGCGAAATCTCCCTCGCTCCGCGAGCCATAAGCGGACCTTTGAGAGTGCAAAGCCCTCCGCCGTCCAGGATTCCCGCGGCGATACCCATAACGTTTTTCGCCGCCGCGCCGACTTCGCTGCCTATAATATCTTCGCCGTAATAAAAACGGATAAGTTTACTTTTAAACGCGTCCGCAAGATTTCTCACGAGTTCGGCGTTGTAGCCGTCGATAACCATACAGTTCGGCTTGCCTTTCGTAAATTCCTGAATATGACCCGGACCTACCCAAACGGCGATTTTATTCTTATCATAGCCCTCTTCGAGCATAATTTCGCTAAGCCTTTTGCCCGTGTCTTCCTCGAGACCTTTCATACAAAGGACTATCGTTTTATCTTTTGCGCCGAGCGTCCCGATTTCGCGAGCAAACTCCCTTAAGCTTTGCGATTTTATCGATATCACTATTATTTCCGCCGAACGTACGGCGTAACTTAAATCGGACGTGAGACAAATTCTCTCGTCCAGATCGACGTATTCGTTTTTGCCGTTCTCTTTCAGTTCGTTGAAAGCCCTTCCGTCCGCCCTGCCCCACTCGGCGACTTTATGCCCGGTGTTTGCCAGATACCAGCTGATAAAAGAGCCCCATCTACCGCACCCCATTACGCTTACGACCATAATAAACCTCGCTATAAGTCGATAAACGCAATATTTTAATGTTCATCGGCTGATTTTTTATCGGTGTTTTTCTTAAACGAAAACCTCTTTTCTTCCCCTTTGAAAAGCCTTATTATATTTTTATAATGAAGCACGATAATGAAAACCCCGACGAAAACCGAAAGGATAAGTTTCGCCGCGGAAATCTCGTAAACGTTCCAGACTCCCAATAAAACATACGATACGGGGAAAGTAATCGCCGCAGTTATCGAGCTTATCGAAACGATTTTCGTTATCAGAACGACGATAATAAACGCGCCTATGGCAATAAGAAACACTCTCCAGTCGATCATAAGAGCGACCGCTGCGCCGACGGTTACGCATTTCCCGCCTTTGAACTTGAAAAACAAAGGAAAAGCATGTCCGAACGTACAAGCCGCGCCCGCAATACACATATAATCTTCGCCGCGCCCGTCGAATTTATTGCCTAAAACGAGAAAAATAACCATTGCAATTATGGCTTTCGCGATATCTCCAATCAGAACGACAAGTCCGCCTTTCCAACCGTAAACCCTCGCCATATTCGTCGCACCCGCGTTGCCGCTGCCGTATTTCCTTACGTCTCCTTTATAAAATAACCTCGAAACGATAACGGACATACTTAACGAACCCATCAAGTAGCCGACGACAATCGAGAGAATAATCATCCACCAAGTCATTTTTGTACCTCAACGATATTTTACAACAAATACCCTTTAAAGTCAATTATTTACACTTGACATATTCTTTTTTAAATTATATACTTTTTTTATGAAAACAATGCGTAAAATTGTGCAAATTTTTATCACCGCTTTTTCGATTTCAGGTGTTTTTGCCGCGAGTTCCTGCACGAAAGTCGCGGGAAATTCGATAGACTATTACCCGTCTTCCCGACAGCGTTGCTTAGTTATGTTCGAGATGATCAAAGCAAAACTTTTTCCGATGTTTTCAATATTACGCTTTACGACTTTAACAAGAAAAAAATAACAAAATTGCAGGATTTCGAGACTTACAACTATATGTAATATCATTGACTATTACATTCGGAAAGGGTATAATGATATTGTTATAATACATAATATCGCGGTTATAAATACATATTTCAGAACGCCTTTTATCAGAAAGACGGATACTCCGGAGATGTAACTAAAAATGGTTAAAATCAGAAAAAAACTATCGCCTTTCCAGACTATTCTGCTCGGTTTTGCGGGAATAATTCTTTTGGGAAGTTTTCTTTTGTCGTTGCCTGTCGCCTCGAAAAACAGGGAATGGACTCCGTATATCGACACACTCTTCACTTCCGCCTCGGCAACTTGCGTTACGGGACTTATCACATACGACACCGCGTCGCACTGGTCGGTTTTCGGACAGGTCGTTATTCTGCTTTTGATACAAACAGGCGGAATGGGCATAATCTCCGTTGCGGCGGCTTTTGCCATTTTATCGGGGAAAAAAATAGGTCTTTTCGGCAGAAATATAATGAAAGAAGCTATTTCCGCGCCGACCGTCGGAGGAATTGTCAGGCTGACGGGCTTTGCGATAAAAGGTATTCTGCTGATAGAACTAATCGGCGCAATTGCCCTTTTGTTCCCGTTTTGCAAAGACTACGGCGCAGAAGGCGTCTGGCTGGCAATATTCCACTCCGTATCCGCATTCTGCAACGCGGGTTTTGATCTTTTCGGAGATAAAAGCGGACAGTTCTCTTCGCTCACCGCTTATAAATCCGATCCCGTGGTGAATATCGTCATAACGCTGCTCATAATAATCGGCGGCATCGGTTTTCTTACCTGGGAAGATATCGTGAATCACAAATGGCGGTTTAAAAAATACAGAACGCAAAGTAAACTGATAATTATCACTTCCGCCGCGCTTATTCTTTTACCCGCCGTATATTTCTTTTTCTTCGAATATTCGGACTGTCCTTTCGGCGAAAGAGTATTATCATCGCTATTCCAATCGGTTTCGCCGAGGACGGCAGGATTCAATACGTCGGACCTGACAAAATTTACCGACACGGGCATCGCCCTAATGATCGTTCTGATGCTGATCGGAGGAGCGTCCGGCTCGACTGCGGGCGGAATGAAAGTTACTACTTTTGCTATTCTTCTCGCTTCCGCAGGTTCGGTGTTTTACCGCAAAAAAAACGTCACGCTTTTAAAACGAAGAATAACCGACGATACCGTAAAAAACGCTGCGGCGATCGCCGTTATGTATATCACGCTGTTTTTACTCGTCGGAATGACGATAAGCACGATAGAATCGCTTCCTCTTAAGGACTGTTTGTTCGAATCGGCATCGGCAGCGGCGACGGTGGGATTATCTCTCGGTATAACGCCGTCTTTGTCGGTAATTTCAAAATTATTGCTTATCGGATTGATGTATGCGGGCAGAGTCGGCGGATTGACGCTTATTTACGCCACGCTTAAAAATCGCAATTCCGACGAAGGGATGCTTCCGTCGGAACAAATCGCGGTAGGTTAACCCGAGCGGGATTATGTCAAAATACGCCGAAACGACTGCGGCTAAAAACGGAGGTTTAAATATGAAAAAGAAATCGGTATTACTTATAGGACTCGGCAGATTCGGAAAACATATTGCCGAAAAACTTAATGAATTGGGTCACGACGTTATGGCTGTCGACCGCGACGAATCAAGAGTGAACAAAATTATGCCTCTCGTCACTAACGGGCAGATAGGCGATTCTTCAAGCGAAGAGTTTCTATCCACACTCGGCATTAAAAATTACGACGTTTGCATCGTTGCGATCGGAGGAGATTTCCAGAGTTCTCTCGAAACAACCTGCCTTCTTAAAGATATGGGGGCAAGAAAAGTAATTTCGCGGGCGGAAAGAGACGGTCAGGCAAAACTGCTTATAAGAAACGGCGCGGACGAAGTAGTTTTCCCCGAAAAACAGCTCGCTACCTGGACGGCGATCCGTTGCTGTTCCGACCATATTCTCGATTATATAGAAATCGATTCGTCGTGCTCGATTTTCGAGATTTCCGTACCGGAAGTCTGGGTCGGTAAAAGTATTGCGGAAATAGACGTAAGAAAGAAATACAAACTGAATATCGTTGCCATAAAGAGCGGTTCAAAAATAGATCCGTCCTTCACGCCCGATATGAAACTCGGAAAAGACCAGGCTCTTTATATACTCGGAAGTTACGATTCCATAAAGAAAATAATTCATTCGTAATATCGGCTTTCGTTCGGATCTTGTATTTTCTCTTCGTTGATTTCCGAAAAGCCGATTTAATCTCAAACTAAAAAATACGCCGGGTAAACCTGAGGTTTACCCGGCGTATTCACTGTCGTTTACTATTACAAGTTAAAGTTTTTTAAGCACGTCGCCGACAAGTTTCATATCGACCTTACCCGCATAATTCGTCTTGAAATGTTTCATAACCGCGGGTACGGTTTTATCGTCGAGTTTTTCGATTATAACCTTTATTTCCTCTTCCGAAAGAAGTTTGGGAAGGTATTTTTTAACCGTTTCAAGCTGATGATCGAGACTTGCGACCGTCTCCGTTCTTCCCGCTTTAACGAAACCCTCTCTTTCTTCGGTGAGTTCGTTTACGGTTTTCTGTAATATCTTGGTAACGTCCGCGTCCGTCATTTCCTCGCCCGCGGCTTTTTTCTCTATTCCCGCAAGCATAAGCTTGTTGATAACCACGTTAAGCGCGGCTACGGCGTCCTTATCATGAGCCTTCATCGCCTCTATTTTAATTTTTTTAAAATCTTCTATCTGCATTTTTATTTCTCCTTTCTCGTCTTTCGGCTATATTTTAACCCTAAACCTTAAAAATGTCAAGCACATATTGTGTCAGAACCCGCCAAAACGCCGTTATTTCCGAAAACGGAAACACAATATACAAAAAAGGTCGGGGCAAAAACCTCGACCTTTCGATAGTTAAATAACTGACGGAAATTATTCCATAACAGCGGTAGCGCCTGCTTCTTTGAGCTTAGCAACCATCTTTTCAGCTTCGTCCTTGGGAGCAGCTTCTTTAACAACGCCGCCTTTTTCAACCATGTTCTTAGCGTCAACAAGGCCAAGACCGGTGATTTCTCTGACAGCTTTGATAACAGCGATTTTGTTTCCGCCGACTTCTTTCAATACAACGTTGAATTCAGTCTTTTCTTCTTCTGCGGGAGCAGCAGCGGCAACAGCGCCTGCAACTGCAACGGGAGCAGCAGCGCTAACGCCGAACTCTTCTTCGATAGCCTTAACAAGGCTGTTGAGTTCAAGAACGGTCATACCTTTGATCTCTTCAATGAATTTTGCAATATCTGCCATTTTAATATTCCTCTCTTTAAATTATTTTTTTCGCTCTTAAAAATTAAGCGTTCTGCTCTTTCTTTTCGGCGACTGCGTTAAGAGCTACCGCTAAGCCGCGTACGATACCGGACAATGCGCCGGCAAGTTTTGCAACGAGAACCTCTTTGGAAGGAATCGAAGCGAGTTCTTTAACCGCTTTAACGTCGACATAAGCGCCGTCGACATAACCGCTCTTCACCGAAATCTTGTCGTTAGTGTCTTTGCACATATCGCAAGCAACTTTTGCAGCCGCGGTCTCGTCGTGTCCGAAAGCTACTGCCGTAGGACCGTTAAGATCGCTGTCAAAAGCGGTGATATCGAGTTCGTTGAACGCCTTTTTAAGCAAGGTGTTTTTCAAAACCTTGTATTCGGTGTTCGACGCTCTCATTTTAGAACGGAATGCGGTATCTTCGGCAACGGTCAAGCCCTTGTAGTCGATAAGAATTATCGATTTGCTGGACTGAATCTTCGCCTTGATGTCTTCTACAATTTGCTTTTTTGCCTCTTTGTTTGCTGACAACTTTATATACCTCCGTTTTGATTGATGAAAACAGCCCCCGACCGCGCGAAAATACGGTCGGGGGCTGAAAATATCATTCCTCGTTTATCGTACCTCGGCGGGTAGCACAGAGTAGCTGTGCTTTATGACCGGCTGTCTTCGGTTATTTAACTGTTTAAATTATACCACTAAAAAGCGGACTTGTCAAACGATTATACGTTCTTGGGAACAACTTTTACGCCGGGACCCATAGTGCTGGTGAGCGTAACGCTCTTGATGTACTGTCCCTTTGCTGCTGCGGGCTTAGCTTTAACGATAGCTTCCGCAAGCGCGTTGTAGTTCTCGACAAGCTTATCCTTTCCGAAGCTCTTCTTACCGATAGCGCAGTGAATGATAGCCTGTTTGTCAAGTCTGTACTCGACCTTACCTGCTTTAACGTCGGCGATAGCTTTAGCTACGTCCATCGTTACCGTTCCGCTCTTCGGGTTGGGCATAAGTCCTTTAGGTCCTAACAACTTACCGATTCTACCTACAACGCCCATCATATCGGGAGTCGTGATGACGGTATCGAATTCGAACCAGTTCTCTTTCTGGATTTTAGCGACAAGTTCTTCTGCGCCGACGTAATCTGCTCCGGCAGCGGTAGCCGCGTCTGCCTTTTCGCCTTTCGCAAGAACAAGAACTCTGACGGTTTTACCCGTTCCGTGAGGAAGGACTAAAACGCCTCTGACCTGCTGATCTGCCTGCTTGGGATCAACGCCGAGTCTTACGTGAAGTTCGACGGTTTCGTCGAATTTAGCTTTGGCGTTGTTTAAAACAAGCTCGATTGCCTCGGGTGCGTCGTATTGTTTAGCGCGATCGTACTGTTTCGCGCTTTCGGTATATTTCTTTCCGTGTTTCATTATTTAAGAATCCTCCTTGTGGTTATAACGAGATTTACTCTCTCCCACGTCTGTTTTTATTCCTCTACGGTTATGCCCATACTACGAGCAGTACCTTTGATCATACTCATTGCAGCCTCTAAAGAAGCGGCGTTGAGATCGGGCATCTTCGTCTTAGCAATCTCTTCGACCTGAGCTTTGGTCAGCTTAGCGACTTTATCCTTGTTGGGCTTCGCGCTT
This sequence comes from uncultured Clostridia bacterium, assembly GCA_934271735.1. GTDB lineage: Bacteria > Bacillota > Clostridia > Christensenellales > Borkfalkiaceae > UBA10281. The sequence goes on along the minus strand of CAKQSB010000023.1, from coordinate 12,576 downwards.
GCCGTTTCGATTCCGCAGGCTTTCTTGATAAGAACGGGTGCCGGCGGGGTCTTGAGAATAAACGTAAACGAACGATCCTGATAAATAGTGATTACTACGGGAATAATCAAACCGACTTCGTTTGCGGTTTTCGCGTTGAATTCCTTGGTGAATCCCGGAATGTTGATTCCGTAAGGACCAAGAGTCGAACCTACCGGGGGTCCCGGTGTAGCTTTTCCGGCTTGTAATTGCAATTTTACGATTGCAGTAACTTTTTTAGCCATATTACTCCTCCATAAAACGTGGTAATAACGAGAACGCCGATGTTAAATAGATTTTAGCGTTTCTCCCACTTTATATAAAACGGAACGAAGCCCGTTTTAAACATATTTATATAACGCGCAGTTTTCGCAACGTTTAACGTGCGATATTACAACGCGGTTTATGATCTGTATTGTCGATTTATAACGTATCGATAACTCCGAGTTTATCGAGCTGAACGAAATCGAGCTCGACTTCGGTATCTCTTCCGAACATCGAAACTTTGACTTTCGCTTTCTGATTTTCGATATCCAAAGACTCGATAACACCGATAAACGAATCCAAAGGTCCGGATACGATACGCACGCTGTCCCCCTCGGCAAAATCGAAATGCTCGACTTTGTCTTCAAGGCGCATTTTCTTTATCTCCTCTTCGGTGAGCGGAACGGCTTTACCTTGCGGTCCTACAAAACCCGTAACGCCTCTCGTGTTGGTGAGAAGATACCACATATCGTTGGAATATACCATTTTGACGAAAACATAGCACGGCAAAATCTTTCTCTGAACGATTTTCTTCTTTCCGTTGGCTTTTTCCTCTATGGTTTCCTCGGTGGGGATTTTTATATCGAGTATCGTGTCGGCAAGATTGTTGTTCTCTATGAGTTTCTCGATCGTGTCTTTTACGAGCGCTTCATAGCCCGAGTACGTGTGAATAACGTACCAGTTCGCCGCTTCGGGATTTGCCATTGTTAAAGCACTCCTTTAATGAGCGAAACAAGTTCCGCGCTGCTCTTTGCGCCACCTTTTATAAGTGTGAGAAGCTGTTGAAGACCGAAATCGATAACGAGTATTAAAACGAGCATAATAACGACGGTCACGAGAACGCAGCCGAGCTGTTTGAGAACAGTCGGGAACGTCGGCCAGGTAACCTTTTTAAGCTCGGATACAAGCGATTTTATCTTTCCGCCCAAACGCACGAATATATTCGGTTTTTTGTTGGGGTTTTTCTTCTGATCCTTTTTATCGGTCTTCGCGACCGCGGATTGATTGTTCTTATCCATTTTCTTGACTACCTCCTGTCAAAAACGACCTGCTCGTTTTCATTATACGAAAACGCACGCGCAAGGACTTTTCCGGCGCGTTGAAGAAAGTCGGCATCGCCGATATTACTTCGTCTCTTTATGAACGGTGTGTTTCTTGCAGAACGGGCAATATTTATTAAGCTCGATTCTGTCCGGATCGTTCTTCTTATTCTTATAATCGTCGTAATTTCTCTGCTTACATTCGGTGCAAGCCAAGGTTATTCTGGTTCTACTTCCTTTTGCCATATCTTTCGCCTTCTCAAAAAATTAACACCCCTTATGCGGAGTGCTAATTTATTTTACTATACCTTAAAAACTTTGTCAACTGTTTTTTACGGTTTTTTTGATTTTTATCGGGTTAAATTGCTTTTCGCCGCATTTAAAAGCTTTTTGCCTTTATCCCGACCGTTTCCCCGCGGGATTATCTTCGGCTTATTCCTCCGAGGAAGCTTCGGTCTCCTCGGAAACGTCCTCTCCGCCGCCGTATAAGAATTGTTCGATCATACCGATCGCGTCCACTTCCATAAACTTCGGATTTTCTTTAAGTCCGTGCTGAGCGGCGCACTGATCGATAAGAATTTTAGCGTATCTCATAGCGCGTCCCGATTTGATACGAAGAAGAACGGGGACTGTTACGTACGTCTTCTTATCGCTCATATCCTTGCAATGGAACTTCGGGTCGGTCGTCGCGATATCCATATTGAGGTAAAGTTTCAAAGTTTTACCCGCAACGGAAAGCTTGACGAACTGAAGTCTGCCCTGATTGATACTGTCGAACTTCTTGGAAATTCTCGTTTTGAGCTTTTTGAAACGCAAAGCGTAGTTTTTAAGTTCGTCGTATCTGTCCTGAATGATTTCGTCCGCGCGGAGCATCTTCTGAGCGAACGTAGGCGAAGGTATGTATTTGGGAGCTTCGTCCGAAAACGCGAATTCCTCCCCTCCGTCGAACGAGGGCGCGACGGTTGCCGCCGTCTCTTTAGCCGCGGCTTCCTTTTCCGGGGCGATATCTTTGCCCGCCTCGGTCGGGTAATATTTCTTCTCGTCTCTTTCGGCAAGAGCAAGCAACTCTTCCGTAACGAGGAATCCGTCTTCTTTAACGGATGCCGCAAAGCCGTTGGCTCTGATTGCTTCGTCGTTGACGTATCTGCCCGAATATGTTCTCATAAACGCACCTCTTCACGCTCGCGCAAGCGGCGAAGCGATTTTAAAATCCTTTAAAAACCGTGCCGACCCACGCTTATATTATTATATATTCTATTATATACTACGTTTGTTTTTTTTTCAAGCGATAAAGGGTGAAAAAATTAAAAAAATTTACCTTTTTTCGCACTTTTTTTCGCAAGACCGTCGACAGAACGCAAAGCGGCGGGGCAGACAAAAAATTTTTTCGCGTCGATTTGAAAATTTAATCGGTTTTTATGTTGACATTTATCCCGTTCGGGAGTATAATCAATTTCCGTTGAACAGATAATATATAAACGTACAGGACAAACGAAGAACAATGGATATAGTAAATATTTTTTATTACCTTGCGGTAATACTTATTTTCGCGAAGAGTTTCGGACTTCTCGCGAGAAAACTCGGACTCCCGCAGGTTGCGGGAATGGTCATCGCGGGCGTTATCATAGGATTGCTCGGCAGATTCAACGATGGCGACAACATAATTTTAAGCACGATTTTTATGAAACCATCCGCCAAAGAAATGGGTGTTTTAAACGCGTTCAGTCAGGTGGGCGTGGTTCTCATACTTTTTTCGAGCGGGCTGGAAACCGACCTTAACGAGCTTAAACACAGCGGATTCGCGGCGACATGCATCGCGCTTATGGGTGTTCTCGTTCCGATGGCTCTGGGAACTGTCGGCGCGCTTCTTTTTATGAACGGATTCGGCAACTACTCGCACGATAAACTCTTAAACGCGATTTTCGTGGGAACGATTCTCGCCGCGACGAGCGTGGGAATTACCGTCGAAACGCTTAAAGAAATAGGCAAACTCAACACAAAAGTCGGGCAGACGGTCGTGAGCGCGGCGGTTATCGACGACGTTATCGGCATAATCGCGCTCAGCATCGTAACAAGTCTTAAAGGCGGCGATTTCTCGGGAATATGGATAACGCTTTTAAAAGCCGTCGGATTTTTCGCGTTTTCCGTCGGTCTCGGAATTCTTCTCAGAATATACTTCAAATGGGAAGAACACAAATTCCCGCATAAAAGAAGAACAAGCATATACGCTTTCGGAATGTGCTTTTTGTTCGCGTTCTGCGCCGAAAAGTTTTTCGATATTGCCGCAATAACGGGTGCGTATATGGCGGGAATTATGCTGAGCGGCTTGGAAGATACTCAATTCGTGGACAGAAAGGTTGTCGTGAGCGGATATATGATCTTCTCGCCGATTTTCTTCTCTTACATAGGTATTTCGGCAAATTTCAGCGGGCTTTCCTGGTCGTATCTTTTGTTCGGACTTACATTCGTTGCGCTCGGCATCATCGGCAAGATCATCGGTTGCGGAGTCATGGCGAAACCGTTCGGATTCAAAACGAAAGAATGTGCGACGATAGGCTGCGGAATGATAGCGAGAGGCGAAGTCGCTTTGGCGGTTTATTCCTCGGGCAGCGCGCTCATGATGGCGGAAGGAACGCCCGGAAGGCTCGATCCGCTCGTCGCGACGATTATGCTTATCGTAATTTCTTCGATACTCTGCCCGATACTTTTAAAACTTCTTTTCAAGGATAAAATGACGGGAACGGATAACGGCGAACAAGCCCCTTCGGTTCTGCCCTCGCCCGAAATCACTTCCGAAAATAAAGGAGCGTAAATGGATAACAACAATCACGAAGAAACAAAAAAGAAACTTAAAATAATCGGTTCTATCATCCTCGGCGTGGGGATAACGCTTTCCGCAATAGGTCTTATAAGCTTTTTCTCGGCTTTCGGATCCGGCGATTTTCCGAAGCTGTTCTTCCTCGTGTTTCCCGGATTTCCGATGATAGGCATAGGAGCTTCGATGCTTTCGTTCGCATACAAACGCGAGATTATGCGCTACTCCAAAAACGAGAGCGTACCCGTAATAAACGAAGCGATAGAAGAAGTAGGTCCGACGGTGAAAAAGGTCGTTTCGGGAGAAAAAACTTCGGACGAAAAAACAAAAAAATGCCCGAATTGCGGGGCGGAAAATCCCGATAAAAACAAGTTCTGCCCGGAATGCGGAGCGGCACTCGATAAGATTTGCCCGACGTGCGGAAACACCGTAGACGCGGACGATAAATTCTGCCCGAACTGCGGAACGAAACTAAGCTGAAACAGACGGCAAAAAACTGCATCAAACTCAACAAACGGGGCTATAAATCGATTAGCGCCCGTTTTTCTTTTTGCCCGTTTATATTTTCCGATTGAAAAAACTTTAAATTTTACACATATAAACCGGCTGCGGCTATATATGCGGTCAGATAAAAGTCTATATATTATATAATAATGTTTATAATTTTTTAACGGCTCTGCACATTCTCTTTACGGGAAGCGGCGAGCATTTCGCGGATACGTTTTTCATTACTTTTATAACCGTTCCTTCCGCCGCAGTACCGTCTCTTTGCTCGACGACAACCCTGTCGCCCTCGGCGACGCGGAAATCGTCGCAAAGGTAATATCCGGCTTTATCCACACCCGCAATTTCGACTTTTATAAGGGTGTGATATTCGTCGCCGTCCAGAACGCCGCCGCTTAACGAATGTATCATTTCTGTTCCTCCGTTTTCATCTCGTTTTTTGCCGAAACTTAGTCTCTTCTCTTCCGTCTTTTGCCCGCAAGCGAGCAAAATCTCCTTCTCCGAAGGGAAAAGGCAAGTTTTAATAACGATAACGTTAAAAAAAGAAACGGCGAATTTTCGCCGTTTCTTATGTTTAATTTCAGCCTTACGGCATTAAAATCTTTATTAAAGACTTACGCTTATTTGTCTTCTTTCTTTTCTTCGCCGTCTTTCTTCTTCTTTCCGAATTTTCCGAAGATGTTTCCGATCTTGGAAGGAGCTTTTTCGGGAGCGTTAGCTTCTTCGAGCGCTCTCTGAGCTCTTCTTTCAAGTTCTACGACGGGAACGTAAGCGGGCTGTCCTTCGCCTTTCAAAATGGTAAGCTCGGTCTCTTTATCGAAGAGGTGGCTGTGCATAATGTCGATAGCGAGTTCGACAATCTGATCTCTTTCCGTCTTGGATCTCGAATCAACCTTAGCGGTCAACTGCGTACCTGCGTCAACCAAACTCTTGACGTTATCGTCGGAATTCGCAGCGTCGTTAGCGAATACGCAGTAAAGCAAAGTTTCCGCGCCGAGTTTTTCTACAACGTCGACCTTAACGTCGATAACCGTTTCTCTGCTGTTGGAAATGAAGTTTTCTTCGTCGTGGAAGTCTTCGGGACGAACGCCGAATACTACGGGAACGCCGGTGTTGATATATTTCGCGGGATTTTCGATAGTGTCGGACTTAGCCTTGGGAAGAGCGACCTTGTTGCCCGCGAATTCCACGTAAACGGTGTTTCCGTCGGACGTCAAAACGGCGTCGAAGAAGTTCATCTGCGGAGTGCCGATGAAGCCTGCAACGAAAAGGTTTGCGGGATAATCGTAAAGTTTCTGAGGAGCATCGACCTGCTGAATATAACCGTCTTTCATAACGACGATTCTCGTACCCATGGTCATAGCTTCGACCTGGTCGTGAGTAACGTAAATGAAGGTGGTTGCAAGTCTGTGGTGGAGCTTGGTAATCTCGGTTCTCATCTGAGCACGGAGCTTAGCGTCGAGGTTGGAAAGGGGTTCGTCGAGAAGGAATACCTTCGGTTCACGAACGATTGCTCTTCCGAGCGCGACTCTCTGTCTCTGACCGCCGGAAAGAGCCTTGGGCTTTCTTTGAAGATAACTTTCAAGACCAAGAATTCTCGCTGCGCCTCTGACTTTTTCGTCGATTTCTTCCTTAGGTTTCTTACGAAGCTTAAGACCGAACGCCATATTGTCGTAAACGGTCATATGCGGATAAAGAGCATAGTTCTGGAAAACCATCGCTATATCTCTGTCCTTGGGCTGAACGTTGTTCATAAGCTTTCCGTCGATGTAAAGCTCGCCGTCCGAAATCTCTTCAAGACCAGCTATCATACGGAGCGTGGTAGACTTTCCGCAACCGGAAGGTCCTACGAAGACAATGAATTCCTTATCTTCGATGTCCAAGCTGAAATCCGTTACGGCAACTACGCCCGAGGGATAAACTTTGTAAATGTCTTTCAGATTAAGACTTGCCATTTTTTCCTCCTGAATTTTCGGGTTTACCGATTTTCATATTATCATATATATTATATCTTATTTCGCGCGTTCGGGCAATAGCATTTATTACAAAATTTTATACGGTCTTTTATCAATTTTGTACATTCTTCGCTAAATCCGTTGTCTTTTTATACATTTATTGTTATAATAATTTTACGATATACGATTTTTCGGAGTATTTATGGATATAAACAAACTTACGCCCGTCGGCGCGATAAACAAAAAACACTTACTTTCTCTTTCCGGTTACACAGAAGAAGATATTTGCGAAATTTTATTGAAAGCGAGAGAACTCGCGCAGAAAAAAGCCGTCGGGGAAAAGACCCCCGCGCTCAAAAACAGATATGCGCTCCTTATCACGAAACGTTCTTTCTCCCGCTCGAGAATAGCGTTCGAAGTGGCGGTTTCTATGCTGCAAGGCTCGGCGATCGTTTCCACGCTCCACGGCAGCGAACTCGAAACGATGATAAACGATAAGCTTTCTTTGGAAACGCTCGCAAGATACGGTATGGACGCCATCGTCGTTCAGACTTCGGAACTCGGCGACGCGGAACTTATCGAAAAGTCGGTGAATATTCCCATAATCAACGCAAATCCCAAAAGCGGACCTTGCGAAGCTCTCGCAGCCCTGTACACGGTATGGCAAAAAAAAGGCAGACTTTCGGGTCTTAAAATTTCGTTCGTCGGAGACAGTTCGGCTTTTGCGGATTCTGTCGTTTACGGTTTCGTGAACTGCGGATTCGACGTGACTTTCATCTGCCCAGAGGAGCTTACCCCTTCCGCCGAAGTCTACGGTTATTGCCGCCAGTTCGGAGACGTGAAAGTCAGAACGGATATCGTCGACGGAATTAAGGGCGCGGACGTTATTTTCGTTTCGGACGACGGACTTTCCGCCGATTACGACATCGACAACGATATGCTGGATACGCACGCCCCGAACGCGCTCGTTCTCCACACTCTCCCCGTCGCTCCCGACGGAAATCTCAAAGAAGACGTTCTTTCTTCGCCCCGTTTCGCAGGCGTTGAGGAAGCCGAAAATCTTCCGCTTATAGAAATGGCGGCTCTTTGTCTTCTCGTTGTCAAAAACTGATTTTTTAAAATATAATAATTATGCCGCGGGCGGTTCTTCCGATTACGAAAAAACCGCCCGCGGCGTTTGTTTTAATCTGTAAGTTCTATAAAAATAATATCTATGGTTTTGAGTTTAAATCCGTCCTCGAATTCGATTTCGCCGAACGCGCGGTCGATTTTTTTTACGTTTCCGATAAACTCTTTCTCCGCCCCGCCCTCTTTTCTCTCGTCGGGAACGAAATATTTAACCTTTATTTTCGGTCTGCGGGCGATATTTTCTTCTACTTGCCTGAAAACGAAATCGGTTTCCTCGAGATAATCGTCGGAAAAATCTTCTTTATAAACGGTTTTTCTGTTGCTTTCCTTTATCTCTTCCCCGAATTTCGTCAATGCGGCGAACGGCGCAAACTGAGCCGCGCGGTCGTTCAAAGGCATTTTCGGGCGCGAAGATTCCGGACGGGAAAGACCTATGATATCGTCGTATTTTCCGCTCACGCCTTATGCCCTCCAATCTGTTTGTTGCGCTGTTTGCCCGTTGCGCCGTCGGAGAAATTCATACCTTTAAGCACGGCGTTGCTCCCGTATTTTTTGCGGATTTCGAGAACGGCTTCCTGCCGCTTTCTCTCCTTTTCGTTTAATTCGTTTTCCTTCTTGTCTTTTTCTTTATCGTCGAAAAAGGTGAGCTGCTCGGTTTCGGCCATTTTTTTCGCCCTGCCCTCGCCGACAACTCTTGCCGCGCAAAGGTTGAGCCTTCTCACGGACAGATTTTTATCGGCTATTTTAACGAAAAGTTTATCGAATTCCTCAACGAGTTTTTTCGTGGAAGAAGTAAAATTTTCGAAGCTTTGCGATCCCGTCGCTTCTTTCGGAACTTTTCTGCCGTAACGATCGGTTTTGATTTCACCCTCATAATTCACGCCCGCGCCGATAAGATTTTCCACGTCGTAGCCGATCATAAGCATGATTTTGTCGGTGACAAGCCCTTTCGCGAAAAGGTCCATAGAAAGAAAATCAGCCATTTCCTTTACGATAAGTCTCGCCTTTTCAAAAGGATAAGGTTCTTGCAGAACCTGCCCCGAAGAAACGCTGTTTTCCGTAGGTTTATATCCTTTCACGTCCTTTACGGTACACGGCTCCACGCCCCAGGCGTGGTCTATAAGAAGTTCGGCGTTTATCCCGAAAAGTTTATACAAAAGCTCCTCGTTATAATAATCGGAAGCTTTCCCGAGCGAACATCTCGCAATATCGCCCATCGTGCGAAGACCTTGTTCCGCGAGCCTTTTCGCGTAGCCCGGACCGACTCTCCAGAAATCGGTTATCGGCTTATGCCCCCAGAGTTTCATTTTATAACTCTCCTCGTCAAGCTCGGCAATCCGCACTCCGTTCTCGTCCGCTTTTATCTTTTTCGCCTCTACGTCCATCGCAATTTTGCACAAATAAAGGTTCGTACCTATCCCCGCCGTGGCGGTTATGCCCGTCTTCGAAAGTATACGCTTGATCATTTTCATAACAAGTCCTCGCGCGGACGTATTATATATTTTAAGGTAATCGGTGAGGTCGATAAAAACTTCGTCTATGGAATAAACGATAATATCGTCCTCGGAAACGTATTGTTTATATATTTCGTAAATTTTGCGGCTCGTCGCCACATATTTCGCCATTCGCGGCGGGGCGATTATATAGCTTACTTCCTTGTTCGGGTCGGATTTTAAAACTTCGTCGACATAAGATTTTCCGTTAAATCTCCCGTTCTCGGCGTTCTTTCTTCTCTCGCGATTTACTTCTCTTATCCTCTGAACGACCTCGAAAAGTCTTGCTCTGCCCGAAATTCCGTAAGCTTTGAGCGCAGGCGAAACGGCAAGGCATATCGTCTTTTCCGTTCTCGAAGAATCGGCTACAACGAGATTTACGCCGAGCGGGTCGAGATTTCTTTCCACGCACTCCACGGAAGCAAAAAACGATTTCAGATCTATCGCCGCGTAAATTCTATTTTTGTTATCGCTCATTTTGCCTCCTTTTTATTAGTAATTTCGAACGCATTAAGCGTAAAAAGTCTCGGTATAAGTCGATAAACGGCATATTTTTTATCCGATTAAAAAATCGCCTTCTCTATAACTCCCCCTCCGAGGCACTTTTCGTCGTCGTAAAAAACGCAAAACTGTCCCTCGGTTATCGCGCGCTGTTTTTCGTCGAAATCGACGTAAATCCGATTTTCTTCGATACGTACCGTAACGCCCTGTTCTTCCTGACGATAACGGAATTTAGCTTTGCACTTAAACTCCTTTTTATCGGGAGCGAAAGGTATCCAGTTACACTTATCGAGATACAAGCCTTTGGAATACAGCCTGTCTTCCGCGCCGTGCGCAACGTAAAGGATATTGTTTTTCAAATCTTTTTCCACAACGAACCATCTGCCCGCGTCGCCGGCTTGCCCGCCTATATCGAGACCTCTGCGCTGACCTATCGTGTAATACATAAGTCCGCAATGCTCGCCGAGAACCCTGCCGTCGTAAGTTCTTATCTCGCCTTTTTTCGCGGGAATATAATTCATAAGAAACTTTCTGAAATTACGCTCGCCGATAAAGCAAATGCCCGTGCTGTCCTTTTTTTCGGCGGTCGCAAGTCCGTTTTCCTCGGCGATTCGCCTCACTTCGGGCTTCGGCAAATCCTGAAGAGGAAACAACACGTCCTCGAGCTGACTTTGCGAAAGCTGATTCAAAAAGTAAGTCTGATCCTTATTCTGATCCTTGGCTTTCAGAAGGTAATGTATACCGTTTTCGTGGCGGATTCCGCAATAATGCCCCGTCGCGATATAATCCGCCCCGAGCTGACGGGCGTATTCCTTGAACGGACCGAATTTTATTTCGCGATTACACAGAACGTCGGGATTAGGCGTTCTGCCGCGCTTATATTCCTCGAGGAAATAAGAGAAAACTCTGTCCATATATTCTTTTGCGAAATTAACGCCGTAATAAGGAATATCGAGCTTTGAGCAAACTCTGCGAACGTCCGCATAATCGTCGTCCGCGGTGCAGCAACCGTCAACGTCGTCGCCCTCCCAGTTTTTCATAAAAAGGCCGATGACGTTATATCCCTGCTCTTTCAATAAAAGCGCGGCGACCGAACTGTCCACTCCGCCGCTCATTCCCATTACAACCGTTTTACCGGACATAAAAACCTCCCGTCCGTAAAGTATATTACCATTATTTCAGGACTTTATTCGACTATATTGTATATTAACGCAAAAATAAAGTCAATTATTTTTTAAACAAGCGCAAATAGTACTTGCCAAATCGAAAGAAAAAATATATAATTTTAATTAGCCTTTACGCGTAATTATATTATGCCAAATAAAGGCGAAAGCTACAATGTGCCTGTAGCGCAATTGGATAGAGTTTCAGATTCCGATTCTGACGGTTGCAGGTTCAAATCCTGTCAGGCACACCATTTTAAGACGATTGCAGGTTTGCAATCGTCTCTTTTCGTTTGCGCCTTTCGCGCAACCAACGGTTGCAAAAATAGCAACGCAACGTTGGTTGCAATGCGCTGCTTTTTGTTTTATAATTATCTCAAAACAAATTAAGGAGCTTTTGTTATGACTATTTCCGAGAAAATTTACAAATTGCGTACGAAAAGCGGTTTCTCACAAGAAGTTTTTGCCGAAAAACTGAACGTCACGCGCCAATCGGTGCAAAAATGGGAATCGGGATCAAGCCTTCCTACCATAGAAAAACTCATTTCCATAGCAACACTTTTCAATGTGTCCATGGACTACCTTTGCCACAAGACAGACGTCGAAGTTTCCGACGGGCGAACCGACAAAGAATACATCCCAGATTACGGAAAAATGCACTCGTGGGAGTCTTATGCTAAAAGTCTTGAAATCGAATACAGCCAACTCGTCGACGAGGGCAAGGATGTCGAGAATTTGAGGGACGTTTTTGTTGCCGTTAAAAAAATGCCGCCAAGTAAACATAAAGACGAAATTGCCGATTCGATTTTTAAAATAGTCGATTCTCTGCCGATAAAAAAGGGGTACGACTTTGTCGAGCCGAACGATTACGTAGCGATAAAAACGTTAAGCGACGGTTGTTTCCGCAAGGAAACCGCCGCCAAACTCGACGATGAAATCTTGCTTGATAAAGTCAAGGGCGGTTGGTATGGCAGAATTTGCGGTTGTTATCTTGGCAAACCTGTGGAATGTATCCTGATGCCAGACATGAAAAAGATTTTAACCCGTACCGACAACTACCCTTTACATAGATATATCGACCTTGAAGATGTACAAAAAATAGATTCAAGCGACATAACGCATCCCATAAAACAACGTGCTTACCCGAAGGATTTCAACAAAATGCCGTCCGACGACGACACCAACTATATGCTGATCGCATATGAAGTTTTAAAGCGTTACGGCAGAGATTTCACTTCGTCCGACGTTGCCGAAGTATGGCTTTCCACGCAGACTAAATATCCCTACTGCACTGCCGAAAGGGTTGCGTATATCAACTTGATTAACGGTTTCGTTCCGCCCGAAAGCGGTGAATACAAAAACGCCTATCGTGAATGGATAGGCGCGCAAATTCGTTCGGATTTTTACGGATATATCAATCCCGGGGATCCCGAAACGGCGGCAGAAATGGCATGGCGCGACGCACGCGTTTCTCACGTTAAAAACGGAATTTACGGTTCGATGTGGGTGGCCGCCATGATTGCCGAAGCGTACGTTACCGATGACATCAAACGCATTATACAAGCCGGACTTTCGCAAATTCCGTCGTCGTCCAGATTACATAAAGCCGTCACAAACATTATTGCCATGCATGAAAACGGCGTATCTGCCGAAAGTTGCATATCCGACATAAGAACGCGTTGGAACGAAGAGTTC
>CAKQSB010000022.1 GCA_934271735.1 uncultured Clostridia bacterium | reverse complement strand
CCCGACCCCATGGTCCCAAACCACGTGCGCTACCAACTGCGCTACACCCCGTGAACTGATTTTCAACGCTTTATTATCATAGCATACGCAATAACCTTTGTCAAGCATTTTTTCCAAGTTTGACAAGTTTTTTTAAAAAAAATTTTCGGGCGGAATTCCGCCCGAGTTTACTGTGTTTTTTAGCCGTACGCCGATACGGAGCAACCTCTCGCGAAATCATTTGCGCCGCCTGTAACGTTCCCTCGTCGCCAGCCCGCCCCTTATGTGTCTTTCGGACAAATTGATATCCAAAGTCTTTCTTACCTTTTCGTAAAGATATTCGTCAAGGCTTCTCAGTTTCACGGTCACGTCGTGATGAACGGTCGATTTCGAGACCCCGAAAGCCTTCGCCGCAGCCCTTACCGTCGCGCCGTTTTTTAAAATATATTCCGCCTCTTTTAAAACTCTTTCGTCGATATCGTAATACAAAACGTATCCTCCCTCGTCTTATTTTATGCCGCCGCTTTTCCGTTTAGGATATTAAGTCTTAAAACTTAGGATTTAGCTGTATAATTCAACCGCGAAATGTAAACAATTCGTTTATATGAAAGAAATTGCAATGAAACTGTTCCGCCTTGTTTCCAAACCCGATCTGGGAATTTTCTATCCCCTGATCGTTCCGTCCGCAATCGCGCTCGTATTTTTGACGCTTTTTATAATAGGCATATTTTGCTACCGCGTGAAAAGAGCCGACAAAACTTCGATTCTCGCGCTCACGCTCTCCGTTTACACACTTTCCGTTATTAAAACCATATGCGACCTTATCTCGAAACCCGTAAAACAGAGTTTCGTTTTATCCTGCATAGGCGGGCTTTTTATGTCCGCGTTAAGTTTCGCTTTTTACGGACTTTTATGCCTGCAATACAACTCCCGATTAAAGCTGAATATACGAGAAAAACGACTTATAGACGGACTTTCGCGATCCGATGTTGAAAATCGGGACGGCTTTTCGGACAGCTTTGACAACGAATTTTGCGGCAGCGAAAACGGCCTTAACCCGTCGCTTGTGAAACGCGCTTTTTTCGACACTCCCGTTAAACGGATCGAGCGGCTCGAAACCTTTAAACCGACCGGGCAAAGCGACGATATCGGATACGGAATAAACTTCGGCGAGATACTCGGATATCTCGAAAAACTGAAACGGCACGAACTTACGGCGGAAGAACAAGCTCTCGTTTGTTTGCTCGAAAAAAAGGTGAATTTTTATTCGTCGAGATCGATTACCTGCGAAGAAAGAAAGGAACTCTCCTCCGAACTTACGCAGCTTATCAAGCTCGTTTCGAAATACAAGGCGTCCTGAAATAAAGCGGCACGAAACCGAAACGTCAAATCACTCAGAAACAAAAAAAAGACTACGAAAAAAATTTTTCCATAGTCTTTTTGTTATCGAATTTTCAAATTATCGAGTTAATGTTATATATTCGTAACAACTCCTAAAAACAACGGCAAACCCGTAGAGTTATCCACGATTCCGAACATAAACGGACGATTTAAGATAATCGTATGTGTTTCTTCGGGTTGTGAAGCTACGTCGTTTCCTTTCGCGCCGCCGAAAGAGATAGCCGCGGCTTTCGTTCCGTTACGATCGAGTTCTATCCTCGTTTTCTGCAAAAAATATCCGAGATACAAATTGTTATCGTCCGCCGTTCTGCCCATCTTATCGAATTCCGCCTCGTCGCGATCGAACGCCTTTTTTATGCCCATCGCCTGAAGCTGCGAGGAAAGGTTTGCGGAATAATCGAACGTAAACTCGGGAATACCGGCGTTCACGCGTACCGATTTTCTGCTTTTAAAAGCGTTATAATACTTTTCGCCCGTTAAACTTCCGACAAAATCGTAAATATCGGTTTCCTCGTTCGGCAAAATCCCGAGGAAAGAATAATTTCCGCCGAGATAATCCCTTAAAAAGCCTTGCGCGTTGCCGAAATCGAGATACGCGTCTTCCGCAGAATGCATCATATCCACGCTTTTCGTCACGTTGTCGTAAGAAACGAAATTTCTTTTGTAAATGTTCTTTTTCTCGTATTTGTTCTGCCATTTGGCGTCGAACAAAAGCGCGTTTATCGCGTATAAAACGTCGTACCTCTCGATTCTTTCGATAATTTCGGGAATCATACCGTCGGTTTTGTTCGCGCACCAGTTGTTCACGTCTTTTACCGTCTGCGCGTCGAAATCCGACTTGTAAATTTCGGAATTGTAAACTTCCTTAACCGTTTTGAGGTAACTCTCCTCGATATTCACCTCACCGTTTCTTATCCACACGGAATCGGCAAGTTTCACATTCTCGTCGTTTTTCGAAATAATGCCGTTTAAAAAGGCGTTTATATCGAAAATATTGCCGCCGAGGACCTTCTCGAACTCACCGAGAGTTTCGCCCTCGGCGCCGTTTGCAATCATAGCAAGACAGACAGCCGCGGAAAGAGGAGAAACAAGCGTGTTGACGCCTTTTTTATCCTTTACAACCTCTTTTAAAAGCTCAGCGCCGAAGTTATCTATACCGTAAACCGTATCGCCGGAACTTTCGCCGATGTTTTTCGAAAACGAATAGACGGCGGTAAGCTCCTCGGCTTTTATTTTTTTCTTAGCGTATTTACACGAACCCGTAAAAGCCGCTCCGGTGAAAACCGCCAGACAAAACGCCGCAATTTTCAGTATTTTTTTCCTCATTCTTTCCTCCTTTGCCGAAAAAATCAAAGCGAAAATACTTTCGGCTACCGACATTGTAACATATCGACAACCGATTGTCAATACCGGATTTTTATAAAAACGATATTTTTTGTCGCAAAATCGGCATATTTCTCCGCCCCGCTTTTATCTTTCTTTTATCTTTTCGTCGCATAAAAAACAGCCGCAGGCGATTGCGTTAAACGCAATCGCCTGCGGCTGAAAAGAAAATTATAAACTCAGTTTTTATCGCCTCCGTTCATTCCGTCGAACTCCTCGTCCGTGTACATACGAAGTCTGCAAGATAGGTCGATATAAACGACCGCAAGCGTGCTTTCGCCTTGTTTCATAGCCTTTTTGTACTGTTTTTCGGCGTAGCTTATCGCGCTTTGTCTGCCCGTCTTTTTATATTCTTTAACCGTTTCGAAAAGTTTCATCGTGCAAAAAAGGCTGAAAGAATATTTTTTGACGTTATCGCCGTCGAAGAACTTTTCGAGACATACGAAATCCCGTCCGAAAGGCAGATGTCGGTCGCCCGAACCGTCGTTGTCTTTAAGGAATTTCAAACGCTTTTTATACTCCTTTTCCATATCGCGGGCAACGCTCGGCGGAAACGACACATTTTGCATATAATCATACTGCTTGTCAAGCCCGCGACTACGGAAAGCGGCGGCTCTTCTTAAATCTTCGTCGCCGAAACGGCGAAAACTCGTTTTATCGTCGAAATCGTCGTCTTCGTCCTCGTCTTCTTCGTCTTCATCGTCGTTATCCTCTTCGTCTTCTTCGTCTTCATCGTCGTTATCCTCTTCGTCTTCTTCGTCCTCGTCGAAAACTCCGTCGTAGTCATCGTCGTCGAAAAGATTTTCTCCGTAGATATTATCTTCATCCGCCGCCTCGAAAAGGTTTCCGACGTTTTCCTCCTCATCGTCGTTATCGTCGTTATCGTCGTCCTCTTCTTCCTCGTCTTCGTTTTTGCCCTCGCATAACGCCGTGAAACGCGCGTTTTCTCTGTAAAAATATCTCGCGCCGATTTTCGCGAGCGCGCCGAGATCTGCGATATTACCGACGATTTTCGCGGTTTTCGAAAAAGAAATCGCGAAATAATTTCCGAAATCCGCCATAGAAAAAATTCTGGTTTTCCGGCAATATTGCAATACTTCCTTGCGGAAATTTTTCCTGTCTTCGGACCGGCTCTCGATTTCGGCGAAAGCCTCTTCGAGCATTCTCAGACACAAGCGGATTTCGCGTTCGCGGGCGATAAGACGATCGTTTTCGGTTGTCTTATCGCGCGGCGAAAGATACTCCTCGAGAGTTACGGATTTCTTTTTTTCCTCGGCTACGAATTCCAACCCGCCCCGAAAGCGAATCGTCCCTTCCTCTTCCATTTCGCGGATAATTCTTCTCGTTTCCTTGTACCCCGAAGAAAATTCAACTTGCAAATCGGGAACGGTAACGACTTTTTCCCTTTCGAGAACGTCCTGTATATCTTTTTTGCTTATTTCCATATGCGTCTCCTAAAAATCGAATTTAGGTCTTTTCACTCTCGAAACCCAAACGTAATCGTACTTTTTCTCGAGCGGATTCATATCGGATACGTAATCTTTCTCCGAAGCCGAAACGAGACGAGCGTACTCCTTGCAGGTGAAATACCTTTCCATTTTGGAAAACAGAACGTAGCCGCAATTCGCTTCGGTAACGACGCACTCGCCCGCGCCGAGCTGCGTGAGCGCGCTTTTGGGAACAAGCCTTACCGTTTCCAT
Organism: uncultured Clostridia bacterium; assembly: GCA_934271735.1. Lineage (GTDB taxonomy): Bacteria > Bacillota > Clostridia > Christensenellales > Borkfalkiaceae > UBA10281. The sequence goes on along the minus strand of CAKQSB010000022.1, from coordinate 18,352 downwards.
AGTAAACTGACTGATTTCTTTCTTGTCGCCGTTCAGCGCGCTCATAGGCGAAATTCTCGTCGTTTCTCCGCATTCCTTGCTGAATTCCTCAAGCGTAGAAGGATTGTTGCTCCCGAGGAAAATGTGCATATTGAGGTTATCGCGGATAATTTCGGCGGTATCGCTCCCGTAAACGTTATTAAGCTGAGCGAAACTCTGCAAAACTATGTCGAACCAGATATTTCGCCCGCCGCACGCGCTGATCACCGTTTCGAAATCGGGAATCTTTGGAAAATTCCCGAATTCGTCGAGCATAAAATAAAAAGGAACGTCCAGTTTTCCGCCGGGTTTTTCGTTCGCGAAATCGATAAGGCTTTTATACGCGCTCTGCACAAACGAGCTTATTATCTGATAATACACCTTGTTTTCGTCGGGATAAGCGATAAACACGGCGACGGGTTTTCCCGAAGTAAGCCGCGACATTTCGAAGCTGTTGCAGCGGGTCAGAAGTCTGATTCCGCTGTTTTTATAAGCCTGAACTTTTGTGTTGAAACAGGAGACGATGCACGACCTCGTTACGTGGGCGGGGTTATGCACGACTATTTTCGCGTTCTGATAAGCCCTTGAATCGTCGCCCCTCGAAGAAAAATAATCGTCGTCGTCGAAATTGCTTTCCTCGCTGAGCTTATCGAAAATTCTGAACATCGTATCGAGCGAAAAATTATCCTCGTCGATAATCTTTTTCCCGTTTTTCGGCACGCTGTCCTCGAGCATGGACAAAATCAAAGCTTTTCCCCATTGTCTCGAGGCTTCGTTCCAGTACTGATCTGGCGCGTTGTCGGGCGGGATCATATTGTACATAAGCGTGTCTATTTCGCTTTCCACATCCGACATAATAAGTCTTCTCACCTGTTCGACGGCTTCGTCTAAAAGCGACTGATCTTCGTAAAGCACTCCTCTGAATTTGTTGAACCACCGACATTCGACCTGAACGAGACTAACCTCGTCTTCGACATTCAACGCTTCCTGATATTTCCTGTAAACAGGCGTGAGCGGATTCCAGTATTCGCTGTGAGAATAGTCGCGGAGATTTAAAAGCATCACGTCGTACCTCTGTTTTTTAAGGTAATCGGCAAGCAGACGATACAATTCGCCTTTCGGGTCGGAAATAACCATCGGACGCTTTACTTTCTGCGATGCAAAAGAATAAATCTGCGGTATCACGCACGAGGTGGTTTTACCCACCCTCGTTGCCGCGATAGTTAAAATATGAGTGTCCGCAGACGAATAAGTCTGCGTAAGCTCGCCGTTTATATAGCGGTTTGCCTTTAAAACTCCGCCCATATATCTGTTCCCGACGTCCTCGAATTTAACGGTGTTTGCGAGTTTGACGTCGGGATTTCTGTAGTCCAAAAGACTCGTGTTTTCGTAACCGTTAATGAGTTTTTCAAACGTCTTCATTGATTTTACCTCCGAAACCGTAAGTGTTGTCGAAACTTTTCTGTTTCAGAAAGCCGTTTATTCCGTCGTGAGAAATATTAGCTTCTTTTTCGCCCGCGCAAATTTCGCGGATAACTTTTTCGAGAATTTTCTCGGTTTTTTCCGCGTTCATCGCGCATAAATCCTTTAAAGCGTCCTTATCGATCGTAACCGATTCGAATCCGTATGCCCGCCCCGTTTTTTCCGCGATGTTTTTAACGACGAGCGGCTTTTCGCTCTCGCGGATTTTCGCGAGCTTTATCGTTTCGGTAAATCCGCTTATCTTCTTCGCGTTTTCCGCGTCGCTTAAACAAACGACGATAACCGAAGAAAGATTAAGGGAAACCGCGGGCGAATTGAGCCTGTATTTACTGCGAAAATCGTTTCTTATGATCTTTTTCGCCCATTCGACGGCGGGTTCGTCGGTATCGCCTTTGAAGTTTAGCAGAATAACGTTCTGTTTTTCTTCGTTTATGCTCCTTAAGAAAAGATCGTTCTGCGTGGACTGAGTGTCCGCCGCGATAAGATCGGCTATTTCGATCCGCTCGATATTCGCGCCGACGAAAAGCTTTCCGATAAACTCGGCGTAAAGGTTTAAAACGTAACCCGAATCCGAGCATAAGCAAGGCGTAAGCCCTCCGACTTTGCCGTTTTTAACCGCGAAAAGATAATTTTCGAGACTTTTATAAACTATATTTTTCTCGTCCTCGCGCGGCAGCGAAAACTCGGGGTTTTCGGTGAAATATTTCGGTTCGACCTTGGTTTTTAGTTTAAGCGGCAGGTCGCACGCCTCGGAAAGAGCCTGTTTGCTTTCGGAAAATATTATTTTTTCCTTGTCCTTAAAGCTTAAAATTTCGCTGAACACGAGCCGCGCGCACATATAATCATAGTTATCGGGATTGAATTTTTTCTGCGCGAACGCCTTTTTGATAAGATCCGTTTCCTCGGACGGGCGATCGCATTTTATCCCGTAACGAAGTTCGATCGCCGCGAGAATGTTTTCGTAAGACGTGTTTTTAACTGCGGCGGCGAGTATTCCGCCCGCTTCCGCCCGAGATTTTTCGGAATATTTCATAAGCGCGAGCGCAGAAGGGACGTCGCCCCACTTCGCCGCTTTCATCAGATTTTTCACGCCCGCCGAAAGATTTTTTTTGACGAGCAAGCCCTCGCATTGCAAAAATCCGAGGATTCTCAAAGCGATTATCTTGCCCGTTTCGGCTTGGTTCATAAGCGACTGAACGCTTCCGTTCACCGTCGTTACGTCGTTTAAAATCAGACGGGAACAGGTTGCGGCTACAAGCGCCGAGCCTTTGATATCCGTCGCCGCTTTTTCGTCGGCGGGGATACCCTCGTCTATTCCGCACAGTCCGCAGTACTGTTCGATTCGCTTGTAGCGGTTATATTCCGCCACGGTGGAGACTTCTTCCACGGATTCGCTTTTGACGATTGCGTATAACCGCTTCGATTCTTCCGTACTTTTCAAAAAGATATCGCCGAACGCGAGAAACACTTTCGCGCGGTCGATATTCCCGCCCGAAATCGCGTTTACGATAAAATAGTTGAACATTGCGCCTTCGGTATGTATGTCAAACATAGTTTCAGTCCCCCCTCGCCTTATTTTTGCACGGGATAACGAGATCGATAAGCCCGTAAGCGCAAGCTTCGTCGGCTGTCATAATGTTATCCCTGTCGGTGTCGCTTGCAATGATTTCCACGTTCTTGCCCGTGTTTTCGGCAAGAATCCGATTGAGCGTGTCGCGCGTGCGTTTGATATGCTCGGCGGCAATGATAAGATCGCTCGCCTGTCCCTGCGCTCCGCCGAGCGGCTGGTGAATAAGTATCTCGCAATTTTTCGTGGCTTTGCGCTTTCCTTTCGTTCCCGCCGAAAGCAGGAACGCCCCCATACTCGCGCACATTCCGAGTCCCACGGTAATGATATCTGCGGAGACATAATTCAAAGTGTCATAAATTGCAAGTCCCGCCGTCACCGATCCCCCGGGAGAATTTATCTGAATGGTAATCTCCTCCGCTTTTTTTGAATCGAGGTACTGCAACTGTTCCACTACGGACTGCGCCATAGCGTCGTCGATAACGCCGAAAATGTTGATTGTGTATCGCCTTAACGGGTATCGATCCGAATATTCTTCCGATCTTTTCATTTTTTCTGTCCTCCTTTGTCCTTTGACTTCTTGTTTTTTGTTTTTGCCTTTTGTTCTTTGTGTGTGTGATTGAGTGTGAATGGTATCTTTAATCGCGAAAGCTGCTTCCGGACGCAAATTCCGCGGTTTTAACTACTTTAAATTTTGCAATAAAAAAAGGCAAAACCGATTGAAACGAGTTTTGCCTTTCGATGTTGTTTAAAATAACGTTTTTCTTTCGTAAAGAGGGCGCGAGCCGCCTTTGTACGGAATTCTCAACGTAAAAATCAAACACATTCGTTTTACTTAAACGCCGAGAAGCTTTCGTTGCGATTGAACGATTATTAACCGTTAAACCGAACGTTTTTTATAAAAATCGGCTTGCGACAATTTTAAGTAAAATAACAAAAACTCGTTTCCCGAGGCGGAAAAACGCCGTGCGAAACACCGACGGGGTTTTCGGACGCGCGAAAAATCGGCAGAAGTCCTTTCTTCTTGAACAGAGACAAAATCTCTTTCTTTTTGTTGCGATTTTTCTTTGCGATAACCGCGTTTCCGTTCGCGCCTGAAGATAAAGCCGCGATCCGATTGCGCAAAGCTCCGAAATTTGAGTTACGGATTATTTTTCCGTTCCCGTTTGAATGTGATTTTACGTTGAGAATGTTGCTTTTTGAGTTACCGACAGAGCCGACGATTATATTACGATTTGCGTTTCCGTATGATATGAGAATATTTGCGATATTTCCGTTATTCATTGCGTTCATTGCGATATTTCCGTTCATAACGTCGGTCTCCTTTTTTATTTGCGACGGGAATTTTTCCGTTTATCGGTTTTTTGCCCTGCAAAGAATAGCCTATCATATATTCAGCGATTTGTCAATAGGTAAATAGGTTATTTCACCGTTTTTTCATCTTTACGATTTTGAAATTTCATTCACTATATAATAGTTAATAGTACCATAAACTATTGTTAAGTATATAATATTATATATATCTAATATGGAGTTTAAAAAAAATTTTGTCCGAGGTTTTTCCGCTTTTCTCCCCGCCTTTTAAGATATTCGGGCAAATCCGTTGAAAAAAAATTTTTATAGTGTTATAATGTTTAGCAGGGGTTCTTCTCGGCTACAAGTCTTGCCTTGCGTTTTTAGGCTAAGACAAGGCGCGTGAGCGCGTTAATACTCTGCGTATAACACACGAACGCAACGATGTATTAGCCAAAAACACAACGCAAGACCGGGTTCGAACGCAATCACCTGTGGCTAGCATAGAGAGAATCGAACCGCATTAAGTTTTAACGGTTTATAATATAAGAGACAAAAACAAGGAGCAAGCAAATGGACGATTTACAAGCTATCGTGAGAAAATTACATAAAATAAATTTCGGGAAAGGCGGTATTATCCCTATGGACTTTGGCTGCGACGACGATATTTTATACAGCGAAAAATTTCTCGAAAAAGAAACGCCGACGAGCAATGTTCTGCATTTTAAGAAAACTGCCTGCGAGGGTTGGTGCGATAATTGCAAAAAAATCTGCCCCGAATTCCGCCCCTCTTCGATAACGCACGGAGTTCATACTTTCGATTTTTTCGACGCGCATAAAGTAAATCGAAGCGAAGCCGAAAAGTGGTCAAAAAAACCCGTTCTTTTCGTTATGGAAAACCCCGCGAACGTGGACCCCGAGTATTTCTATTTATCGGAAGACGAAAACCGCCCCGCAACCCCTAAAAGATGGTACTGGATTACCTACCAAAGCGACACTCCGAATGAAAAGTTCGTCTATCCCGAATATTTCGAAAAAAAGGGCGAATACGGCTGGCTCGTTTATTCCGCGATAAGAACTTTTAAAATCGCCAACGCATACATCACGAATATGGTTAAATGCGGAATGAGAAAGGACGGGAAATTTCTCACGACCGAAGATTACGACGAAAAAATAACCGAAAACTGCATAAAAACCCGCTTGATTGAAGAAATCGAAGCTTTAAAGGGAAATTGTTCCGACGTTATAATTTTCGCTTTCGGAAACAGAGTTTACGACAAATTATTCTCTGTTCTTTGCGCGGAAAATAAAAATCTTCGGCTTTACAAACTCCCCCACCCCGCGCGCCGTCTTCTGCAAAATTCGTTCAGAAAATTCACGCTGTTCGGGCAGATTTACGAAGCCTTGATTTCCAACGATTTTTACGGCGAAAATCAAAAACCGGACATAGACGAATTGTTCAAAGCCGCCGCCGAAAAAAACAAATAACCCGATAAAAAATAACCCGACGTAACCCGATATAACCGCCACAATAAAACCGCCCGAAATTTTTTCCCGGGCGGCTTTTTATTGTTTTTTTGAGCATTTTAAACGTTTTTCGGGCGGAGTTTTTGTTTAAACGTCTTTTATCCTTGCGATTTTCCCCCAGGGCGGAGTTACTTTATCGTTGTTTATGACCCACAAAACGGGAATTTGCATCGCCGCTTTTTCGGCGGGGAACGGCGCGATTCCGTCGGTTATGATTATTATGCTCGCGGGGAGATTATCAGACATTTCCCTGCGGACGTAATCGAAAATAATATCGAATCTCGTTCCGCCGCCTCCGTACGGGCGGATTATTTTCAGGGAATTTTCGTCGTAAAACGGAACGGGCGGAATAACCGCGGCGTCGAAAAAACCTAAAAACCCCTGCAATTTGCCGCCGAATTGATCGATCGCGCCTTTAATTTCGGAATAAGCCGCCACGACCGTTTTGTCCGCCACCGATCCGGACGTATCGATCATAAAAAGTATGTTCTCGATTTTTTCGTCTTTCTCGTTGAAATCGGGCAAAAAGAAATCGCCTTCGTACCTTCTGTCGGGCGGCATAAACGAATAATCGACTATCTCTTCCCGAACGAAATTATTTAAAATAAGCCGCCAGTCCAGCTGCGGATTATTAAGTCTTTCCAGCTCTCTTTTCGCCGCAAGCGGCACAAGCCCTCTCGAAAGCGAGGATTCCCTTATCGAAACGGCTTTCGCCGCGTTTTTGAGCGTTTCCGTCCATAACGCGTCGAGATATTCGTCGTCCCCTTTCCCCCATTTTGAATGATCGTCGGAAAATCCGCCGCCTTTTCCGCCTTTTCCGCTTTTTTCGCCGTCGGCAAATTTTCTGCCGTCTTTTTCGTTTCCGCCGCCTTTGCCGTTTTTCGCTCCGCTACCGCCGCTATGCTTTTTATGCGGCAGCATTTCGTACACTTCTTCCGCGGTGTAAAGATATCCTTCTTTGCCGTTCGGCGCGACGTGCATACTTTCGCCGTATTTCGCAAGCGTTATCGAACGTATATCGCCCGTCTCCCGCATAATATTCGAATTAACGACGATATCGCACGCGATGTTGAACGCGAAAGCGTCCTTTCCCGCGCCCCTGAAACAATGCCGCAAAGCGACGTGCAGAATTTCGTGCATAAGAACGAAATCGGTTTCCCCGTCGGATAATTCCGTTAAAAACTTCAAGCCGAAATAAATATATTCGCCGTCGGTCGCCGCCGTTTCGATCTCCTCGTTCAGCGCGAATTTAACGCGCATCAAAAGCAATCCGAAAAAAGGGTGCGAGCATAAAAGCCGCGTTCTCGAAAACAGCAGTTTTCTGATAAGTTCTTTTTTCCGCGCCTCAGATATTTCCATTTAACAATTTCCCTTTGGTCGATAGCCAGGAATAAAACTCGGGAATTCTCATAAGTTTTTCCTTATACCCCTTTTCTATGTACATATAGTCTTTCAAAAGCATAGCGGAAAAATCGGGCGGAAGAGACTGCGCGAAAGCTATCGAGTTCGCGATTTTATCGAGTTCGTTTTTATGCTCTTTCGCGTAACACGTCATAGAAGAACACAAAGCATACAACGCGTCCGCGCCTTTCGGCGGAACGCAGAACTTACCCTCGAAAATATCTTCGATTTTCGGCAGATCTGCGTAAATTTTTGCCCAGCTTTTAAACTCCGCCGCTATGCCCGAACCGACGATTCCCGAAATGCAATCAAAAGCTTTTCCGACGTCTCCGCCCGCAATTTTAAGAACGGTATCTACCATTTCCCACGAACGCGGCGTGGGGAACGCGAGGTCGTCGGAGCTAAAATCGAACCCGAAAAGATAATCTCTTCTCGCGCTTAAAAATCCCGTGATTTTCTCGTTTATTCCCTTTTCCACCGCCCAGCGTTTCCACGATTCGAAATTGCCGCTCACTTCGAAGTGCATAAGCCTGTTCGCGAGGGCTTTGGGCATTTTATACGCCACGGATCTGTCCGTAACTCTGTTTCCCGCCGCGATGACTATGCAGTTTTCGGGCAATTTATGCTCGCCGATAACCCTGTCGAGCGTTATCTGATAAGCCGCCGCCTGAACGGACTGCGGAGCGGCGGAGATTTCGTCGAGAAAGAGAATGTTTACGGCGTTTTCGCTTTCGTCCATCTGAAAAATCCGAGGCTTTAACCATACGGCTAAAGTTTTTTCGGCGTTAGCCGTGGGAATACCTCTTAAATCTATCGGATTGAAAAGTAAAAGCCTTACGTCGGTTACGAAAACCCTTTTCCCCGTCCGCGTTTCTATCTCTTTTGCAATCTGCCTTACCGCCTGAGATTTTCCCACGCCCGGCGCGCCCCACAGCATCACCGAGGGGAAAATTTTTACGGGCAAGCCTTTTTCGATAATCCCCGCGTACGCCGAAGACAGAGTTTCCACGATTTTCCCGACGGAAAGAGAGGGGATATTCCCCGATTTTATATCAATCATTTTCGATTCCGAGCTCCTTGTCAAGTTTTTTAAGTTTATTTTTCGTTTCTGTTATCCGCGAAGCGTAATCGACGTCCTTTTTAAGTTCTCTGCGGATATAGATTTCGCGTTCAAGCATTTCCCCGAGCTTTTCTTTCAGCCTTTCGCCCCTCTTCCCGAGGTCCTCGAGACAGTTGTACAATCTTTGCATAACGCCTTTGTCGGTATCGCCTATTTCGACGTAATACCTTCCGCAATGCTCGAGATAAACGCAAAGTTTGTTGGAAAGCATATTCGCTGGGATAATAACCTTAAACCCGCAATAATCGGTCGCGTGTTTTTCGGTATGCTCCATCGTATACCCGGTAATCTCGTCGTAAAGCTCCTCGTTGAATTTCTTCTTTTTCTCGATATACTCCGCTTTCGCGGCTTTTTCGCCCGTTTCGGCTTCGGCTTCTTCCCGTTCTTTTAAAATATTTTCCTTGCGGATTTTATAAAACGCCGCGTCCTGTTCGCATTTATCGATCAATTCTCTTTGCTTTGCGATTTCGTCGGGCAAAGCCGCCGCCTCGCCCGAAAGCCTTTCTCTCATCTCGGCGGTTTTCAGCTGCAACTGCGAGAGTTTAAGCAAATAATTGTAAGTTTCCACTCTTTCTTTAACCAAGGGATTTCCGACCGCCAGAGCTTTCACTTCGGCGTAACTTAAAACGGAATCCCTTATATCTTCCCCGCTCCGCTCTTCCAGCGAACCTTCTAAAAGCGCGGCGATGAAATTCTGCTTGGTTTCGAGGATTTGCCAGGAATACGCGTCGAAACTGCCGTCCGTGATATACCTGTAAATGAAAACCTCTTTGTTCGTGTTCCCGGGGCGGATAATTCTTCCCTCCCTCTGCACCATATCGGCGGGTCGCCACGGCACGTCGAGATGATGAACCGCAACGAGCTTGTCCTGAACGTTCACGCCGATGCCGAGCTTGAACGTCGAGCCGAGCAGCACGCGGATTTTGCCTTTTCTCGTTTTTTCGAACAATTCGTCGCGTTTTTTCTCCGTCGTAGCGTCGTGAACGTAAGCGATTTCGGACGGATTTACCCCGAATAGAACGAGAAGCCTTGACAGTTCATCGTAAATATTGAAAGTTCTCTTGGGCGTGGACGTATCGCAGAATACTATCTGCGTAAGTTTTTCCGCGCGGTATCTGTCGTAAATTTCGTAAACCTTTTCGGCGCATCTGAACGCTTTGGAGTCCGCGGCGAACTGCTGCGTTTCGTCCGCAAGGCGCAGATCGAGCGCGGCTTTTCGTCCATCGGTCGTAACTTTCAGCATGTTGTCTTCCGTTCTCGTCACCGTTCGGTTTCGTATCGCGTCGACTCTGCGGGAGATTCGTTCGAGATAATCGGCAAATTCGGGCGTTTTCCCCACAACGCAGTCCTTATACCCGTTGAAAACGGGTAAACACGCGCTTTTCTTCGTCCGGTGAAAGTCGGCAACCCCCGCAAGAACGGAAGAGAGTTCGGGAAGATTGTGAAATCTTGAAAACCTTTCGGCAATCCTGTACGACCTTGTGTCCACGTCTATCTCGAAATCCCCGTAAAGCTCCGCGAACATTCCCACCCACGAATCGAAATTCTGCAGATCGAGAAGAGCGAGTTCCGCGCTTTGCAGATAGGACTGCATTATGTACGCGTCGGTAATCGAGTTGGTTATAGGCGTACCCGTAGCGAAAATCACGCCGCCGCCGTTTTTCTGCGTGAAACGAACTTTTTTCATCATCGCTTCGCACTTTTTGCTGCCCGCCGCGTTTATTCCGAGCGTGTTTTTGAAACGCGTTTCTATCGGGACGTTTTTATAATTATGCGCCTCGTCGACAAACAACCTCGTTATGCCGAGGTCGCCGAAAGATAGGGATGCGTTTATCGTCGGCAAATCCGAAATCGGAATACGGTCGAAACAGCTGTACGCCATAATTATTCCGTCGTAAGTTTTATCTCTTATATCTCTCAGAACGCTTTCGCGGACGGACGGCGCGAAACTTTTCGGCTCGACGACGAGAATTTTCGCCGACGGATACATTTCCGAAAAAATCTTTTTCCATTGCCCCACTATATTGTTCGGAACGACGTAAAGATTTTTTCCCGAAAGACCCATTCTTTTAAGCGTCATTCCCGCGGCTATCATAACGTAGGTTTTTCCCGATCCTACGTCGTGCGCGAGAAGAGTGTTCGGATTGAAAATTATCCTCGCAACGGCGTTTTTCTGATAAGGGTATAAGTTCACGGATTTATCCATATCGGGAAACGAAAGAAACGAGCCGTCGTAAAATCTCTTTCGGTAACAAGCGTATTTATCTTCGAAAATGCGCCTGAGCGTTTCTTTCCGCTCCGCGTCGCGCCACACCCAGCCGCGGAAATTTTCGATAAGTTCGCGTTGTTTTTCGAGCGCGAGCGTAGTTTCGTATTTATTGAGAACTTTCTTTTTCCCAGATTTTGTGGTTAAGCACGCGATCTCGTCGTATATCGCCGCGCTTTTCAGATTGAGCGTGTGTTCGAGAAGCTGTAATCCGCCGATTCTCGGCGTGCCGTACGCGTAATACGAACGCGGATCGCCCGAAAATCTGTTTTTATAAGGTATAACCCACTCCCCCGAGGGATTGTGTTTCACGCGAAAACTCTCGTCCCGAAAACTACCGTTTTTTCGTCCGAAAAGATGATCTATAAAGTCGTCTATAATCTCTGTCGGAACCCAGGGCGAACCGAGCGTTACGAAAATATCTTTCGCTTTCACGGCCGGCGGCATAACTTTTTCCAGCGCCTTCACGTTTTCCGAAAATGCGCCCGCATATTTTTCGTTTGCCGCTTTCGCAAAATTGTATTTTCGTTTTAAGTTCCCCGAAAGATATTCGTCCGCCGTTTCCCAGCCTTTATAAAAACACTCCTCCCACTTTTCGGGGTTCTGATATATCGAGCCTTTAAGTCCCGCGATGATTTCTTTATGATTGTAACCCGTAATCGACGCGATATATTCTATATCCGCTTTCCCGAGATTACTCAAAGACAAAATGAGCGCGTCGGGAATACTGTCCGTATGTACGTTTTCGACTCTTTCGTCGCCGTCGAAAAGATTTTCGTAATCGAGCGGGAGTTCGGTGATAACGGAATTCCGCTCGGTTTCGTCGGTTTCGATTTTGTTGTTTTTGCCGTTGCCGCTGTTTTTTTCTTTGCCGTTATCGGGTTTTACGGCTGTTTCTTCGGGCTTTTCCCCGATTGTTTTCTTGGCTGTTTCTTCAAATTTTTCTTCGGCTGTTTTTTCGGTTTCTTCCGCGGTTTTATTTTCGGTTTCCTTTTCCGCGCGCGCTTTTTTCTCGTATTCCTCGGCAAGCTCGGCTATAAGGCTATGCAGTTCGTCCGCGGAAAGCCTGCCCCCGCAGGCGCGGATATAAGACAAAATATCCGCGGCTTTATTTCCGCGGTTTTCCCCTCTTTTGTTTTCGCCCGAAGTGGTTCGGTTATCCCTTATCCCCGACTTATCCGAATTAAGCTGCGTATCGAAAGTAAGCTGTTCTCCGAAAACGGGTTGTTTTTTCGAATTATTTCTTCGCATAGTCGATCCTCCCTTTTTTCTTTTGTTTTCCCCGTATACGTCACCCTGAGATTAAATGAACCTTGAAATTAAATAAACCTTGCCGGAACGTTTGTATCTAAATAAACCTTGCCGGAACGTTTGTATCCGCAAGATAATAAAAAGCGGGGTGAAACCGTACTTCGCCCGCCGAAAAAGATTTCCTTTCGCTAAAGCAAAAGCAAATCCTTTTTTGCCGCAGGTGATTGCGTCCGAACACAATCACCTGCGGCTAACCGAGAGAGAATCGAACCACTCTCGGCTAAGTTTTTTCCGACAAAACAAAAATGTACATGCTGTTTGCAACATTTCTTAACCTTAAACAATAGCCTATAACGGATAACCGAAAAAATAACGGATAACGTAAACCTTGAACTTTAACGTAACCATTCTTATTGATTAAGTCTTGCCGGACGGAAAATTTGTCGTTTTTCGTTTGCTTGCCGAATTGATTTTTTAGCCGTAAATCGGCTTTTGGCATACGGAAAACCTTTAATAATCGACTTATAGGTCGACTTCTAACGTCTGATTCATATTCACGCTGTCCAAAGCGTTCTGCGCTTTGGATAGCGTATCGGTAACTTTTTCGTATTCCGCCGTGACCGTTTCCACGTCGTAATTCAAATAGCGATAATCCAAGATAGACGAGTTCACGCGCGTTTGTTCGCGTACTTTCGGCAATTTGTCTTTCATTATCGCAAGCTTGTTTTTCGCGGCGGTAAGCTGCGGAATGTAAACGAGCATTTCGTCGATCGTCATATCGAATTCGGGGATAATCGTCGTCGAATTGAACACGTTAATCGCGTGTTTGAGCTTTCTTATTTTTGTTTCGATTCCGGCTATCGCGTTCTGCGTTTCCGTGAAATCGTATTTCGGGCGGACGGATTCGATATCTTCCCCAACCGCGGCGAGAAATTCTTTTCCGTTTTCTTCGCGATAGATAACCGACGTTTTTTCGTCGTTGAGTTTTCTGAGTAATTTATTCGCTTCCGCAGACGTGTATTTCATATATTTTACCTCTCTTAGTTGTTTTTTTGCTTATGTTTATTTTTTCAGTATTTCGCAGGCGGCTTTAACCTGTTTTTCGGTAAGCCCCTCGATTTGGTTTGTTTTAACGAGATTATCCGTCAGATCGTTACCGTCGTAATCGAACTGACAATCGTCTAAAATAATATAATTTTCAACGTTATTGCGGTAAATGTATTCGAGTATGCCCTCCCCTCGGGAAAGATACCTGCCGTCCGACTTATCCCTCGTTTTATCGATGGCTTTAAGTCCGCATTTCGCAAGCTTTTCGTCGAGATAAGCCGCCGAACAATCCTGAAGAGGCTTTAATTTTTCCTCTTTTCGCCAGTATTTTTTCCACGTGGAAACAAGCACGATCTCCGCTTTTGTTTTCTCGACGATTTTTTTGAGTTTTTCGACCTTTTCGTCGTCAATTCCGATATATTCGCCGCAACGGCTCTTAGAAGACGGAGTATTTAAAACCCCGTCGATATCCAAAAATATTACTTTCATTTTTTGTTTTCGTAATAGTTCGCCACAGGCGATTGCATTAAAACCTGTTTTCCGACTATATCCCCGATCATAGCTTCGATTATAGCTTCCAGCATAAAATTTCACTCGCTTCGTAAATTAAAAACTCTTTATCATATGCTTATTATGCCAGACAAGAATAATACGAACCTTGCCAAAACGCCGCCATTTCCGCGCTTTTCGGCAAATTCTCGCTTGAAGTACGGCAAGTACATCTACGCGAGCCTTTACCAAAAATCATCGGAAATATCGATGTTTTGGTCGGAACGAGTCTGACGGCGGATTTTTAGACTAAGACAAGGCGCGCGAGCGCGTTAATACTCTATGTATAACACGGGAGCGGAACGCAGTATTAGTCAAAAATACGCTGTCAGACCAAGGTTCGTTTTATTCTTGGCTGGCATAGCAAAGACTATGCGACGTTTTCGCCCCATAGCCGTTGAATTTAAAAATTATTTTTCGACATAAAACTCGCGCATATCTTCCGGGCGGAACGCGCCGAGCATATTCGTAAGATAAACGCCCGTGTCAAGCCGAATTTTAGAATAATCGGCAAGTTTTTTCGAACTTTGAAGCCCCGTTATTCCCGAATATTTGAAATTTGCGTTTACAGCGCCCGAAAGACCGCCGCATAAATTTATATTGCCGCTTCTGTCGGTTTTGATAAATTTCCCGTCGCCGTTTTCATACGAACAAGGCGTATGCCCGAACAAAACCGTTTTATTGCGCGGCGATAAATTAAAGCTTTTCTCCTTAGCCGCAGGTGATTGTGTTCAAACCCGGTCTTGCGTTGTGTTTTTGGCTAATATATCGTTGCGTTCGCGTGTTATACGCAGAGTATTAACGCGCTCACGCGCCTTGTCTTAGCCTAAAAACGCAAGGCAAGACTTGTCGGCAACCAAAACGTCGTTATTTTCGATGAATTTTGGCGAAGGCGAACGCAGATGTACTTACCGTACTTCAAGCGAGAATTTGACAAAAGGCGCGGAAATAACGGCGTTTTGGCGGGTTCGAACGCAATCACCTGTGGCTAAACTCGCGGCTGTAAACCATAACTTCCGCCGTTTGCTCCCGCATAGATAAAATTATTCCGTTTTCGTCCGTTTCCAAGCCTGCGTGAACGCAAATATATTCGTCCTTTTCGATATAAAAAGGCAAACTTTCGAGATAATCGACTGTTTCCCACGAAAGATTTTCTTTATCCGTCGGGAAATATTCCCGCAATCGCCTTAAAGCGGTGTCCGCGTCGTCATCGTCGCTCAAAGAACGCATAAGTCTGTTGTAATATTTAAGAAAATCATACTCGTGATTTCCTAAAATAGCCTTTATATTCGGCTCGCGGCGAATAAAATCGACCGTTTTTACCGACTTTTCGCCCTTATCGATCATATCCCCGAGGACATACAGAACGTCGCTGTCCGAAAACCCGATTTTATCGAGCAATTTCAGAAACAAATCGTATTCGCCGTGTATATCCGAAACAAAATAAGTCATTTGGCTTTAACGAAAAATTTACTTGGCTTTGGCGTCGAAAACGATATTGCAAAGCCCTTCCGCAAAATCGGGTTCGTGCGTTACGAGAATAAGCGCGCCTTCGTATTTTTCGAGCGCTTCCCGAAGAGCTTTTTTCGCTTTTACGTCAAGATGGTTGGTCGGCTCGTCCAGAATAAGTATATTCGACGGCGAATTTCCCAAAATCGCAAGTTTAAGTCTCATCATCTCTCCGCCGGAAAGGGTGGAAACGGGTTTGACGGCAAGATCGCCGGAAAGCCCTACAACCGCAAGCGCGGAACGGACTTCTTTTTGCGAACAACGGGGGTACGCATTCAGATAAACGTTATACGCCGACAAATTACCGTTTTCGAAGCCGAGTTCCTGCTCGATATACCCGATTTTCGCCGCGGGGTGGAAACTGAACGACCCGCCGAGCGACGGAATTTTACGCATAAGCGTTTTTAAAAGCGTGGTTTTACCTACCCCGTTCGTACCTCTTATCCATATTTTATCGGTCGAATTGAGGTGGAAATCGACATCCGGGATAAGCTGCGAAGTATAGCCGACCTGAAGTCCGCGAACGATAAGCATATCTTTGGTGTTGAGGTCGATATACGGAAAAGAAAACGAACAATCGTGTTCAACGAGCGGCTTTGCCATAATCTCTATTCTGTCAAGCATCTTCTTGCGGGAATTCGCCATACCCGCCGTCGACGCGCGGGCTTTATTGCGATCGATATAATCCTGCAATTTCTTGATTTCCGCCTGCTGGCGATTGTATTCGTCCTCATACTGCTTATTCAGAATTTCGCGTTTAACCAAAAACTGATCGTAGTTGCCCGTAAACTTGGTAATTCTTCCGTTTTCGATACTGACTATCATCTTCGCGACGTTGTTTAAAAACGCCGTATCGTGAGAAATTACGAGGAAAGTCTTTTTATAAGAATTTAAAAACTTCGTAAGCCACTCGATATGCTCCACGTCCAGAAAGTTGGTCGGCTCGTCCAGAAGAGTTAAATCCTGCCCCTCGAGAAGAAGTTTCGAGAGCATAAGTTTCGCCCTTTCCCCGCCGGAAAGATTGCCGATGATCGTGTCGTAACCGAATTTATTCACGCCGAGACCGTTCGCGATTTTCTTGATCTGCGCTTCGAGGTCGTAATACCCCGCGTCGTCGAGTTTTTCCTGAAGTTCGGCGGAACGGTTGACCATTTCGTCGAGCTTATCGCCGTCAACGTTACACATATCGGCGTAAACCTGTTCGAGTTCGGCGTTGATTTCGTCGAGATAAGAGAACGCGCCCCTTAAATACTCCATAACCGTAAGCGATTTATCGAGCGTGGCGTGCTGATCGAGATAGCCTATACGCATACGGGGTAAACGCTTGATTTCCCCTTCGTCCTGAACGAGTTTTCCCGCTACAATGTTGATAAACGTGGACTTTCCCGCACCGTTTAATCCTACAACGCCTATATGCTCGCCGCTGTTCACGGTAAGATCGGATTTGACGAACAAATAGCGATCGTCGTATCTGTGGGTAAGTCCCTTGATTTCTAAAATACTCATATCGATATTTTAACACACGCCAACAAATTTAGCAAATTATTTGACTATGTTCAGCATTTCCAAACCCTATCGGCTTGACTTTTTTTCAATTTACGGTATAATAAAAGCATATTGTGTTAAAACCCGCCAAAACGAACAGGAAAACGAAAATGAAATTCAAATACAAATATAAAAATTATCTTTACTGGATTTTCGGCGCGATTTACGCCTTATCCGTCGTATGTTTTGTCTGGAATCTTTACAGGCTCGTCGTTTCTCTCGAAAACTCTCTCGGGCTTTTGGTTTACGATTATATCAGCATCGCTTTATGCCTCGCTCTGCCCGTAGCTTTCGCGGCGTTCACGACAGCGGCGATTGCTTCGTCCTATTACCTCGTGAAAGATAACGAAATCAAGGTCGCGTTCGGCTTTTTGTCTGACAAATACAAGATAAGCGAAATCGATTCGCTTGTAAAAAACATACGGAATAACACGCTCGTTATCGTTTTTAACGACGAAAGCACTTTGAACGTGATTATTTCGCCCGACAAATTCGACGATTTTTGTTCTGAGATATTAAAGCTCAACCGCAAAGTTTCCTACGAACAAACAGACGACGGGAATAAATAATTTTATTTAAAACAGGCTGATATTGAATTTCAGGTTGCCTAAATTCAATATCAGCCTGTTTTTTATTTTAGTTTCACATTAAAACATTGCGTTAATCGACTTATAGGCAGACTTTTCGATTGTATTGCCGCTCGATTTTTCAAAGAAACCTTAGGGGATTTTTTAATCGTAAATTTTGCACTTTTGGAAAAAATATAATTGACTGTCAACGGGTTTTAATTCTATTGTATACATTTTGAATATGCAGAAAAAGAAAAGCCCGAACAAATTAAAAAAATATTTAAACGCATAATTTTATCTTGTTCAGGATACGGCTACAGAAACTTTGGAAACTTCAGAAAACGTATACTTTTATGCTTCGGCTAACAGACAAATTTTGATGTCCGAAAATATTGTATTGTGAAATTTTATAATCCGCACCCCAACATTTGACATTGAGCCATAAAAACAGGCGAACCGGTCAGGCTTATCATGCAATTGCCGCTACAAAAAAACACCGCTTTTGGCGGTGTTTAGTGGAATGTGGCAACGACCTATCCTCCCGGCAGGAGAGCCGAACGGATAGAGAAAATCGACGGCAAACGAAAGAGATTTCGTATTATGCAAAGAAATACGCCCGAAGGCATACTCTATGTATTCCGAGGGCGTTTTATGCAGCAGAATGCGAAAGATATTTCGCTTGACGGCGGTTTTATCCGTCTGTTCGGCGACAATACCCTGCAAGTACTTTCGGCGCGCTTAAAGCTTAACTTCTGTGTTCCAAATAAAAACAGGCGAACCGGTCAGACTTATCATGCAATTGCCGCTACAAAAAAACACCGCTTTTGGCGGTGTTTAGTGGAATGTGGCAACGACCTATCCTCCCGGCAGGAGAGCCGAACGGATAGAGAAAATCGACGGCAAACGAAAGAGATTTCGTATTATGCAAAGAAATACGCCCGAAGGCATACTCTATGTATTCCGAGGGCGTTTTATGCAGCAGAATGCGAAAGATATTTCGCTTGACGGCGGTTTTATCCGTCTGTTCGGCGACAATACCCTGCAAGTACTTTCGGCGCGCTTAAAGCTTAACTTCTGTGTTCCAAATAAAAACAGGCGAACCGGTCAGACTTATCATGCAATCGCCGCTACAAAAAAACACCGCTTTTGGCGGTGTTTAAATTGGAATGTGGCAACGACCTATCCTCCCGGCAGGTCACCCTGCAAGT
>CAKQSB010000021.1 GCA_934271735.1 uncultured Clostridia bacterium | reverse complement strand
GATTTTTGGTAAAGGCGAGTGCAGACGTACTTACCGTACTTCAAACGAGAATTTGCCAAAAAGCGCGGAAATAACGGTGTTTTGGCAAGGTTCGTATTACTCTTGTCTGGCATGACCTTCCGGAATTTACTTTTTAAGTTTGTTTTTGATCCAATGGCGCGCGCTTTTGTTGAAAAGCGTTGTAACGATTATTACAACGGCGGAGATTCCGACGGATATTAAGCCGTTGACCAGAAGCTCGATCCAGCTATTCTCATATGCGCGCATTAAAGCCGACGTCGCAAGTACCCCTATAACGAATACAAGAATATAAATATAGTTAAGGAATATATGCTTTTTTACAGACCTTTGAAACGCATATTTATACAACACATAAGGCTCAACTATATGGCAAATCGTCAGATTCGTCACTATCGTCGCTGCGATTACGCCGACTACACCCAATTCGTCCCCGCCTACGCCTTCCAGAATTTTCACGAGCGTAATCGATAATATTACGTTTAAAAGCCCCTCAAAAAGAGGCTTCCACCTGTCGTTATAGAACGTGCCAGTTGCGTCACGGAACAAAAGCGTTGCCTGCCGCATAAACTGAACAAAATAGTTTACGGTTATAACGAACGACACCGATTTCGACAACCTGAGATTATTTCCGAAGAGAATCATCACAAGATCGTCTATCACGGCATAATATCCAATGAAAAATACGACCCCGAGAACAAAATTCAAAAAATAAAACCATTGAAAATATTGCTCGGTTTTTTCCCTCTCGGAAATGTATGTGTGTCCGATTATCGAGGTTAAAGGCGTAAACACCAGCACGAGTACGGAGGACATCGAAACCGCGATTGCGGAATAGTTCGAGTATTTCCCAAGAACGACTACTCCTATAAAAGCCGAAATGATTATACTATCGGCAGAATTTACTAAAATTCCGCCGATTCTGTGCATAAACAAAGCCTTCACTTTGTTCACGATTTCTTTTTTCGTCTCTTTATCAACGCTTTCCTTGCCGTGCTTTAAAATTTCTTTATAATGTCTGCGCGAATACAGCTCCGTCGCAGCCCATTGAAACGCCATTGCAACTATTCTGCAAACAAGATAGGCGACAAACGATTCCGTTACGATTATCGCCAGAATCTGAAGAGCATACTGCAAAATCATTCCGAGCGACGATATCGTAGTCGTTACGTAGTTGTTTTTATACGCGTTGATTAACGACGTTTTCGCACTGAAAGCATACGAAAGGACAATCGAAAACAGCATCAGAAAAAACGTAAAGCCCAAGCCGACGTTCAGCTCGACGTAATCCTTTGCAAGATACGGCAAAAACGGAATCAGCCCCACGCCGACGACAAGCATTATCGCGCCGATTATCAGATACGATTTAGTGAAAAGCTGATAAAGCGCGGCAACCTTTGCGTCGTCGTGTTCGACTATCGGTTTGTACATACAAAACGTAATCGCGCTTCCCACCCCGAGTTCCGCAACAGACAAAAAGCCTATAAGACTCGTATACAGAGAATCGAGACCGTTAACTTCGTTCCCGATATGCAGAATCAGAAAATGTCTCACCAAAATGGAGCCGATAAGCATAAAAAATCTGAAAAATATGGAAACCGACACATTTATTATACCTTTTCGCTTATCCAAATTTTTTCTCCTATATCGACTCTAACATTTCAACCCATTGATCGACGACAAAATCGACGTCGAATCTGTACAAATCCTTCCGCGCGTTATCGGAAAAAGATTTTCTCAATTCGTAATTATTTATCAGTTTCAATAATTTATCGGCAAATCCGTCCATATCGCCCGGCTCGATTAAAAAGCCGTTTACTCCGTCCGTGATGATTTCCGAAGGACCGTGCTTGCAATTGAAGCTTACGCAAGGCAATCCCTTTGCCTGCGCCTCGATAAGCACGAGCCCGAAACCTTCATATATGGAAGAAAGCGCGTAAATCGAGGCTTTATCCATCTCTTCGTCAAGACGTGGCGCGTACGGCATCAGCTTTACGTTCGATAAGCCGTATTTTTCGATGAGCGATTGCAATTTTTCTTTATCTTTGCCGTCGCCGTAAATTCTAAGCTCCCAATCGGCGCATTTATCCGATATTTTATTCCAGATTCCGATAAGCGCGTCGAAATTCTTCTGAGCTGCAAATCTCCCCGCCGCAATAACGACCTTATTGTTCATGTCCGAATTATACGTCGGCTTGAAGGCTACGGGATTGAAAATCCGCATAAGATTTTTCGCCTTCGGATATCTCTCTTTATAGTCCCGCAGATCGCTGTCGCTTAAAACCAGCAATTTAAACGCATGCTTAACCGCGAGTTTTCTTGAATAATCAACTCCGCGTCCACCCCTTACAAGCAAGGCGAAATGCTCCCAACCTATCGTTTTATAGTGAAATTTCTTTCTGAACGGATCGATTATCCGATAACACTCGATATCCACGGCGATCACCAGCTCTGGAAGAATTTTCCTTACCGTTTTTTTGAACGATTTTTTTATTGCCGATATCTTTTTCAGACACCAAAGCTTATATTTCAGTTTTTTCGCTAAACTATTCGCTTCCGACGAAAACTTCTCCGTCCGACCAAGCTCGTAAAGTTTAATTCTTTTATCGGTTTCAAAGTGAGGCTGCAAGCCTTTCTCTATGCTTACGATCGATATATCATAGCCTCTTTCCGCAAGTCCGTCAGCAATTTGTGAGGTAACGCGTTCGGTGCCGCCGCCGTTATTATAGCTACCTATTAAAAAACATATTTTTTTTATCATATTTTTCAGTTTTTTGATCTGAGACGGAAATATCTGGCAAACATGTAAATCAGCAACACATATAAGAAGTGATTTATGTTGAGAATCTGAGCGATAAATCCGTCGTAAGCGGATCTCGGCGCAGACAGCATCGGAATGAAAATAAAGAGTTTAATCGTCATGGATAACCAGCCTCCGCCATCGATATCCTTCATTCTTTTAAAAACGAAGCCGTAAACCATACTACCTAAAGCCACGCCCGCATAGCCGAAATCGGCAAATAGCTCCGCGATATACGAAGAACCCGTCCCCTCGCCGCTAAGATACCTCTCGGGCATTACAAGATATGATATAAGCTCCCCGAACGAATGGGATTCGAGGGCAAATCTCGCCGTATGCCTTGCGGGAATATCGCCCGAATTCAATAAATTGAACAGCTTACCGTACTTAAAATAGTTCAACGTGCTGCCCAAAGAGTAAAATCTCCCTTTCGGTATCTGTTGTCCGTAATCATTACCGTACTTTATCACCTTTGACGATGAACCGATATTCACGAAAAACTCGACAACGGAGTCGATTATTGACACCGATTCGATTTCACGGTCGGCGCGGATGAAATCGTAGAAATACAAAAAAGAAAAAACAAACGGCATACATAAAAGTAAATACACTATGGCTTTCTTTGAAATCCATATTTCTCTGCCTTTGTCTTTGTGATTGCGATACAGACAATAACACAGGATAAATACTGCGTTATATACAACCGTGGAGCGCGAACCGACCAGAATGGTAAGCGCCGAATAAAACAGAAACGACAAAATCACGAAGCCCGATTCTTTCTTTTCGGGAAGCGTAGCCAAAAACACGCAAAGCGCGAGCGGAACGTACTCTCCGACTTTAACCAGAATTGTCGGCAAGAAGGAGCTATACGACGAATAGTAAGCAACGTACCCGTAAGCCGCAACGAATTTTATAATGTCCGCAGTGTTTATCATGGCAAAAACGAAAGAAACAATATAGAATACTTTCGCCGTTTTCCTTAATCTGGTAATAAAACTTTCGTCGTTTCCAATACTTCTTTTATGCCTGTTGCAGGCCGGGAAAATAATAAACCCGGCTAAAATTGCCGACAGACTGAAAAAAATAGACTTATGAGCATGAAGCGTTGCGTCTTCACCGAATTGAAGATAATAATGCTTATCAAATAGCAGTTCGGCAATATCTCCCGACATAAGAAAAATAAAAAAAGAAATCAGGAAAAACAGAAAAAAACAATT
The DNA here is from genome assembly GCA_934271735.1 of uncultured Clostridia bacterium. GTDB lineage: Bacteria > Bacillota > Clostridia > Christensenellales > Borkfalkiaceae > UBA10281. The sequence continues at coordinate 23,693 of CAKQSB010000021.1, read as the reverse complement.
TTTCGATATGTCCCGAAAACATATTATCGCTAAAATGCCGAAAATGCCGACGGACAAAACCTGCCACATATCCGAACCCGTTACGGTTAAAACAAGCATACAAAAAACAAGCAACAAAATGCTTACAGTCGTTTTTATGCTTATTCTCGCAAATCCGACAGACAATAAGTTCTCCATTTACATTCCCCTGTATATATCGCAATAGTTTTCCGCCATATTTTTTGCGGAAAATCTTTCCGACAGTTTCAACGCGTTTTCTCCGTGTTTTTTCCTTAATTCGTAATCGGAATAGTATTTTTCAAACGCTTCGGCGATTTCAGCCTCGTTCACTTCGACAAGTTGTGCGCTGTTTTCGTCCAGCATATCCGGCACTCCGCCGACAGCCGTCGCCACAATCGGAAGCCCCGTTCCCATCGCTTCGGCTATAGACATAGGAATACCCTCTTTAATCGAAGTCAACGTAAACATGTCCATACTGTGCAAAATCCCGAATACGTTCGGTTGAATTCCTGTAAAAAACACGCAATCATTCAGATTTTTCTGCTTGACAAGTCGTTCGATTTCATCTCTTTCCGTTCCGTCACCGACGAGATAAAGTTCGCTGTCGGGAAATTTCCGATGAAAAATCTCAAACGCGTTGAGAAGTCCTTTGTGATTTTTTACGGGAAGAAAACTTCCGACGTGAACTATTTTAAACCTACCTTCCGTTAAATAGTCGGTTTTAGGATCGCATTTACCGAGATCGATCCCGTTAAATATAACCGGGATTTTTTCTTTCGGCAATTTATATGCTCTTTTTATCGTTTCTCTGACGCTCTCGCTTAAAGCAACGGGAATGGCTTTCGAACGTTTATAATAGTGTTTATTTAACAATTTCGAAATGTTTTTCGCTTCGTGATCCGCAACGCTGTGTATCGTGTGAACGACTCTTATTCCCAATTTCGCCGCCACCGGAAAGACATATTTCGTGATATGGAGATGCGTATGGATAACGTCGGGCTTTTCCTGTCTGAATAAAGTTTTAAGCTTTTTGTACATGGAAAAATCGAAGCCGCTTTTCTTATCAAGGAACCTTACGTCAACCGCCGCCGCTTTTAATCTTTGAGTTATGACGGTTTCTTTGCTGTATAAACTGACGACGATAACTTCATGCCCAAGCTTTTTAAGCTCGTACACAAGGTTCTCGCACATTATTTCCGCTCCGCCCATTCCGAAAAACGGCATAACCTGAACAATTTTCACCGAATCGTCTCCTCTTTTTTCTCCTGTTGAATTTTTTATTAAATCAAGTTCCCGATCAGATTTTTCAACGCCGATTGCGGGGTAAAATCACGACTTTTTTTAAGGCAATCAGATTTCATCTTATTGAGTGTTTCGGGATCTTCCGCCATGGCGACAAGCTGCCGAGCCAAACCGGAAACATCTCCCATTTCGTAGCCGAAACCCGTAACGCCCTCGTCCACCATATCCGAAAAACTTTCCCATTTCGCCGAAATAACGGGAATTCCCGCTGCGTACGCGTCGATAATCGTTCCGGGTATTCCTTCCGTATAAAAACGAGTGGGAAACAAAAGCGCGAAATAATTTTTTAAAACTTCCGTACTCTTGTCATAACCGACTTCGCCCTTATATTTCACGTATTCGGGGAAACCGTTTTCAAGATTCTCGAACCACTCCTTTTCACCCGAATCGACCTGCCCGTAGATATCGAGCGTATAAATTATTCTGCCCGCCTTTTCGTTGACCGCTTTAACGGCGTTCGCGGCGTCCTCTATCCCCTTTTCTTTCATAACCCTCGAAAAGGTACAAAGCTTAAGCGGCTCGCCGCTTTGGTAAACAAGCTCGTCTTTTGCGAGAATTTCAAGGTTTTTGCAGTTCGGAACGACCGACACGTTATCAAGCCCTAAGGCACCGAGTTTTTGTTTTAAAGTTTCCGTCTCGGCATAAAGTTCGTCGAAACGCTTAAGCGTTTTCAAAAGCCCTTTCTTTTTTTCGAGAAGTTTCGGCAGCCACCCGCCGACTATCGAATAATGCAGCTTTCTTTTAGGGAAAAACCGCCTGAAAAATACAAGCAGAGGCACGTATACTCTCACGCCGTTATGCGCGGGAAAAATCAATACGTTCTTTGCTTTTTTCAATGCCGAAAACGCGATAAACGGAGCTTTTATTATGGCGAATTTCCCGTGCGTGTCATATTTTATCACTTCATTCTCGCCGATTTCTTCCTCAAGTTCGCTCGTTTGTATTTTTGTTTTCACGGTCTGCCCGTTGAGAAGATTAAGCCCCTCGCCGAAATGTCCTATAACCGCAACCGTTTTAAGCTTTTTCATTTTGAGACCGAGTTATTTTCTTTTCGTAATTTTTCTTTTTCAGAACGCCGTAAAACATATTTCTGCAAGCGAACCAGAACGCGACAAGCGCGCATTTTTCGTCGCAGTAATGAAACAGATCGTAATGGCTTCTGAGCTTTTTTGAAAGCTTGTCGTGCGAAATCGATTTTTTACGGACTCTGTATTTTGCAAGATTTTCTTTAAGCAGATAACAATTTGCCTTTTTGCAAAGTTTAAGCAAAATCGCGTAATCGTTGTTCTTTTTTATGTCCTTTATCTGAATTTCCCCGAAGAACTTCGCGCTGTACATAAACGTGAGACAACCGGGATAGCCGTAACGATACATTTTGCCTTTCGTAACCTTTTTCGGTCCGGAAACATAAATGCCGAGAGGTTCGGAGTCCTCGTCGATTTTCTCGTATTCGTGATAAGAAAACACGTAACCGTTGTCGTTCATAAACTTAAGCTGGCGTTCAAGTTTTTCGGGCGTCCACAAATCGTCGGAATCGAGAAAGGCTATCCACTCCCCCTCGGCTTTTCGTAACGCGAAGTTCCTCGCGAGAGCCGCGCCCCCGTTTTGTTCGAGCTTGAAATATTTCACGCGTTCATCCGCAGTGAAAGGTTTTACTTTTTCGTCCGTGTCGTCCGTAGAGCAATCGTCGACGATAAGAAGTTCCCAGTTTTTATAAGTTTGCGCAAGCACCGATTTTATCGATTCTTCTATAAAACGCGCCGTGTTCCAGGACGGCATTATTATCGAAACCAGTCCGTCTTTCATATCTGTATCCCTCTCATTCTTTTGTGTCGGTAAAAGCGCCCGTTTTCACACCCTTGGCTTTCCCTGCGATTGTCCCGGATCGACTTGACTCTTCCTCTTTATCGCTGCCGAAAACGGCGAAAACAGTTTGAAACATAGTTTTTATATCCCGAAAAAATCCGTAATTTTTAATTTCTTCGAGATTGTATTTCATCTTTTCGGGAAGAATTTTTTCGATATAAACCTTGTCCGCGTCTTCCGCGCCGTTTAAAAGGCGGGCTTCGTCTTTGTACTTTATGCTTGCAATGCTCGTTACCCCTGCGGGAAGAAGCAAAGTGGCTTTCATTTCGTCGGTATACTTTTCGACGTATTTCGAAACTTCGGGACGAGTGCCGACGAAAGTCATCGTTCCCCTCAGAACGTCGATAAGCTGACAAAGTTCGTCCAAGCGGAATTTTCTTATAAACTTTCCCACCCTCGTAACTCTCGAATCGTTATCTACGGTTACGAGCGAGCCTTTGTCGGCGTTCTGTGTCATCGAGCGGAATTTGAAAATTCTGAAACGCTTTCCGTACTGCGTAACCCTTTCCTGACGGTAAAAAACCGCGCCTTTGCTGTCGATTTTTATCGCGACGGCGAGGACAAGAAACAACGGAGCAAGCAAAAGAAGCATCACTGCCGAAACGATTATATCGAAAAGCCGCTTGTTAAAAAGCGAAAACTGCTTTTTTCTGAGTTTTTCGTAATACGGGCGAATCTCGTCCGTCTGCATTCCGACGGGAAGCTTCTCCCATTTTTTTATAAGCATCAAAGCTACTCCCGATCAAAGGTATTCCCGTAAAATTCCGGTAAAGTTATCTATAACGTATTTCGCCTGTTCGTCCGTAAGACAAGTGTGAAGAGGCAAGGTTATCTCGCGCGCGAAATGATTGTATGCGTTCGGATAATCCTTTATGTCGAACCCGAGATTTTTATACGCGGTGTGCATGGGAAGGGGTTTATAATGCACGTTACACGCAATCTCCCTTTCCGCCATTCTGTTTATGATTTCGCCGCGCTGTTCGTAGGTAATGCCGGGAATTTCCGTGATATACAAATGCCCCGACGAGCGGTAATCTTTCCCGTAATTCTTCCCGTAATGCGGCAAAGTTTTAACTCCGAGCGGCTTTAAAGCTTTATCGTAACGTCCGATAAGCTCCTCGCGGCGGGCAAGCATTTTGGGATAACGCTCGAACTGCTTCAAGCCTATCGCGGCGGCAACGTCCGTCATGTTGCATTTATACCACGTGCCGACGATGTCGTATTCCCACGCGCCGAGTTTTGTTTTCGCGAGCGCGTCTTTGGACTGTCCGTGAAGGGAAAGAAGCTGCAATTTGTGATAAATTTCCTCGTCGTCGACGCCTTTTATCGTGCGCCAGGTGAGCGCGCCGCCCTCCGCCGTGGTGAAGTTTTTAACCGCGTGAAAGCTGAACGACGAAAAATCCGCCACCGATCCCACCATTTTGCCGTGATATTCCGCTCCGAAAGCGTGAGCCGTGTCCGCGCAGATCGCTATTCTTCCTATCGCGCGCTGAATGTCGTTCGAGGGTTTGAAAAGGCTTTTTTTGCGTTCGACTATTCCGAAAATGCGATCGTAATCGCAAGGCACGCCGCCGAGATCGACAGGGATAATAACCTTGGTTTTGTCGGTTATCGCTCTTTCGAGCGCGTCGTAGTCCATTTCCAAGCTGTCGACCTGAGAATCTATAAGCTTGAGCGTTGCTCCGACGTGGCAAACGACGGACGCCGAAGCCGTGTATGTATAAGCGGGAACGATAACTTCGTCGCCCTCACCGATTCCGAGAATTCTGAGCGCCATTTCCGCGCAAGCCGTCTGCGAATTAAGGCACACACACTTTTTCACGCCTAACCATTCCGCAATTTCTTTTTCAAGCTGTTTGGTGCGGGGTCCGGTGGTTATCCAACCCGATCTCAACGCCTCCGCAACTTCCTGTATTTCAAGCTCCGATATATCCGGGGGAGAAAACGGTACCTTCATTATGTCGTCTCCTTTTTCGGCTTTGTTTCCGCCGTTTTTCACGGCGCGGCAAAACCGCTGTAGTTATAATAAGCATTAAGGGTATTATAACATTATATTATTGTAAAAACAAGCGATTTGAGAGGTTTTAGGCATTTTTTTAACGAACGTTCGCCGCAGCCACCCCGTAAATACTCGGTAATCAACGCCAAAAACGCGCGTTAATCGACTTATAGGGGCATTTATACTTTTTTCACGCAAAAAAACGCGCGAAAAAACCGCGCGTCTTATAATTTTGTTTTTGGTTAAATTGTCGGTTAAATACGCACCTTTTTAAGCGGCGTAGCATACAGTAAAGCCGTTCCGCCGACCGCGCCGACCGATGCTTGCAATATTTCGAAAGGGAGTTTTATTATGGCGTATTCCAAAGTACTGTAAACGAAAATCTTTCCGAGCGTGTAGCCGCCGACCATTATAACCGCGCCGACCGTTACCCCGACTATCGCCCGCCAAAGCTTGGGAAGTTCGCCTTTTCTCCACCCGTCGGCAATCAGCGATATTGCGACGGCTTGCAGACCGTGGGTGACGAGAGAGACGAACATAGGCGTTGGATAAAAAATCGCGTCGCCGATAAACGCGCCCACCCCGCCGACGACAAACGCCGAAAACGGATCTAACAAAAGCGAAGCGAAGCATATAGCCACGTCGTTTAAATAAATTTTTCCGCCGGGCACGGGTACGCCGAACGAACTTAAAACAACGTTGAGCGCGGTAAACATTGCCGTAACGCATAATTTTCTCGTAGTTATTTTCATAAAATCCTTTAATAAAAAACCGTTTGACTTTTTTCCGTAAACAGTATATCATAAATTTGAACATATAAAAATAACCAAAACAATATTATTTTATAAGGTCAGACTATGGCAAAGAAATACGAAGAAATATACGAAAAACTACGCGGCGACATAACCGACAAAACGCTTAAGTACGGGCAGAAAATCCCCTCCAAAAGAGTATGCGCGGAGATGTTTTCGGCAAGCGTCATAACCGTCGAACACGCGTACGAACTGCTCGAAAGCGAGGGGTATATCGAACCGAAAGCACGAAGCGGATATTACGTTTGTTACATAGAATCGAGCGTTATAAGGGAGAGCGAGAGAGCCGATTTTGCCCGCGATTTTACTTTTGACTCCGTCAAACCGAAAGCAAGCCGCGAATACTTTCCCTTCACCGTTTTTGCTTCCGCCGCGCGTTCTGTTCTGAACAATTTCGGCGAACAAATTTATGAAAAATCGGGCGCAGGCGGACTTCCTCTGCTTAAAAAAGCGATAGTCGATTATCTGAAAACGAGCCGAAACGTTACGGCAAAAGAAAGAAACGTAATCATCGGGGCGGGCGCGGAATATCTTTACGGAATTATCGCCGAGCTTTTCGGGAGCGATAAAACGTTCGCCGTGGAAACCCCGTCTTACGGAATTATCGAGAAAATTTATATGCAAAGCGGCGCGAAAGTAGAAAAATTAAGGCTCGGAAAGGACGGCATTTTATCGGAAGAATTGAACAATTCTATAGCCGACGTACTGCACGTAACGCCCTATCGGAGCTTCCCCACGGGCGTTACCGCTTCCGCCTCGAAACGCGCGGAATACCTTTTGTGGGCGAAAAAAAACGGCTCGATCGTCGTTGAGGACGATTACGAGTCCGAATTTTCTCTTTCGGCAAATCTCACCGAAACGTTATTCAAAAACACGAGCGACGATAACGTGATTTACGTAAATTCCTTTTCGAAAACGATTTTTCCCTCGCTACGAACGGCGTATATGATTCTGCCCGACCGTTTAGCGGAAAAATATTACGAAAAATTTGAGGGCTATTCCTGCCCCGTGCCGTCGTTCGAACAACTTATCGTCGCCGAAATTTTAGGCGGCGGCGCATTCGCCCGGCACATAAACAGGGTTCGCAGAAACCGCCGCAAAGCTCTGTTCCCGAACAATACCGACAACCTCGAATAACTCCTTTTAAATCGCGGATTCAACCGCAAAACATAAACCCCGCGAAAGTCACGTCGTCCCAGATATCTTTCAAAAGTTTCCCGCCGATATCAGCGTGATTTTCAAAGTCTTCTCTCGTCTGATACTCCCGTTGCATTGCTTCCGAGCATAAAACGATAACGTTCTCGTTTTTGAAAAACACCTCGTAAGAAACGCCTTCGTAAGTGAATAGCATTTCGCTGTAAAAGAAAAGTCCGTTCACAAACTCCTCGAATGTCGCTTTAAACGGCAAACCTCGTTTATACTGCTCGCGAGCTGTCGTCGGCGAAACCAACATAGGATAACTTATACCGAGCTGTTGTTCGAATTTTTCTTCGTCTTTGCCGAATCTCCACCCGCAATTTTTACATTCGCCGTTCCCGAACTCATCCTCGAGCGCGGCTTTCCCGCATATCGAGCATTTGACAACTCTGTTTTTCGCGTACGGATCTTTATATTCGAAAAATTTAAAATCGTTGGGATTTAACCCCGATACATTTCTGTTCTGTTTCTCCCCGTTTAATCGGGAAATCTCATCCGAACTTATCTTTTTCGTCATACCCGCCTCCGTTTTTAACAAAGCTTTTCGCACGCCGAACCCCGCGTTGCGATTTTTACAAATTGAAATCTATTGTCTTACACCATTAGACGTTAAGTGCGAATTAAAACTATGTTGTTAGTTCAAACCCTGTTTTTCTAACAACAGGTCAAAATGCAGCTCTTAAATTCAAATATTCCGCAAAGTGCGCAAAACGCTAAATATAGCAACAAAAAGCACAAGACCTACTAAATCTTATGCTTTTTATGTTGTGTAGCTTTTTCGTACTACAAATATGGTGCAAGTAACAGGGATCGAACCTGCACGGGATTACCAATAGATCCTAAATCTATCGCGTCTGCCAGTTCCGCCATACTTGCGTGTTCCGCATTTTTAATGCGGTTTTTTATTTTTTGAGCCGTAAACCGCAAATACGCGGCTTTTCGACATTCAGCTTTATTTGACTTTTACGAAATTACCTATCGTCTGATCGACCGATTCGATATAAACGAACGTGTTCGGAAATTTCTTTATTATCCGCTCGAAATCGGCAACCTGATGCGAATTTACGATACAGATAAGCACTTCCTTATCGTGGTGCTGATAAATGCCGACACCGTGAAGGCGCGTTGCGGAGTGCTTGAGAGTGTGAGTGATTTCGTATTCGAGTTCGTCGCACTGGTCGGTTACGATAGTAAATTTGCAGGCGTGTTTAAGACCCGAAATAATTCTGTTGCCGACAAAGCTCGAAACGAACGCATATAAAACGCAAAGGCAAACGGGCTTGTAATCGTAAACCATAACGCCGTCCACCTCTTCGCCGAACACGAAATAGCTCGCCAGGGCGACGATTGCGTTCATAACGAAAGTCACGTAAAAGAAATTCCATTCGGGGCGGATTTTGCTCACATACTTTGCCAAAATATCCGTTCCGCCCGTGGACGAGTTGCTTTTAACCGAAAATCCTATGCAAAAACCCATAATAAGCCCTGCGATGAGCGCGGGATAAATGGTGTCCACACCTTTGGACTCGTAAACAAACGGCTTCAACACATCGTTTATCGCATCAACCTTGGTTAAAACAAGGAAAATAAGCGAATATGAAAGCGAAAATTCCAGCGTTTTGACGGCGAAAACCTTATCGATTTTGAAATACGCGAAAACGCAGAGCGGAATGTTTATAAGAAGGGATACGTAAGAAACGTATTCGGTTCGTTTCATAACGTGCTGAACCATTACCGCGATACCGTTCACTCCCGACGGAGCAAAATTGTTGGGAACGATAAAAAGCGCGTAGTCGAACGCGAGGAGCGTGCCTAAAAGCACGGGATATATATACGTTAAAACGTTTGATAACTTAACCTTTTTCATATGAATTTAACGCCCGCCGTTTCTTTCTCTTTGCAAGTTCTTTGGGGACGCGGATATTACGATTTTTTCCTATCGGCTTTGTTTATTCAACCTTACAAAGCCGACCTTATAAGGTATAATTCTTAATTCTGAAACGCCTTTTCGTTTATGAAAGCGTTCGCTTTTCCTTTGTCTATAACCACGAAAGCAAAGCTTTTTTTCGGCGAATACTCGTAAAGACAACCGGGGTTTACAAGCGTTATGCCGTCCTTTTCGTAAATTTCGGCGATATGCGTATGTCCGTAAAAAACAAGGGTCGCCCCGAGTTCTTTCGCCCGTCTTAAAAGTTTTTCTCTTCCCTGCTTCACGCCGTAATTATGCCCGTGCGTGGCAAAAATCTTCACGCCTTCGATCTCGGTGAGGATTTCCGTTTCGGCTTCGCTCGTACCGTAATCGCAATTTCCGTGAACCTGAAAAACCTTGCCTTTCAAGGCGTAAGCGTAATCGACGAAATCATCGTAATAATCGCCGAGGTGAAAAACATAATCGTTTTCCATAATCACGTTCGCGATTTTTTTGAGCGCGGATTTGTTTCTGTGAGTGTCGGACACAACGACAATAGTCTTCATAGCCATAGTTAATTGTGTTTGAATTCGGTCTTACCTTGTGTTTTTGACTAATACATCGTCGTTCGCGTGTTATACATACAGTATTAACGCGCTCACGTGCCTTGTCTAAGCCTAAAAACGCAAGGCAAGACTTGTAGACAACCAAAACGTCGTTATTTACGATGAATTTTGGCGAAGGCGAACGCAGACGTACTATACGTACTTCAAGCGAGAATTTGACAAAAGGCGCGGAAATAACGGCGTTTTGGCGGGTTCAAACGCAATCAACTATGGCTAAGTGCCTCAATAAGTCGATTAACGCGCGTTTTCTATGACTAATAGAATTCTTTTCCTCGCTCGAAGCAACCCCGAAAGACTTGTGCAGATCATCCGAAACAAAAAGCGAATCGTAACCGAAACCGTTCGTTCCCTCTTCTTTGAAAGCGATAGTTCCGTAAGTTTCGCCTACGCCTTTTACAATTTTCCCGTCGGTTTTATACAGCACCACGGCGGAAACGAATTTCGCCTTTCTGTTCTCTTTGCCCTCGAGTTCCTTTAAAAGTTTGGTTCGGTTCGCGGCGTCGTCTCCGTGCTGCCCCGAATATCTCGCCGAGTAAATGCCCGGTTCGCCGCTTAAAGCTTCCACGCAAAGCCCGCTGTCGTCCGCCAAAGCGTCGGCATTCAAAGCCTCGGAAACGGTCTTCGCCTTTATGAGCGCGTTCTCGTAAAAGCTGTTTCCGTCCTCGACGATATCGTCGGTAAAGCCGGCTTCGCCCATCGGAACAACTTCGTAAATTCCGTTTAAAATTTCTTTTATTTCTTTAAGTTTGCCCTTATTATTCGAAGCGACGATAAGTTTTTTCATTTTCTTTCTCTTTATCCCGTCTCTTTTTCCGAAAAGCGAAAAAAGAGACGGAAAGAATATTTACATTGAGTAATTTTTGAAATAATTCTGAATAAGAATGAACGGCGTGCCTTTGTCTCCGCTGCCGCTCGTGAGATCGGAAAGGCTGGCGAGAAGGTCCGTTATTCTTCTCGGCGTGGTTCCCTGACTCTTCATATTGTTGGTAAGGTCGCCTTCCTTATGCTTTATCATATCTTTCATCGCTTCGACAGCCTCTTCGCCGCTTAAAGAAGCGAGATCGTTGTCGGCAAGATATTTAAGCTTGATTTCGTTCGGCTTACCCTCGAGTCCTTTCGTGTACGCAGGCGAGCAAACGGGGTCTGCAAGCTCCCAGATTCCTCCGACGGGATCTTTGAATGCTCCGTCGCCGTAAACCATACATTCGACTCTTTTGCCGGTGCGTTTTTTCATTTCCGCGGAAAGCGCTTCCACAAATTCTTTCGCCGCTCTCGGGAAAAGTTTTACGCTGTTTTCGGTTGCGAGGTTGCTGCCCAAAACGCCGTATTCCTCGTTATAACCGCTTCCGTCGACGGAGGAAGTAAGGATTTCGTCGAGACTGACGACTTTTTCCGCTCCGGCTTTCAGAAGTCTCGCCTTAGTGCGTTTTCTCGTGTGAATGTCGGCGTTTATGACGTATTTGGTGCGTTTTAAAATTTCGCACGGGTCGTTTGCAAGAATTACTTCGCAATTACCCGCTTTTTCGTAGTAATCGATATAATCCACGCCGGTGAAAATATGTCTTACGTCGCCGAAAGTCTTTCTGAATTCCTCGGCGGTGAAAACGTCGGAATAAGGATTAACGCCTTTTTCGTAAATCTTCTCGGGCGTTACGAAACTGTTTCCCACTTCGTCCGAAGGATAGGAAAGCTGAACGATAAGCTTTTTAACGCCTTTGGAAATACCCTTTAAAATCATCGAAAAACGGTTTCTCGAAAAAATCGGAAGAACGAGACCGACGGTGTGATCGCCGAATTTTTCCGAAACGTCCTTAGCAATCTGCTCGACGGTCGCGTAATTTCCCTGCGATCTTGCAAGCACAGCTTCCGTAACTGCGATAACGTCTCCGTCCTGAATGGCAAATCCGCCCTGCTCGGAAGCCCCGGTAACGCAATCCGCGGTAATTTTAACAAGATCGTCGCCCTGTCTGATAATCGGGGCTCTTACGCCTCTCGATATTGTTCCTTGGTAGTCCATTGAATCTCTCCTTTATCTTTGATATTCGAACCGCTTATTTTCGATAAGTTCGTTTTTATAGCGGCTCATATAATATTTCGCCATATTTAAGTTCTGCTCGGAATAATTTCCGCACTCCTCTTTTTTCGCTCCCGGAATTTTACCCTCGAAACCGATAACGAAATCGCACAGCTTTACGATAAGAGGGAAAATGTCCTCGCTTTTAAGGTCTCCGAACATAAGAAGATAACATCCCGTTCTGCACCCATGCCAGGCAAGAATAAAACGAACCTTGCCAAAACACCGCAATTTCCGTGCTTTTTAGCAAATACTCACTTGAAGTACGGCGAGTACGTCTGCGTTCGCCTTTACCAAAAATCATCGAAAATATCGGCGTTTTGGTCGCTTGCGAGTCCAACGGCGGATTTTTAGACTAAGACAAGGCGCGCGAACGCGTTAATACTCAATGTATAACACGTGAGCGGAACGCGGTATTAGTCAAAAATACGCCGTCTGACCACGGTTCGTTTTATTTCTTGCCTGGCATAGGTCCGAAGTAAACGATATAGTCTTTAAACTCGGAATTCCTAAGATACGTTGCCGCAAGATGCTCTATCGTGTGAAGCGCAGGTACGTCAACGGGCGGCTCGCGGTTGGGCGCGGTCATACGCATATCAAAAGTCGTTACCGTAGCGCCGTTTTTAACGTCCTTTCTCGAAACGTAAAGCCCCGGGAAAAGCTTTGTGTGATCGATTTTAAAACTTGCTATTTTATCCATTCTCGCCTTTACGCCCGATTTTTAAGCGTTCATATCCAACGGGATGAAAAATTGCGGCATATGGAAAGATCCGCAAAACGTGGGACTCAGCGCAAGAAGATTTTTATCGGGAGTTCCGCCTTCGGTTTCTATGCGGTAAGCGTTGAAGACCGTTTCGCCGTTCTGATTTAAGCAGATTGCCTTGTCGGGAATTCTGATTTCCACCCTGTAGCCGCCGTCTGTTAAAATAACTTTCGAATCGAAAGCCCTGTCGAGATATTCGGTGTGAAGACCGTTCTCGTTGAAAATTTTCGCGAAAAAGATCGTTCCGTTGGGCGCGACTTCTATTTCGTAATATTTACGCCTGTCGCCCGAAGTGCAGATAAAAAGTTCGACGACGTCGCCTCTGTAAATCGCTTCGTTGTCTTTGTCGTAAGCCGAAAAAAGAGCGGAATTTTCGCAATCGAAATTAAAATAAGTTCCGCCCTCGTATCTGCCGTATTCCAACACCGTTTTAAACGGAGTTTGTTCGCCCGTATAGGTATTTTTAAGTTCGCATTTCATAACGTAATCATTATATATGTTTTAAACTCCGATGTCAACCAAAAACAGCAACCACGGCTATTATTGCGCCGCATTGTTGCTTAATTTCAAAATAAGTGATATAATAAACGTATGGCAGACGAAATTTTTGACAACGATAAAATTTTAAGGCGCACGATTTCCGTTCACTCGGTTTACGGACTCGGGTATTCCGCCCTCGGAAAAGGCTCTTCTTTCCGCGTGAGATACCCCGCTTTTTGCCTGCTCGTTTGCGACAAAGGCGGAATCGGAATTACGATCGGCGAAAAAGTAATACCGCTCGAAAGCGGAAAGGGAATTTTCACCGACCCGAACCTCGATTTTTCTTTTCTTGCGACGAAAGACAATTCGCGATTTTTTTACGCCGTGTTTACCGTCAAAGAAAACTCGATATCGCTTTTCTGCAACAAACCGTTCGACGTTTCGGCTTTTGACAAAACTCTTTTAACAGCCGCCGCAAAAACCGCGCCCGAATATTTCGATGGATTAAAAGGAAGTTCTTTATCAAAGCTTCCGAAAATAAAAACGGACACCGACGTTTTTTCGGAACAAGCCCTCCGTTCTCTTCTCGAACTTTTCGTCATCGATTGCATAAAACCTGCCTATAAGTCGATTATCACCGACGTAAGCGATAACGACGCCGCCACGGAAGCGCAAAAAATCACGGCGCATATTTACGCTTATCTCACAAATCACATAAGGGAAAACATAAGGCTCGAGAACGTTGCCGACGAGCTGTTCTTCTCCGAATCGTATATAAAAAAAACTTTCAAAAAGCAAACGGGACGTACCGTTATGGAGGCTTTCACCGAGCTTAAAATAGAGGAAGCGAAAAAACTTCTGTCGCTCGGGAAAAGCGGCAACGAGATTGCGGGCGAGCTGTCTTTCTGCAACAAAAGTTATTTTACGAACGTATTTAAAAAAGTCGTAGGGGTAACCCCTTCCGAATACAAAAAAACTTTATAAAACCCAAAACAAAACCCGCCCGCGAAAGACGCAAATCTTCCGAGGACGGGTTTATATGGTAATAAATTTTTTAAGCTTCGCAAAGTTTACGGATATAGCGTTTTTCTCTGACAGAAACTTTTCCGTCAACGGTCACGACGCAAAGACAAAGCGTTACAACGTCGGCTTTAAGCTCGTCGTCCGCCGCCGCAAGAAGGGATAAAAGCTCCTGCGTATACTTTTTGATAGCTTTTTTGCCCTCTTTGTCGCTTTCGAATTCCTTCTTTATCGTAGCGAAATCGAAATCGTCGCCGAAGACTTTAACGAGCGCGGGATAAATAAGCAGATATTCCTGCTCATTTACCTTTCCGTCCGCAACGACCGAGCCGATAATAAAGCTCGCGAGCGTGGAAACGGGGTCTACGTCGTGTTCGCCGAGGGTGAGTTTTGCAAGAATTTTCGCCGATTTGACGGTGAGGATAACTCCCCTTTCGGCAACGGTCATATCTTCGTACTCTTTGCATAATTTGGTGAATTCAAACATTTTTCTCTTTCCTTTTGTTTTTATTTTTATTTTTGCCGCAGGCGACCGTCCGACCGTCCGACAGATTACAGCCGCAGCCGCCCGCAAAAAGCCTGAAATTAAAGCGGTAAATCCTTTTTGACGAATTTGATTGAGCCCGCAATATATCCGATAAGTCCGACAGCAAAAAGTATCGCAAACTTCCAGATGAAAGCCGTTGTTCCTTCCATAATCGAGATTACGTCGAAAAGCGTAATAATGGTCGTATAATTGAAGTTATTGAGCGCGGTAAGCCTTACGACGGACGGGATAACGGGACTTCCGAAAAGTCCGAGCATTGCCGCGACGAGCGCGAAAATGCTGAGTCCGCCGCCGATAGCCATAGAACGTTTGCTCCTGTCAAACCGGCAGGAAGTGAAGAAACACAATCCCGAAAGAGCAAGCAGAACGAGGAACGCGCCGACGTTAAGCAGAACGAGGTTTCCGTAAGTAAGCGTGACGGTGTTTTTGACGATCGCGAGACAAACGCAACCGGTCGCCGTGGTGAGCGAGAACATCGCGAAAAGCGAACCGACAAGAAAGACGCCTTGAGTGAACACCACATCCTTTCTCTTGGTGGAAGTAGACAAAACGTAAGCCATCGATCCGCTGTCCACCTGTCCCGAAATGAGGTTGTTGGAAGCCATAATCATATAGATTATAGGAAGGAGCAGACCCGCGAGCTTATAGAAAATCGAACCTACGATAAGCGTGTAAAGATCGGCTTCGCCCACTTCTTTAAGCGCGGACGAAACGCCCTCGGGCAGTTCCGCTAAGAGACTTCCCGCAATGTCGTTTATAAACTCGCCTTTCTCGTCCATAAGCGCGGCTTTTTTACTGTTGTATTCCGTTTCGGTTATTTCGCCTTTGGAAAGCGACGCGTCGAGTTTTTCTGTTTCGAGATCGTATCTGCCTTGGTATGTAACTATTATTTTACGACCGATATCGAAAACTCTGTCG
Organism: uncultured Clostridia bacterium; assembly: GCA_934271735.1. Lineage (GTDB taxonomy): Bacteria > Bacillota > Clostridia > Christensenellales > Borkfalkiaceae > UBA10281. Next base: position 8,180 of record CAKQSB010000021.1, on the reverse strand, counting down.
TAAGTATAACCGAACGAGTCGAATTTTTCCTTGCTGACGCTGTACTCGGAAAGCGCGGCGCGAAGTTTATCCAAAGCCGCGTCCGTCGTCATATTGTAAGCGAGGAAAACGGAAGCGTAAGTTTCCGCGCGCTCGTCTATATCGGCAAGGTGCTCCTCGCCGTTTATGAATGCGCTTTCGTCCGCTATATTTGCTATTATACCATAAAGATACGTTAAGTCGACGTAATTGTTTTTGTATTTTTCGGGGAAATCGGCAAATTCGGAACTTCCCGCCGCGATAGGATAAAGAGTTGCCGCGACAAGCTCTAAAACCTCGTCCGAATCGTCGGCGAATTCTCCGCCGTCGTTAGCTTTCTTAAGGTCTTCTTTTACATTCGCTATCGTTTCAGCTTTGAGCTGAGCTCCGACCCTTTCGCTTACGCTTACCGCCGCGGCTTTAACGATTTCGAGATCGCTCGCACCGGCAAGCTCGGCTTTTTTCTCCATATATTCCGCAGGGAATTCCGCCGCGAAAAGCTCGTCGAAACGCCTCATCGCTTCTGTCTCTCTGTAATAATAGTTTACCGCTCGTTTTTCCATCTGCGAATCGACTTCTTTCCGAATAATCGTGTCCTGAATGGAATCTTTAACCGAACTTATGTCGCCGTTGCCCGAAATAAGCATAACACAGGCGAGCATAAAGCACACGGCGAAAGTTATAATCGCCCACATCGTCCCGTTTGCTTTGCAGGACTGTTTGAATAACGCTTTACTGAACATTTTTATGCTCCTTTAACAATATTGATTTGAAATGTTTTTCCAACGTGTAAGGTATTTCGGAAATAAACTTCACGTCATAATTTTTGAGTGTTTTCAGAAGTTTTATCGCGTCCCCCGACGGAATTTTAACGGTGACCTGCGAATAAATATCCTGAAGTCTCGTAACGCCGTAATCTTCCTTTTGGAAACGCTTGTAATCGTCTTCGTTTTTGAATTCTATCTTGAATTCTCTTACGGCTCTGTTCATTATCGAACTCATATCGCACACGTCGACGATTTTTCCGTCAGATATCAGCGCGACTTTATCGCAAGTGCTTTCGAGTTCGTCGAAGCCGTGGCTGCTCATAAGTATCGTCTTGCCCTTTTTATGCTCTTCTTTTATTATATCGAGGAAAGTTACTCGCATAAGCGGGTCGAGACCGGTCGTAGGCTCGTCAAGAATTATTATCGGCGAATCGTTCATAAGCGCGGCAACGAGCGCGGTTTTTTGTTTCATACCCTTGCTCATTCGCTTCAGATTCGCCCCGGGGTCGAGCTGAAGTCTTTCGATAAGCTCGTTTGCGTAATCCATATTTTCAAGCCCTAAAAAGTCTGCCTGGCATTTGAGGAAATCTATACCCGTTTTAAGATCGGGAAAAGCTATTTCGCCGGGTACGTAACCGATATCTTTCGCAAATTCGCTCGAATGTTCCCACGAAGAAAGACCGTTTACCGCAACCGATCCGCCCGTAGGTTTGACAAAACCTAAAATATTTCGTATCGTAGTGGTTTTGCCGCTTCCGTTCGTGCCTGCGTAGCCGAGCATTTCGCCTTTTCCGATATCGAGATTTAGATCGAAAATTCCTCTGCCCTCGCCGTAGTCTTTCGTAAGATTTTTAAGGCTGATAACCGTTTCGGGCGTTTTGTTTTCGTGTTTTTTCTCACTCATTTTATTGCCCCTCCGTAGTCTCTGTCCTCTTTATAGAATTTCATAAAGTAATCCTCCAAAGACTCTTTTCTGTTGCCGAAAAACGTCGCATCGCTGTCCGATAAAATTGCGATAAGCCCGTTTAAATCCTCGTCCTCGACGGAAAGATCGATTTTCGTGTTATCCGAATTTATAAACTTGTAACTTTTAAGCGCGGCGGCTTGTTTTTTGAATTTTTCCGCGCCGTTTTCCGTAAGAAAGTTCAAAGAATAGAACTTACGCGAAGCGTGCTTTAAGTCGTTCGCGACGAACTCCGAAACAATCCGTCCGTCCTTTATTATCGCGATACGGTCGCACGTGTTGTCTATTTCGGAGAAAATGTGGCTAGACAAAAGTATCGTTTTGCCGCACTCCTTTTCCTCGTGAATAAACTCCACGAAACGCTCCTGCATAATGGGGTCGAGTCCGCTTGTCGGCTCGTCTAAAATAAGCACCTCGGGGTCGGACATAAACGCCGACACGACGGCAAGCTTTCTTTTAACGCCCAAACTCATTCTTTTCGTATCGCCGTTAAGCTGCGCCGCCGAAAGCTCGAACATATCGAGCATTCTTTCAAGCCGTTCGTCGTTATGAATTCCTTGCAAATCGCGCATCATATTAAGAAATTCATACCCGGTAAGCCCCGCAGGCAAAGCGATTTCGCCCGGAATATAACCTACTTTTTTCAAAACTTCATAGTACTTTTCGAAAGTATTCTTCCCGAAAATCCTGGTTTCGCCCTTGTCGGGCCTGGAAAATCCCATAAGGTGTCGTATCGTCGTGGACTTTCCCGCACCGTTCGGTCCCAAAAAGCCGAATATTTCGCCTTTATCGACGTGAAGATTGACGTCGAAAACGCCTCTGCCCGAACCGTAATCCTTGGTGAGATTTTCAACTTCGATAACTCGCATTTATACCTCCTTTCGGGCTTTCGTATTTTTCGTATCTTCGGCTACGCTTTTAAAAGCGACCACTCTTCGCCCGAAATTATCACCTGAATTTTGTCAATGTTTTTTTGAACACTGTTGACATCTTTACAGTGTCGGATTATAATAGAAAAAAAACCAAAAGGAAAGTACATAAATATTGTCATTGTCAAAATATTAACAATGTTAATTAAATTGTATAAAAAAGGATAAATGAAAGCTCAGAACCTTAATAATTCGTCTAAAAAAACAAGAAAAACCATAAAACGCATTTTTGCGGAAATGTTATCCGAAAAGAAAGAACTCGGAAAAGTCAGTGTAAGCGAGCTTTGCGCCCGCGCGGAAATAAGCCGCGGAACTTTTTACGCGCATTACGACGATATTTACGGCGTTGCGGAAGACTATGAAAACGAGCTTATCGAAAACTTTTTCGACAACGCGAGAATTCTTCAACCCACAAATATGGAAGAATTTATCGACCTGTTTTTCGAATATATGAAGCAAAATCACGACAGTTATAAAATGCTCTGCCGCTCGAACGACTTCATTTTCACCGCAAAAAAGCTCACGACGATCGCCTGCAATAAGTTTTACGAGCTTTGTCTTGCCGACAAACGAATTGCAGACAGAAACCTGCTTCTTCTCGATATCGGTATTTTTGTCGACGGAATTACCTGCGAATACGTTAAAATGTGCCGGAATTATACTTCCGTCACTTTAGAAGAGCTTTATGAATTTACGAAAATCTGGTTTCGTTCGTTCGCGGCTCGCCGCGCCCCGTCGATATAAACAAAATATTTTTTCAAGCATTTCCCCTTGAAGATTGACTCGCTTAAAAAGTATTAAAAAAATAAATTGCAGATTTTTATCCAAGTAAAATTCAATTCAGACGTTTGAACGGGCGGAAAATCGCCGCGAAAGCGACAAGAAAATTTGCGCATACTCCCGCTACGACATAAAACGCGCGTATCAGGAATTCGCCGTAACCCAAAAGCCATTCTAAGGGATTGAAACCCGTAAACCCCTCCACGCTTACGTTAAAAACGGCTATAATAACTATTACAAAGGAAAAAATTGCCGAGGCTTTCATAATAAAAGCTTCGGCAATTTCTATTTTTTTATTCGATTTATTTTTAAAACAAAACCGGTATCGAAAAAAAGCCTATGGAGCGTATTAACCACACCCACACAAATGCAACAAACGCATATAATATGCTCATTGTAATAAATCCGCAATTTCGGGCGGGTAATTTTAAAACGACAACTTACCTGTCGAGATTTTCGACGACCAGCTTATCGAAATCTACGTTTTCGACAAAGTCGGACGGCAGAAAATTGACGTGATTGTATTTCGCGAAATTCATTATATGATGGCGAATGATAAGCGGAGTCGCCGCGTCAAGCGCATAGCACCCCTCGGAAATATATTCGCCGAAAGAAGCGTAAGTAAATTTTTCGTCGTGAGAGACGGTCGTTTGTTTTTCTATTTTATTATCCTTAATAATTTTGAACCAAAGTTTTACCATATAGGCATTATAACATTATTTCGAAAAAATTACAAGGTTTTTTAAGCCGTTTTTCGTTTGAGGCGATTACGTTCTCGCTCGTCGCTTGCCGCTTTCAAAGCCTTTTCCCGCTCGTCGCGCTCTGATACATTACGAAATACCCCTCGCCTTTTAAATCAAACGGCGAAGTCGGGATAAACGAACAATATCCCGTCACGCAATCGGGCTTTTCGCCGTATCTCCCCGGCGCGCCGTAACAAACGTATTTCGGCGTTTTGTTCTCGTAAATCACCCCGACGGCATAATATTTCTCGCCGTCGTAACAAACCCTCGCCCAGCGGCTTTCGCTCACCATCTCTTCGAGAGCTTTTTCACGCGGGAAATCTTTGAAAATTTCGCTTATGTCCTTTCTGATTTTCTCATAGAAAAAACCGCCCTCTTCATTTTCAGAGTTAAAAGCGCCGTTTGTCTTTTCTTTTTCTTTTCCGAACAATTCCTCATCAGCTCCGTCATTTTCAGTCTCTTCGCCGCAAGCATCATTCACCTTCAAATTTTCTTTGTCTACGTCGTCATATTCGTAATAATTCTCTTCGGCGATCATTTCGTCGTCGTAATCTTCTGTTTTTCCGCGCGTTCCTTCATCTTTCTTCTCGCCGTGAAAACTCGTCGATCCGTTTGCGAGCGCGTCGGAGAAAAAATACGTCTCCGCATACTCTTGCACCTCCTTTGCCGTCATTCCGTTTGGTGAAAAAGTGCCGTATAAGTCGATTATCGCCTTATTTTCGGCAACAAAGACAACAGCCGTCGCTCCGACGTCGTTTTCGTTCAACACGGAAAATTCCCCGCCGGAAAGATCGAACATCTGAAAAAAAGGCGGAGCGTTACCCTCCAAAAAGAAGTAATAATCCCCGCCCGTTCTGCTCCTGAGTCCGCAAACGGAAAGGCTTACGACCTTTCTTCCCTCCGCGGTTTTAATTCTTGCCACCGCTCTCGAATTCTCGTTTACTTCCCCGCCCGTATTCAAATTATTCGAAACAGGTCTTAAAAGAGCGACTTTTACGTTTTTCATCTCTATAAGGTCTCCTTTATTATATATTGTATAGCCGAGAATAAAATGACGATTACCATCGAATTTACTCTTTTTTTAAACTTTTTCCCGCCCTTACCGTGCTACCCGCTCAATCCGATTGACTTAATTTTAAAAAAATGCTATATTTTTCCGCGAGAGGTAAGAAAAATGAAACTTAAGAACTTACTTTTTGACGAAATAGCCGTCAAAAGAGCGTTGACTCGTCTTTCATACGAAATAATCGAACGCAGCCAGAACATAGAAAACACCGTTTTGATCGGCATAAAAACGCGCGGAGTTCCGCTTGCTAAAATAATCGCCGAAAATCTCGACAAAAACTCTGGCGTGAACGTTCCCGTTTTAGAACTTGACATAACTCATTATCGCGACGACGTTAAAAGAGAAATCACCGTTTCCGATACTCTTAAACGCGAAGACGTCGAGGGAAAGGACGTAATTTTAGTCGACGACGTTCTCTTCACGGGGCGCACTACCCGCGCCGCTATCGACGCGGTTTTCTCCGCAGGGCGCGCAAGCAGCATAAAACTTGCCGTGCTTGTCGACAGAGGGCACAGGGAACTTCCCATAAGAGCCGATTTCGTGGGCAAGAACGTTCCGTCCTCGCTCAAGGAAAAAATCGTCGTAAAGCTTGCCGAAACGGACGGCGAAACAAGCGTCGGAATTTACGAATAATATAAAAATATACAGTTAATCGACTTATAGACTTATTTTTATGCTTTATTTACGGAGAGCAACCCGCTTTCCGTTTTTTATTTTTTGTCGCAAATTTACGCTATTTTTTCGCTCGGTAATTTCTCGGAAAGAAAATCGACAAGCTCGTAAGGCTCGATTATTTTAAGCGGCTTTCCGTCGTCGCCAAGCACGAAAACGCGGTAAAGATAGTCGCCCGTAAGTATTCGGTAAAGTTTCTTAACCGTCGTATCTCTCCTTACGGCTATCTCTTTGATTTCTTTCGCCCGTCTCATCTTATGTAAAGAATGCTCGTCGAATATCCGGACGTAAGAATCCGCCGCGTTTTTATCGAGCGCGCCCGTTAAAACGAACGCGGCGAAAAACAGTATGCTGAAATTCACCTTAACGAAACACGAATAGACGAACAGCCCGATAAGCCCCGCCGAGATAACGTAACTCGCGATTTTGGCGATTTTCACCGCCTTAACTCTTCCGATTTTCTCGGACAAGAGACAAACGAGAAGCCTGCCGCCGTCCAACGGAAACGCGGGGATTACATTTATCGCCGCCAAAGCGAAATTTGCCTCGGCTGCAAGCTCGGTGTACGGGTACGTTTCCGGAAAAATCCACCAGAGCGCGAAAATAAAAAAACCGATTACAAGATTTATGAGCGGTCCGGCTATAGCAACGACCGCTTCTTCCCTCGCGCTCATACCGGACATATCACCCGAAACAATCGCGCCGTACGGCATCAAAGTGATTTTTTTAAGCTTATACCCGAAAATTTCGGCGGCATAAGAATGTCCCGCTTCGTGAATAAGCGCGCAGAGCGTGTACGATAAAAAAGAAAATACTTTGCCCGTAAAAGCAAAGTATATTCCGAAAATTATAAATAACGGGTGAACTTTAAAGCTCAGCTTTCCCATATAATCGATCCGCCCTCAACTATGTAATTTGTTACGAGAACGTCCGAATTATACATATATACCTTTGCCGTGCCGCCGTTTACGAAACACACGGGAACGTATTTGAAAACGTCGTCGCCCTTATCGGCGTAAACGAAATCCACACCCGTTATAACCGATTTGAAAACGTCGCTGTGCTTCAAAGTAACGGTATACTTACCGTCTTCTTCCACAACCGAAACGACTTTACCGTCGCAAACGGGATAAAGCGAGCCTTTGCCGCTGTATTCCATAACGCCTTCATCGATTTTTACTTCGAGTTCGCCCGACGGAGCTTGCGCATTGAAACTTGTGTTCACTCTCGTATCCAAAGTTTCGCTCGAAACGTTGAAAGTCTTTTTGAAAATTCTGTTTATCCCGCTGTTTTCCCAGAAAATATTCGTAAGAAGAATAGTCACGACGAGCAGAAATACCGCCACGCCCTCGGCGTAAACGAGATCGAATTTAAATTTCTTTTCTCCGCAGGGTTTATTCGTCTTTTTCGGAACTTCAACCGTTTCGTACTCGTTGATATTGTCGTCCGCGTCCGTGTTTACTTTATTTATCACGTCGCCGACGATATCTTTCTTGCGCTTGTTCTTTTTGGGCTTAATCGTTACGTCGCAGGACGAAACGTCAAGACCGAGCATTTCTGCATAATCCATACCGTCTTTCATAGCTTTTACCTCTTTTTGCTTTTTGGTATATCATATGGCGGCAAAAAGACGGTTAGAACTTCACGTTTGTTAAAACAAGTCGAAAAATAAAAAATCATAAACCCGCTTTATTTTCTTTTCCGAAGACCGTAATATAAAAGATCGGGTCGGTTTATTCCGAACGCTCGAATGCGACAATACCTCTCGGGCAATGTCTCCCGCAAATATCTCCCGCAAATATCTCCCGACCAAGCGGCGGAGCTTTGCGTTTATCTTTTTTGTTTCGGAAGCGGCAATTCGTCGTACATTGCTTCAAACAGCTTTGTAAGAAACTCTTTGTTGTCGACTTCGTCTACGAGCAGCATTTCTTTCGCTCCGTCGTACGGAAAAGCGCAAGCGGCGGCAGGCATAAGCTCCAACGCCGATTTCGTTTTCTTTACAAGCAATCTGTCGTCGTATATTCCTCCGACGATTTTTCCGCGATAGTAGATGATGTATTCTCCCATCATAGGTCTGTACGAAACAGCGTCCAGACCCGATAACCGTTCCGAAATGAAATAAAGGTACTCTTTATCGGATGCCATACCAGACAAGAATAATACAAACCTTGCCAAAACGCCGCAATTTCCGTGCTTTTTGGCAAATTCTCGTTTGAAGTACGTCAAGTACATCTGCACTCG
>CAKQSB010000020.1 GCA_934271735.1 uncultured Clostridia bacterium | reverse complement strand
ATTCCTCGATAGCTCAGCGGCAGAGCATCCGGCTGTTAACCGGAGGGTCGTAGGTTCAAACCCTACTCGGGGAGCCAAGTGTGATGGTCTATAAGTCTTTTCTTATAGACCATCATTTTTGCATTTTTAGGGGCATTTTCGCCCCTTTTTGAGCAATTTCATAGCAAATCACCAAACCGAGTAACGAAATAGCAGTTGCTCGGTCTTTTCCTTTTCTCAAAAAAGCATTTCAGCGCACTTGAAGTCTGTCGGACGATAAGCACCGTCCAACAGGACTTGAACGTAATAATGAAAACCGAAAAAGCAATAGCGACGATAGTTGAAAAAAGTTAAAAGTATAGCATTGACTAATTTGATGGATTGTGTTATAATAATGTTATAACTATGCAGTTAAGGGAGTCTTGACATGAGTTTTAGTGAAAATATCAGAGCGATACGCCAAAAATGTTTCTTTTCACAAGAAACATTCGCAAAAGAATTGGGAGTATCATTTGCTACCGTGAACAGATGGGAATCTGGGAAGACGAAACCAACTTACAAAACAATGAAATTGATAAACGAATTTTGTAAAAATCATAATTTTGAATTTGACATTTATAAAGAAATGGAGGGATAATCATGAGTACATACTATCTAAAAAAGTGCGGACATCAGGAGCTTGGAAGTATAGGACAAGATGGGCGTCCGAATCGCGGACGATACTTATTGACATCAATGAACGAAAACGTGCTTTCGTTTTTTCCTCCATTGTCTACCACACAATTAAATGATTGTGCTCTTCTTCCTATTATTCCGCTTTATTCAGGTGAAAAAGTATATTGCAATTATGTATATCACAATGATAAGTATCATGGCTCAACAGCTGTACACCCTAGGAATGAATATAGAATTTACTTAAATAAATCACTTGAAGGTGATGAACTCAGATTTTTGGAAAATGATATAGCTGTTTTTCGAAAAGAGGATATGACTGAAGAGGGAATGACGCAGTGCGTTTATCTTTTAGATCTGGTTCATAATGATAACTCTGCATATTATCGAGAATTGAATCAAATAATTGAGAATTATCCGATAAAAGGTGGCTATGGCATTTTTAATGGCACATTAGTTGATTTTGAAATTCGTGCTAGAGCAGTATTGGCACAGCAAAATACGATCGCCGTTATTGATAATTCTGTTACAGACAGAATTGAAAAAACGCCAACAGCTGATATAGCAAATCTTTTTAATGCTGTCACATTTAGAGATTTTGTGATGACAGGGTATGGAAATTTATGTGCAATCACCGGTACAGTTATCAAATATCAGGGCTTTAGTAATTTGGAGGCAGCACATATTAAACCAAAAAGTCATGGCGGATTATATTTGCCAAACAATGGATTGGCGCTGTGCCGTGATCTCCATTGGGCTTTTGATAAAGGATTTTTTACACTAACAGACGATTATAAAATTAAAGTTCATCCGCAAATAGAAAGCGATTATTTACGGGCTTTTGATAATCAAAGGATAAGAATTCCGGCAAATTCATTTTTTATTCCTGATGTCGAGAATATTAGGTACCACCGCGAATCTGTTTACGGACTATTTTTAACCACGGGAAGACTCTGAGGGGAATAAGATTAAAATGAATGCGATAGATTTGTTTTGTGGAGCAGGCGGTCTTTCTAAAGGATTTATGGACGCTGGTTTTAAAATAATTGTAGGAGTAGACAATGATAAAGACGCATTGAATACTTTCGCCCTAAATCATAATGGTGCAGTTGCATTAGATGAAGACCTTTCTCAGCAAGAAACATTTGATAAAATTAAGAATATTGCGGGAGAACGCTCTATCGATGTAATTATTGCAGGCCCGCCGTGTCAAGGTTTTTCTCTCACGGGACCGAGAAACTTTGATGACAAGCGAAACACATTATATTTAGCTGTATTGGAAATGGTCAAACAATATAAACCAAAGGGTTTTATAATCGAAAATGTCCCTGGAATGGCTACATTATATAGTGGTCAAATAAAAGACGAAATTATCAGACGTTTTAGTTCTATGGGCTACAATGTTGAGTGCAAAATTTTAAAAGCATGTGATTACGGTGTTCCCCAAATGCGAAAGCGCCTTATATTTATGGGAGTTCGTAGAGATATTGGGCAACCACATTTTCCAAAGCCTCAATTTGGGCCAGGGACAGATAAGCCGTATCGTACATGCAGAGATGCTGTTTCCGATCTTCCGACCAGAATCAATGGGCTTGGTCTTAATGAAGATAAATACAGTGGTCCTGCGTTGACAGAATATCAAAAGATTATGCGGGGCGATTGTGATGTGCTATATAATCATGTGGCAACCGCCCACAAAGATTTTGTAATCGAAACAATTGCTCTCGTGCCTGAAGGCGGGAACTATAAAGATTTGCCAACAGGTGTTGGTGAAAGCCGAACTTTCCACATGGCATGGACAAGATTAGATGGCAACGCTCCTGCACGTACGGTTGATACAGGTCATAGGAATCTTTTTCACTATGAGTTTAATCGTGTTCCGACAGTAAGAGAGAGTGCCCGTATTCAATCATTTCCTGACAATTTTGTGTTTACCGGAACAAGAACAAAACAGGATAGACAGGTAGGGAATGCTGTTCCGCCGCTTCTGGGATATGCTCTTGGAAAAGAATTGCTTGCAATTATAGGAGATAATAATGAAAAAAATTAACACAATTGACCTTTTTGCAGGATGCGGCGGGTTGTGTGAAGGATTTGAGATGTCGGGACACTATAACACATTGGCATGTGTAGAGTGGGAAAAAGCTCCTGGTGTAAATTTAGAAAAACATTTAAAAGAAAAATGGAATTATACGGATGCTAACAGACGGGTGTTTCGTTTTGATATTCAAAGAACAGATGAATTATTCTATGGTTGGAATGATGCTGAATATGGCAAGTCATTAGGCTTGGATTCTTGTATTAAAAACAAAAAACTTGACTTGATAATTGGCGGTCCGCCTTGTCAAGCATATTCCGTTGCGGGGAGAATTCGTGATGAACATGGGATGAAAGATGATTATCGTAATTTTCTTTTTGAAAGCTATGTAAAAGTTCTCAAGCATTATAAGCCAAAAGCCTTTGTGTTTGAAAATGTGCCGGGTATTCTTAGCGCAAAACCGACAGGGAAACCAATTATAGACGTCATAAAAAAAACATTTGACGAAGCCGGTTATGTTGTTTTAAACGATTTATCAAAAGCAATAATTGATTTCACAGAGTACGGGGTTCCACAGAAAAGAAGTCGTATAATTATCCTTGGCTTAAGTAAAGATGAATATGGTGAACATGCCTATCAAATTATTAATGATTTTTATCTGAAAGTTCTACCTTCTTTCAAAGTTAAAAAAAAGGCCACTGTTCGTGATGCGATTGGTGATTTGCCAGCGTTATACCCCACTGCAGATTTTATATTTAATGGGAAAAGGTATTCACACACAATACCGAAAGATTCACCATCCAATCATGCTTCAAGGTGGCATAACAAACGGGATCAGAAAATTTTCAGATTGCTTGCAAATGATATTTCATCTGGCGAAAAAAAATATGTATCCACGGCATCATTGAAACAATTATATACAGAAATAACAGGACATGAATCCAATATACACAAATACTATGTTCTCCGTTGGGATGAGCAGAGTAATTTGATTCCTGCACATCTTTTTAAAGACGGATTGCGTCATATCCATCCAGACGCACAGCAGGCGAGAAGTATTACTGTACGTGAAGCAGCGCGCCTTCAAGGTTTTCCTGACGATTATGAATTCGTTGGTACGCAGGCGGATGCATACAAAATGATAGGGAATGCGGTTCCACCTATTTTTTCCAAAAAATTAGCAGAGGCACTGTATAGATTGCTATTTAAAAAATAAGGAATAAAAAAATACTTATCATCCGACACACTATCGAAAATCGCCCGAAAAACGAGATTTTGTCGTACACACGCATCTTTGTAGTACGAAAAAGCTACAAAACATAAAAGCACAAGATTTAGTAGGTCTTGTGCTTTTTTGTTACCGTATCTTGTGGTTCGCGCCCTTCGCGGAATATTTGAATTTGGGAGCTGCATTTTGACCTGTTTTTTGAAAAACAGGACTTGAACTGACGATTTCGTTTTAATCCCCGCCTGACACCTACAATTTAATACAAATCTTTTAAGAGAGAACAAGGATAAATGTTCTCTTTTTTTATGCCGTTTCGAGGGGTGATTTCCTATTTACGGTGAGAAAAATTATAATAATAACAGTAAATCGAAAGGAGTTTTCAATGAAATACAAAGAATGGTTGGACGTATGGTTTGCGAATTACATAGAGCCTTCGTCTAAAACGAAAACGTGCGAAAGATATTCGGAGATTATCGAAAAGCACTTGAAGGTAAAGTTGGGCGAATACGAGCTTGAAGAACTGTCGCCCATCGTCATACAGAAGTATATCACCGAACTTATGCAGTCGGGCAATCTGACAACCGGAAAGGGATTGGCGGCTAATTCCGTAAACGGGATTATTACGGTGATTCAGAACTCTTTGAAACTTGCATATACGCTCGGAGAACTGAAAGAGTACACGGCTGATAAAATCAGACGACCGAAAACGAAAGAGAAAGAAGTATCCTGTTTTTCGCTTGCCGAACAGAAGAAGATAGAGCAGGCGGCGTTATCGAGTAAGAAACGGAAATTCATCGGGATCGTGATTTGTCTTTATTCGGGACTCAGAATCGGAGAATTGCTTGCGCTTACTTGGGCAGATATTGATTTCACGAAAGGAACGCTTGCGGTGAACAAAACTTGCCACGACGGACGAGATGAAAAAGGGAATCTTTGCCGGATTACGGACTTGCCGAAAACAACTTCTTCCAAAAGAATGATTCCGCTTCCGAAGCAGTTGATTCCCGTTCTGAAAGAGTATAAAAGGAAAAGCATTTCGGAATATGTTGTGGAATCGGAAAAGGGAGAACCGCCTACGGTGCGATCTTATCAGAGAACCTTTGAACTTCTGCAAAAGCGTTTGCATATCGAACGTAAAGGTTTTCACTCACTTCGGCATACGTTTGCTACACGCGCTTTGGAATGCGGAATGGACGTGAAAACATTGGCGGAGATATTGGGGCATAAAAACGCTACAGTAACGCTGAATAGATATGTTCTAAAATCTAAAGTGTAGAACAAGACTTCATTTCGTGTGCAAAAATTAAAGTAGTGCTCCAATGCCTTAGTTACATTTGAATTAAAATCAACGTTTTCCACAGACAAATTGAAATCGCCGACCTTAGAATTGCGAAAATCGGAACGCATAATGGTTTTCTTTGAGTAGATGGTTTTTAGCCGCAGGTGATTGCGTTCTGGTTGTCGACAAGGCAAGCCCGAATTTGAACGCAATCACCTTACTTAAAATTAAACGTATATAAGTAATTTTTTACCGTAAAATGTTTGAAAAATATCCGTTCGGGTGTTATAATGATATCAATGACAAGCTTAAAGGTGAGTATGAAAGAAAAGGATTCAAAGTTTAATTATTATATCGGGCTCGATATCGGCGGGACTAAATGCGCGCAGACGATAGGAAAAATTGCCGCAAACGATGGGCTTGAAATTTTAAAAAAGGTAGAATTTTCAACCGCGGGGCAGAAACCGGAGGTTATTCTCGACAGGTTTTCGGGGTTTATCGAAAAAACATTGAAGGACTATAATATCAGCGGTATCGGCATAAGTTGCGGCGGACCTCTGGACAGCAAAAGGGGCGTTATAATGTCTCCGCCCAGCCTTCCGCTTTGGGATAATATAAATGTTGTTGAGTATTTTGAGGGTAAATTCAATATAAAAACCAATCTTCAGAACGACGCGAACGCATGCGCCGTTGCGGAATGGAAATTCGGCGCGGGGAGAGGCGCTGAAAATATGGTTTTTCTGACCTTTGGTACGGGTTTCGGCGCGGGGCTCATTCTCGGCGGCAGGCTTTACGGCGGAACGACCGACAACGCGGGAGAAATCGGACATATCAGGCTTACCGATCGCGGTCCCGAAGGATACAGAAAAAAAGGCTCGTGCGAGGGTTATTGCAGCGGCAGCGGAATGGTGCGGCTTGCCTTGATTATGGGCAAAAAGAGCAGTTTAAAGACTGAATATAACGAATTTATCGATAAAATCGGCGGTGAGAAGAATATTTCCGCTAAAAATATGGCGGAATATGCCCGTAGCGGCAACGAATTTTGCAAAGCCGTTTACAAAAAGAGCGGAGAGATGCTCGGGCGGTCGATTGCAATTCTCGTTGATCTTCTTAATCCGCAAAAAATCGTTATCGGCGGAGTTTTCATGCGCGCGAACGACCTTTTGTTGCCGCACGCAAAAAGGGTTATGAAAAAGGAATGTCTTTCCTTCAGTTTAAACGACGTTGAAATCGTTCCTGCGGGTCTTGGCGAAAATATAGGAGATTACGCGGCGTTATCTATCGCAAAAGGAGAATTTTAACGATGAAAGATGCTACAAAGAATATTTACGAGGAGCTTTTCGTTCGTTGTCCCGTCCTGGAAATGTGCAGAAACGACATTCTTGCCGCGTTTGAAATTCTTTTCGACGCTTATAAAAACGGCAAAAAACTGCTTGTTTGCGGAAACGGCGGAAGCGCGGCGGACAGCGAGCATATCGTCGGGGAGCTTTTGAAAAGATTTAAAAAACCGAGAAAAATCAACCCCGACATTTATGAAAAACTCGGGGCGTTCGGCGAGGACGGGGCAAAGCTTCAAGCCACTCTCGAGGGCTCTTTGAGAGCGATTTCGCTTACGTCGCATATCGCATTTTCAACGGCTTTTGCAAACGATCGCGAGCCGCAGGTCGCTTTTGCGCAGCAGCTTTACGGGCTTGCGGATGAGGGCGACGTCGCTTTGATGATCTCCACCTCGGGTAATTCGATGAACTGCGTTTACTGCGCGGAGGTTGCCAAAGCTATGGGTTTGAAAACGATTTCTTTTACAGGCAAAAACGAAAGCAAGCTTTCTGCTTTATGCGATGCGAACGTCCGCGTTCCCGAAACGGAAACCTTTAAAATTCAAGAAATGCACCTGCCCGTGTATCATTGTCTTTGCGCGATGCTTGAAGAGGAGTTTTTCTAAAAGGCTGCCTATAAGTCGATTAAACGCATTTTTTTAACTGCATTAAGCAAAATAAAAACCGCGGAAACGCGGTTTTTTTATTAGCGTAGTTTCAGTTTCTGAACTCCGAACGATATTTTGACGGAGTCATTCCGAATGCTTTCTTAAATATGTGATTAAAATGCGAAAGCGACGAGAAGCCTATATCGCTCGAAATTTCGAGCGTGGTGAGCCCCGTGAATCGGAGTTGCTCTTTTGCGTGGGTAAGCTTTAAGCCGAGCATGTATTCGTTGAGCGTTTTACCGGTATGCTTTTTAAAAAGAAAGCATAGCCTCGAATAACTGTAGGGGGTAAGCTTAACGATTTCGTCGGTTGAAAGCTGATAGGCGTTAGGCTTATTCAGCTCGTTAAGCAAATTTTTGAACCATTGCGGATAAGCTTCCGTATAAGAGTAACGCTGTTCGAAAAACACCTGCAAAAGCGAATCGAAAATAAGCTTGGTGTGGAAAACGTGGCTTAAAACGTCGTTTCCCTGAACGGTCTGAAGGGAAAGCATTTTATAAATGCTGCTTTGAAGCCTGTTTTCGGGGATTTTAAACGCCAACGGCGACGGGTCGTTCAGCAGCTCTTCGTATAATCCTTCTTTATATGCCGATAAATATTTTTGTAAAAACTCGCTTTTTATCAAAAAATTGATTTGCTGATAATCGAAATCGGGGTTTTTGAAGCAGTGTATGTCCTGCGGACGAACGAGGAATGCGTCGCCTCTTGAAAGATCGTAAAGCTCTCCGTTTATTGCGTGCGTTATTTTTCCGCTTCCTATAACGAAAAGCTCCCAGTGGTTGTGATTGTGCAGGGCGTTGAAATCGGAATTTGTCCAGGTGAACGTTATATCGCAGTCTCCCCAGGGGGACGAACGCAAAAAATCCGCCGTGTTCACTTCATTGTTTTTCGGTACGGCAATGTCCGTAAAAATCGGTTTTTCAAAAGAATCCATAATCGAATTATAGCAGACGGGAGCCGACGTGTCAATTAAAAATCGCAATTGAATTTTGAAAAAACAACCCAAAAAAGCAAAAATATAAGGCTAAATCGCCGTTTAAATTAAAAACAGGCAAAAAAAGAAAGTAGAAAATCGCCACTTAACGATTAAATAAAACAAGAAACCGAATAAAGGGGGTGCTATAATAATCGCAGTCGGGAGACCCGTGACAAAAATTCGTGCCGTGAAGTAACCGAAAAACAGGGTTTCGGGCACGAAATTTATTAAAACGGAAGTATAAAGATCAAACTGGAGGAAACAAAGATGAAACTCACAAAAATTCTGCTTATCGCAATCATGGTTATAATAACTGCGTTTGCGGCGATAAGCTGCGGCAACGGAGACGGTAATTCCGCATCGGACGGGTCGTCGGTTTCCGCGTCGGACAAAACTTCGGAAACGACGTCCGATAAGGATAACGAGAGCAAGTACGAAAGCGAAACGCCTGTCGAAAGTCAATCCGAGAGCAAAGAGCCCGAAAAACCGCGCGAACTCGGAGTTATGTTCGGTAATGAGACGGAAGAAGGCGGACTTTTTACCGTCGATTACAGAAACGCGCTCGCGGGCTTTACTTTTTTCGATAAGACTCAACCGGACGAAGAGCCGATTATGGACGATACCGTAACGATAACGGTGGAAGGCGAGACTTTAGCCGAGGAAAACTACGATTATACGCCGGGTAATTTAGAACTTACCGAAGAGTATATCAAGTCTCTCGAGCTCGGTAAAGTTTACAAAATCAAAGCGTCGTTCGTAAAGGATTCGATAGAATTTACCGTTAAATTTACCGACGAGGGAAGCCCTGCGCTCAAATATCTCGCGGACGACGTTTTCAAAAACATATATCTTGTCGGGAGCGAAATAGAGCTTCCCGTTGCGAGTAAATCACCCTCGTCGATTCAGAATATTTCCGCAACGTACACACTTAAAACGGCGGACGGAACGGATGTTTCGTACGTGGATAACAAGTTTGTTGCCACGGAAGGTAAATATGTTTACACGGCAACGTTTATGAAAAACGACGAGGTCAGCTCGGAAAAAGAAAACGAGTTTGTCGTCATCGACCTTGCAACAGCGAATCTTGCGGCAAAGGACGTAGCCGTTGTTTTCGGCGGAAACTATGACGAAACGGAAGGCGCGTCAAAGTATATCGGAACGAACGGACTTTCCGAAATCGTAATTCCCGAAAGTTATAAATATGTCAGAATAAGCTATAAAGGCGAAGGAACGATTGCTTGCGGAGACGACGAAATCGCGCTTTCCGCCGAGGATTACGCAGTCGCAAGACTTTCGCTTTCCGAGCTTAACGGAATGAAAATCGTTTCGGAAAACGGACTTTATATTAAGGATATGACGGTGTCCGAGGTTTCGGCGTTCAATATAGAGGACGTCTCGACTCTCGATTTCACCGATAAGGAATTTTTCCCGCTCTGGGGGTATAACGAGTCCTACGGCACGCCAGTTTATAACGACGAGCTCAGCGGAATCTCCTTCACGGGAACAGCCAACAGCTGGCCTTACACTTTGCAGAAAGGTATAATAAAAACCGCTTACGACAACGGATATAAATATCTCGTCATCACCTATAGCGGCAAAGGCACCACGCGCGTTTACAATAACACTACGGGCGACTGGGGCGGTTTCTCGAGAGACCTTGCCGAAGCTACGACGAGAAGAGTAGCATATAACCTTGACGAGGCGGTCAAAAAAATCGAAATAGACGAAACTGCGGGTTTCTCGATAATAACGGATAAAGCCGCGCTCGTTCTCTCGGAATTGCGTTTCTTTGAGACGGACGTAGTTATCGAGGAAGAAGGCATTTATAATGAAAAGAACCTTGTGGCGGAAGAGCTTACGGATAAATGGGCTCATAACGCGAGCGTGAGCGACGCTGCGACATACAATTCGGAAGAGGGCGCGATGTCTTTCCCCGCGAACGCCAACGGCGACACGTTCAATTTTGAGCACGAAGCGTTGAGAAAAGCTCAGAAGAAGGGTTACACTGCGGTTAAATTCCTTGTTAAGGGAAGCGCGGGCGAGGTAAGCCTGTTTGTTGAAACAAACTGGGGCAGAGACGTGAAGTTTGCTGTAAACACAAGCGGCGAATACGTTGAGGGCATACTTTACTTCGGAGATCTTATTTTCAACGAGAAATCGGGTGTTGCGATATTATCCTCCAATGCAAAAGGCGAGGATCCCGTTTTAATTAAGGAAATGAGATTTACTTACGACGTACCCCCGACGGAGCCCGATTACACGGAAATGAATCTTGCTTCCGGGGAGCTTCTCGAAAAATGGTATTATAACAGCGGTTCGGGCGTTCAGCCGAGCTACGATGAAGCCGAAGGCGCGATGATTTTCCCCGCCAACGGAAACTACGACACCTACACTCTTTCGCACGCAATCGTTAAAACCGCAAAAGCTAAGGGTTATAATGCGGTTAAGTTTACGGTTAAGGGTGCGAACGCTTCGCTTCGCGTGTTTATGGACGGTTCGTGGAATTCGGATGCGATTTACAATATCGATTCCGAAAACGAATATGCGACATACACAATGCATTTCGCTCACCTTGATCTTAACGATAATTCGGGAATAACCTTCCTTGTTTCGGACGCCGCGGGCGGCAGAGCGTTATATGTAAAAGAGCTCGTATTTGCCAAAATCGAAGTAAGCGAAACAGTTATGAATCTTATGACGGGCAACCTCGTTTCCAAGGATAACATAAATCTTTGGGTATCGGACGGTAAAGGCGGAACGATAAGCTACGACGAGGAAAACGGCTATGCAAAATTCGATTTTACTGCGGCGAGCTCGATAAAATTGAATGTTAATTTCGGAGAAATCGCAGAATACATCAGGCTTTTCGGCAGAACGAAAATTGTTTGGAGCAGAGCGGAATCTTCCACGGACAATTATGGAAGAGTGAGGCTTTACGAAACCGAAGAACAGTTTAACGCCAGCGAAGGAGACAATTTTGCGCAAGAGTTGAATATTCTCGGAGCGAAAGTCGGAAACGACAGAGTGCTTGCTCTCGACATCACGGGCGCGCCCGAAACGGCGGTGTTTGCAATACATAATAAAAAAGTAAATACAAAATATCCCGTTTGCAACATTATGCTTACGGAAGTACGTTTCGCTTAATAAAAATATTAACAAAATAAATAATTAAATCGGGTTCGTTTTGCTTCTGTCCGAAGTTTTCGGGCGGGGCAAGACGAGTTCGTTTTATTCGTAAAAAAAGGAGCACAAAATGAAGAAAAAAATCGCGGCGTTATTATGCGCCTGTCTCGCTTTGACGTCTGCCGTTTCCTGCGGCGATTCTTCTGTAGACAACAGTCAGAACGGTTCTTCCGTACCAAACGAAAGTCAGGTTATCGACAAGAATAAAAAACAAATTTACATCAACGTTTACGGCGGCGGAACGGGTACGAGCTGGATAACCGAGGAAGCCAACAAGTATAACGAAACTCTCGAGGACTACCAAATTTACATTCAGGACGAGAAGAGAGAAGCGAGTTATATTATCGACGAGGTAAACGCGGCTTCGGGCGTTGCTTCGGCGTACTTTACCGTAGATATTGCTTTCCAGGAACTTATCAATACCGATAAGCTCGTCGATTTAACGCCGATTTTAAATACGACTTTGGAAGGAGAAAACGAGAAAATCGGCGATAAGCTTACGAACAAGGAAAACTGGCTTAAACTTGCTTCCAAAAACGGAAGCGGCTGCTATCTTTTGCCATACTGCGATTCTATCGGCGGACTCGTTTTCGATTACGGCGATTTCGTGGAGAAGGGCTGGCTGAACTTCGCCGACGGTAATGATTCTTCGGTAACCGCCGCGCTCGATGTTCAGGGCATTGTTTACGAAAATAACGGCGGCAAGCTTGTTTATAAAAGCGGCGGCGCGGTCAATTATTCCTCGGGCGACAGAATTTTATCCGCCGGTAAGGACGGGAAATACGGTACTTACGACGACGGTCAGCCGCAGACTATCGCGGAATGGGATCAAATGCTCGGAAAAATCAAATCCACGGCAAACTGTTATCCGTTTATCTGGCCGAATAAATTCGAAAATTACACGGGTATGGTGCAGAACGCCGTGTTTGCTCAGCTTGCGGGCGTTGAGAGTGCGGAGAATTATTTTGCATTCGATTCCAAGGGCAAGGAAGTCGAAATGCACGACGGAACCAAAAAGGTTATCACCGTCGAAAACGGCTACGAATATTTCGGAATGAAGGAAATTTACGATACGATTTCTTTTATGGAAATCTATTTCGGCTCGGATAACGCAAACCCCGCCGTTAAGGAAAACACGAACCACACCGACGTTCAGAAAAGATACCTTTTCGCGCCCGTATCGAATGGCAAAATTGCCGAATCGGCTATGATCTGCGAGGGTATCTGGTGGGAAAATGAAGCTAAAAAAGGTGTTTTCCCGCAAGTTGAAAAGCAGGACGCCGACAGAGGATTCGGCAAGCGCGATTACAGATTTATGCTTCTTCCCTATATGGAAGGGCAGAAGGGTATCGACGGTAGCGGCAAGGGCTCTGTTCTTGCGGGGCAGGATACCGGTTCGTTTTTCGTCGTAAAAGAAAAAGATACGAGAAAAACCGAAATTCTTCTCGATTTCCTCGCCCGCACCTTAAGCGACGATTGCCTTGAAAAATTCACTTCGGAAACGGGCATAATCAGAGCTTACGATTACGAGATTTCCGAAGACAACTTCGCTAAAATGACTCCGTTTGCAAAAACCGTATGGAATATTTACAGAGATACCGAAAATATAGCCATCGTTCGGCCTTTCCAGGACAGAGTTAAAGAGCCCATCGTTTACGCTACAACCGCAGGGCTCGAAGGAGTGGTTTTCCCGTATAACGACGCGGGCAAGATTATGGGTTCCGACAAGGTTGCGGTAAGCTGGCTTTATGCGGGCAGAACCACGAATCAGATATTCAAAATGGTAAGCGGTGCATTCAATCAGACTTCCTGGACAAAGCTTTTGGATCAGGCGAGAAAACAAGGATTTTACGCTTGATTTATCCTTGCGATAATATTTAAAAATGCCTGATAATCGACTTATAGACACACTTTTACTTATTAAATGGAACAATTTAAAAAGAGAAAAAACAAAAACCTGAAGCAAACGGGTTTTATAATAAGCGTACTAATTTATCCGTTACTTTTGTTCGTGATTTTTTACGTCGTTGTAAATTTCAATTCTATTATAATGGCGTTTGAACACATAGACGTTTACGGCAATGTGACGTTCGCCAGGTTCGATAACTTTAAAGAGTATTGGAATCTGATGACATCCTCGCAAGGCTCACTTGTGGCGATCTCTCTCAAAAATTCGCTGCTTATGTACATTATAAACCTTGCGATCTGTATGCCGCTGTACATTTTGTTCTCGTATATGCTGTTTAAAAAATGTCTCCTGAACAAAACGATAAGGTTTATAGTGATGATTCCGCAGGTGGTTTCGTCGTTCGTCATCTGTCTTTTGTTTATGAACTTCACGGGAAGCGCGCTTCCCGATCTTATGCGCAAGTTCGGCATAAGCGATTTCCCGAATCTTGTCAGAGACGTAAGGTATATGTTCCCGACGACCCTTTTCTATATGATATGGATATCGTTTTCGGGAAGTCTTATCGTGTACCCGAATGCGATGAAGGAAATCGACGCGGGCATAACCGAAAGCGCGCAGATAGACGGCGTATCTAATATGTTTCAGGAGCTTTGGTACATCATCCTGCCACTTATTTTTCCGACGTTATCGACTTTCCTTGTAACGGGTTTCGCAGGGATATTCTTAAACTGCGGACCGCTTATCGAGTTCTATCTTTACGGTGCGGACACGTCTGTATACAATATGGGTTATTACTTCATAACGGGCGTTATGACGGGCAAGAAAATGGATTATCCGAGGCTTGCCGCGGGCGGTATAATCTTAACGCTTATTTCCGCTCCGCTCACATATCTCGTAAAGTTTATCCTCGATAAGCTCGACCCGGTGGAGGAGTAGACAATGCAAAGGATTAAACAAAGACAAAGCGCGGGGCAGAAGATATTCAAGGCGGTTTTATGGTCGCTAATGATTATTTACTGTATAAGTATGCTTTTCCCGCTTATATGGATGATATATACGACGTTCAAATCGGAATTCGAGTTTACGATAAACGCTTTCGATTTTCCTAAGGAAATCGCGGAGACGGGTTTATCAAATTTCAAAAAGATGCTGGACATCTTCGTTATGCCTGTTATTAAAAACGGCTATCCCGCAGAATACAGATTCCCGCAAATGTTCGGTTTTTCGGTAATCTGGGCGTTTTCGACGTCGCTTATTAACGTGTTTTTTACGACTATCGTCGCTTACGTTATGGCAAAATACCGTTTCCGCGGCAGAGAATTTCTTTACGCGCTCGGCATATTCGTTATGATAACGCCCATCGTCGGCAACTTTCCCTCGGCTATGACGGTTAAGAAAGCCCTTCATGTTTACGACAATATGTTTTTAACCGTCATCACAACGCCGTCGACGGTATTTTCGGGCGTGCATTTCATGCTGATGTTTGCTGCGTTCAAGCATATTTCCTGGACCTATGCCGAGGCCGCTTTTATAGACGGCGCGTCCGATCACAGGGTGATGTACGCAATAATGATTCCCCTCGTGCTTCCGACGTGCGCCGTATTGTTCGTTTTGCAGTTCTTAGGGGCGTGGAACGACTACGGAACGTTCATAATCTGGTTGCCGAGCTATCCCACGCTTGCATACGGAATGCTTACGTTCCAGGCGAACGCGGATAAATACGGCGCAACCATACCGGAGATAATGGCGGGATTCACGCTCGTCGCGATACCGAACATTATCCTTTATCTCGCGGCGCAAAAACTCATACTTGCAAAATTTACGGTAGGAGGTTTAAAAGAGTGAAAAAAAGAAATTTAATTTTAGCAATCGTGGTGATAATCGCCTTATCGGCGGGCATTTTAATATCGATGCCCTTTAACGCCGAGGCGGATAACGTCTACGATAACACCTATTATGCTCTTCGCGGACGTAAGTTTTCCGTTCCCGATTACGGTAATTTAATCGAGGTCGTTGACCCGTCGGGAGACGAAGTAACGGTAACCGACGGAAGCTTTAAAGCCGTTTACGAAGGCGATTATGTTATTAAATACAAGAGCGGTCTTTCCGTTCTGAAGGTTTACAAAACGGCTCCTGCGGTTTCGATAGAAATAGGCGGAGAATTGCCCGCCGCGATGAGCGAAGGCGAAATTATTTATCTTCCGGATGCTGTAGGTAAAAGCGAAATCAAAGATTACGACGAGTACGTTGTAAGATTCGTTCTCGGAAACGAAGCGAGCGAGGTTTCGGGTTCGGATAAGAAATTTATGTTTGGAAAAAGCGGGCAGTGGAGCGTGAATTACGTTTTCACCGACGTTTTCGGGCTTGAAACGGTTTATTCTTCGATCGTAACCGTCACAAATGATCCCGTTATCGTCATGCAAAACTTCCCGAAAGAAATAGCTTTCGGCGAAAGTATTTCTCTCGAGGAAACCTACGGTTATTACGGCGGCGCGCTTTACGAATGCGAAGCCGAGCTTTCGGATAAAATAGGCAAAACCGAGCTTACGGGCGGCGTTTTCACTCCGAGAATCGACGGCGAGAGCATTCTCACGTTTTCCGCCGAAATAAACGGGCAAACGATAAAAAGAAGCGTTTCGATTAACGTTTCGTACAAAACGCAAAGCCTTTTCACGGGCTCGGGCGTGAGCGTTAAGGAAAACGTTTCTTACCCCTCGGGAGCAAACGTCGAAAAAACGGGAGTGCTTCTCAAAGGAAATTCGGGCAGCGTCACGACGTATGCGAAAACTCTCGATTTAAAAAAGCTTTCGGAAACGAAAACAAATATAATCGAATTTCAGCCTTACGGCAAAAAAGCGGGCGCGATATCTCAGGTGAGAATAACGCTTACCGACGTTTACGACGAAACGAACACCCTTTCGGTTTACTGGTGGCTTAACCCGTGGAACGATCATTTAAGCTATATGCTCGTTGAGTACGACGATATTTCCGTCGCCATATCCAACGAGTCGGCGGATAAGGGCGTTGTAAGAAACACTTACGGCGCGGTCGTGTTCCATAATTTTACCAACGTATACAACAAAAACTGTGTGCCCTTCAATTTTCGTTACGACTACGACGAACTTACCGTCTATTCGGCGATAAACAAAAACACGCCGAATTACAAGGTTCTCGACGCGGATAACACCGACGAGCTTAAAAACTGGAAGCCGTTCGGCGGATTTAAGGGAGCAGAGGTTTATCTCAGTGCGGAATTTGTCGTTTCGGACGGCGGGGGAATAGTCGTTTCCGAAATAGGCGGCAAAAAGCTTAACGAAATTTCGGCTGCGGACTTCAAAAACGACGGCGCGATTCAGATAACGAAAACAGGAGGCGTCGAAACGGGCGTGGTTGGTTACGGCTACAAGCTTCCCGTTGCGGCGGGTTACGACGTTGTGTTCGGAGCGGTGGACGTTAAAAGAACGCTCGAGGTTTCGGACGGAGGAATTTACAGAGCCGTAACGGCAACCGACGGTACGCTTACGGGCGACGTATTCACCCCGAAAAACAGCGGGAAATACAGAGCGGCGTTTTCGGGCAGAGATAATTTCGGAAACGAGATCGTTAAATATTACGAATTTGAAGTGATTTCCTCGCCCAACGACATAACTATAGAAACGAACGCAGTAGAAACTCTTCCCGTCCGCGATGATTTCGTGCTTCCCGAAGCTACCGTTTCGGGCGGTACGGGAACGCTTGAAACGACGTATAAAATATCTTACGACGGCGCGGAATTTTCCTTAGTCCCGGGCGACAGAGTGATTTTAAACGGCAAAGGTAACGTAAAAGTAAGAATCACCGTAACCGACGAATTGGGTTTTGTAAAAACCGTATCGTACACCGTTAAGGTTGATATGAACAAAATATTCTTCGTGTGCGAAAATTTTCCCGCAGCGTATAAGGCGGGAGAAAGGGTAACGCTTCCCGAAATTAAAATTCTCGATTATTCGAAGTACGGCGAAATCGGCTTTGAAAAGCCTGCCGAACTTTATATCGGCGGAGTAAAAGTTTCGGGTAATTACACGGTTCCGAAGGACGCGTCGGAAGTAGAAATAATCGCCAAAAACAACGACGGAAGTCTTGCCGAAACGTATACGATTGCGGTTATCCCTGCAAAATTAACCGATATTTCGGAAGCTCTTATAGTAAAAGGCGCAAGCGTAACCCGCGAATTTTTCGAAACGGGTCTCACGTTCTCGGCAGCAAGCGACTTTTCGATAAAAACGCCTTACGCGGTGCCGTTTTACGACTTTTCCGCAAAGCTGACGTTTTTGGAGGATTCAATGAAATTCTCTTCCGTTTCGGTGGAAATAGCTTCGGCAAAGAACCCCGAAGAGAAGGTCAGTCTTGCGTTTTCTTCGATAAAATCGGGCAAGGCGAAGCTTAAGCTCGGCGAAAAAACGTATAATGTTTCGCTCGAAAGCGGGACTTTCAATTCGCTCAGCGCGTATAACGGCAGAAAATACGATTCGGCGACGATTGCGTTCTCCGTAAGCGGCACGGTGAGAATCGGCGGAAGCGAAGCGGCAAAGATAACTTCGTTCGATTCGGGCAGAAATTTCACGGGCTTCGACGGCGGAAGCGTTTATATGACGATAAAAACCGTCGGCGTTAAATCGCAAAGCTCGGTTATCGTAAATTACATCGGAAATCAGAGTTTTAACTCTTACACGAAATCGGGCGACGACGCTCCCGCGATCGTCGGCTTTACGTCCGAGCTAAAATCGGAATACGAAAAAGGCGAAACGTTCGTTTTGCCGAAAATGTGTTTCGGAGACGTCCTTTCGGGCAAAGCGGAAGCAAAGCTCACCGTCAAAGCTCCGAACGGCAAAGTTATTTTAAACAACGTAATACCCGAAGCGGGCACAGAAATAAAGCTTGAGTCTTACGGATATTATCAGCTTGTTTTCGAGCTTACGGACGGCTCGTATAATACCGTGAAAAAGACCTTCCGTCTTTACGTAGCGGATAAAACCGCTCCCGTAATCGAAATGCCGAGCGTAAAAGAGACGTATAAAATCGGCGAGGATTTCGTTGTTCCCGAGGTTTCGGTTACCGACGATAAATCGGCTTTGGATGACGATTTCGATCCGCTCACCGTCTATCTGTATCTTAAAAACACAGACGAAAAGCTCGTTAAGGTAACCGCAGGCGAAAGCGTGAAATTAAGAGCGGAAGGCGAGTATGAGTTCATTGTTTACGCGTTCGACGCTTCGATGAACATTTCCTATAAAATCCGTAAATTCAACGTGGTAAGGTGAAGCGATGAGAAAGATTTTATTTAAAATTTTAGCGTGTATGCTCGTTATAGCGACATTGTTTATGCAGACGGGCTGCGGAAAAAAGAACGATACGCCGGAGAGCGAGAAGCCTTCGGCGTCGGATAAAGGCGGCGAGAGCGAGCGGAGCGAAAAGATGACTATTTTTAAAAACAACACGACTGAGTATACGATTATTTATCCCGACAAGGCCAAAGAAGCCGAGAAGAACGCCGCGGATAACATTTCAAAGTACGTTTATAAGGTTTCGGGCGTAAAAATTCCCGTAAAGCAAAGCCGTTTCGTCGTTTACGACAAAAATGCGAAAATAGTTTCGGTCGGTAACACGAGCGCGCTTGAAAAATCGGGCGTTTCGGCAGATTATTCCGCACTTAAAGGCGACGGGTTTATAATCAAATCGGTCGGGAACGGCATTTTTATCAACGGATCGACGGCAAGAGGCACTTTATACGGCGCGTATGAGTTTATCGAGAAGTATCTCGGAGTTAAGTTTTTAACTTACGACTACGAGTATATCCCGAAAATCGACAAATGCGAAATCGAAAGCCCCGATATAGAAGAAGCTCCCGATTTCCGTTACCGCAACTTTATGATCGGCGGTTACAACAACGATAAGGACTTTATGTCCAAGCTCAGATTC
Organism: uncultured Clostridia bacterium; assembly: GCA_934271735.1. Lineage (GTDB taxonomy): Bacteria > Bacillota > Clostridia > Christensenellales > Borkfalkiaceae > UBA10281. The sequence continues at coordinate 12,517 of CAKQSB010000020.1, read as the reverse complement.
GTGAACGAGTATCACACGGTCGGAGATAAATTCGGCGGAAACATCGGCTGGTATAAAACAAAGGACGTTGCGGCAAACCACAATTCGCTTGCGTACGTTTCCACGGAATACGCCGCCAAACACCCCGAGTTTTTCTCGATGGTAAACGGTACGCCCGTCGAAATCTGTCAGACTTACGGCATAACGGAAAGCGGCGAAATCGACGAAAGCGTGGAATTGAGCCCGATAAAAATCGCGCTCGAATCGCTAAAAAAATTCGTTTCGGAATCGAGCGGGGACACGGAATATTTTATGTTCAGCCAGCAGGACACGCAGAAATGCTGCGCCTGCGCTAAATGTATCGCAGCAGCGGAAAAATATACGAGAGGCGGCGTGAACGTAAGGTTCGTGAACATTCTCGCAAGGGAAATTCAGAAATGGGCGGACGCAGAGCTTAACGGCAGAAAAATAAAAGTCGTCACGTTCGCTTATCAGTATTCCGAGGAAGCCCCCGTAACGATCGATTCCGAAGGGGCATATAAACCGATAGATGACACCGTCGTTGCGGAAGATAACGTTTATATCCGTATGGCAACGTACTTTTGCAATAACTATTTTTCGCTCGAGGATTCGGCGCAGATTGCGAAATACAGAACGCTTTACAAGTCCTGGAGCGCGGTGACAAAGCACTTTATGGCGTGGGATTATCATATCGATTACTACAATTATTTCAATTATTATCCCACGATGCAGACCTGGAAGGAAAATTTAAGGCTGTATAAAGAAGTGGGTGTGGAGTACCTCCTTATGCAGTCGGCTCAGAACGAAAAAGTCGGCTGGCAGGCTAATCTCGAGGCGTACGTCGCTTCAAAGCTTATGTGGAATACGGGCAGAAGCGTGGGCGAGCTTACCGACGAGTTTATAACGTATTATTACGGCGCGGCGAAGGATTACGTAAAGAAATACAAAACCGATTACGATTTGTATTACCGCGCGTTGTTCGACAGATTCCCCGATTACACCTTAAAGCTCGGAACGGACAGATCCAACGCGAAATATTACGATCTTTCCTTCCTTTTGAAAGAGGAAGAACTTATGACGGCGGCTATCGATAAAATTTCGGCTTCCGATATGGAGGAAAGCGAGAAAGTCGAACTTGTAAGAAGGCTTAAAATCGTCCGCGCGCCGACTAAGTTTATGATAATGTATAACTACAACAGCTATTATTTCGACGATCAGTCGGGGTATAGGGCTTACACGGACGAGGTATTGTCCGAGCTTTCGTCGCTCGGATTCACGAGGTACAGCGAGGGTTCGCTTTTAAATCAGTTCAAAGCCAACAACGGAATAGCGTAATGAAACTTAACTACACACAATTAAAAGATAAAATAAAAGGCTGTTTCAACGGCAAAAACGTGGGCGGAACGCTCGGCGCGCCGTTTGAATGTTTAAGGAGAATAAACGACGTAAATTTTTACGTTCAGAAAAATATCGATAAAAATCCTCCGCCGAACGACGATCTCGATTTGCAGATAGTCTGGCTCAACGCCGCGATGAAATTCGGCTCGGAAGTCGATAAAAACATTTTGGCGGAGTATTGGCTTACCTACATTTACCCGCGTTGGTCGGAATACGGCACGGCGAAGGCTAACCTTTCCCGGGGGTTTTCCGCAGGGGTAAGCGGCAGACTCGAAAACGCTTACGGCGAAAGTTGCGGAAGCTTTATCCGCAGCGAAATCTGGGCGTGTCTCGCGCCCGCTCATCCCGAAGTCGCTTCGGTTTACGCATTTTACGATTCTTCGGTAGATCATTACGGCGAGGGTGTGTACGGGGAGGTTTTTTGCGCGGCGGCGGAGAGCGCGGCGTTTGCGGTTGACGATATCGAAAAAGTAATCGAAATAGGTTTAAGTTATATTCCCGAAAATTGTCTTGTGACGAAAGCCGTTAAAATTGCGAGAGACTCTTATAAACGTGGGCTTTCCTGGCAACAGGCGAGAGAGAAACTTTTCAAAGAAGTACCGGGGTCGTTCGGGCTTCAGTGCAAGCCTCTTTCCGAAATGACGGAAGAGGAGAAGACCTCGAAAGCGGGTTGCGACGCGCCGAATAACATAGGGATCGCCGCAATCGGGCTTTACTACGGCGAGGGCGATTTCGGAAAAACGATCTGCACCGCGGTCAATTGCGGCGAAGATACCGATTGTTCGGCGGGCTTTGCGGGCGCACTTCTCGGGATAATTCTCGGCGACGAGGGCTTGCCGAAAAAATGGACGGACGTGCTTGACGGGGTTATCAACACCTGTTGCATCGATCTCTCCGAATGGGGCTTTTTCTGCCCGAAAACCGTTTCGGAATTTACCGACGGAATTTTAAGGGTTATTCCTTCATTTTTAAAACCCGATTATCTTTGCGAACCGCTCGTAACCTTCTGCGAAGAAATTTATGAAGTTAAAGGGCTTGACGGCGACGAACTTTTCTGTCCTCCGTACGAGATTTTCAAAAGAAATCTGTGGCGTAACAGAGGGGAGAGGAAATTCGATATAAACGAGCTATCAAGGCTCCCGAAATGGGCGGAGTTTGAAGAATTTCCCGTTTTCAAAGCCGTTCTTACCTATGAAAAAGAACCGTATATCAAGGCCGGGGAAAGTTTCGGCTTTGATCTTACGCTTATAAACAACGGCGTGGCGCGTTCCCAACTTTGGGCAAACGTGAAGGTTATGACAAGCGGCGGCTTGACCGTTGCGGGCGGCGGCGAATTTGCTCTTCCGTTGCAGAATATCTATCGCTATGAGGCAAAACAAAGCTTTTTCGTAACGCTTAACGAAAATCATTCGGCAACCGAGGAAGTTTACGTTATTGTGGAGCTTGGCGGCAGACATTCGTTCGGAACGATAAGGGCAAAACTTATCGTTGCCGATTCGAGAGACGTAACAAATGAATAATAAGAAAACTAAAAAAAACATATCGGATATAAAGGCGGATGATCTGACATTAGATGAAAAAGCGTCGCTTTTATCGGGCGATAACGTCTGGCATACGAAAGCCATTGAAAGGCTCGGAGTGAGAGCTTTAACGCTTCGCGACGGACCTCACGGAATCCGCGACGGTTCACCCGCCATGTCTTATCCCAATCTTTGCCTTTTATCTTGCGGTTGGGATAGAGAAGCGATGTTTAAAATCGGGCAGTATCTCGGCGATGATGCCGTATCTCACGGCGTGGACGTTTTGCTTGCGCCGGGTGTGAACATAAAACGCACGCCTACGGGCGGAAGAAATTTTGAATATTTTTCCGAGGATCCTTTTCTTACCGGCGCGCTTGCTTCCGAGTTTGTTAAGGGAGTCCAGAGCCGCGGGGTTGCCGCTTGCGTAAAGCATTTCGTTTGCAACGACCGCGAGAACGGAAGGTACGCTTACAGCGTAAACATCGATAAAAAAACTCTTCGTGAAGTGTATGAAAAACCGTTTGAAACGGTTATAAAAAATGCAGAGCCGAAGTGTCTAATGTCTGCCTATAACTTCGTTAACGGGCATTTTGCGTATATCAATAACGAGTTAAAAACTATGCTTAGAAACGACTTCGGGTTTACCGGCGTTGTCGTTTCGGACTGGGGCGGAACTGATAAAAGAAGCGAGTTTTTAGCGGCGGCGGGAGACCTCGAAATGCCGGGGTCGGACAAAAAAACTCACGCCGACGTAATCCACGATATAGCCTTGGGAAAGATCCCGATCGAAAAAATAAACGAAAGCGTAAATAAGATTTTAAAGCTCATTGCTTTTTGCTCGGGCGAAAAACAAGCTGCGTTAAAAAAGGACGTTTCACGCATTGCGGCGGAAAGCATCGTCCTTTTGAAAAACAACGGGCTTTTGCCGCTTAATAAAGACTTGAAACTTGCCGTTGTCGGTTCTGCTGCCAACGAAGGCGTTTTCTGCGGCGGTGGTTGCGCCGAAGTTTTCGGCGACGATTATACGAGTGTCAAAGAAGAAATCGAAAAAGCTTTCAAAAACGCGACGTATTTCGACAAACCTTCCGAGGAGATTGAAAAATACGATGCGGTAATAGTTTTTCTTCGCGGAAAAACGAGCAGCGAGGGCTTCGACAGAGAAAACATTGACATCGATTGCGAGATTCTCGAAGAAATATATAAACACAACAAAAACATAGTGACCGTTCTGATAAACGGTTCTGTTATCAAAACGGAAGAAATCGAAAAATACTCATCGTCGATAATCGAAAGTTATTTTGCGGGGCAGACGGCGGGCAAGGCGATTTCGCTCGTTTTATCGGGCGAGATCAATCCTTGCGGAAGACTTACGGAAACCTTCGTTAAAGACCTTTCCGACAGCTACGCTTTCGGCGAAGAAAACGACGACGAGATTTTTTACAGAGAAGGAACTTCTGTCGGCTATCGTTATTACGTTAAAAACGGCATAGCCGTCGCATATCCGTTCGGCTTCGGGCTTTCTTATACAGACTTTGTCTATTCCGATTTTAAAATCGACAAATCTTCGATATCGGAAAACGATGACGGCGTAACGGTAAGCGTAAATGTGAAAAACGTCGGCGATTACGACGGAAAAGAGGTTGTGCAGATTTATTTAAGCGGCGACGGTAAAAACGGGGATCCCGTTATAAAGCTCGTCGGTTTCGATAAAATTCATCTTAACCGCGGCGAAGAAAAGCAGGTTTCGGTATTTGTTCCGACTTCGGAATTTACGAGCTTCGAAATAAAAAAGGACAGATTCGTTCTGCGTAAAGGGAAAGTCCGCTTAAGTGTTAATTCGGACGCAACGAAGGAGCTTTTCGGCGAAGAAATATCGTTAAATCCTGTTTTCAAAATCGACCGCTACACGACGATAGGCGAACTGATTAAAAGCGAAAAAGGCGCAAAAGTAACTGAAAAAGAACTTAAAAAAGCGATAATAGGCTGCATAATAGGCGACGACGATAACTATCCGTTTTCGATAAAAAACGGTCATATAGAAGGTGAAACCTTCTTTTCGCGCGTTGCGGAAAGTCTGCAGCTTCGTCAGCTCGTAACGATGAGCAACAACAAAATGTCCGAGGACGAACTAACGAAAATCATAGACGTTTTAAACGAACAAGGTGAAGATTTCAAATGAGAAAAAACAGAATTATCGACAAAAACTGGTCGATAGAAAATATAAAATACGGAAAATACAAATCGAACGTTCCGGGCGATATAACTAACGATTTATATCTTGCAGGCAGGATAGACGACCCTCTTTTCGGAGTGAATTTCAAAGATTCGAGGTGGATTCTGGAATCTCCGTGGGATTATTCCGTTTCTTTCGGCGTGGACGAGCGCGACCTCGATTTTCCTCACGCGGAACTTGTTTTTAACGGTATAGATACCTTTTCCGAGGTGTTTTTAAACGGCGAAAAAATAGGCGAAACGGACAGTATGTACGTTCCTTTCGCGTTTAACGTAAAGGAAAAACTCAAAGTCGGCGAAAATTCGCTCACGGTAAAAATGAAATCGCCTTACGAGGTTTATAACTCGAAGCCGAACGAAAAATATATGAGTATTTTTCACCCGACCAGAATTTTCTTCCGTAAGCCCGCCTGTCATTTTATGTGGGATTGGGCGCCCGATTTCCCCGGGTACGGAATTTATCGCCCCGTCGAGCTTTCGTTTTTCGACGACGATGAAATAATCGAAACCGAAATTACGACGGATATTTTCGGTAATGCGAATTTTATAACGAAACTTAACGATAAGTTTAAGTATAAACCCGAAGAGTATTCTTTGAAACTTTCGGTTACGAAAAACCCCGACGGTGATTTTTCGGGCGCGTATGAGGTTAAGCTTAAATGCGAAGGTCAGTTCGTTATGCAAAACGTTTTCGTAAAAAACGTAAAGCTCTGGTACCCGAACGGTTACGGCGAGCAGAATCTCTATTCGTATAAACTCGAGCTTTTCCGCGGCGATAAAGTCGTGGACGAAAAGTCGGGAAAATTTGCTTTCAGAGAGGTAAAGATCGTCGAACGTCCGCTTGACGAAAAATCGTTATCGTTCATTATAAACGTGAACGGTACGGATGTTTTCTGCAAGGGGTCGAACTGGGTTCCTGCAAGCAATATGACGGGAACGATAAAGGACGAAACCTACAGGCACCTTTTGTCGGCTGCAAAGGAAGCAAACTATAATATTTTAAGAGTCTGGGGCGGGGGTTTATACGAAAACGATATTTTCTATAAACTTTGCGACGAAAAGGGTGTAATGGTCTGGCAGGACTTCATGTTCGCTTGTTCCGACCTTCCCGACGATATGCCGGATTTCAGGAAAACCGTATATAAAGAGGCGGAGTATCAGCTTAAACGGCTAAGAAATCATCCGTCCGTCGTTTTGTGGTGCGGCGGAAACGAGAGGAGAAAATTTCTCGATTGCAAAGGTCCGCAGTACGGCGAATATGTATGGGAGGTAATGCTTCGCGGGCTTCACGACAAGCTCACGAGACAAAGCGTTTACGTTCCCAACAGTCCGCACAGCAGAACGGATATCGATATGGATTACTCCTCGGGCGATCTTCACACCTCGTGTTACGATCCTGCGCTTATCGACGACCGTATCTGCGATTACAGAGAATATCTCGCGACAAATTTAAGCCCGTTCACGACGGAATGCGCGATTTTAGGTCCTTGCAGAATAAGAAGTATTAAAAAGTTTATTCCGAATGATAAGCTTTGGGGAGTAAACGAGGTGTGGCACGAGCATTTTATGCTAAATCCTTATTCGGCAACGCCGGAAGAGACATTTATAACGAAAGAACAACGTATGGCTTCATCTCTTTTCGGAGAGATAGACACGCTTGAAAAATTTGTTAAAAAGTCTATGGCCGTGCACCTCGAAATAATGCGTTCCGAGATAGAATTTGCGAGGGCAAGCGACCGTTGTTACGGAATTTTAAACTGGATGTTCAACGATATCTGGGGATGCGGAACGTGGTCGGTTATAGATTTTTACGGCGAGAAAAAACCCGTTTTCTATATTCAGAAGGCAGCGTTCAAGCCCGTTCACACATTCTTTTATTACGGCGGCAAAACAGTTAATCTTTGCGTTTGCAACGATAAGCTTTCATCGGTAAGCTTAAAATTAACGTATGCGCACAAGAGCTTAAACGGCGAGGTTTATTTTGAAAAAACCGAGAATATAACCGTTCCCGCAGGCGGAAAATACATCGTTAAAAACATTTTGTTCGATTCGTCTATAAAGAACGCATACCTGAACGCTGAAATTTCCGGTGGCGAAGAGGATAAAAGCATTTATTTTTACGATTTATGGAAGAATAAGCCGTTCGTATCTGATATTGCTGTTGAAAAGGAAAAAACGGGCGAAAAGGAATTTAAGATAAAAATCCGTGCGAAGAAATTTGCAAGGCTTGTTTTTATTGATACGCCATATGAAACAAATCCTGAAATTTCCGACAATTATTTTGATATGGAAGCAGGCGATGAAAGAGAAATAACCGTAAAAACGGCGAACAATATAAACGAACAGGACATAACCTTGAAAACCTACGCAGATTTATGGGAAGAATAATTAAACCTGTCGTTTACGTTGATGTAAGGTATGATTTTATTCGTTACGCAGGCAGCGGCTTACCCGAATTGCAGATACTTGGCAAATCTACAGTATATGTTATTAGAAAGCCATCTTTGTAGTACGAAAAAGCTACAAAACAAAAAAGCACAAGATATAGTGGTCTTGTGTTTTTTGTTATCTATATATTGTGTTTTTGGATGGAGCGAAATCTTTGAATTCAGGAGCTGCATTTTGACTTTTTGTAACCTTGAAATTCATCTGTTTTTTCGTTTATTTTGCGACAACGCTTTTCGACGTCATTGAAAATACGGATATACGGCTTGTTGTTTTTAGCATTGCAAGGACAGAGTAAATTACCTTCTGCAAGGTAACCGAAACCGGATAATTTTTTATCCGATTTACTTAGCCATTAGTAAGTCATATTTATCAAGCATTAAAGCCGTCTTTTTTGCCATTTTCGACAAATTTTTGCTTGAAGTATTTGTATACATCGGCGCAAATCTTCGCCAAAATTGTCTAAAAAATACGGCTTTAAGGTGCTCTGCATTTTAACGGCGAAAAATTTAGGAAAATCAAGGCAAACGAACGCGATAATACTTGCCGTATTATAAGCGAGTTTAACGCTGATTTTACAAATTTTGCGCCGTTAAAACTTAATGAATATGGCTTTCTAATGGCTACGTTTGTGATTGAGAAAACTACTTTTTTCATTTTTTGGAATACCTCCGATTTTTTTCGCTTTTTCGGCACGGGGACAGTAGCACCGAGAAAAATTTGAAATATATTGTTTTGTATAGACAAAACGTAAGTCAACGATAAAGGAATAAATTAACGCATAAAACGGGGAAATGGACGTGGTGGTAATTTTTGAGTAAAAGAAAAACAGAGTTAAACCCGATTTTAGTCGAGTATGACCCTGTTGTTTTTTATTTTCTAATTTTAAGCGTTAATTTTTCCCGTTGACTTTCGTTTTTCTCTGTGCTACAACCAAACGCCTCAAAAGGCAAAAAATTCGGAAACAAATATAAAAAAATTGTAGCCTTGCCAATGAGTTGTGAAAAGTTAAGAAATCATTCCTGTTTTTTTGTTCAACTGAGGTTGGAAAATCGAGCAGTTTCTAAAAAAAAGATCAATGAAAAAATATCAGATTTATTGACAATTTAGAGAAAAAGGCATATAATGATGGTGTCGAGAAGATAGGTGCAAGGATAGCACCTTAAAAAGAAATTCTAATAGAAGATGTGGTGTAAGAGTAACACCTTAAAGAAATCTCGGTTGAAGACTGTACCCCTTGCATAAGCGAGGGGTATTCTTTTTAGAAAGTAAAGATATATTAAGTAAAGATATATTGTTTGTTTTGAAATCGTGATTATTGGATAAGTTAGCACATTTAGAAAAACATTATATGATTGAAAAATAGTAGACAAAACCTTGCATTGCTACAAAATGTCCAAAATAGATGACAAAGTTTTGCATTTGTTTAACTGAAAGAAGTGATTAGAATGCCTGTATAAAAGAATAGTTTTATAAGGTCTTTTTTATTGTATAGAGAAAAAGTATAACATAATTATTGACAGATTAACATTTCAATGTTATAATGTAAAAAACAGTGTTATTAAGGTGCGTTTATGGAGCAGTTTATAAGGGCAATTCTTGGTTGTAATATTCAAAAAGAAACATTTACGCCGCCATCGGAAATGCCTCAATATCTTTTAAATAATTACGTCTATCAAAAGTACAGCATAGAGAATTTGCAATGTTTGTTTGTTGAGCCGGTTGAGTTTTCTTTACCTGCGTATAAAAAGCAATATCAGAAGATAAAACAAATAACAAAAATGCAAGTTGTTTTACAACTTAAAAGCATAACGCGATATCAGAGAGAAAAGCTGATAAAAGAACATATTCCGTTTGTAGTCGAAAATTTGCAGATATATCTTCCGTTTCTTGCAGTATTTCTCACAGAGAAATTTCAGGAGATAACGGAGATTGATAAGTTTTCTCCGATAACACAACTGATATTTTTATATTTGTTTTATAACGGAGAAAGAATTACGGCAACAAATTTGGCCGAAAAAACGGGGTATACGACTATGTCTGTAACTCGAGCTTATAAAGCGTTGATAGATTGCGGATTATTTAATGCAGAGACAGATGGGCCACGAAAATATATAGTGCCGAATTATCACGGTGGAGAATTGCTTAAGAATGCGGAGAAATTTTTTATAAATCCGATTGAAAAAGTAATTTATGTATCCAAAAATATTTCTATGACGAGATATTTGGCATCGGGAATATATGCTTTAAGTAAAAAAACAATGATTAACGCAACAGAACAAGATCAATGCTACGCTATATCTCGCAGAACTCGTTTCGATGTTCAAAATTTTTCAACGAAAGCCTCTTTCCTTTCCGGAGATGCGGTGGCTATAGAAAAGTGGTGTTATAATCCCGATACGCTCGCCGATGGGAATACGGTGGATGATATTTCTCTAATTTTAACATTGAAAGATAACGAAGACGAGCGGGTTCAAATGGAAATCGAGCGTTTAAGGAGTAAATACGGATGGTAAAAGGAATAGAAAAGTTTAAAGAGTATTTTAAAGATTTCGAAGGGAAATATACTTTAATTGGCGGCGTTGCGTGCGGTCTATTGCTGGATGACGCGGGTTTGACTTTTCGCGGAACGCTTGATTTTGACATTGTTTTAATAGTTGAAGCTATGGATAATCTTTTCGGGCGTGCTATATGGGAATTTATTAAAGCCGGCGATTATGAAATCCGTGAGAAAAGTAACGGAGAACCGGAATTTTTTAGATTTAAAAACCCTAAAGACGATTTGTTTCCGAAAGAAATCGAATTGTTTTCCAGGAGAAGTCATGTTTTAGAATATGACGATTCCGATCGGTTGACCCCGATACATATTTCTGACGAAATATCAAGTCTGTCTGCTATTTTATTGGATGATGAATATTATGATTTTTTGACAGGCGGGCTAACGAAAGCAGATGGAATACAAATTTTAAATTATACTCATATAATACCTTTTAAGGCTAAAGCGTGGCTTGACTTAAAAGAAAAAAAGAATAAAGGGGAACATGTTGATACAAAAAACATCAACAAACACAAGAACGACATATTTCGCTTATCGCAATTAATTACCGGTGCAAATTCGGTTGTTTTAAGTGAAACGATTAAAGCCGATATGAGTGCGTTTATTGATGCGATGTTTCAAGAAGGCGTAGATTTAAAAAGCCTTAAAATAAAAGGGGAAAAGGGAGATATACTTAAGCGATTAGCTGCTGTATATGCGATTGAGTTGTAAATTAATTTGTTTGTCTATGTAAGCAAAGAGGTGAATGATATGGATCCAGAAACAATCATGGAAACAACTAAAGAATGCAGTAAAGCGGCAAGCAAATTGGGTGGTATTATTGAGAAAATTTTTGGCCCCCGCTGGACAAAGAAACAGGCGGATGCGGATGAATATGCCGATCAGAAAAAAATTGATATAATAAGAAAAAACCCGGATATGAACATATCTTATGCTGATGGAAAACTTTATGTTAGTCGTTGCGACGAAAGTCTTTTTCAGCGAGCTGAACAACGAAAGGATCTTAATGCCATAAGGCAAGAAAAAATATAGAAAGTGTAATTGAAATGACGGCTGAAGATATTAAAAATTCAACTGAAGTCTCCGATGAGTCCGTTGACAGTACTTGGATTTATCGTTTTTTCGATGCAGTAAAAGATATAGATTCCGAAGCTATTCAAAGGATTTGGAGTAAAATTTTATCAAAAGAGATTGCAAGCCCGAATAGTACTTCTCTAAGAACGTTGGAGACATTAAGAAATATGTCAACAAAAGAGGCGCTTTCTTTTGAAAAAATTATGCCTTATGTCATTAATTTTGGAGGTGATACATGTTTGATTTCATCAGATTTGGAATTAATGACATCATTTAATATTACTACAGAAGATTATTTTTTATTAGATTGGTGTGGATTAATTCAAATGGTGCCATTTTGTAGTGTTTCAGATATGGTTGACTGCAAAGATCAAAGACGTAACCTTTGGACTAACGATAGATTGTTGTTGATTACTAATAAAACCGACGGAAATATAAAACTTCAAATTGACAATATTTACCTGCTCACTATGGCAGGTAAAGAATTATTTAATATCTTATATTCAGAACCTAATAATGAGTTTTTTATTAAATGGGTAGAAAGGATTCATAGTGCAAACAGTAGTTTAAGATTTGAAATTCTGCAAAGAAGTGAAAATCGGAATGAGTTAACATATGATTCTAATCCGATAATAATTTTTGAAGAAAAGTAGCAAGATTTCTTTGTTGAGGTATAAAGATCAGGTCTTTGACTTTGGCGAAAAAATATGTATAATATATATAAAAGTCGAATAAAGTCATTATAGTGGTATAAGGCTAAACTGTTTTTATTTCCCCAACAAACCTAAACGAATGCGAGAGCATCCGGCTGTTAACCGGAGGATCGTAGGTTCAAACCCTACTCGGGGAGCCATCTTTGTAGTACGAAAAAGCTACAAAACATAAAAAGCACAAGATTTAGTAGGTCTTGTGCTTTTTTGTTACCATATCTTGTGGTTCGCGCCCTTCGCGGAATATTTGAATTTAGGAGCTGCATTTTGACCTATTTTTCAAAAAACAGGACTTGAACTGACGACTTTGTTTTTATCCCCGCCTGACACCAACAATTTAATACAAATCTTTTAAGAGAGAACAAGGATAAATGTTCTCTCTTTTTTTATGCCGTTTCGAGGGGTGATTTCCTATTTACGGTGAGAAAAATTATAATAATAACAGTAAATCGAAAGGAGTTTTCAATGAAATACAAAGAATGGTTGGACGTATGGTTTGCGAATTACATAGAGCCTTCGTCTAAAACGAAAACGTGCGAAAGATATTCGGAGATTATCGAAAAGCACTTGAAGGTAAAGTT
>CAKQSB010000019.1 GCA_934271735.1 uncultured Clostridia bacterium | reverse complement strand
AAATTTGACAGAAGCTTACCGCACGTAAACATCGGTACCATCGGACACGTTGACCACGGCAAGACCACCTTGACCGCAGCTATCACGATGGTTATGGCTTGCAAGGGCGACGCAGAGAAGATGAGATACGATCAGATCGATAAAGCGCCCGAAGAAAAGGCAAGAGGTATTACGATTAACACCGCTCACGTTGAGTACAAGACCGACAAACGTCACTATGCTCACGTTGACTGCCCCGGACACGCAGACTACGTTAAGAACATGATTACCGGCGCTGCTCAGATGGACGGCGCAATCCTCGTTGTTGCTGCTACAGACGGTCCGATGCCGCAGACCAGAGAACACATCCTTCTTGCTCGTCAGGTTGGCGTTCCCTACATCATCGTATTCCTTAACAAGTGCGATCAGGTAGACGATCCCGAACTTCTCGAACTCGTTGAAATGGAAGTCAGAGGACTTCTTGACGAGTACGGATTCCCCGGCGACGATACTCCTATCATCAAAGGTTCTGCTCTTAAAGCTTTGGAAAAGGCTTCCTCGGGTTGCTCCGACGAAGAAGTACTTGCTTCTCCCGAATGCAAATGCATTCTTGAACTTATGGATGCTATCGATAACTACATCCCCACTCCCGAAAGAGACGACGCTAAGCCGTTCCTTCTTCCTGTAGAAGACGTATTCACGATCAGTGGTCGTGGTACCGTTGCAACCGGAAGAGTTGAAAGAGGTGTTGCTCACGTTGGCGATCCCGTTGAAATCGTTGGTCTTCAGGACAAGCCCACAACTTCGGTTATTACCGGTCTTGAAATGTTCAGAAAGACCCTTGACGAAGCTCAGGCAGGCGATAACGTAGGCGCTCTTCTTCGTGGTATCGACAGAAGCGGTATCGAAAGAGGACAGGTTATTGCTAAACCCGGTTCCGTTCACGCTCATACCGAGTTCAGCGGTCAGGTTTACGTCCTTACCAAAGAAGAAGGCGGAAGACATACTCCTTTCTTCAACAACTACAGACCTCAGTTCTATTTCAGAACTACCGACGTTACCGGAACTATTAAGCTTCCCGATGGCGTTGAAATGGTTATGCCCGGCGACCACATCACGATCGACGTTACCCTCATCACTCCTATTGCTTGTGAAGAAGGTCTTCGTTTCGCTATCCGTGAAGGCGGAAGAACCGTTGGTTCCGGCGTTGTTGCTAAGATCGTTAAGTAATTTCCGACTTTAGCTTAATTTAAAATTTAAGATACCTTTGCCGCTTTTTTGGCGGCAGGGGCGTCTGTTTAAAAATCCCGCTGCAAAGCGGCGGGATTTTTTTGCGTGTTATAAATTACGTGTTAAAATTTTCTTCTTCACACTACTACGCTTGAAAAGTATTATAATTTTTCGGGAAGTTTCGGCAATCTAATCGCGATAATCGCGGCTTGTCGAAGTGTTTGGCGGGAAATCCGAAAATTTATGAGTTAATTTGATAAAAATTAGCATTAAAACCGATTTTCGGCGTAAATTTGTTGTGTAGCGACAAAATTTATGATATTATTAAAGAAATTTCGGGAGACAAGACTATGTCAATCAATGAAGCAGACAAACAGAAGCTTTCCGCCTTTTACGGCGGCGCGCACGAATATCTCGTAATGCTGAATTTATATGATTCGGCAGTCAGACTTTTAAAACTTAAATTCGAGGTTTTAAATAACGAATTCAAGGTGTTGTACGCGAGAAATCCCATACATCATATAGACAGCAGATTGAAATCGCCCGAAAGTATGATAGCCAAACTCAAAAAGAAGGGTTATGACGTGTCGATAGAGTCGGCAAGGAAAAACGTCAACGATATCGCAGGCGTAAGAGTTGTTTGTAACTATATCGACGACGTATACAGCGTTGCCGAAATGCTCAAACGCCAGACCGACCTCGAAATCGTTAAAATTCAGGACTATATCAAAACCCCGAACTATAACGGTTACAGATCCTTGCACCTCGATATAAAAGTTCCCGTTTACCTTTCGGACAGAACGGAATATGTCGTAGCCGAAGTTCAGATAAGAACTATCGCAATGGACTTCTGGGCGAGCCTGGAACACGATATCCGTTACAAAGCCGATAAGTCAAAGCTTCCGCAGGGCATAAACGAGGAAATGTTGGAATGTTCCAACAAAATTGCGGAAATAGACGCGCAAATGCAGGATATGTACAAGCGCATAAAAGCCGCAGAAGAAAAGTGATTTCGATAAGAGACAAAAAAATTACCCGACTAATCCTAAAACAATCGGATTAGTCGGGTAATTTTTTATTTTGATTACTTTTTCAATTGTTTGTATTTGTTTTCAATCAAAGCTTTAAGGTTATGAGTTTTTATCACACCGTCCTTATCGATGGTTGCTGTGGTGTATTTATCGTAAAATGTTCTTTCTTTGCCACAATTATGGCAGCAGACATCAAACTGGACTTCGGTTGTTTCGTTTTTGTCGTTAGTGGTAACGGTCAAAGTTTTCCAAGAAAAATCCGAATCATAATCGTATTTTTCTCCACATTCGGGACAATAACCTTTAGAGGCAATATCAAATTCTAAATAAGTGCATATAGCGAGTATGATAAAAGCAAAAAATCCTAAAATAGCGATAAGACCATTTGCAAAAATAAAAGTCAACAAAATAGCTGCAAGCGGGGTAACAATGGAAAAGATAAGTAATATAAATGCTTTTCTTAAACGTTTTTTCTTTGGTGTCATAATTTTAATCTCCTAATATTATTTACATATATTATATCCTACAAATAGTAGAATGTCAACAAAATGTAGGATGTATTTTGGTAAAATTTTCTTATGAAAAATAACGTGATAGGAAACAGAATCAAAGAATTGAGGAGCGAAATGAATATTTCTCAAAAAACACTCGGCGAAAAGCTTGGTTATTGTAATCAGACGGTGAGTTTTTGGGAATCCGGGCAGAGAGAACCTTCTCTCGATGCCGTGGTGCAGCTGGCTACTTTTTTCAAAACCTCTACAGATTATCTTTTAGGTTTTTCTGATTACTAAAAAAATGAATGTTACTCCGACTATTGCACTTAGTAGTATTATTCAACCGTACAACTTAGAAGAGTTAACGGCACAACTCTTTTTGGTTGCCTAATTACCTCTTATTTGTGCTAATATGAAGTCGATTGTATGATATCTTCGTCTTTAAGCCGAGCAAATAATCCGTCGAAACGTTAAAAAATACCGCAATCGACTTTAAATATGAGATTTTTGGCTCGTTTATTTCGTTTTCCCAGTTTGAAATTGCCGCGTCGGTTGTGCCTATTTCTTTGGCTAACTGTTTCATCGACAGCCCTTTTTCCTGCCGCAATTCTCTTAGTCTTTGCGCAAATACATCCATATAATTATTATACTAAGATTTCTTAATAAAAAGCTTGCATTTACCGTTATTTCAATAACTTTCGCTATTATTTTGCTTCTAAAAAGCATTGATTTGCGAAAAACAGCTTTCTTTAATATGAGAAGCAAAAAGTGCAGTGGAAATAAGCTTGGACAAGCATAAAGGATGAAAAATTATATCAAAATAACAACAGCAACATTGACATATTGTTGAGATACAATGAGTTGAGAAAAGAAGGAATAATTTCCGAAGAGGAGTTTAACGAAAAGAAAAAGGAAATATTGTAATTTATCATAAATTTACTTAAAATAACTGCGGGCGACAAAAATTTTTCTGTCGCCCGCAGTTATTTATTGTGGATTATATAAATCCGTATTATGTGATATAAAATGCTGTCGGTTGTTTTATGTTGCGTGGCGGGTTATATTTCCGCTTTTTGTTCCTTTTCCGTTTCGACGGCAGAGGATTGTTTGTTGTAATCGTTAAGCTCGTCTCTTAAAGATTTTTTGGTCCTAAACGATAAAAGGAAGCTATACTTTTGCTTGATTTGCTCTGTTTTGAGCTTGACCGAAAGTCGGAATTCTTCGAGTTTAACGACAACGTCGTTTTCTTTCGCCCACGAGCGGATTTTGTTCACGACGTTGAACGAATAGCATACGTCGATAATGAAAATGCCGAAGTAAATGCCGATAAAGAAGGAATAAATTTCGTTAAGATTTATCCAGTCCACCGCCTTTAAAAGAAGCGGGTGAACGAAAATTGCATATAAAGCTCCGATTGCGCCCCAAAAGAACGTGAAAAGCGGGCAGATTATGCCTTGAATGTTTCCGGGGCGTTTAGAGTAGTCCCAAAGCTTGACTTTAAGACCCTTAATGAAAATAAGTCCGGTTATGTATTCAATCAAGGTCATAACGACGGTTATAAGGGCGATTACGAACACGTCGCGCCATACTTCGCTTTCTATAAAGCTGTAATCGAACGAGCAGATAATAAACAGGAATACGACGCCCGTACCGTAAAGCGGAAGGCACGGACCGACGAGAAAGCCGGGGTTTACCCATTTTTTATGCGCGAATCTGCGGAAAAAGAGTTCTATAACCCATCCGCACGAGCCGCCGACTATAAAGAGAAGGCATAATGTTATAAATATTTTCATAAAAACCTCGCGTTGCCTTGCGGCATAGTTTTTAAAGTGGGTTTTGTTGTTTTTTTATATTGTTTGCGCAGGCGGGCGAACGATGTTCGCCTCTACGGTGTGATGTTTCATGTGTTTATTGAAAGCCCCTCATCAGTCGCTTCGCGCCAGCTTCTCCCGAAATGCTCCGTTCTTCGAAAAATTCGGTTGAATGGGGAAGCCTAAAGCTTTCGATAATCGACTTATAGACTGACTTTTGTGCTTTTGTGTCCTCTTCCGTCGGCGTTCGCCGCCACCCTCTTCAAGGGGAGAAGGCAAAGATAATATCCGAGGTGTCGCACTCCATATGATAATCTATCTACATTCTTCAAGGGAGAGAAGGCAAAGAAAATTTTATCCGTTATACAAACGGGTTTTCTACGGTTATTACCGCATTCAGCTTTTTGTCGTAAGCCTTAAGTTTTTCGTTTACCGTCTTTTTAATCTGCCTTTCGGGAATGGTGTTTTCGGGCGGAATAACCAGATCGAAAATTACGTTCGCGTGGGTTTCGCCTTCGTTCATTCTGAAATCGTGCAGAGAAAAATCAGGATTTATCTCTTTGACGATTTTAACGCATTCTTCCTTTATGGCGTTGAGCCTCGGACTCGTCGTAACGACGGGGTCCATATGGATAGTTGCCAGGCAGTTGAACTTGCTTTCAAGTCCGCGTTCGATATTGTCGATAACGTCGTGCAGAACGAGCATATTCCCTTCGGCGGGGACTTCCGCGTGCAAAACAATTATTTTTCTGCCCGGACCGTAATCGTGAATCATAAGATCGTGAACGCCGATTACCTTTTCTTTATCGAAATTCAGAACGTAATCCGCGACGCCTTTGACAAGCGCGGGGTCCGGAGCTTCGCCGAGAAGCAGGTCGATAACGCTTTTTATCGATTTAATACCCGAAATCGCAATGAAAAGCGAAACAATTGCGCCCGCGAAACCGTCGAACGGTACGTTTTTTATAAACGTCGAAAGGACGGAAGAAATCAAAACCACGGACGTTGCGAGACAGTCCGAAATGCTGTCCGTAGCGGTGGCGAGCATAGCGACCGAATTGAGTTTTTTGCCGACCGATCTGTTCATTATCGCGAGATAAGCTTTCGCGAGTATCGAGAAAACGAGAATAACCGAGGTAATTATGAGCGTCGCTTCGGAATCCGAAGAGACCGTTTCCCATGCCGTGATTTTTTCAACCGATGTAATGAAAAGTTCCGTCGCCACGATAAGAACGATTATCGAAACGCCGAGCCCGGCGCAGTATTCCATTCTGCCGTGCCCGAACGGGTGTTCTTTGTCGGGTTTCTTTTCGGAAAGTTTGAAGCCGAACAGGGTAATTATCGAGCTGCCGGCGTCGGATAAGTTGTTGATACCGTCCGATACAATCGAAATCGCGCCGACGATCAAGCCCGTGGCGATTTTCATTGCGCAAAGAAGTATGTTTACGATAATTCCGATAACGCCCGCGCGTTTTCCGCATTTTGCGCGTATTTCGTGTTTCGCGAGGTCTTCCTCGCCGTATTTCTTTAAAAAGCCGTCAAACATATATTTTCCGCCGAACGAATTATTTTTTAATTGTTTCGCGGCAAAAATAAACCGAACAACGTTTTATTTTTGCCGCGAATATAAATTTCCGTAAATCCGTCGGACGGAAGTTACGAAGAATGAAAAACGGGATTATTCTTTTTCGTTTTCTTCTTCCGCTTCGGGATGAATTTCTACCTTTACTTCGAGAACCTTTTTCAGAGTTCTTTTGGTTACGGTTATTGTTAAATTGTTATAGTCGAAAGAGTAGCCGATAGGCGGAATATCTCCCGACCTCTCGATAATCCAGCCGCTTACCGTGTTGGAATCGCTTTCTTCGTCCTCTTCCTGCGAGAAGATTTCGCAAAATTCCGAAAGTTCGGCGTTTCCGTCGACAAGGTAATGATCGTCGTCCAGCTTGGTGAAATAATCCACGACTTCGTCGTGTTCGTCCCAGATTTCGCCGACGAGTTCTTCCAGAATATCCTCGAGCGTAACAATGCCGAGCGTGCCGCCGTATTCGTCCACGACGGTAGCCATATGCACTTTCTGCTTTTGCATACTTCTTAAAAGTGTGGAAATTTTCATATGTTCCGTGGCGAGCGCCATAGAAGTGACAATCCCCTTTATGTTGACCGCGCCGTTCATATACGCGGCGTAGAAATCCTTTTCGTGAATCATTCCTATGATAACGTCTATCGAACCTCTGTAAACGGGTAGTCTCGAAAATCCGTGTTCGGAAAATATCCTGCGGATTTCTTTCATCGGCGTGTTTTCCTCCACGGCGATTACGTTTACTCTCGGAACTAAAATATCGCCCACTTCCGCGTCGTTGAATTCGATCGCGCTCGAGATAAGCTCTGTCTCGTTGTTGTCGAGTGTGCCGTCCTCTTTGGCTTCCTCTATGTAAGTGAGAAGCTCTTCTTCGGTTATTACGTCGTCCGACTTAAACTTGAAAATCTTTCTTAAAAGAAGTTTCCAGCCCGTGAATACCATATTCAGGGGGAAGAGAATTACCGTGAACACGTCGACAATCGGCGCGACGAACATCGCCACCTTTTCGGGGGTTTCTTTCGCTAATGTCTTGGGCGTGATTTCACCGAAAATAAGGACGGTGACCGTCGAAATAAGCGTAGACATAGTAGCCGCGAGGCTTGCGGAAGCGATAAGCTCCGAGAACAACAATGTGGAAATCGTTGCGAGCGTGAGGTTTACTATGTTGTTTCCGATAAGGATGGTGTAAAGCAGTCTGTCGTAATTTTCGACGTAGTTAAGGGCTTTTTTTGCCGATTT
Organism: uncultured Clostridia bacterium; assembly: GCA_934271735.1. Lineage (GTDB taxonomy): Bacteria > Bacillota > Clostridia > Christensenellales > Borkfalkiaceae > UBA10281. Next base: position 27,714 of record CAKQSB010000019.1, on the reverse strand, counting down.
TTTGCCGTCGTCCGCAAGAACTTTAAGCCTTGCGCGGTTAAGCGAGGTGAAAGCCGTTTCCGTTGCCGAGAAAAATCCCGATAAGATGAGTAATGCAATCAGAATGATAACGTATATCGTTATGTTCTGACTGGCGGGAGGGGGTTTTGTGTCTGCGTCCATAAAAAAATTAAATACTCCTTTCGTCGTCCGCATTTGTTTTTTCGTTTATTTGTCGGTAATCCGACCGCGGGCGCGTATAGTTAAATATTATTATATCATAAAAATCTTTTTTTGTAAATCTTTTTACAAACAATTAGTCGCATAAAAAAGAAATCCGAATGTTCACGGCGGCGATTTTAACAAATTTCCTTTTTTTGTTCACCAAAAAGGTTGACATAATTCGTGCTTTAAATTATAATTTAAGAAGTCGGAAGCTTGCTTGCAAGGGCTTACAACTTCTTAAATTTCAAACGAGAAGCGCAAAGTTTTTACTTTGCAAAGCGAGGTGGCGCAAGTTTTGAAATTTTTCAAAATTTACGTCTCAAAGCTTATAAATTGCAGGAAAGGTCACGTATTTTATATTTTTATGTGAGAAGTTAAGTTAATAGAACGAAATAGGTGGAGTCTGTCGCAATTGGTATGAATGCAATAAGTATGAATACTATGGGCAGGCTTTTTTTAAAAATCGGATTTAATCGGGTTATAATCGGGTATAAATCTTTTTAGCTCGGGTTGTAATAGGATTTTATTCAGGGGCGGACTTGCCTTAAGTCCCCGGAGGAAACAATGATAGAAGAAGTTCTCAAAAAGGTTTCTTTAAGCGAAGAAACGGCAAAAAAAATAAAAGAAGAAAGCGATGAGAAATCTTCGCTTATTCGCGTTGCCGCCGATAAAAACGCCGCCGAAATCATAGAAAACGGCGCGTCGGACGCCCGCGTTAAGCGGCTTTCGGAAGTGCAGAACGCGAAAATGAACGCCGCGGCGCATTTTGAAACCGAGAAAAAGACGTATTTTGCCGAAGCCGAGAAATTCAAAGCCGAAAAAAGCGGGAAAGTCGAACAGTTCGCGGAAGAGCTTTTCGGGAGGATAAAAAATGGCGATTGCTGAAATGTCGCGCCTTTCCGTAGTCGCGCTGCTTTCCGATAAGGACAAAATTTACGACGCGCTCCAGAAAACGGGCGCGGCGCAGATAAAGAGTCAGACGGAAAAGGAGTATGCCGTACCCCTTGCGGCGGCGGACGACGCGGAATTGAAAGCGAAAATCGACCGCGCGAAAAAATGCCTCGATTTTATTTCGGACGAAATCGAACTTTTGCCGAAAGAGGAGCGTGGCGCGGGCGTTATAAAGGACGGATTTCCCGTCACTACGACCGAATTTTTCGCCGTCGGAGACAAAACGGGCGAAATCGAAAGCGTTTTAAGCGAAATCGAGAAGTTGTCCGATAAAAAGAACGCGCTCAAAGCCCGTCAGGTAAAGGTGAACGAAAAAATCAGAAACTACGAGCCTTACGCGCTTTTGAAAAATAAGTTTTCGGAATTTTCGGACACGCAGTCGGTTAAGGTTTATCTGGGAATAGTTCCCGCGGACAAAACCGAAAAATGTCTTACGGAAATTAAGGATTGCGAACTTGCGGAAGCCTTTATCGAATGTGACGGAAAAAACGGCGAAGTCGTTTCGGTTGCGGCGTATAAGCCGAACGCGGAAGCGGTCGAAAAAGTGCTTTCTGCGTGCGGATTTACAAAGTGTCCGTTCAAAGAAGAGGTCACGGCGGCGGAGAAAATTTCCGAAGCCGAAAACGAACTCAAAGAAATCGAAAACGAATTTTTAAGCGTTAGTAAAAAGGCGGCCGCGCTTGCCGATCGCTCGCGGGAAGTCAAGCTATATGTCGATTATCTCGCATATCTGGTTGAAAAAGCTAATGCGGACGGCTCGCTTTACCATACTGCGGACGCGTTCGTGTTAGAGGCGTACGTACCCGCGGAAAAAGTAGGAGAAGTCAAAGCCGCGGTGGAGGGGGCTGCGAGGGCGTGCGAGATTGAATCGGAAGTTATTCCGCGTAACGAATTTGCGCCCACGCTTATGAAAAACAGCAACGCCGTGTCCAACTTCGAGGCGGTAACGAATATGTATTCCGTGCCTGCGTACGGAGCGTTGGACCCGAACGCGGTGATGTCGTTTTTCTTCTCCCTGTTTATGGGACTTATAATGGCGGATTTCGGTTACGGAATCCTGATGATAGTCGGCGGATTTTTGTTCGCGGCAAAGCAGAGAAAAGGCACGAGTATATACAGAATGGCTAAAGTTTTCGCTTACGGCGGATTCTTCGCCTGCGGATTCGGCGCGCTTTTCGACAGCTGGCTCGGCTATCCTCTTATAAGAACGATTACGGGCGAGGGGTCGGCATATTGCAAATTTTATGCGAACTACCTCGACGCGATAAATTCTCCCGCAAACATAGCGGGGATAACCGTTCCGCAAATGCTTTTGTGGTGTCTGGGGCTGGGAACTATTCAGATTGCGGTAAGCTTAATAATGAAAGCCGCGCAGTGTTTTTCGAGAAAACAGTACGCCGAAGGTTTCTTCTCCGGGATAGTGTGGTCGATAGGGCTTCTCGCGTTCGTCGCGGCGGTATTCGGAATGGCTTCGAACAACGATTTCCTTACCAGATACGGCGCGTACGTGGCGATAGTTCTGATCGCGCTCGGCGTTCTTACGTCGGGTATAACCGAAAAGGGCTTCGATAAAATTATGAAGCCGTTCTCGTCGCTGTACGGACTTATAAACTACGCTTCCGATATATTGAGCTACGCCCGTCTTTACGGACTTATGCTTTCCGGTGCGCAGATAGCTTCGATTTTCACCAACAACTTAGCGATAGATCTTCTTTTCCCGAAAGGCGTTATAGGCGTTATTTTCGGGGTGGTGATAATTATCGCGGGCAACTTGTTTAACCTGGCGATGAGCCTTCTCGGCGCGTTCATTCACGATTCGAGACTGCAATACGTCGAGTTCTTCGGGCGTTTTTACGAGGGCGAGGGCGAGCTTTTCACACCGCTCGGCAGAAACGGAGAATACACTTACTTTATTTCGCAATAAACGACTGATAAAACGCATAAAGCCGTCTATAAGTCGATTATTGAATATATTTTTAAACGAAAAACAATTTCGGAGGAAATTAAAATGGAAAAATTCATCGGTATTTTAGGTCTTTCGCTTTGCATGATTTTGTGCGGCGCAGGCTCTGCATTCGGTCTTTACAAAACCGGTTCGGCTGCCGCCGGCGTGCTTTCGGAAGATAACAAGAAGTTCTCCAAGATCATCGTTCTTGCTCTTCTCCCCGCAACGCAGGGTATTTACGGATTCGTTCTCGCCGTTATGAAGATCGGCGCGATCGCACAGGGTTGGACGCTTTTCGGCGCAATGCTCGGTCTCGGAGTAACCGGTATGCTTTCGGCTGTTTTGCAGGGTATCACCGCTTCTTCGTGTATTTATGCGATCGGCAAAAACCCCGCAGGCTCGGGTAAATACGTTCTTTTCCCGGCGATGATAGAGTTCTACGCGATTCTTTCCCTCGTTCTCGGAATAATGATCCCCGTTGCTTAAAAACAACGTCCGATAAATTAAAAACGACATATAAAAAATGGAAGAAAAAAGAGATATTTGTTCGGCGATAATCTCCGACGCGGAAAAATACGCGGACGAAACCGTGAAAGCCGCGGAAGAGTACGCCGATAAAAAACGTAAAGAAGCCGAATTTAAGGTTCAGGCATACGCCCTTTCGCAGGAAGATCTTGCGGGAAAGGAGATTGCCGACATTTCGGCTAAAAACGCCGCCGCGGAAAGAATGGAGAAGAAGAAAGTTCTTCTCGCCGCCAAGGTCGACCTTTTAAACGACGTTTACGCCCGTCTCGAAACAAAGCTCGGTACGCTTCGCGGCGAAGAGCTTAAAGCTTTCACCGAAAACCTTATCGGAAAGTACGCCGAAGAGGGTGACGAGATAGTCGTTGCGGCGAATTCTTCGATAAATGCGGAGACGGTTGCGGAATTTCCGATAAGCAAAAAGCTTTCTTTGAAAGTTTCGGGCGGCGGAGATTTTTCGGGCGGTTTTATGATAAAAGGCAAGGCTTACGACAGAGATTTCTCGTTCGGGGCGATCGTGAGGTCGGTCAAAGAGCAAACGGAGTCCGAAATTTCCACCAAACTTTTCGGTTGAAAAAGTCGGATGGTTCGGGTAATCGGCTGACAGCCTGCGGCTTAAGCGATTACTTATATAATAAGGAAATAAATTATGGCGATCAGAGATATGACTTTTTCGAACGGAATAATAAAATCGCTCGAAAAAGATCTTCTTACACCGTCCGCGCTTATGCGGATTATAGACGAACCGGATTATAAAACCGCGGTGTCCGCCCTCAAAGAACAAGGTTTCGGAAAGGGCGTTGCCACAGACCGGGGCGACGAAGAAAAGCTCTTCGTTGCCGAAACGCTCGCGCTCGATGATTTTGCGCGCGAATTTTCCCCGAGCGGCGAATATTCGGAATTTTGCCTTTCGACGATCGATTTTTATAACGCCGAGAGCTTTTTGCGTTCGGAATATATCGGAAATTACGATTACGCGCCCGTTCGAACGGGACTTATCGCCGATATTCCGTCGTTTTTAAACGACGCGGAAAAGAAAGGAAAATGCGCGAACGAGGAACTTGTTTCGGCTTACGGAGAGGGCAAAAAACTTTTCGGAAGCGGAAAGGCTACGGGCGCGGAAATTTCGTCGATTTTCTTAGCGGCAAGATATAAGCGGCTTTTGAAAAAATGCGGCGGAGATCTTAAAAAGTATCTGAAAAACGAAATCGATTGCAAAAACGTTTCCACGGCTTTCCGCGCGAAAACGGAAGAGGACGTCGAAAAGCTTTTCATAGACGGCGGAAATCTGAAAAAAGAGGATATACTTTTTATTTTTTCGGCCGACGGCGAAAAAATCGGAAAGAAATTCGCGTTCACGCCTTTTAGCGAAATGCTCGGCGTTGCGATAAAGGAAAGATCGGCGTCGCTCCCGCTTATCGGTTTCGAGGCGAAAGCCGAAGGGTTCGCGCTCGGCGAGCTTAAAAAGAAAAAATACGAAACGGAAGGAGCAACTCCGTTTTTGCTGTACTATCTATATAAATCCGCGGAGATTGCAAACGTAAGGATAATTCTCGGCGGAAAACGCGCGAAATGCTCCGCGGAAGAAATAAAAAGGAGACTGAGAACCGGTTATGACGGGTGAGATCGCGATAATAGGTAAAGGCGAGAGCGTTCTCGCGTTCAAGGCGGGCGGTATAGACGCTTTTTATGCCGACGACGACAAGCAGGCGAGAGATATTCTCAGGAAACTGGCAAAAACCTACAAGGTTATATTTATCACCGAGGATCTCGCCGAGCAAATCGACGATCTGATAAAAAGAATGCTCGAACAGCCTTATCCCGCAATCGTTCCGCTCCCTTCGGGCGGCGGAGGAAACGGCTACGCGAACGCGAAAATGAAGCAGTATGCGGAAATGGCTCTCGGCGCGGACGTTCTGTTCGGTAACGAGAAGAAGTAAAACAGTCGGCAAGGATGCCGCTTTGAAAAATGCGTTTTTACGGCGCAAATTCGTAACGTAAAAAATGTTTTACGGCGTTAAATCGCGCATTTAAAGCCGAATTGCGCTTTTTAAAAAAGAGGAAAATAAACAATGCAAGGAAAAATCGTAAAGGTTTCAGGACCGCTCATCGTGGCGGAAAATATGGCGGACGTAAAGATGTACGACGTCGTTAAAGTGGGCGAAAAGGAGCTTATAGGCGAGGTTATCGAGCTTAGAGGAGACAGGGCGTCCATTCAGGTTTATGAGGAAACGTCGGGTCTCGGCGTGGGCGACAAGGTCGTCTCGACGGGCGCGCCCCTTTCCGTGGAGCTTGCCCCGGGACTTATCGAGGGTATTTTCGACGGTATTCAGCGTCCGCTTAAAACGATCGTCGAAAATTACGGCGACAGAATAACGAGAGGTCTTAAAGTAAACAATCTCGACCGCGAAAAGAAATGGCATTTCGTACCCGTGAAGAAATCGGGCGACGAAGCAGTCGCGGGGGATATTCTCGGAACGGTTCAGGAAACTCCGATAGTATCGCATAAAATTCTCGTGCCTTACGGAATGAGCGGAAAGGTTTCCGACATTTCCGAGGGCGATTACAATATTACGGAAACGATCGCGAAAGTCGGCGGCAGGGAAGTGGCTATGCTCACCCGTTGGCCGGTAAGAAAAGCGAGACCGTACAAGGAAAAACAAACTCCCGATATGCCTATGGTTACGGGACAGAGAGTTATCGACACTCTTTTCCCGATAGCAAAGGGCGGCGTTGCGGCTGTTCCCGGTCCTTTCGGAAGCGGAAAAACGGTCGTTCAGCACCAGCTTGCGAAGTGGGCGGACGCGGAGATAATCGTTTACGTCGGTTGCGGCGAACGCGGCAACGAAATGACGGACGTTTTAAACGAGTTTCCCGAACTTAAAGACCCGAAAACGGGCGAGCCGCTTATGAAAAGAACGGTTCTTATCGCAAACACTTCCGATATGCCCGTCGCAGCGAGAGAAGCTTCCATTTACACGGGTATCACGATAGCCGAATATTTCAGAGATATGGGTTATAACGTCGCGATAATGGCGGATTCCACGTCCCGTTGGGCGGAAGCTTTGAGGGAAATGAGCGGACGACTCGAAGAAATGCCGGGCGACGAGGGTTATCCCGCATACCTTGCTTCGAGACTTGCCGAGTTCTATGAAAGAGCGGGCATAGTCAAAGTTTTAGGAAACGAAGACAAGCTCGGTTCGGTTTCGGCAATCGGCGCGGTATCGCCTCCGGGCGGCGACCTTTCCGAACCCGTTTCGCAGGCGACTTTAAGAATAGTCAAAGTATTCTGGGGCTTATCGGCTCAGCTTGCTTACAAGAGACATTTCCCCGCTATCGACTGGCTTATAAGTTATTCGCTTTATGCCGACAGAATGGGCGAGTGGTACGAAAAGAACGTGGGAGCGGACTTTATGGAACTCCGCGCGTTCATAATGAATATATTGCAGGAAGAAGCGAGCCTGGAGGAAATCGTAAGGCTCGTCGGTATGGACACGCTTTCCTACAAGGACAGAATGACGCTCGAAACGGCTAAGATGATAAGAGAGGACTATCTCCATCAGAACGCCTTCCACGAGACCGATACTTACACCTCTTTGGATAAGCAGTACAGAATGCTCAAACTCATCAAGAAGTTCTACGATCTCGGAAACGTAGCCGTAGCAAACTATGCGGATATAGACGAAGTTACCGCGATCGAAGCCAAAGAGAAGATAGGCAGAGCCAAATATATAGAAGAGAGTTCGATAGCCGCTTTCGACGAGATAGACGCCGAACTCGAAAAAGAGCTTAAAGCGCTTGCGCTCAAAGGAGAGGGCGATGTATAAGGAATATAAAACGATAAAAGAAGTCGTAGGACCTCTGATGCTCGTAGAAGGCGTAGAGGGTGTAACTTACGACGAGCTTGTCGAAGTAACGCAGGAAAACGGCGAAATAAGAAGAGGTAAGGTTCTCGAAGTCAAAGATGACAAAGCCGTCGTTCAGCTTTTCGAAAACACGCAAGGATTAAAAATCTCCACTTCCAAAGCCAAATTTTTGGGCAGAAGCTTATCGCTCGATCTTTCCGAAGATATGCTCGGAAGAGTTTTCGACGGAATGGGCAAACCCCGCGACGGCGGCGCGCCGATTATTCCCGAAAAGAGTATGAACGTAAACGGCGAGCCGATAAATCCCGCCGCGAGAAACTACCCCAACGAGTTTATTCAGACGGGTATTTCCGCAATCGACGGACTTAACACGCTCGTAAGAGGTCAGAAGCTCCCCGTGTTCTCTATGAGCGGACTTCCTCATGCCGAACTTGCGGCGCAGATAGCCCGTCAGGCGAGAGTGCTGAATGCGAACGATAAATTTGCGGTAGTTTTCGCCGCGATAGGCATAACTTACGAGGAAGCGCAGTATTTCATAGACGACTTCAAAAAGACGGGCGCAATCGAAAGAACGGTTCTGTTCACAAACCTTGCGAACGACCCCGCGATAGAACGTCTCGCAACGCCGAAAATGGCTTTGACGTGCGCGGAATATCTCGCTTTCGATAAAGGTATGCACGTTCTCGTTATTATGACGGATATAACCAACTACGCCGAAGCTTTACGAGAGGTTTCCGCGGCTAAAAAGGAAGTTCCCGGAAGAAGAGGTTATCCCGGTTATCTTTACACCGACCTCGCAACCCTTTACGAAAGAGCGGGAAGAATCAGAGGTAAAGAGGGTTCTATAACTCAGATTCCCATCCTCACGATGCCCGAAGACGATAAAACTCACCCCATTCCCGACCTTACCGGATACATCACGGAAGGACAGATAATACTTTCGAGAGAACTCTTCAAAAAGGGTGTTAATCCGCCTATAGACGTACTTCCGTCTCTTTCGAGACTTAAAGATAAAGGTATCGGAGACGGTAAAACGAGAGAAGACCACGCGGACACGATGAACCAGCTTTTCGCGGCGTATGCAAAAGGTAAGGAGTGCAAGGAACTTTCCGCAATCCTGGGTGATTCGGCTCTTACGCAGACCGATAAGCTTTACGCTAAATTTGCCGAGGAGTTTGAAAAACAGTACGTTTCGCAAGGTTTCACGACGAACAGAAGTATCGAAGAAACGCTCGATCTCGGCTGGAAACTTCTGAAGATTCTTCCTAAGTCCGAGCTTAAACGTATCAAAGAAAAGTATATCGAAAAATATCTTGATAGACATTAAAATGCCCCGATAATCGACTTATAGACGGGTTTTAAGGTAAATAATATGACAAGATTGAACGTCAACCCCACGAGAATGGAGTTGAAAAAATTAAAAGCGAGGCTGTCCACCGCAACGAGAGGACATAAGCTTCTCAAGGATAAATCGGACGAGATGATCCGCCGGTTCACCGCTTTGATTAAGGAAAACAAGCGGCTCAGGGCGGAACTTGAAGCCGAACTTTCCGATTGTCTCGATAAATTCGGTATGGCTTGCGCGGGGCTTTCCAAGGACGAAATAGACAAGGTGTTTTCGATGCCCGTTTCTTCCGTGAACGCGGAGTTCGGCATTAAGGACGTTATGAACGTGGAAGTTCCGTCAATAAAGATAACGGAAACCGAAAGCTCGGCGGCATTCCCGTACGCTTTTGCCGAAATCACGAGCGAAGCCGATTATTCGGTGGAAAAAATCGGAAAACTCGTCGGGAAACTTTTAAAGCTTGCGGAGATAGAAAAGACGGTCGCGATGCTCGCGGTGGAAATCGAGCGTAACAAACGAAGAGTGAACGCGCTCGAATATATTATGATTCCGCAGATCGAGGAAACCGTTAAATATATCAAGAGTAAACTCGACGAAAACGAACGTGCGGCAACAACGCGACTTATGAAAGTCAAGGATATTTTAAATAATTAGTATTTTTTTAACTGTAATAAAGCTCTTTTCCGGGGTAAAATCCTGTAAAAGAGCTTTTTTTATTGTTTCGACAAACGAAAACCATACCGATGATTATCGGTGAAGTAAAAAGAGTTATCCGCGGCAGCAACAGTCTGAGGGTTGCGAGAAGCATAAGAGATACGGCTTATAAGGTTTTGCAGGCACGTAGCAGAATAGAAGCTGAAAAGGATGACGTTGCCACCATGGCGGAAATCGCCGAGACGCTTGCCATTCCCGAGTGCGAAGTGGTTTACGCGCTCGACGCCATTTCCGACCCCGTTTCTCTTTACGATCCCGTTTACAATAAAAACGGCGACACGCTCCTTGTTATGGATCAGATAAGCGACGAGAGAAACACCGACGAGAGATGGACGGAAAACGTCGCGCTCGAAAGGGCGATTTCCTCGCTCGGCGAACGCGAAAAACGTATTTTGTATATGCGTTATTACGAGGGTAAAACCCAGACGGAAATTTCCGCCGAAATAGGGCTTTCTCAGGCTCAGGTTTCCCGTCTCGAAAAAAACGCCTTAAAGGAAGTGAAACCGAAGCTGAAGGCGTAATGTTCGCCGCTTAAAACGATAACGGTCTTTCGCTCGGAACGATAATTGTTCATCGCATAACCGTTCGCCGTATTTCGTCATAATTCGACTTTTCGGATAATAGGATAAAAAGGGAGAATTAAGATGGAATACAATCTTACCGATTTAAAGAAGAAAAAAGTAATCAACGTTGCGGACGGCAAAGACCTCGGCAAAATCACCGATATGGTGATAACTTATCCAGACGGGAAAGTCAAGGGTATAATCGTTCCGGGAAAGAAGAGCGGCTTGTTCTTTTCGGGTGAACTTATCATAGGTTTCAAGTGTATCGAACGTATCGGCGAAGATACCGTGCTTGTAAGTTTATGTGAAAAACCTCGCCTGAAAGACGAAAAAACCTCTTCCGCCGCAAACGATTACGAAGATGAATAAGTCGATTAACTATATAATTTGCCGTTAAATAATCAAAATCGCCCGAGTAAAGCCGTTCGGGCGATTTTTATTGGCGGAAGGGGAAGAAAAACAAACATAAAACAAACTCTTCTGACGAGTTAAAGAGTCAGATCATTATCTCATCGGAGTTTTTTAATTTAATCGTCAAAACGATGTTTTAAATCATTAAAATTTCAGATGAAACAACAAATTTTTCCGAAAAAAACGAAAATAGAAAATGTGCGTTTGCTATTACGAGATAGACGTACAAATTATAAACCGAAGTGAATTTTAAACGATAAAAATACGTGCATTTGTAGAAAGAACATATTTTGTTGACATAAAAACTAACAGGTGTTATAATAATTAAAAAAATGCGTTTTATCTAAGTATCAGAAGCACAAATTACAAAGAAAAAATCAATAAAAAAGGGAACAAAAGGAGTTTTAGGCATGAAAAAATTAGCGCTTTCTATTTTAAGTTTAATTTTTTTATCGGGTGCAATCGTCGGACTCGTCATCTGTAATAAAAATCACACGCATTCGTTTACCGAGCAGAAAGTCGAACAGCAATACCTTGCTTCGGAAGCAACCTGCACCGAAGCGGCGAAGTATTATTACTCTTGCGCTTGCGGCGAAAAGGGAAGCAGTACTTTTGAAAGCGGCAATGCGCTCGGTCATGATTTCGGCGAATGGACAATTGTCGACAGCAAAAAAACAAGAAAATGTATGAGAAACGGCTGCGAATATTCCGAAACCGAAGAAATTTTACAGGAAGGTTCGAAAGGGTTAAGTTATTCGGTCAATTCGGATAACGTGACATGTGCCGTTACCGGTATAGGCACTTGTACCGATAAAGATATCGTTATACCGGGAAAAACCGCGAACGGCTACAAAGTAACTTCTATAGGCAAATATGCGTTCCAGAATTGCAGCGGACTTACGAGCGTAACAATCCCGGACAGCGTAACTTCTATAGGCAAATATGCGTTCCAGAATTGCAGCGGACTTACGAGCGTAACAATTCCGAACAGCGTAACTTCTATCGGTGGTCGTGCGTTCTTTGGTTGCGACAGCTTAACGAGCGTAACTATTCCGGACAGCGTAACCTCTATCGGTGAGTGGGCGTTCTATGGTTGCAGCGGCTTAACGAGCGTAACTATTCCGAACAGCGTAACTTCTATAGGCGAATATGCGTTCCAGAATTGCAGCGGACTTACGAGCGTAACTATCCCGGACAGCGTAACTTTTATAGACGAATATGCGTTCGATGATTGCGGTAATTTGAAATATAACGAATATGAAAACGGATTATATTTAGGCAACGATAATAATCCTTATGTCGTATTGGTAAAGGCAAAGAACTTTTCCATAACTTCTTGCGTTATAAATAGCAAAACAAAGTTTATCCATTCTGGCGCGTTCTATTATTGCAGCGAACTTACGAGCATGACCATACCGGACAGCGTAACTTTTATCGGTAAACAGGCGTTCCGGCGTTGCAGCGGACTTACGAGCGTAACTATTCCGAACAGCGTAACTTATATAGACGAATATGCGTTCGCTGATTGCGGCGGACTTGAAAGTATAAGCGTATCAAAAGGCAATACAAGATATTATAGTAACGAAAACTGTTTGATTGAAAAAGAGAGCGAAACCTTGATTTTGGGTTGTAAAAACAGTATTATTCCTTCCGACGGAAGCATAACTTCTATAGGCGATGGTGCGTTCGAGAGTTGCTACGGACTTACGAGCATAACTATCCCGGACAGCGTAACTTATATAGGCAATGATGCGTTCAATGGTTGCAACAGACTTACGAGCGTAACTATTCCGGACAGCATAACTTCTATAGGTTATAGTGCGTTCGCTGATTGCAGCAGCTTAACGAGCGTAACAATACCGGACAGCGTAACTTATATAGGCAAATATGTGTTCCAGAATTGCAGTGGACTTGAAAGCATAAGCGTATTGTCCGGCAATACAAAATATCATAGTAACGGAAACTGTCTGATTGAAACCGAGACCAAGACTTTGATTTCGGGTTGTAAAAACAGTATTATTCCTTCCGACGGAAGCGTAACTTCTATAGGCGAATATGCGTTCTTTGGTTGCGACAGCTTAACGAGCGTAACCATACCGGACAGCGTAACTAGTATCGGTGGTTATGCGTTCGCGATTTGCAGCAGCTTAACGAGCGTAACCATACCAGACAGCGTAACTTATATAGGCGATGTTGCGTTCTGTGATTGCAGCAGCTTAACGAGCGTAACTATTCCGGACAGCGTAACTTCTATAGGTGAATATGCGTTCAATGGTTGCAGTAACTTAACGAGCGTGACAATCGGTAACAGCGTAACTAGTATCGGTGGTTCGGCGTTCGCTGATTGCAGCAGCTTAACGAGCGTAACCATACCGGACAGCGTAACTTCTATAGTATCTTTTGCGTTCCGGGGTTGCAGTGGACTTGAAATCATAAGCGTATCGTCCGGCAATACAAAATATCATAGTAACGGAAACTGTCTGATTGAAACCGAGACCAAGACTTTGATTTCGGGTTGTAAAAACAGTATTATTCCTTCCGACGGAAGCGTAACTTCTATAGGCGATTCTGCGTTCTATGGTTGTAGCGAACTTACGAGCGTAACCATACCGGACAGCGTAACTTCTATCGGTAATCGGGTGTTCTATGGTTGCAGCAGCTTAACGGGTGTAACAATCCCGGACAGCGTAACTTCTATCGGTGATCAGGCGTTCTTTGGTTGCGACAGCTTAACGAGCGTAACTATTCCGGACAGCGTAACCTCTATCGGTGAGTGGGCGTTCTATGGTTGCAGCGGCTTAACGAGCGTAACTATTCCGAACAGCGTAACTTCTATAGAAGATTATGCGTTCAGAGGTTGCAGCAGCTTAACGAGCGTAACAATCGGTAACAGCGTAACCTCTATCGGTGAGCAGGCGTTCTATGGTTGCAGCGGACTTACAACTATCAACTACAACGGCACGATAGCGCAATGGAAAGGCATTCCAAAGGGTCACCTTTGGGATTTGAACACCGGAAATTATACCGTTTACTGCACGGACGGAACAATTTCAAAACAATAAAATCAACGGCTCGGTATTTTGGTTGCAAGACCGCGGTTTTAACTCGATTACTTGTGACTATGATTTTTTCCGCCAAGGGGGGAAAGGCATTTTTTACCCTCGGAGCAAACATATAGGCCGGAGGAGCAAGCCTATCCCCTACGCACCTTCCCCGAGTGGGGAAGGTGTTTTTCTGTTGCGGAACAAGCCGTTCACTACGGCATAATTCGAGTTACTATGCTTGTTCATATAAAAAACCTCTTTATCATTGCCCGAACGGCTTCGTTCGGGCGTTTTTTATAGGGCGGACGCAATAAGAGCGGGATAACGAGAACGGGATACGGATACAACAGGCGGACGCAAAATAAAAGTAATATAAAAACGATTGTAAAAAAAAGTGTTTTATGATATAATAAGAAAGGATATTATTTATTATGCGTGAAATTATCGACGGAAAAAAAGCCTTAACAATAAATAACATAACCTTAGCGTTTGTAGGCGACGCCGTTTATTCGCTTTATATGAGAGAATATTTCGCCCTTAATTGCGACGCGAAGCCTTATATGCTCACCGAAGCTTGTTCGGAGGCGGTGAGCGCGAAGGAGCAGGCGAAGAAAATCGATACGCTTTTAAACGACGGCTTTCTGACGGAAGAAGAGATAGACGTTTATAAAAGAGCGAGAAACGCCAAAAAAGCGAACAAAGCCAAGGGCGCGACCGTTACCGATTACCACAAATCCACCGGTTTTGAGGCTCTTTTGGGTTTTTTGTACCTTACGGGGCGCGATGAAAGGCTTTACGAGATAATGAACTACGGATTAAATTACGGAGATTATATAAAAACAAATGAAGATTGAAGGAAAAAACTCTGTCAGAGAACTTTTGAAAACAGGTAAGACTATAGACAAGGTGCTTGTTGCGAACGGTATGAGAGACGCGGAGTCCAAAATGCTTATAAGCGTTATCAAAAGCGCGGGCGTTAAGGTCGCTTTCGCGGATAAGTCCGTTCTCGATAAGGAGAGCGAGACCCGCCGTCATCAGGGCTTTATCGCGTACGTTTCCGATTATAAGTACGCCGAGCTCGGCGATATTTTAAACGACGTCAAGGATAAAGAGGACGCGTTTATCGTAATTCTGGACGGCGTCGAAGACCCGCACAATCTCGGAAGCGTTATAAGAGTTTGCGAATGCGGCGGCGTGGACGGACTTATTATCGGAAAGCACAGAAGCGCGAGTGTAACCGACGCGGTTATGCGTATTTCCGAGGGCAGCGCGAACCACCTCAGGATAGCGAGAGTTACCAACATAAATTCCGCGCTCGAAGAGATTAAGGACGAGGGTATCTGGGCTTACGCCTTGGAGCTCGGCGGCGGAAGTATTTATAAAACCGACCTTAAAGGGCGTATCGCGATCGTTATCGGCGGCGAGGATACGGGCGTTAATAAACTCACGCAGAAGAAATGCGACGCGGTTATGAGCATACCGATGTACGGGAAAGTGAACAGCCTTAACGCGTCGGTTGCTTGCGGAATAGGCGTTTTCGAAGCGTTGAGACAAAGAAAAAATGTTTGATAATTTGTCGGACGAGGAGCTTATAGCCCTGCACAAAGCCGGGAATACGGACGCGTTCCCCGTCATTTTAGAAAGATATAAAGAACTCGTCAAATCGGTTTCCCGTTCCTATTTCCTTGTCGGAGGGGACGATGACGACCTCGTTCAGGAAGGTGTTCTGGGGCTATTAAAAGCCGTAAATTCTTTCGACGCGAAAAGAGGAGCGTCGTTTAAAACGTTCACGTACAGATGCGTGTCGTCGTCGATACAGAACGCCGTTAAAAAATCGCTCAGCAAGGGCAACATGCCTTTGAACGATTCGGTGGAATTAACCGACGAACTAAAACTCGTTTCGCCGTTCAATCCCGAAGAAATGCTTATGATAGGCGAAGAGGGCAGGGCGTTTACCGACGGCGCGACGGCGATTTTAAGCGAATTCGAATATAAAATCCTTAAATATTATCTCAGCGGAATGACTTACGCGGAGATAGGCGAAAAAACGGGAAGAAGCGCGAAGTCGGCGGACAACGCGTTGCAAAGAATAAAGAAGAAATTGATGAACAATCTCGGAAAAGGTGATTTTTGATGGCGTATCTTGCATTATACAGAAGGTTTCGACCGAGCGGGTTCGACGGGCTTATCGGTCAGGACCATATAGTGAGAACTTTAAAAAATCAGATAAAAACGGGCAGGATAGGGCACGCGTATCTTTTCTGCGGAGCGAGGGGAACGGGCAAAACTTCGGCAGCTAAAATTTTCGCGAGAGCGATAAACTGCCTTTCGCCCGTGGACGGCTCGCCTTGCGGCAAATGCGCTACGTGCAAAGCTTTGGCGGACGGAGCTAATCTCGATATCCTCGAAATGGACGCGGCTTCCAACAACAAAGTCGAAAACGTAAGAGAAATCCGCGAAAAAATTCAGTATCCGCCCGTAAGCGGTAAATATAAAGTCTATATCATCGACGAAGTGCATATGCTCACGACGGAGGCTTTCAACGCGCTTTTGAAAACGCTCGAAGAACCGCCCAAACACGCGGTTTTCATTCTCGCGACGACGGAGGTGCATAAGCTCCCTTCGACGATTTTGTCGCGTTGTATGCGTTTCGATTTCCGTCTTATTCCCACTTCGCTTATCGCGGAAAACATCGGGAAGATTTACAAGGAAATCGGCAAGGATTACGACGAAGAAGCCGTCACGGCGATAGCGAGAGCGGGTATGGGCAGTATGAGAGACGCGCTTTCCATTGCGGATATCTGCGTTTCTTATAAAGACGAAAAACTTACTTATAACGACGTTCTCGAAATTCTCGGGGCGACCGATTCTTCGAAAATAACCGAGCTTATCGAAAATATTCTGCGTTCGGACACGGGCGCGGCTTTAGAGACGGTCGAAAGTCTGACGGAATCGGGCAAAAGCGTAGGCGTGCTTTGCAAGGACGTTATCGCAAGGCTCAGAGAAACAATCGTTTGCAAAACCTGCGCGGGCGCGAAGAAAATTCTTTCTCTCCCGGACGACGTTTTCGAATCGGTCAGCCACGTGGCTTCTCTTGCGGACGAACACAGAATTTTGCGTACGATAGAAATTTTCAGCGAAGCGGAAGGCGCGATGCGTTACAGCGTCAGCCCCAAAATCTTGCTCGAATGCGCTTGCATAAAAGCGTCAGAGCCGTCCGCGGATTACAATATCGACGCTTTGCTCGGTCGTATTTCCGCACTCGAAAAAGCTCTTGCGGAAGGAGAGTTTGAAAGAAAATCCGTCGGCGGAAGCGTTGGCGAAAACATCGGTATAAATGTCGGCGGCACGGCAGTTGCCCCCGCGGCAACGGGAAAAGCTGCTTCGGCTAAAACCGAATTTATGAACGCGGCAGCGGAAAAACCGACGGTAAAATCCGCGGAAGAAAAGCCTGCGGAGAAAGCCGAAACGTATAACGATTATATGGACGAAGGGATTCCGATTCCTCCGCCGGAAGACGAATACGAAATCGAAAAATCCGCCTATAAGTCGATTAACGACGAAAAATCCGCTCAATCGGCTGTAAAAACGGTAAAATCGGAAGACGATTTCGCCGAAAAGAAAGAGCCTCAGCCGGTTGCCGGTTCGGCAGGTTCGACAGGTTCGGGATTTTCGACGGTTTCGGCAGAGCAGGGCGCGACCAAGCAGAAAGCCGACGCTATGAGCGCGGGGAAAATCTGGGGTACGGTCGTAAGAAAGCTCAGAGCCGAGAAACAAATCGTTTTGTGGATAGCCTGTCAGGAAATGACGGCAAAGCTTTACGGAAAAACGTTGAGAGTTGCCGCGGCGGACGAAGCGGGATATAACGCCGTCACCAAAGCCGCCAATCTCGAAACTCTTTCCAAGATAGTGAAATCGGTCGGAGATTACGATATCGAAATAGTAAAATCTGACGAAGAGGAAAAGGACGGATTCGAAAAGGACGTGGACGAGGTTAAAAAAACTTTCGGCGCGGACGTCGTTAAAGTCGAAGACTGATTCTGTTCTTTGGGGAATCGATTGCGCGTTAAACAAATCGATTGCAAGTTAAAGAAGTCAATAAAAATTATTAAAAATATAAAGAATTTAAGGAGAAACTACTTATGGCATACGGCAGAGGCGGTTTCGGCGGCTTCGGCGGCGGAAATCAGATGCAGCAACTTATGAAACAGGCGCAGAAAATGCAGGAGCAAATGGCTCAGGCTCAGGAAGAGCTTGAAGAAGCCGAAATCGAGGGCGAAAGCGGAAGCGGACTCGTAAAAGTGGTCGTAAACGGTAAAAAAGTCGTAAAATCGCTTTCTATCGATCCGAAAGCCGTCGATCCCGACGATATCGAAATGCTCGAAGACCTTATCGTCGCCGCGCTCAACACGGCGTACGAAGCCGCAGACGAAATGTACGAGGAGAAAATGGGTAAATTCGGCGGAGCGGGCGGTCTCATTTAAGTATGAGCGCGTATATTGAACCGATAGGCAAACTCATAAATCAGTTCACGAAACTCCCGGGCGTAGGCGCGAAAACCGCGCAACGTTACGCTTATAAGGTGATAAATATGACCGAAGAGGAAGCCGCGGAATTTGCCGAAAGTATTCTCAAAGTCAAAAAAGAAGTGCATTATTGCAGAATCTGCGGAAACTATACCGATAAGGACGTCTGCGATATTTGCTCTTTCCGCGACAGTTCGGTTATCTGCGTGGTTAAAGAGCCGAAAGACGTTCTCGCAATGGAAAAAGCTCACGAATTCAAGGGCGTTTATCACGTTTTGCACGGCGTTTTAAGTCCTATGGAAGGGATAACTCCGAACGACATAAGGATAAAGGAACTTCTTTCCCGCATTTCGCAAGGCGGAGTTAAGGAAGTTATAATGGCGACAAATCCGGACGTCGAGGGCGAAGCCACCGCTATGTACATTTCGGGACTTTTGAAGCCGCTCGGCGTGAAAGTAACTCGTCTCGCGCACGGGATTCCCATCGGGAGCGAACTCGAATATGCGGACGAAGTAACCATTTCCCGCGCGATTCTGGATCGAAAGGAAATGTAAACGGATAATAACTATAATTAAAAAGCAGGGCGAGAGCCTTGCTTTTTTGTTTGCAAATTAAGTTGTGTCGTTATAAAAAGTCTGTCTATAAGTCGATTATCAAACATAATTCGGAACAAACGGCGCGTTTAATCGTAAACACATTGTGTGTAAAATTTAAGATAAACGATGCGTTTAACCGTAAATATATGGTATGTAAAATTTGAGGCAAACGAAAAATTCGGCTATATCAATATGTTATCGCGAGAAATTGCCCGTACCTTATTGCGGAGAATTAAAACCCGTTCCGTTGTCTTTTCGTTAAAGGGAAAATTCGATGAGGAAAGAGCGGAAATCGGCGTCTGAACAAATCTCTTCCGCAAGCCTGTATTTTTCGTAAGGTATGCCTTCCGATAAAACGTCTCCGCCGATAAAGAACGAATCGAAAACGTTAAGATTTTTATCGTAAACGGTCGCGGTGTATTTTTCGTTTTTGTCAAGTCCTTTGAAAGCTATTTTGCGGTTGGAAACGCCGTTTTCGCGGGTCGGCATAATAACGCTCGCGAGCGATTTGTCCTTGTGCGCCGAAACGACCTGAAATCCGCATACGCCCGTCGGCAAGCCGTCCGAAGTCGGATTTTGCATAGCCGCGTTCAAAGCCAAGCCGTTAGCCGCCGAAGAGTAGTCTCCGAGCCTGTAAAAATCGCCGTAAAGGATAAAATCTCGTCTTTTTTTGTAAAATTCGGATAATTTTGCCGCGTCTTTTACTTCTTTGTCTGTATATCCCGAGCAATCGAGTTCATAACCGAAATTGAAGAGACATGCTACGTTAAAGCGATTTTCCAAAGAAAACTCTCTTTTCGTAAATCCGTTCGGAGAAGCGGAAAGATGAGCCGTCATACAGGATTGCGGGTAACAAATCGAAGTATTCGTCTGTATTACGGCGCGGACGGCGGGGTCGGTGTTGTCGCTTGTCCATATTTGCGGGAAATAACAGAGAATTCCGAGGTCGAATCTCGCTCCGCCCGCGGCGCAACCCTCGAAAAGAATTTCGGGGTGATTTTCGGTGAGCGTTTTCATAATCGAGTACAGCGCAACGACGTACCGATAGCAATATTCGCCGATAAACACCGTTTTCGAGAAACAATCGCTCATAACTCTGTTGAAATCCCACTTTATATAGGAGGGTTTTGCGAGTTCGATGGTCCTTTCCACGCTTTCGATAACGAAATTTTTAACTTCTTCGTTTGTCAAATCGAGCATCATCTGAAATCTGCGAAGATACGGTTTTTTCCCGGGAATAACCATCGCATATTCGGGGTGAGCGCGGAAAAGTTCGCTGTCTGGCGAAATCATTTCCGGTTCTAACCATATTCCGAAATCGAGCCCGAGCGCGCGGATATCGTCGGCGAGACGGGATATACCTCCCGTTTTTTCGGCGTTATCGAACCAGTCTCCGAGCGAAGATCTGTCGTCGTTTCGTTTTCCGAACCAACCGTCGTCCAGAACGAACATTTCCGCGCCGATTTTCTTGCCTTTTTTGGCGATTTCGAGTATTTTTTCTCTCGTAAAATCAAAGCCCGTGCCTTCCCAGTTGTTTATGACGACGGGGCGTTTTTTATTCTGCCGCCGCTTTGGAATTATGTGTTTATTAACAAACGAGTGAAGATTCAAAGTCAGGTCGTCCTCGTTTTTTGAAAAAATCATTACGGCTTCGGGAGTGTAAAAAGTATCGCCGCCCGCTAAGCGGTATTCGAACGCGAAATCGTTCACGCCGCAGATAATTCTCGTTCTGTTATAAGAATCCGTTTCGTAAGAGGTTTTATGATTGCCCGAATAAACGAGATTGAAAGCGTAAACGCCGTTTTGGTTTTTTATAAGCGAAAACGGGTTGTGTTGAGAGGACGAAGCCCCCGCGAGCGATTGATTTACGAAAAGCCCCGAGTTGAGCTTGGTGTCGTGGCGATATCTTTCGCTCGCCCAGCCGCCGTCGAAGGTGGAAACGGTGAAATCGCTTTCGGAAATATCGAGTTGAACGGAAGCGAATTTCTTTATCGAAAGAGTTTTTTCTCCGAGGTTCGTAAGAGACGAACGGGCGGTTATAACGTCGGTGTCGCGATAAGAGGAATAACTTATCGTTAGCAACAAATTCTCGAGTTCGTCGACAAATTCGAAAGTAATCGTCTTTTCCGCACCGAACGAGGAGGGAAGATCGGGAATCGCTTTTTTGCCTTTGGTAACCACGGCGTTTTTAAAGACGAATTCGTTCGAAAAAGAATTGTCGGGATTAAAAAGAAGGATAGACTTGTCGCGATGATCATCGTCTCCGAAACAGGAGAAAAGCTTGTTTTTGAGGTCCGTGCCGATATTGTCCCATTTCACATAGCAAATTTCGGGCGGCACGTCGCCTATTTTTTTGCCGTAATAAAGGTAATATATTTTGTCCTCGTCCTGCATAAAGACGAGAGAGGTATTCGGCGTGTCGAGCCGATAAATTTTCGAGTTCATTTATAAATAACCTCCGCTTTAATCGTTTCGCCCGTTTTTCCTTGCGGGAGAAGGTCGTTTGTTTGTTTTATTCCGTTTATATTATACTCCCGCGGCTTTTTTTTCGTCGCGTACGGCGAAAATTTCGTACGTAACGCCGCGGAATTTCCTTGTGAGATTAAATTCGTTTATTTCTTTCGGCATACAGGGTTTGATTTTAAGCCCCATTGATACTGATTCCGGATATTGACTACGCGATCGAACTTTTCGTCCGAAGATTTAACGGCGAAATTTCCGAGGAAATTATACCATTTGTCTTTAAGCTTGTCAAATTCGGCGTAAACGTTTTCTTCGTTTAAGTATTTTGCGATGAGTTTTTCGGCTTTTTTCTTGTTTATAACGTTCGGAGCTTCCCATTTTTCGTCTTTTTCGTTTTCGATATAGCCGGGAAGATAAACGAGGGTTTTCTTCCTTTGGAGAAAGCGGTAAATCAACCTTCTTTCCGCAATGACCTGACAAAGGAGAACCGAGCCTTCGTTCTTGGAGAAAGCGGTAAATCAAGCTTCTTTCCGCAACGACCTGACAAAAGAGAGCTGAGCCTTCGTTCTTTGGAGAAGGCGGTAAATCGAACGGCTTTTTGCAAGGATTTGACGGAAGAGGGCGCAACAAGAGAGATAAAAATCAGTAAAAGTTTGTCTATAAGTCGATTATCGGCTTGTTTTTACTTTTTATAACACTGCAGCGGCAAACCGCAAGCGGTTTGCCGCTGCTTTCGCCTTTTATTCTCGCCCGACGTAGATTGAGCGATTTTTTACCTTCTTTACGTTTTATTTTCTTTTTTAAAAATTTAACGAATAATCGTCGCTTCGCTTTATTTTTGTTTCGGAATGTGTTACAATGTAAACAATAAAGACGGAGAAATAAAAAATTGATCGGAGCGGATTATCTGGCGATAGGCGGCGCATGCCTGTTTGCCGTGTTGGGCGCGGCGCTCGGGTTCGGGCGCAGCCTTAAAGTGTTAAATAAAGGAATAACGGGGCGAATAATAACGCTTGTGATAGCGTATTTTCTGTTCGGAATAATAATTTCTTTGGATCAGACGAAGAGCGCGCAGGCGAAATTTGTGGAGTATTTAAAGTCTCAGAATAACGGTTTTTGCGATTTTTTGGTAACGATAAGAATCGAAACCATTCTGACCGCCGTTTGCATTTTTGTAGCCGTAATGCTTGTTCAGCTCCTTGTCGTCAACGTGCTTGCGGGCATTCTGGAGTCCAAAACAGGCGGAGTAAGGGTTTTAAACAGTATTCTGGGCGTGCTTTTAGGCGTTGCGGAGTTTATCGCGCTTGCGATAATCGTTCTCGAGGTTGCCTATCTTGTCGGCGGCGGCGCGGACGGAGCGATGGCGGAAAACCTTAAAGGCAGTTTTTTCAGTCTGGATAAGATTTATCTTAACAATCCTCTTTCGGCAATCTTCCGCATTTAATTTTTTATTTGTCTCCCCCTTTTGGGGAATATGTCGGTAAAACTCACCGAAAGAGAGTATAAAAGCTTTTTCCTCTTGGAAAAGATAGCAAATCGAGCGTTTTTCCGCGCGGATTTGACGAAAGAGGACAGATTTTCTGTGCGATATTGCATAAATAATTATCAAACGATATTTCACTTGTGACATCCGAATCGTTAATCGGCAGAACCTCCTCGTGGTTATCAAATTTTTTATCCGAACCATAAGAAATTTCTATAACCGCTCGAAACGTTTGTAATTTTCCGACTTTACCTTATTTAAACTTTTTGACTGTACTTTATATTTTTTCGCGTGCCGCAACCTTCTCGAATTGTTTCCGTCAAGGCTTTCATTAAAAAATTTTACGGAAAACGCTTGTAATTTTATTTAATTTATCATTACGTTTATGCAAAAACAAATTGAAATTTTGTATAAAAAATTCTGTTTGTCATCTCATTTGCGTATAACATATTATATATATGTAACTTTTTCGGCTTTTCGGAAGACCGATTGCTTTGCGAAAATTGTATTTTTTTGATTTACCCTTTTCTCAGCCGACGGGTTTTGTTTCGGGGAATTTTCCGTCGCGCGGGATAATGCTTTGGATGCAGAACCGAAAGTTGCCCGAAAACGGAAAAGTAAACCGAAAATAAAATAAATCGGAAAGAATTCGCCCGCCGAAAGCTTTAAAAAAGATATATGCGAAACAGGTATAAAAAACCGAAAAAATAATTCCTTAAAACAGTTGACAAATCGGAACAAATGGTTTAAGATTATAGCAAAAGGGTTTACTGACGTTTTTTTAAAGGTAAATCATTCGGGAGGTGCCGGACGAAAATGGTATTGAATGAATAATTTATGTAAAATCACTTTACAAAAAACACTCAAACAAACTTAAAAAATATTAAAGGAGAATTTAAAATGAAAAAGTTTGCAAAATGGCTTGTCATGATCCTTGTTGTAAGCTGTATCTGCGCGCTCACTTTGTTCGCGACCGGATGCGGTGAAAAAGCAAAGTCTGTCAAGTCTATCAACGTAAACGACAAGGGCGAAATCGTTGCCGTTTATGATGATGACTCTGTTGCAACTCTTGGCAATGTAGGTTTTGTTAAATCTGCTGAAGTTAAAGGCGACAAGTTCGTTCTTACTCTCAGCGACGGTAAGACCATCGAAGTTCCTGTAGCTTCGACTACTGTTACCAAATCTGTTGTAGCTATTGAAAAAGACGGAAACGTTCTTAAGATTACATATTCCGACAAGACTACGGGCGAAATTAAGCTTGGTGAAGACAGTGTCGCTTGTGATCACAAGAACGCTCACTATGTTGAAGAAGTTGCGCATGCGATGAAAGCTGACAAAACTTTCACCAACGGCGTTTACCTTATGCTTTGCCCCGATTGCGGATATGCTTACACTTATGTAGGCGTTCGTCACGTTTACGAGACGACCGTTGTTGAACCTACTTGCATGGAAAAAGGTTACACTGCTGAAAAGTGTACGGTCTGCGGATACGAAGCTGAAATTAAGGATGAAAAACCTGCTCTCGGTCACGTATGGGAGGCTGCTCCTGTTCTTGATGAGCACAATCTTAAGAGCTGGTGTGAAAACGGCGGTTGGACTGTACAGATGTGTACTCGTTGCCACGCTGTCGGTGAAGAAAGCTACTGGCTTGACGCTAAAGACGCTAAGGGTCACGTTTCCGAAACTTGGACTGTTTCCGAGAAACCCGAATACAACAAAGTCGGAACTCTTTCCGGTGTTTGTAAGGTTTGCGGTCAGACCGTTACTAAGTCTATCCCTGCTTGCAAGGATGCTGCTTACACTGTTTCTGACGTTACTCCTGCCGACGGTTCTTGCGGAGAAGCTAAGAAGGGTACGTTCACTATTACCGTTGACGGACAGGAAATCGTTGTTAAAGACGTAACTATCCCCGGTACTCAGCATACTCTTAACGGTAAGCTTGTTGATCTTAAGGCTAACAACGGCGTTCTTCTCTTCGCTGATAAGGCTGCGTTCGATGCTACCGGTATTTCTCTCTTCGCTGAAGAAACTCTTACCTGTGAAGCTCCTGCTGCTGCTAAATTCACTTGTGAAGTCTGCAACAAAGACGTATTAGTTAAAGTTCAGTTGAACCACGTACGTCCTGCAAACGCTGAGCCCACTGTCAAAGCTACTTGCGAAACTGCTGGTAAGTATGTATTCGAGTGCTCCGTATGCAAGAAGCCCGATGCAGAAGAAGTTATTCCTGCTCTCGGACATGATTATGATTACACTGTAAGCAAAGTTGATGATAAGTACACCATCCTCGCTAAATGTAAACGTAACTGCGGCGAAAGCGAAGCTGTTAAGACTTACACTGATCTTAAGTCTGTTGTAGAGAAGATTACTCCTGCTACCTGCACAAAAGCCGGAAATACTCACTACGACGTTGTAGATAAAGATAACAATAGCTTTGAAATCGATACCGTAATTCCGAAACTTGCTCATACTCTTAAGAAGGCTGACGGTACTACCGTATTTATGCCTGCTAAGGATGCTCAGGGTGCTTTCATTACATATAGCTACGCTGAATACAAGGACGATATTACTTGGTTCGCTGATACCGAATTTAAGTGCACGAACAAGAACCTCAGCGGTTCCTACATTTGTGACGCTTGCGGCGAGTCCGTACTTCTTAAATTTGAAGTAGAACACGTTGCTGCCGATGGCGAAGGAAAGATCACTCCTGCAACTTGTACGACTCCTGCAATCAGAGCTGCGTTCACTTGTAAAGAGTGTGGACAGGAAATTCCTGAAGCTGAAGTTGCTCCTGCTCTTGATCATGATAAAGTTTACAGCGATGCAGTTAAGAACGGCGAAGGAAAGTGGGTTATCTCTATTTCCTGCACGCGTTGTGATTACACCGATTCGCTTACGTTCGATGAAGAACCCACTATGACTGTAATTGTTCCCGCAACTTGTACTTCTACCGGTACTACTTTGTATGTCGGTAAAGTAGGAGAAAAGACGGAAAGCATTACCGTTATCACTTCTAAACTTCCTCACACGCTCAATGGTAAAGCTAATATTAAATCCGGCGATACCATCGACGCTGCAACTCCCGGTTTGATCCTTTTCGCTGACCAGGCTCCTGCTTGCGACGCTGATGAAACTGCTAAGGGACACTTCAAGTGCGAAGCTTGCGGACAGGACGTTCTTGTAAACGCTAAAGCAGCTCACACGAAACCTGCTAAGCTTCTTGATGATGAAGAGCATAAACTTGCAGCTACTTGCGACCACTTTGGTTGGATTAAGTACAACTGCGCTAAGTGCGGTGCTGAAGAGATCGAATATGTTGACGCTCTTGGTCACGACCTTACTGCTGAAGTTAAGGATGGTAAGATTGTTGTTAAGTGCGTAACCGAAGGTTGCACTGCAACGTTCGCTCCCATCGATCTTCCTGCTGAAATGACTAAGGTTGATTCCAAGGCTGCTACCTGTGGTGAAGACGGATTCGAAAAATACACCTTCAACTATACTTACAAGTACACTGTAACCAACCATGAAGCTGGTAAAGAAGTAAGCAAGGCTATGGAAAAAGAATTCACTGATCTTGTTTATGTTAAAGTTCTTAAACAGACCGGTCACGTAAACTTCGTTAAGACTACCGACGAAGACGGTAAAGAAATCGTGTTGGTTGTTGAAGCTGAAATCGTTAAAGGCGAAGGCGAAGACGCTAAGACTTATATCGTTAAGTATAAGATCTGCGCTGAATGCGGAAGACGTATTCTTGTAAGCGAAACTGTTAAACCGGCTGAGGATCCTACTGTTTAATTTCTCAGATACTGTTTGTGAAGGAGAGCACCTTTCTCTCCTTCTCAGACACCCATTGTGATTTACTCTTTGTGAACCCTAAGCTGAGCATAGAGCATAGACCGCCACCTTTACAGTCTATCTCATTAAAATGCAAAGCAATTGCAAAGTAAAAAAACGAAGCAATAATAAGCCGATGCTGTTTTCAGCATCGGCTTATGTAATTATATGAGAAATTTATGCCACACAGTATAAAGGCTTCCCCATTCAACCGAAAATTTCGAAGAAAAGAGCAGTTCGGGGGAAGCTGGCGCGTAGCGACTGATGAGGGGCAAGCGTATAATTTATTCATTCTGGTATGTTTTTTATTGAAATTTTTTTGTATAGAAATAAAAGAATAAAATTTGCTTTAAATTGAATATGTAAAGCAGTGAAACTTACAAAAGAGAACTTTAAGGTATAATAAGATTTGCCGAATACTCAAATAAAAAGGTATTGTTTGACTTCCCCCTCATCAGCCGACTTCGTCGTCAGCTTCTCCCCCAAAAAGGTAATTGTTTTTTCAAATATTTATAATCAGGAGAAGCCTTTTTTTAAGAAAAGAGTAAATTTGAAAAGGCTTCCCCATTCAGCCGAAAATTTCGAAGGGGAGAGCAATTCGGGGGAAGCTGGCGCGAAGCGACTGATGAGGGGCAAGCGTATAATTTATTCATTCTGGTATGTTTTTTATTGAAATTTTTTTGTATAGAAATAAAAGAATAAAATTTGCTTTAAATTGAATATGTAAAGCAGTGAAACTTACAAAAGAGAACTTTAAGGTATAATAAGATTTGCCGAATACTCAAATAAAAAGGTATTGTTTGACTTCCCCCTCATCAGCCGACTTCGTCGTCAGCTTCTCCCCCAAAAAGGTAATTGTTTTTTCAAATATTTATAATCAGGAGAAGCCTTTTTTTAAGAAAAGAGTAAATTTGAAAAGGCTTCCCCATTCAGCCGAAAATTTCGAAGAAAAGAGCAGTTCGGGGAAAGCTGGCGCGAAGCGACTGATTAGGGGGCAGTGAAAATATCCGATTGAGTAGAAATAAGAAGTGGGTTGCAAGCCCCTCATCTGTCGGCTGTGCCGCCACATTCTCCCGCTATTATGCTGAGTTTTTTATTCAAGATTTTGTCTAAGGGAGAAGGCTTTTTATTTTAGCTTATTCGTTTGAAAATGTGTTTAAAACAAACAAATAGAAAGGCTTCCCCATTCAGCCGAAAATTTCGAAGGGGAGAGCAATTCGGGGGAAGCTGGCGCGTAGCGACTGATGAGG
>CAKQSB010000018.1 GCA_934271735.1 uncultured Clostridia bacterium | reverse complement strand
ATTGCCATGCATGAAAACGGCGTATCTGCCGAAAGTTGCATATCCGACATAAGAACGCGTTGGAACGAAGAGTTCAGCTACAATTGGTGTCATACGATTTCCAATGCCGAAATCGTTGCAACCGCGCTTTTGTACGGCAATAAAGACTACGGCAAATCCGTTTGCTTAGCTGTCGGCGCATGCTTCGATACCGATTGTAACGGCGCGACCGTAGGTTCCGTACTAGGCACCGCAATCGGCTATAACGCTATCCCCGAATATTGGAAAAACAGAGTACACGATACACTTGAAAGTACGCTTATGGGCTACAATAGCGTATCCATTAGCGACATGGCAGAAAAAACGCTCGATTTTATCAAAAAGAACTGAGGTTTTATCTTGCCTCTCACATTTTGAATCCTTAATAGCAAAAAAAGACCACCACCCGTTTTATCGAGTGATGGTCTTGTTTTGTTTAGTTCATCTTATTTTTTCTTGGCGAACAATGCTTTGATTTTTGCTCCGAGAGTTTTGAAGAATATTGACAAATAAAGAAATTATGGTATAATAAATTAAATAAAGCAAATCAATGCTTTAAAAGGGAGGTCTTTGATGAAAAGAATTGCAACGGCAATTTTAACCGCTATATTTTTACTTGTCGGATGCGGCGAAAAAGGAGTTGAAAAACCGAACACAAATCTCGAATTTTGGATTTGCGATAACGCCGACGAGCTGGACTTTTCGAACTGTAAAGAACGTTTCGGAATTATGGGCGGACGGGAATATTACGGTTCGGCTTACGCTCCGACAGAAGACGAAAACGGCGAACAGACCGATCCCGAAAAATGCGTTATTTACACGGTTACTTCTTATCCCGACTACTCCGACAAAGCGAAACATATTACGAGAATAACAATTACGGACCCTGCCGTAAACGTATTCGGACTTACCGTGAAATCCACGGAAGACGAAATCAAAACCGCAATGGACGACCACGGATATAGCCTTACAAAAAGCGAAAATTCGTACGGCTTATCATTCAGAAAAGGAAAGATATCTTTTCGTTTTTATGATAATTGCATCCAAATCGCCGCCGACGTAAGCAATAAATCGCACATTATGTTTTAACCGAAAAACTCGGTTTATCCGCAAACAAACGACAAAAACATTTCATCCTTTAAAAACTATGTTAAAAACGATTGCGAGCCTGCGATCGTTTTTTTATAAAAAAAACCGGACTGCCGCATAGCTTACGCTATAAGACAGTCCGTAATTGTTTTATTTAATTTTATTACTCTGCTTTGGGAGATTCGTCAGCGGGAGCTTCGGGAGCAGCTTCTTCGGCAGGAGTTTCTTCTGCGGGAGCTTCTTCTGCGGGAGCTTCGGTTACTTCGGGAGCAACTTCCTCCGCGGGAACTTCTTCTGCCGCTTCCTCTGCCGCTTCTTCAACGGGAGCTTCGTCAGCGGGAGTTTCAGTCGCTTCGGGAGCGGTTTCTTCGGCGGGAGCTTCCTCTACGGGAGCTTCCTCTACCGCAGATTTCGCTTCAACCTTTGCGGCTTTCTTTTCGGTCTTTGCGTCCTCAACCTTAACTGCGGGCTTACCGTCCTTCGGTTTCCAGCAAGCGATAACGATTATCGCGATAAGGCAAAGAAGAGCAACGCCGAGGAAGATAACAGCCATCGTGTTATCCTTGAAGAAATCTCTGAAAGCGGTATTTTCGGGTTTGAGAACACGCATTTCGGAAGAAACTTTGACGATCTGGCTTTCTTTAACGGTGAGTTCGTCGGAATCGACGCCCATCGCGCTGCATACAACTTTAAATTTGCCTTTAACAAGCGGCGTGAAAGTTATCGCAGAACCCGAAGAATAGCTCTTCAAAGCGTCTGCGTCATACTCCGCAACCTTGTTTTTACCGGTGAAATCTGCCGCGTTTTTCCAGTTGTCGGAATCAAGGGGCGCGTACATAAGAACACACTGAGCCTTGTAAGCGTTTTCGTAAGTGAAGGAAAGCGAGCTGTTGGACATACCGACCTTACCCGTGGAAACGGAAGATTTAGCCGTTATGGTTACGGAAGATTCCGGCTGGTAATTGTAAGTGAAAATCGGGATTTCGAGAATCGCGGTTTCGCCGTCTCCCGAATAGAAACCGTCTACGCGTTCTTTCCATTCGGAATCCTTTTCCATAACGAGTTCCTTATTGACGGAAGTGTCGAAAAGGTTAGTCGTTTTAACCGAGAAAAGAACGTAGAAATAGTTCACGCCGGCGTCCGAAAGAGTGACTTTCAAAGAAGAAGAGTTCTTCGTTCCGGAAGTAGCCGCGGCGGAAGACCATACCGATCTCGGGCTTCTGTGATAAATTTTAGCGGTAACTTTTCCCACGGGATAATTTGCGCTGTCTCCGAGAAGAGTCCAGATTTCGCTGGGAACAGTAAGCTTTTTGTCGGTAACCGTAGCTTCCGCGAAAGCCTTTCTTACGAGATCGAGGTTTTTGAGAACAGCCGCGTCGTACTCGGGAGCTTTGTCCGCTTTGTCAACGACGGTTACTTTAACGAGCTTTTCGGTATCTTTGCCTTCCTTATCGGGAACGGTGAGCGTAACGTCGTAGCTCACGTTTGCTCCGACGTAGTTAAAAACTATGTTGCCTTCCGCTACAAATTCGGTTTTGCCGTCTTTTTCGGTGGTTTTACCGTACCAGTAATCGGCAAGAGCGGTTTTATCGTCTTCGTTTTCTTTATCGAGCGTTGCGCCGTTTACAGCGTCCGCTCCGCCTTTTTTGACGGACTTAACAGCCGTCGCGCCTTCGAAAAGTTCGGTTACTTCATATTCCATAGCCGCAAGAACGGACTTTTCGGCAGCGTAAGTTCCTTCCCCGTCGGCTTTGGCACCGAGGAAAGAAAACGTCGTGAGGGCAAGGCATACGCTTAAAATGAAAGCGAATACGCCCGAAAACTTTTTGTTTTTCATAGTAAATTCTCCCATATAATGGAATTTTTGATTATAACATTTATATTCTATACTTTTAATTATATTTTGTCAATATATTGCGAGCGGTTTTTCGTTTTATTTTGATAAAAAACTTGCAAAATATAAAAAAAGGCGGAAAATTCCGCCCTGAAAGCTTAATTTTTCCGCCGATCGATTTTATTTATAAGTCTATTTTCTGCCCGTAGAGCCGAATCCGCCCTCGCCCCTTTCCGTGTCCGAAAGCTCGCCCGTCTCCTCGTAAACGACGGAAAGATAGGGCGTTACGACCATTTGCGCTATTCTCTCGCCCTTTTCGACTTTCTGCGGCTCTTTGCCGTGATTAAAAAGCGCGACTTTGATTTCTCCTCTGTAATCGCTGTCTATAACGCCGACTTTGTTCGCGGGGGCAAGCCCTCTTTTGCAGGCGAGACCGCTTCTCGCGTAAACAAGCCCTACGTACCCCTCTGGGATTTCCGCCGCAAGCCCCGTTCCGATGAACTTTGTTTCGCCCGGCATAATAACGACGTCTTCTTTTTCCGCGGAATAAAGATCCGCGCCCGCCGCCGCCTTGCTTCCGATCGTAGGAATAACCGCTTCGGGGGTCAGTTTTTTAACCTTGATTACCATATTTCAAAGCTCCTCTATAACAACTCTTTTTTGCGATAAGCTACGCTCTAAGTCGATTATCCGCTGATTTTCGCTCCCTTTGAACTTTAAGGAAATGTTCTTTTTCGTCTTGTCGAACCTGCCGTCGACAAGCACGTCCGCGAGGCTCAAAATCTCCTCGGCGGTCTTTCCCGAAGCTCTCGAGCCGCTTAAAATCTCTTCGAAAGTGAACCCCGAATAAATCCATACGGTTTTACCCGGCAGCTCCTTTTTCACTCTTCTTATAAGGTTTAAAACCTCAGGTTGATTTTCCTGCTCGAAAGGCTCGCCGCCCAAAACGCTCAAGCCCGCGATATAATCGGGTTTAAGGCTTTCGATAATGGCGTTTTCGGTTTCCTTTGTGTAAGGCTTACCGAAATCGAACGACCACGTTTCGCGGTTAAAACAATCCTCGCAACAATTTCTGCAACCCGAAACGAAAAGGGACGTTCTCACGCCCGTTCCGTTCGCGATATCGTAAAATTTAATTTCGCCGTAATTCATAATACAATAAATATTTGCGGAATAAAGGGGGCGGCTTAAAAACCGCTTAAAGGTGCAGAACCCTTTCCTTTATTTCCTGCGTTCTTCCCTGATTCCAGAACTGAGTGCCGATATATCCGCAGGTACGCCTTGCAACGTTCATTTTGGACTGGTCTCTGTTATGGCAGTTGGGACATTCCCAGACGAGTTTTCCGTCGTCGTCGGTAACTATCTGAATTTCTCCGTCGTAGCCGCAGACCTGGCAATAATCGCTCTTTGTGTTAAGCTCGGCGTACATAATGTTCTCGTAAATATATTTCATAAGCGCAAGCACGGCTTCGATGTTGTTCTGCATATTCGGAACTTCAACGTAGCTTATAGCTCCGCCCGGGGAAAGCTGCTGGAACTCGCTTTCGAATTTGAGCTTGGTGAAAGCGTCGATTTTTTCGGTAACGTGAACGTGATAGCTGTTGGTGATATAGCTCTTGTCCGTAACGCCGGGGATAATGCCGAATCTCTTCTGCAGGCACTTCGCGAATTTATACGTTGTGCTTTCGAGCGGCGTGCCGTAAAGCGAAAAGTCGATATTTTCTTTCTCTTTCCAACCCTTGCACTTATCGTTCATATACTGCATAACTTTAAGCGCGAACGGCTTTGCTTCCGCGTCGGTGTGAGATTTGCCCGTCATATACCTGACGCATTCGTAAAGCCCCGCGTAGCCGAGCGAAATGGTGGAATAACCGCCGAAAAGAAGTTTATCTATCGTTTCGCCTTTTTTAAGTCTCGCGAGCGCGCCGTACTGCCACAAAATGGGCGCGGCGTCCGAAAGAGTGCCTCTCAGTCTCATATGACGACACATCAAAGCTCTGTAACAAAGTTCGAGTCTCTGATCGAAAATCTCCCAGAACCTGGTTTCGTCACCGCCCGAGGACAACGCCACGTCGACAAGGTTTATCGTAACTACGCCCTGATTAAACCTGCCGTAATACTTAGGCTTGCCGTTTTCGTCGACGTAAGGAGTCAAGAAACTTCTGCAACCCATACAGGTGTAGCAATGCCCTTCTCCGTTCTTGTCGATTTTATATTCGAGCATCTTCTTTTCGGAAATATAGTCGGGAACCATACGTTTTGCGGTGCATTTCGCCGCCAACACGGTAAGATACCAGTATTTCGTGTCTTCGGCGATATTATCGGGTTCGAGAACGTAAATAAGCTTGGGGAAAGCAGGAGTGATATACACGCCGGATTCGTTCTTTACGCCTTTCATTCTCTGCAAAAGCGTTTCCTCGATAATCATTGCGAGATCTGCTTTTTCGCGTTCGTTTCTCGCCTCGTTGAGGTACATAAACACCGTTATGAAAGGCGCCTGACCGTTCGTGGTGAGAAGGGTTACGACCTGATACTGAATGGTCTGAATACCTCTCGCAACTTCGTCGCGAAGCCTTTTTTCGGTAAATTCGGCGATTTTGTTTTCGTCGTTTATGCCGAGTTCTTTAAGCTCGTCGATAACCTGTTTCCTTATTTTCTGTCTGCTGATATCGACGAACGGCGCAAGATGGGTAAGCGAAATGGACTGCCCGCCGTACTGGTTGGAGGCAACCTGAGCTATAATCTGCGTGGCGATATTGCAAGCCGTGGAAAAACTATGCGGTTTTTCGATGAGCGTGCCGCTTATGACCGTGCCGTTCTGGAGCATATCCTCGAGGTTGACAAGGTCGCAGTTATGCATATGCTGAGCGAAATAATCGGCGTCGTGGAAATGGATTATGCCCGCTTCGTGCGCGTCGACGATTTCTTTCGGGAGAAGAATTCTCTTGGTTATATCCTTGCTCACTTCGCCCGCCATATAGTCTCTCTGAACGCTGTTTACGGTCGGGTTTTTGTTGGAATTCTCCTGTTTTACCTCTTCGTTGTTACATTCGATAAGGCTTAAAATCTGCTCGTCGGTCGTGTTGGATTTTCTCACAAGCTGACGGGTGTAACGATAAGTTATATACTTTCTCGCAACGTCGAACGCCTTGAGATCCATAATTTCGTTTTCTACGATATCCTGGATCTCTTCGACGCTCAAAGCTCTCTTTCTCTTGGCAGCGATCGCCGTTACGTTGTCGCCGATAAGCTCAATCTGCTTTTTGGTAAGTCTTTTCCCCTGCGAGACCGATTCGTTGGCTTTGGTTACCGCAGCGATTATCTTCTGTTTGTCGAATACCGCTTCGACGCCGCTTCTTTTAATGATTTTCATTTCTCCTGCCTCTCACTTTTATATTGCTGTATATATAGTATAATCTTCTGTTTTTAATTTTCCGTTTCCGAGTCGCTTTGTCGGCTTTAAGTCAGACTTCAAAACGCTCATCGGCGATAGCTTACAAAGTATAGCACAACCGTGTTCCGTTTATATGTTGCCGTTGCAACAAATTTACATTTAACTTAAAAAAAACCACAATATGTTGTATCAGAAAATTTTATTGTTCACAAAATATAGATAAACCGTTAGGCGATAAACAAGCGTGAAACAACGGTTTTCGGCGGTTTTATTTTATGATTTTACTTTCCGATAACGGCACAGTATCTCGGGCTTTGAAAAGCTCGGAAAAAGTCGGAACAAGACGTTTTCCGATACTTGCCGGAATAAAA
The DNA here is from genome assembly GCA_934271735.1 of uncultured Clostridia bacterium. Classification (GTDB taxonomy): domain Bacteria; phylum Bacillota; class Clostridia; order Christensenellales; family Borkfalkiaceae; genus UBA10281. The sequence continues at coordinate 31,051 of CAKQSB010000018.1, read as the reverse complement.
AAATCGCGACGATCGAAAAAATCAATCGTCGCGAAACAAAGATTCGTTTTAAATATATCGGGTTATTTATATCGGGTTATTCGCTTTTAAGAAGATAACGTTTTTCGAAATACGTCATCGTGACGAAAAGCGAGAACGCAAGAATGATTATCGCAAGAGCCTTAACCGCGTTGTTCTTGCTGTCCTTTACGATAAATTCCGTTTTTATGTAACCGACTTTTCCGTCGTAAGAAATTTTCGCGTAGTCGCCCGAAACGGACAACACCACGACTTTGACGTAAGAGGTAATTTTGTCGGTCGTAGTGGTTAAATCCTCGTCGTAAACGTCCGCGCCGCCTTTGGCGTACACGTAAGCGTTTTCGATCGTCGTGTAAGACGCTTCGGTTAAAATTCCGTCCTTTAAGAAAGTTTTCGGGATAAGTCCTTCCGAATTTTCGGTTTTGACGACGTAATATTCGTCCCCGTTGAACTTCAACTCGCCCGTAATTTCGGTTTCGGCATACTTTTTCGCTTTTTTGCCCGCCGCGAAAGCCTTATCCAGAATAGGCAAGCCGTAAATTTCGAAATCCGTTACGGCGTACGCCTTTAAGTTAAGCGGCGTAACCGAAAATCTGCCGCTTTCGAGGAAATCCGATTTGCGGACGATCGCCGTCCTCTTTTCTTTAAGAACGAGATAATATTTTCCGCCGAGATTCTTGACGGCGTAATCGGCGTTACCGCTTTCGGTTGCGAATTTTTCGAACTTGAAATACTCGCCCGAAAGGGAATCGGACGAAACCTCGAAAAGTTTCGCGCCCTCGCGGAGTTTGCCGTAAGTCTCGTTTTTCGAATAACCGAGCGAGAAATCGGCGGGGATGTTTATCGTGTAAGGCGTGGCGATTTCCATATCGGTATTTTCCGAAGAACGAAGAATAAGCCCCTCGAAGATAAAATAGGCGCGCCGCGAATCACACCCGACAGCCATAGCCGCCGCATGATTTATCTTGCCTAAGTTCTCCGAAGTTTTTATGGTTTCGGAAAATTTCTTTTCGTTGCCGTCATAACATTCCACAAGATTGCCCTCGAAAAGAAGATAAATCTTACCGTCGAGGTCGGTCTGCATAGACAGAAGTTCTTTACCCGACGTAATCGAAGCGAGAACCGCCGCCGAACCGTTTTCGTATTTATAAACGACGTATCCGCCGCCGCCCGGTTTTTTGACCGAGAAATAAACGGTGTTGAACGGGTCTATCGAAACATGCGTCGGAAGTCCGTCGATACTGTCGAATTTTCTGACAATCGCAAGCCCCGAAGAAGGCTCTGCGGCGTTAAACGAATACAGAACGGGGCTGTTAAGCTGCCCGCCGATGAAATAAAACACGTCGTCCATACCCGAGATATCGCGTATTCTCACGCCGGAAAGTTTTTCGGCGGATTCATAGAGAATTTCGGTATTTAATATCGGGTCGTTCCCGTCCTCGCCGCGGGTTATTTTCGCAACCGTTATCTTCGAAGTCGAAGTCGAAGCGTTAAAGGACGAATACGCGAGATAGTCGCCGTAAACGGCAAACTCGTCCGCGCCCGAACCTATGTTTATCCTGTTATACGAACGCTCATCGGGATCTTTATCCGCTCCGTTTATAACGACGATACGTTCGCCGTCGAGCGCGTAAATTTTATCTCCGGAAATCGCAATGTCGCTCGCCTTTTCCGTAAGGCGGTTGACGGCTTTAGAGTTTGTCGTTATGGCGAAATCGGTGAACGCCGCCGATTCGAGGTCGAATTCCTGAACGGCGTTTATCGAATTTTCCTTATCGGAATTATCCGCGTCCACAACCCAAAGTTTGCCGTCCACAACGCAGATGCCCTTGGGATTCCAGAGTTTTCCGAGATCTCTCTCCCCTTCCGTCGCGACCGGACATACGAGTTCGGATTCGCCGGATGCGGGATCGGCAGAGAAAAGACCGTTGCTCGAAGAATAATAAAGTTCGTCGCCCGTCTCCGCGCTTTTCGCGACGGATTTAACGTTTTCGGCGTTCGGGACGATGATTCTTTCCTTGCCGCTTTCGGGAATGTATTCCATTATCGCTTTCGCGTCCGCGGAATAGAAATAAGTCTTTCCGTCGTCCGAAAGGAGAACCGCCGAGGGATTGTTTGTCTCAAAATTGTATTTTTTATCCGTTTTCCGCGTAAACTCGAGTTCGCCGCCTTCCGTTATCGAAAGGTCGTAATAAGTGATTCCCTCGGTCGTCGTAACGGCGATTTCGTCGCCCGAAACGGAAAAACTGTTGCTGCACGCGTTGCCCGTTTTCACCTGCGGGCGGGATGATATCGTTTCGAAATCCGAAACGTCGATATAACAGATATTCGACCACTGCGTGAAGATAAGGAAGTTTTTATATTTGGCTATCGAGGAAACGCCTATCGACGGCGAACCGCTTATCGGCACGGATTTGAACTGCTCGTTTCCGCCGCCGCCCGAACATCTGTAAACGACGATCGCCCCCGCGTGGGAAATCGCGACGAACGTTTCTCCTTTTTCGTCGTAACGGCAAATCGCGTAAGGATTGTCGAGTTTATAATACTGCAGATAACTCGTCGGCAAAAAGATATCGGTTTTAAGCCCCGTCTTACTTATCGCGGCGTTATTTTCCGCAGCCGCAAAAGCCCCCGCGGATTTTATCGGGAGAAAGCACACGAGAAGGGATATTAAAATCAATAAGGCGACAGCCGGTTTCCTCATTTGTTTACCTACTTATTTTAAGCAAAAACTATATTCTTCTTAGATTATATCATATAGCGGCGAAAAAAGACAAGGCTTTGATAAGTTTTTTTTGCGAAATTTTATCAAAGCGGAATTTACCGCCGACAACTCCCCTCTTCGCGAAATATTTTTCCGCTCGACGCCATTCGACTTTTTTCGGCATCATTCGGAAACTAATTAGGACAGGCATTTGTCATAGTTAAAATTGTATGATACAATACGAACATATGTTCGGATTGTCGACAAAAAGCGGGTCGGCACAGACAAAAAACAGATAAAACAAAGGATTGATTTCAAAAAAATTTTTTGTTTTAAAAACGTTCACAAAAGTCTTGAAAACGGATTTTTCGCGGATATAATCGGGACAAAAAAGGAGGTCGACGTATGTTTATCGAACAAAAGGCGTTGCTCAGAAGCCTTGACGAAATGAGCGGGATTATAGAAAGTATGGACAGGAGATTTATGCTGAGAGCCTTGGGGAGCTTTTCGTGCAGACTTCCCGCCGAAGTTCAGGCGGAAAAGCTTATCGAGCTTACCGAACGCAAAAAACAACTTCTTATTTTAAGGCTTAACGTTTACGACGCGCTTAATGCGATAAAGCCCGAATATAAACGCATTCTCGCCGAAAAATACGGTTTCGACGAGGATAAAAAGGGGGTTACCGACGAGAAAAACAGAAACTATTACAGAAAACTCGCGCTTGCCGTCGGCAAGTTCAAAAAATCGCTCGACTCTCTCGACGTTACGACCGAAAAAATACGCGAATTCGCTCAAAAATTCCACTTTTTAAGCGAGTCGATCGCAATCGAAAAATCTCACTCGGTGAGCGCGTCGAACTTCGGAATTTTGAAAAATACTTCGGGTATAAGCTTGAAACCCGCGAAAAAAGCCTGACTTTCGTTAAGTTGGCGTTGTGTTGCGATATCGGCTTTCCGCCGCCCGAAAAACTCAATCGTCAAAATCTTAATCGTCGTCGAAACGGCTGTCGGTTATGGCTTCGTCCTTAACCTTGCCTTTGCCCGACGGGCGAAACAAAATATACACGATAGAAATCGCCACGGCAGAAACGCCTATTATCACGGCGAGCTGAACGCCGCTCCCCAAAGCCGCGGAAACGGATTCGTTGTTTTTTTCGGAAGCGGTTTCCGTTAAGCTTTCGTCAGAAGTCTCCTCTTCCGTTTTGAGAACGGGAACGGTAAAAGCGAAAACGGCGGACACGGGTGCGTAACCGAGATATTTATCGCCCGAAGTGGTGGTCGCAAGTCCGTAAACGTACTTTTCGCCGTTCGGGCGCACGATAGTTCCGTAAAAATCGACGGTGCTGTTCTGCGTGAGCGTTTCCGAAAAAGTGAAATCGCTGTCCTTATAAAGCATACAGGTCTGATTTACGGTAAGCGTTAAGGACGGATACAGAACGGGCGGTTCTTCCTCTACGATATTGAGATCGTCCGTTCCTATGTAACCTTTCGCAGAGGGCTTGCTCGGATTATCCCCGCGATACTCCACTTTCGCGCTCGAACCGTTTATCGAGATTACCTTTACGTAATAGCTGTAAGGCAGAGTGAACCACGGGACGGCGAGCGACGAATCCATATACAGAACGACGTCCTCGCTTAAAATGCGGGAAAACCTCGTTCCGCCCGCAGCCGTAACGCCGTAACGCGGGGCAGCTCCGTAAACGGGAAAAAACGATATTATAAACATTGCCACAAGCACGAGTATACTTTTTTTCATAGTAAAAAAATTATACCGTTTTATTTTTTGAAAAAAAAGAAAATTTCTCGGTAAAAAAAGGAGATTTTGTCGTTTATGACGGAAAAAGAAATAATCGGAAAAATCAGAATAATAGAAACCGAACAGGAAAGGAGAAAAAGCCTTACCATAAACAAATACAACACGGGCGAAAAAATACATTTAAAACAGCTCGCTTTTCATAAATGCCTTAAACGCAACCGCTGGGTTTTCGGCGGAAACAGAAGCGGAAAAACGGAGTGCGGAGCTGTCGAAGCAATTTATATGGCGCGCGGCGTTCACCCTTACCGCGAAAACAAAAAAGACGTGTTCGGGTGGGTCGTTTCTCTCTCCCGCGAGGTGCAAAGAGACGTTGCGCAAAGCAAAATTATGAAATATCTTCCCAAAGAATGGATTTCGGAGATAATTATGAGTTCGGGAAGAAAAGACAGCCCCGAAAACGGGATAATAGACCAGATTAAAGTAAAAAACGTGTTCGGCGGAATTTCCACGATAGGCTTTAAAAGCTGCGATCAGGGAAGGGAAAAATTTCAGGGCAGCTCCCTCGATTTCGTGTGGTTCGACGAAGAACCGCCGGAGGATATTTACCGCGAATGTAAAATGAGGGTTTTAGACAAACGCGGAGATATTTTCGGAACGATGACTCCCCTTAAAGGTCTCACGTTCATTTACGACGAAATTTATCTCAACGCGGGCGGCTCGAACGAGGTGTGGTACGAATTTTCGGAGTGGGCGGACAATCCTTACCTCTCGCCCGACGAAATCCGCGAGCTCACCTCTTCTATGTCCGCCGAAGAACTCGATTCCCGTCGTTTCGGCAGATTTTCGGCTTCTTCCGGGCTTGTTTATCCCGAATTTGACGAAAGTACTCACGTTATCGACCCTTTCGACGTTCCGTTCGACTGGCAATGCAATATCTCCATAGATCCCGGGCTTAACAATCCTCTTTCCGCGCACTGGTACTGCGTGGATTACGACGACAATGTGTACGTTATCGCCGAGCATTTCGAGGCCGGCAAGGACGTGGAATATCACAGCCGCAGAATAAAAGAAATCTGCGAGGAAATCGGCTGGCGAAAGACTTCCGACGGACGGATACGCGCGCTTATCGATTCCGCCGCAAATCAGAAAACCCTCGCCGCTTTGAAAAGCGTTACCGAGCTGTTTTACGATTACGGGATAATCGCGAACCCCAACGTGAACAAGGATTTGTTTTCGGGGATTGCGAGGGTTAAGGAATATTTAAAAAACAAACGTATCTTCATTTTCCGTAACTGCGTTAATCTTATCCGAGAGCTGAAATGCTACCGCTGGGGCGACGGAGACGTGCCGAAAAAAACAGACGACCACTGTCTGGACGAACTGAGATATTTTATAATGTCGAGACCGCAGATAAAACCCGCTTCCCCGCAGATGACCGCAATCCAGAAAGACAAAGCCCGTCTTGCGAGAAAGATATCCAAAAAACGCAAAGCCGCAAGATAAAATTAAAGACAAAATAAGAAACTTTTTGTCCTCTTCCGTCGGCTTCGCCGCCACTTTCTCCAAAGGGAGAAGGCAAGATTAAAAATTTAACATAAAAATAGCGGGCGAACGATGTTCTCCCGCATAATACAATAATCGTTTTAAATCACGTTATATGCCGGATAATCGACTTATAGCGTGGTTTTTTCGTTCCGATCGGACTTTTTGGAAGAGAATACGAGCATAAGCGTGAACACCAGAATAATCACCGGATAAACGGTTGAAACAAGCAAACCCGTTTTTATGTCGGAAGACACAACGCCCGATAAAGTAGGTCCGAGCGTACAACCCACGTCGCCCGCCAAAGCTAAAATTCCGAACATTTTCGTGCCGCCGCCGCGGTAATTTCTGCCCGCCAAAGCGTAAACTCCGGGCCACATTATGCCGACGAACAATCCGCCGAATGCTATCCCCGCAAGCGAAAGATAGGGAACTTTCGCAAGCGACGCGACGAGATAAGAAACAGCTAAAAGAACGCTGCTGCCCGTTATAAAACCTTTTAAATTCATTTTATCGCCGAGCATACCGTAAACCGTTCTCGAAACAGCCATACCGAACGCAAACAGGCAAGTTCCCAAAAGATCGCCCGTCGTTTTGCTTACGTTAAGGCTTATTTCGGCAAAATAGGAAGCCCACTGCGCTATAGCCTGTTCCGCCGCGCCCGATGCAATCATCAGAACTATAAATATAAAAAATCCTTTCATCGAAAAGATTTGTTTATAAGTCATCGGGTCGTCGTCGCCGTCAAGCGTTTCTATCGGGCATTTCGCAAACAAAATGCTGTTTAAAACAGGCAGAACGGCTAAAATTATGGGCAGATACATCCAGTTATCTATCGAAAACACGTTGAAAAACAACGTTGCCGCAAGCACGACGAAGATATGCCCCCAACAATAAAACGAATGTAAAAAACACATCGCGCCCGATTTGTTTTTAAGGGGCAACGCCTCTATAAGCGGACTTAAAACGACTTCCACGAATCCTCCGCCGACAGCCATAAAGAACGTGGCGATTAAAATTCCCGCGTATGGGGGCATACAATGCGGCAGAACGCCGAGAAAAATAAGCCCCAAAGCGGAACAACTCTGCGCTATGATCGTGCTTAACCTGTAACCGAGCTTTGTGGCGATGATTGCGGACGAACTGTCGACCACAATCTGTATGGCAAAATTAAGAAAGACGATAAGCGTAAGTTGCCATTCGACTATTCCGAACTGCACGGAAAATCTCGCGAACAGAAGAGGCGACAAATTATTTACTATCGCCTGGATAACGTACCCTATGTAACAGGCGACGAGAGTAAGACTGTAATTTTTCTTCATAATGCGTCAATTCTAACACAACCGAATTTTTAAAGCAAACCTTTTACCGCAAAATACAAATTTTTATGATTTATTTCGTTTTTTTCGTGAAAAAGAAAAAATAACGCGATTTTCACTTATTTTATTTGAAAAATATTTGCCGATAATATATAATAATGTTCGGGTAGTCTTTTCGCTTACCCGAATAAATCTCAATTTTCGGAGAATAATATGAAAAAAATTGCAATCACTCTCGACAGCGCGTGCGATCTTTCCAAAGAGCTCATAGACAAATACGACTTTAAAGTAATTCCTTTCGGAGTTAATATGGGCGATAAGTTCTTTTATGACGGAGAGGTCGAACCGCTCGAAATTTTCGAGTACGCCGACAAAAACAAAACACTTCCCAAAACCAATGCCGTAAACGAAGAAGCGTTCAAGGAGTTTTTCGAAAACATTCTTAAAGATTACGACGCTATCATTCACTTCGATATATCTTCCGAAATGTCGAGCGCGTACAACAACGCCGTGAACGCCGCGAAGAATTTCAAAAACGTTTACGTCATCGACAGCCGAACGCTTTCCACCGGTATTTCGCTCGAAGCGATTTATGCGAAAAAACTTACCGAGACAATCTCTTCTCCCGAAGAAATCGTGGAAATGGTTAAAAAACGTATTCCCAAAGTTCAGGCAAGCTTCATTATCGAAAGGCTCGATTACCTCTATAAAGGCGGCAGATGCTCCGGTCTTGCCCTTCTCGGCGCAAACCTTCTCCGCATCAGACCCGAAATCGAGGTTATCGACGGAAATATGAAGAACACCGAGAAATTCCGCGGAAAAATGGCGGACTGCGTTACAAAATACTGCAGAGGCACGCTCGAAAAATACTGCCACCCCGATAAATCGGTAATCTTCATCACGCACAGCGTTGCGGATGCCGAACTTGTGGAAGCGGCGAAAGCGGTGGTTGCCGAATACGGTTTCGAAAACGTTTACGAAACGACTGCGGGCTGCACCGTTTCGAGCCACTGCGGCAAAAACACGCTCGGGATTCTCTACATCAACGACGCAGAATAAAATCTTAAAAATATTTTGCCGTTTTAACTAAACTCGTTTTATTAAATTCGTTTTATTAAATTCGGCTGTATAAAAACCTTCTTTTACGTTCATAATAGAAAAGGACTTAAAAGGAGGTCTTTTATATGCAGAATAAAAACGACAGCATTAAATGCGACGTTTGCGATTGCGAACACAACTACCACGGACAGAATTGCACTCTCGGCACGGTAAAGATAACCTGCTCGGGCAAAAACTGCACTTGTTGCGGCGATTTCAACGATAAAAACAAGTAAAATCGGATAAACCGCCGAAAATTACAGCCAAACGGATTAACGCAACTTTTCCGTAGCGGCTATCTGCAACCGAAAAATAAAGCCTGCCGCGACTCTCTGATAGGCACCCCAAAAGTTAGACAGAAAAGCAAAACTTTTGGAAGCGCATATCACTCCCCGGCAGGCTTTTATATATGAAAATTTAATTTTTCCGGGCGAGGTAGCCTATCGCTTCGGCGTAACCCGAAAAACCTTTCCCCGCGATAACCTTTTCGGCAATCGGAGAAATAAAACTTCTTTTTCTGAATTCCTCGCGGGCATTGATATCCGTTAAATGCACCTCGACGGCAGGAATTCCGACCGCAGAAAGCGCGTCCGCTATCGCGATGCTCGTGTGCGTGTACGCGCCCGCGTTTATAATAATCCCGTCGTACTTTTTATAGGCTTTCTGAATAAACTCCACGATATCGCCCTCGTGGTTTGAATTTACGATTTTGCATTTTACGTCCGCGTTTTTCGCTTCGGTTTTTATAAACTTAACAAGGTCTTTATAAGTCTTTTTCCCGTAAATCTCGGGTTCTCTTATCCCGAGCATATTAAGGTTAGCTCCGTTTATCACTATGATTTTTTTCATATCTTAAAAACGCTCCCGATTATTTTCTCCGCCGCTTCGTCTTTTTCACCGTCGTTTTTGATTTTTATGTCGCTCGCGGCGAGGTAATACCCCTCTCTTTGTTCGAATAATCGACTTATAGGCGTACTTTTTGATAAAGGTCTTTGCTTTAAAGAAAGTTTCCCGAGGTCTCTCCCGATATATACGACGACGCTCGAAGACCTTAATTTTAAAATGTTTTCTTCGTTTAAAACCGTTCCGCCGCCCGTCGCAATAACCGCCCCGCGAACGCGCGAAACCCGATCCGTCGCCATATTTTCGATTTCCCGAAACTTCTTTTCTCCGTACCCCTCTATAGTTTCTTCGGGAGTAAGACCCGAAAGTTTTTCGCAAAGTTCGTCCGTGTCGTAAAACGGTTTTTTCAGCTTTTCGGCAACGAGTTTCCCCAAACAGGTTTTCCCCGCGCCGGGCATACCGATAAGAGCGATATTGACTTCTTTTCCGAACAGATTTTTATACGCAAGCTCGATATTTTCTTTTTTTAATTCCGTTTCGCCCCATAAAAATTCCGAATAAACGCCCTGCGCCGCAAGCATTTTAAGTCCGCCCACAGCCCTTATCCCGAGTTTTTCGGCGTTTAAAACAAGCCTTGTTCTATACGGATTGTAAACGCAATCGAAAACGCCTCCGAGATTTTTAAACTTGTTAAGCTCGATCGGTTTCCCGTTTTCGTTCGGAAACATACCTACGGGCGTTGCGTTTATTATAACTTGCGGGTCGATTTTTTCGTAAACGTTCGCATAATTTAATTCGCCGTTCCTCGAAACGACCGAAATTTCCGCCGCACCGAGATCTTCGGCAAGTTTTTGCGCCGTTAAAGATGCCCCGCCGCTTCCGAGAACGGCAACGCGCTTATCTTTAATCTCTATTCCCGCAGAAGAAAGGGCGTATTTCAAACCGAAATAATCGGTATTATACCCTTTAAGTTTTCCGTTTTCGTTTACGATCGTGTTCACCGCGCCTATGTTTTTCGCGATTTCGTTGACCTCGTCGAGATAAGGAATTACCGTTTTTTTATATGGGATGGTAACGTTTAAGCCGTCAAAGTCTTTTTTTTGAAGAAAATCACCTACTTCTTCCGCGGAAAGCTCTTTAAGTTCGTAATTCAGCCCGAAAAGAGAGTGAATATCCACGGAATAACTATGCGAAAGTTTTTCGCCGATAAGATAATATTTTTTCATACCGCAAAGCCGATGCAATCAAACCGTCTGTTTATACGCGCCGAGAAAAAAGAAGTTTTCGGACGAAACCTTGAGTTCGGACATCAGATTCAAAGCTTCCCGAGAGGAAATATCACACTCGAATTCGATAAAGACAAGGGTTTTGAACGAATTTTCCGCAATGCTTTTTATCTCCGTGACGTTAAACGCAGCGCCGGAAATTCTCGAAATCGGCATAAGCAAGCTACCCGGGCGATTGTTAAGCTCGAGCGCGACCGAAACCCTGTCCGCGCCCTTGAAAATTTCGCCGCGGAAAGACAGAACGACAAACTTGTTTTTCCCGCATGCTTTCGTGTTCTCTTCTCCTCCCGTGTTCTCCGTTTCGATTGTTTTCACGATAAAAAGTTCGTTCTCGACTATCGATTTTATAACTTCCTCATTAAAACAACCGTTTTCGCCCGCGGGCAGAACGGCAAATTCGCATAAACCGCTTTTAATTGCCTTTATCGCCCCTTCCGCGGTTTTGAAATCGGTGATAACCGTAACGGGGAAGGATCTTTGAGCCGCAAAGCGAGCTTTTTCGCCGCCGAAAACGGCAATTTGAGCCGAAACTTTGTCCGTTTGCCCGATATACCCCGCTATTTTTTTGCAAATTTCGGCATTTTCGGCATAAAATTCGCTCTGATAAGCTTTGCTCAACGAAAAAATATTTCTGTAAAGCAAAGCCACGTATTTAACGAGCTCTTCGGGCTTATTTTTCGCCACCCTTGCGATAATTTCGTTTTCGCGCCCCAAAGCGTTTATCGCAACGTTCTCCCGAGCCTTAACCTTACCGATCTCCTTGCATAAAAGCATTCTTTCGGTAAAAATTTCACTTAATTTATCGTCCTTTTCGTCGATTTGTTTTCTTAAATCTTTAATATCCATTTTTTGTAATTCTATTTACTTGTCGCTTTGCGAGCCGTTTTTATTTTGTCTGTTTGCTTAATATTTCGTCCAGAACGGCGATTGCCGCCGCGCTTTCGATAACGGGTACGGCTCTCACGCCCACGCAGACGTCGTTCCGCCCGCAAAAACTTACTTCAACGTTTTGTCTGTTTATAAGGTCGACGGTTTTCTGCGGTTTGGAAATCGTCGGCGCGGGTTTTAAAGCCGCTCTGAAAACGATGTCGTTTCCGTTGGAAATTCCGCCGTCTATGCCGCCGGAATTGTTCGAAAGAAAAACCGCTTTTCCGTTTTCGTCAAACGCCATACCGTCGTTCGCCTCGCTCCCGAAACTTTCCGAAAGCTTGCCCCCTAAGCCGAATTCCACGCTTTTAACCGCGGGAATCGCATAAGCAAGATAAGCGATTTTTCCTTCCATTCCGCCGAAAAGCGAACCGCCGAGCCCTGCGGGCGCGTTTTTTACGACACATTCTATCTCTGCCCCCACGCTGTCGCCCGAAAGCTTGGCTTTTTTTATTTCCTCAAGCATTTCGTCCGCGTCCGAAAGAGACGGAAAGCCGTTTTTATCGCAAAAAACATACTCTTTCCCGTTAAAAATTTCATTTATATCGCTGTTATAATAGTCTTTGCCCGCGGCATTACCGACCCGAACGAGATACGCGCGGATTTCCGTTCCGAAGTTTTTTTCGAGAATCTGTTTGCAAATTCCGCCCAAAACGGAATAAGGCGCGGTCATCCTCCCCGAAAACTCTCCCCCGCCCGAAAAATCGGTTTCGCCAAAGGTAAGATACCTCACGTAATCGGCGTGAGAGGGTCTCGGGATACCGATAAACCGCGACTTTTCGGTATTTTTCGCGTCCTCGTTAAAAATCTCGCAAACAAGCTCTCCGCTTATTTTCCCGTCCGAAAGTCCGTCCGAAAAAACGGGTTTGTCGCTTTCCTTTCTTTCGGTGGAGAAAAATTTATCGGACGGTTTACGCCGACAAAGAAATTTTTCAAGCTCTTTTTCGTCGAACGAAAAGCCCGAAAGTCCTTTGATTTTCACACCTACGCCTTTTTCTCTCGACCCGCCGAAAATTTCGGCTTCGATTACTTTTCCTTTAAACCGAGACATCGATTTTTCCTCCGAGACAAGTTACCGCCCCGAAAAAATCGGGATAGGATTTGTCGACTTTTTCCGCGTCCGTTATTCGGCAAGCTTCTTTAAGTCCCGCGGCGGCGATAACTCCCGCCATAACCATTCTGTGGTCGCCGTAGCCGTTCAACTCTGCTCCGCCTTTCGGATTTCCGCCGGAAATTATCAGATTATCCCCGCTAAGCTTTGCGGCAACGCCGAGTTTTCCGCACATTTCCACACAAGCTTTCACCCTGTCGCTTTCCTTATATTTAAGCCTCGAAACACCTTTAAGAACGCTTTTGCCGTCGGCGTAACAAAGAACGGCGCAAAGGGCGGGAACGAGATCGGGAACAGACGAACAATCTATCTCTGCGGGATTTATCTTCCGCTTTTTAACTCTTACGCAATTTTCGCCCGTAATAACTTCCGCGCCGATATTTTTCAGTATTTCGGTTATTTTTCCGTCGCCTTGCCCGTCTTTTTTTACACCCGTTACGGTTACGTCGCCGCATATCGCCCCGAGACATAAAAGATATGCCATAGCGGAAAAATCACCGTCGCAAACTATTTCATCGGGGAGATTATAATCGTATTTCCCCTCGATAATCGACTTATAGCCCTCTTTTTTATATTCAATGCCCGCGAACGCGAGTACGGAACAAGTCATATCGAAATAACCTTTGCTCACGAGTTCGTCCGTGAACGCGATCGAACTTTCGCAAGGCAAAAGGGGCAAAGCAAACGCAAGCCCGCTTGCATACTGCGAGGACACCCCGCCCGACAAGACATACTCTCCCGAGCGGATTTTACCCGAAACGGAGTATCCGTCCGCAAGTTTTTCCGTCTTCGCACCGTGTTCCCCGAGAACGGCAATAAGCTCATCCATCGGGCGGGATAAAAGACTTTTTTCGCAAACGAACTTTGCTTTTACCCCGAGCGCGGCAACGATCGGCATTAAAAATCTTAAAGTAGAACCGCTTTCGCCCGCGTTTAAAACAACAACTTCCTCGCCGAAGTTTTTTTCTATACCTTTTACTACGGCATTTCCGTTTTCGAGGGTTATTTTCGCGCCGAGAGCCGTCAGACAATCGCAAGTCCTCAGAACGTCCGCCGAAGAACTTATGTTTTTTATGACCGTACGCCCCTTTTTGAGCGCGGCGGCGATAAGAAATCTGTGCGCGAACGATTTTGACGGCGGCGCGGCAACCGCCCCTTCTGCCTTGAAAGGATAAACTTTAACCGTCATTTTATTGTCTTCCACACCTTTGCGAGCGGCACTTTTTCTATTTTAGGCGCGCCCACGCCTTTAAGCAAAATCATACTTATTTTATCGCCGTCGATTTTTTTATCGAAAATCATCCGCGATTTAACGTCTCTGAAATCCACGTCTTTTTCGAACGAAAAATCGAACGGATAAACGTTTAAAAGCGACTTCATCTCGTCGATAACATTCAAATCCAAACCGTAAAAGTCCGCCGATAAGTCGATTATCCGCTTAATCCCGTAAGCAACGCAAAGTCCGTGAGAAAGCTTATAGCCACTCTCGGCTTCGAGCGCGTGACCTATCGTATGCCCGAGGTTCAAAAGCTTTCTGCCGCTTAACGGGCGTTTTTCGAACTCGTCCTTTTTAACGATTTTATTTTTTATTTCAACGCACCGAAAGACGAGATTTTCCATATCTCCCGTTAAATCTTCCGCCGAAACCGACTTATCTAAAAAAGCATACTTCACGGCCTCGCCCATACCGCTTTCTATTTCCCTTTGCGGCAGAAAATCGAAACATGCGGAGTTTACGTACACAAGTTTGGGCGAATAAAACGCCCCGACGAGATTTTTTCCGTAAAGGGTGTCCACACCCGTTTTCCCGCCGACGGACGCGTCTATCGCCGATAAAATCGTCGTCGGACAAACAATATACGAAATCCCTCTCATAAACGTAGCTGCGGCAAACCCCGCAAGGTCGCTTACCGCCCCGCCGCCGACGGCGAGTATCGCCGAATTTCTGTCCGCCCCGCTAAAACTAAGCTTATCGATAAGCCTTTTGTAAACGGAAAAATTCTTGCATTTTTCGCCCTCGGGAACGGTTATTTCGCAAATCGAAAAATCGCAGAGTTCGTCTCTTATTTCTTTGGAGAAAAGCTTTTTGGTGTTCTTATCGTAAACGACGAAAATTCTCTCGCTTTTTATAACGCCCGAAAGCTCCTCGCTTAATCCCGCGAATGTGTCGCTTAAAACATAGCGATAAGGTTTTTTTGTTTTTATAACGGTTTCTCTCATCTTTCCGTCTCCGCTTAAATTTTTCGATAAGCTATCCGCCGTTTATTAACCTTTACAGGCGGACAAAACGCAGAAATTCCTATATTTACGCCCGACAGGCGGATAAAACGCCGTAAGTTTTATTCACTATTTCCTTAAATTCTTCGGGCGTTACGGCTTGCGCGCCGTCACAAAGCGCATGAATCGGGTCGTTATGCACTTCTATCATAACCCCGTCCGCCCCGACAGCCGCCGCCGCGAGCGAAAGCGGTTTAACAAGCCGTTTAAGCCCCGAAGCGTGGCTCGGATCGACGATTACGGGCAAATGCGTGCGTTCTTTCAAAAGCGGAATAACGCCCAAATCGAGCGTATTTCTCGTCAGCGTTTCGAACGTTCTTATGCCCCTTTCGCACAAAATGACGTTCTTATTGCCTTCGGACATAATGTATTCCGCGCTTAAAAGAAGCTCGTCTACCGTGTTGACAAGTCCTCTTTTGAGTAGCACGGGCGCGCCGAGTTTCCCGACTTCCTTCAAAAGTTCGAAGTTCTGCATATTCCTCGCGCCTATCTGAATTATATCCACCCCGTCGAAATCGTCGACGGCTTTAACGCTCATAATTTCGGTTACTATCGGCAGCCCCGTTTCGGCTTTGGCTTTTTTCAGAAGTTTAAGCCCCTCGGATTTAAGCCCCTGAAAATCGTAAGGCGAAGTCCTCGGCTTGAACGCCCCGCCGCGAAGAGCGACCGCGCCGCATTTTTTAACGGCTTCGGCGATGCCTATAATCTGTTTTTCGCTCTCGACCGAGCAAGGACCTGCGATAAACGCATAATTTTCCCCGCCGATCGTTTTATCCCCGACGGGAACGACGGTATTTTCGGGATGAAATTTTCTGTTCGTAAGCTTGTATTTTTCGGTAACTCTCGTAACGCTTTCGACGATTTCCATAGATTTCAAAAGGTCTTCGTCGATTTCCGAAACGTTCCCGAAAACGCCTATCACAATTCTTCCCGCGTTTGGCTCGACGTTTACCGAAACGCCTTGTTTTCCGAGCCAGGCGAGAAGATTGTCCAGCTCTTTTTCGTCCGCGCCGTTTTTTACCGTGATAATCATAATAGTCTCCATTGTTTAATTTTCGCGCCGAATAATCAGCCCGCATACTGACTTATGCCAGACAAGAATAATACAAACCTTGCCAAAACGCCGTTATTTCCGCGCTTTTTGGCAAATTCTCGTTTGAAGTACGGTAAGTACGTCTGCACTCGCCTTTACCAAAAATCATCAAAAATATCGGTGTTTTGGTTGCGGGCAAGTCTGGCGGCGGATTTTTAGGCTAAGACAAGGCACGCGAACGGGTTAATACTTGACGTATAAGCCGCGAGCGTAACGAAGTATTAGTCAAAAATACGCCACCAGACCATGGTTCGGATTATTCTTGTCTGGCATTATACAGTTCGTAATAAAACCCGTGTTTTTCGATAAGTTCTTCGTGACTGCCCTGCTCGATAACGTTTCCGTTTTTCATAACGAGGATAACGTCCGCGCTTTTTATCGTGGAAAGTCTGTGCGCGACGATAAAGCTCGTTTTCCCGTTCATAAGAATTTCGAACGCCTCGGAAATTTTCATTTCCGTACGGGTATCTATCGAAGAAGTAGCTTCGTCCAGAATAAGTACGGGCGGCAGAACGAGCATAACTCTCGCTATGCAGATAAGCTGTTTCTGTCCCGCGGAAAGCCCGTCCTCGCCTATGATCGCGTCGTAGCCGCCGTCGAGTCTTGTGATAAACCCGTGGGCGCGAGCGAGTTTGCAGGCTCTTTCCACCTCTTCTTTCGTCGCGTCCTTTTTGCCTATTTTAACATTATCGTAAACGCTCGCCTTTCTTATCCAGGTTTCCTGCAAAACCATACCGATATTCGCGCGGAGCGAACGTCTTTCATATTCCGTAACGGGAACGCCGTCGAATCGGATTTCGCCCGAATTCACGTCGTAAAACCTCATTATAAGATTGATAAGCGTGGTTTTTCCGCAGCCCGTCGGTCCGACTATTGCCACCCTCGTGCCTTTTTTGACGGAAAGATTGAAATGCTCGATAAGTTTTTTATCGGGAACGTAAGAAAAGCTCACGTCGTCTATATCCACGTTTCCCTCGAGCTTTTCCGCCTTTCTCTCGTTCGCGTAAACAACCTCGTCGTCCTCGTCGAGAATCTCGAAAAGTCTCGCTGCGGAGGCTTTCGCGCTCGTAAGCTCGGTTAAAACGGAAGTGATTTCGTTAAAGGGTTTGGTGTATCTGTTCGCGTAACTGAGCAGCGAAAGAATTTCGCCCGCCGTCACCGCGAAAATCGTCCCCGGGGTTGCTTTAACCGCGAGGAGCGCGCCCGTAAGAGCCACGGCGGCGTACACTATAGCGTTTATTATTCTCGTAGACGGGTTGGTGAGCGAGGAATAAAACACTGCCTTAAACGACGTCTTTTTAAGTTCGTCGTTAAGCTCGTCGAACTTCTTTCCGTTCACCTCCTCCGCCATATAAGCTTTAACCGTAGGAAGGTTGGAAAGGGTTTCCTCCACGAGCGAGGACTGCTCGCCTATGAGTTTGGACTGAGCTTTGAAAAGCCCGTAAGTTCTGCCCGTTATAAACTTCGCCGTGAGAAGCGACAGCGGGGTTAAAACCGCCACGACCGCCGCGATAAGCGGATTTATGACGAACATAAACACAAGCGTGCCTATAATAGTAATTATCCCCGTGAAAAATCTCGAAAACCCGAGAAGGAGACCGTCCGCAAGCTTGTCCGCATCGCCGATTTCCACGCTCAGAAGGTCGCCCGTGGAACGCCCGTCGAGGTATTTCAAGGGTACGTTTTGCAGTTTTTTGAACACGTCGTCGCGGATTTTCGCCGTTATGCCGTTGGAAATTTTGTTGCAGATTACTTCGGTTACGTACTGACTTAAGCCCGCCCCGACAGCCGCGCACGCGGCGTAAATAAACAATTTGTAAAGGTCGTTAAAACCCACGTTGTCTTTGCCGACGATAAGATCGGTCGCTTTACCGAAAATTATGGGCAGAACGAGCGAGAACGCAACGTAAACCGCCGACGCGACGAGCGAAATCAGAAACGCCGCGCGATATTTCGAAGCGTATTTCCAAAGTCTTTTTATAACGCCGGATTTGGTTTTATTACGTATTTTTTTCATTTTACCGCCTCCCCGTTTTCCTCGCTGCCCGAGCCGCCGATATTCGTATCGCCTGCGCCGATATCGTTTGCGTCGGCATTTCCGCCCGCACCCGAGCTTTGAGAAGCTTCGATTTCGCGGAATACGGGGCAATTCTTTCTGAGTTCGTCAGCCGTACCTATTCCGACTATTTCGCCCTCGTCCATAACGATTATTTTATCCGCGCCCGCAACGGAAGAAGCTCTTTGCGAAACGATTATCGCGGTTACGGGATAGCCGAGCGACTTTATCGCCCTTCTGAGTTTTAAATCGGTGAGATAGTCGAGCGCGGACGAGCTGTCGTCCAAAATAAGCACGTCCGGATGTTTCGCAATCGCCCTCGCGATGGAAATTCTCTGTTTCTGCCCGCCCGAAAGGTTTCTGCCGTTTTGTTCTAAAGCGGAATCGTAGCCGTTTTCTTTCGCCGCGACTACGTCCGCCGCCTGCGCCGATTCTATGGCTGCACAAAGCGTTTCCTCGTCCTTATCGGAAAGAGGCAGAACGTTGGAACGAATAGTTCCTTTGAAAATGGCGGGCTTTTGCAAAACCGAGCCGATTTTTTTTCTGAGTTCTTTCAAAGAATAGCTCTTAACGTCCTTTCCCTCGAGGAAAACCGTACCCGAGCTTGCGTCGTAAAGGCGGGGCAAAAGGTTGACCACGGTCGATTTTCCGCTGCCCGTTCCGCCGATTATGCCTATCGTTTCGCCTTTTTTAATCTTGAAGTTTACGTTTTTAACGCCCACTCCGCCGTCGGCGTACTTAACGTTTACGTTTCTGAATTCGATATATGCGTCCGAACTTTCTTCGCTTAAAGTATTCTCCGTTTCGGACGGCATATCGAGAGCCGTCTGCACGCGTTTTGCCGATGCGAGCGCGCGGGAAACGGAAACGACGAGGTTTGCGAACTTCACAAGCTCGATAAGTATCTGCGACATATAGTCGTACAAGGCGACCGTCATACCCTGCGACAACGCGCCGGAATTTACTCTTATCGCCCCGCCCCACAAAAGCGCGACTATGGCGAGGTTTATTATCGTGAACGTGAGCGGATTTAAAAGAGAAGAAATCGCGCCCGCGAAATTCTGGAATTTTTCGTAAGCCGCGTTCTTTTCGGAATACGCCGAAATTTCGTCCTCTTCCGCGCCGAACGCTCTTATAACTCTCACGCCCGTGAGATTTTCTCTTGCCGAAAGCGCAACGTCGTCTAAAAGTTTCTGCGCTTTGACGTATTTCGGCATCGTCGCTTTCATTATTATAACGACGGCGAGCGACAGAACGAGAATGGTTGCAAGGAAAATAAGGGATATGCGCTTATCGATAAGAAAGGCGCACACAAACGCGCCCGCAACGACGAACGGCGAACGCAAAAGCAGCCTTAACGCAATGTTAAGCCCGCTCTGCATCTGGTTTATATCGCTTGTCATACGGGTTATCATCGTGGATACGCCCATTTTGTCCGTTTCGGAAAGGGGCGAAGACAGTAATTTTTTATAAAGCTGCGAACGCGTTTCCGATGAAAAGCCCGTCGCGGCTTTTGCCGAGAAGAACTGCCCCAGAACGGAAAACCCGAACCCGAAGATCGCAAGCCCGACCATAATCAGGGCGTCGGTTATAATTCTCTTCGTATCTCCGCCGCCTATGCCGTTGTTAATGATATCCGCAACGAAAAGGGGAACGAGAAGCTCGAAAAGAGCTTCCGTAAGCTTGCACAGCGGCGCAAGAATACATTCTTTTCTGTACTTCTTTACGTTTGAAACAAGTTTGCTCATTTGATTCCTTTCATCGCTTTTTTGGCGATTTCTCTTGCTTTATCTTCACCGCCAAGCAGAAGCTCGCTGTCAAGCTCGTAAAATTTCGGGCAACCGAAACGGGCGATGAAATTGACGAAGTTTTCGCTTGAAAGCATCGAAGTCACCGAAGAAGTAAGCTCCTGCCCTTTG
Organism: uncultured Clostridia bacterium; assembly: GCA_934271735.1. GTDB lineage: Bacteria > Bacillota > Clostridia > Christensenellales > Borkfalkiaceae > UBA10281. Next base: position 11,103 of record CAKQSB010000018.1, on the reverse strand, counting down.
CCGAGCGATTTTTCGGCGAAACTAAGCACGTTTTCGATTTTTTGAACGTGGCTTGCGCCGTATTTTTCGCAAGTTTCCGAATATTCCTTGGCAAATTTCTCGGGGTCGTTCTCGGAAAGTCCGTTTATAACCGTTCTGTACTCCGATTTTCTGTATCTGCCGAGCGTTCCCGATTTGTATTTCCTCAAAAGCTCCTCTATGCCTTTTTTCGCATTGCCGGACGTCGCCGTTTTCGTAGCCTCTTCCGCCGCTTCGGCTTTAGCCATAACTTTGTCGGCTATCTTCACGGCTTTGGCGCGGAGAATTTCGGAAAGCGCGAATTTTTCCTCGAAATTGCTGCCCGTAAGATCTATTCTTTCAAGGCTGCCGTTCTCCACTTCGTCGCCCGAAACGATTATTCCGAATTTAAGGAAAATCGCGTAGTACCCCGCGAACTCGCTCGCTATCTTCGGGCTTTGAATATACCCGCTTATAAGCGTCATATTTACGGGAATGGAAAGTTTTTCGTACTCGTAAATCGCGTAAGATAAATCTTCCCAGCTTCTCGGAGTTACGAGTTCTATTCCGTCGGGATTTTTCTGCGCCGCGAACAAATAGTTGCTGTTAAGCGACAAAAATCCCACAATCGCGCTGTGTACGCCCGAATTCAAAGCGTAAGTTTTGAAAGCCTCGTAATCCGGTTCTACGTCGAGTTTTTTTACGCGGTCGAGCGTTACCATATCGAGTTCGTTTACCGATTTGTTGAATTCCTCGGGGTTGCCCGCGGCGGTTAAAATCCAGCCGTCGGGAATTTTATGCGTGCCGAATTTTTTGTGCTGCAAAAGCTCGAGCATCGCGGGCGCAAGAGTCTCGGAAACGCAGTTTATTTCGTCGATAAACAAAATTCCCTCTTTTTTACCCTGAGATTCGATTGCTTCGTAAACCTCGGCTACGATTTCGCTCATAGTGTATTCCGTAACCGAATATTCCTTTCCGCCGAAAGTCTTTTTGGAAATGAACGGCAGACCTATCGCGGACTGACGGGTGTGGTGAGTTATCGTGTAACCTAAAAAGCCTATGTCGAGTTCGGCGGCGATTTTGCTCATTATCGCCGTTTTGCCTATTCCCGGCGCGCCGATAAGAAGGGTCGGGCGCTGGCGTTCGACGGGAATCTCGTAATTGCCGTTCGCGTCTTTCGCAAGATATATTTTTATTGTGTTTTTGATTTCGTTTTTAGCTTCGAGAATGTTCATAACTCCTCCTTTTTGTTTGCGGGGCTTACCGCCGGGCAAGATAAATCATCGTCGCCCAGAACGATTTTATAAGCAAAATACGGCACTTTCATATCTTCCGCATTCTCGCCGTATAAAAGAAAACATACTTTAAAATCGGGATTCTCCGTGGGAAACGTTCCGTAGCCGTCTGTAAAATAAAGCAACGCTCTTATTTTCGCGCCCCGCTTTTTATCGGCGGCAAGCCTGTCGAAAACGGGTCTGAAATCCGTTCCGCCGCCCCCTTCGAGCTTGAATTCCTTCATTTTGTTTTTGAAATCCTCGTCGCCGTTTATGATTTCGTCCGAACGGATTTCGTTGTCGCACTGAATTATCCTGAGCCGCAGTTTATCTTTTTCCGATATCTGCGAACAGATGGAATAAACCTCTTTTAAAAATATTTCCACGGGTTCGCCCGCGGTGCTTCCCGAAACGTCTATCGCGACGACCACTTGCGAATAATCTTTCGCGTCGCTCGTTTCGAGCCGTTCGATAAGAGGTACGTTTTTATAAAGACTTAAACCGTAACAATAAAAAATATAATCGAAATCCTCGCTCGGGGTTTTCCTTTCGCTCGATTTTATAAATCTTTCCAAAAGCTTACGGTAATCCCTCTTGCCGCCTACTATGTTTTCGAGTTTTCTCGAAAGTTCTCTCTGATCTTTCCCGAGCTTGGGCAGAATAATTTTGGAAATCTCTATCCACTGCTTTTCGGCGTTTTTGTTTTCGCCGTCATCGTCCTGATTATCGTTATCGCCCGAACCGCCGCCTTCGCCGCCGCTACCTCTATGCCACTTAAAATGGTCGCAAACCTTGAAAACAGTCGAGATCTGTTCGAGTTCTTCTTTGCTTTTCTCTTTGAGATACGCCGAACAAAAACTTTCCGTTACCCCTCCGAATTTATCGATAATCGACTTATAGAGGCGTTTTCTGTATTCGATGTTTCTTCTGTCGCCGAACGGAACGTTAAGTTCGTCGGTGTAGTATGCAACGGTTACGTCGCACGCGGTATCGTATAGCAAAGCGTCTTTTCCGTCGGCTTTGAACGGGTGCAGAAACAGGTCGTGCAAAACGGTGTGACAAAGCCCTAAAACGATAAGTTCCGCGCCGCGCGCCGCCGTCTGGAACAAAAGCTGCTTCTCGCCGAAATATATGCCTTTGCCGTCCGTGTAACAAAAAGGTTTTTCTTCGGTCACGGAAGGTTCGGCTTTGCCGACGGCGTAAGAAAGGTATGAAAAAGACGCGCCGAACGACACCACGCCGAGCTTTAAAACTTCGTTCGCGCTTTCGGTAAGTCCGCTCATCTTCTCGCCTCTTTTATCATAGGTATCTGTTTCATATCTTCGTCTATTTTATCGTAAACCCCGATGCCCGAGCGCACGGCTTCGAGACACAAAACGGGGTCCTTTCTTAAAGATTCGTCAAGCGCGAAATAATTCCGCCAGTCCTTGCGGCACAGAATTTTCAGATCTTCGTAAGAAAATTTCGCGTCCGTAAACCACTGCACGAACGGTTTGTCGGCGTTTTTCACGACGTAACTTTTAACGCAGTCGGTAACTATTTCGGGGTCGTGAAAAAGCGGCGAATCCTGAATAAGTTTCAAAACCGAGCCGTCCACCTTAGCGCAAAGCGCGATGACTTCTCTGTCGTTTTTATATTCCGAAACGGAATCGAAAAGGGTCTGTACGGCTTTTGGGGAATTGCGCTTCAGACCTCTTACAATCTTCTCCCTTTCCTCTCTTTCACCCACGTTTTTGGAGTTCATATAGGACATAAGATAAGGTAGAACGCGCATTTTTCTGTGCTGAACGGCATAAGGCAGAATGTCCTTTACAATCTGCGGCGGCACGGAAAACTTTTTGCATAAAAGCTCGGCGCATTTTTTGTCGTCCTTTTCCACGACGCGCGCCAGAAGTTCTTTTTTCCTTATAACGTTGCCGTCGCAAATGCGCAAAACGGCGTAAAGTTTTTCATAATCTATGGTTAAAAGATCGAGTTTCTGAGAGGTGAGCCTCACCGTCATTTTTTTCTCGGCTATTTTTTCGAACAGCCCCGGCGGCATATCGTTCGAAAGTGTGTTGGGACTGATAACTCCCCTGTCCGCCCTTACCGATTTTTCGAAAACCTTATCGCTCGAAAACGCGTCGTTTGAAAAATAAGCGCAAACCGTTCTGTCCTGAGCGAGCGCGGCGAGACAAACCGATTCATCCGCTCTGACGTCATCTGTGAAAAAACGTATGTTACGCGCGTTTTTGCTCACGGCGGCGCGGGCTATGTCCTTATCCGAGAAAAATTTCTTCGGAAGCATTTCGATAGCGGAGCCGCCGCTTTCGGCAACGACCATCGCGACTTTCTTGCTTTCGGCAGCCTCGCCCGTAAGGAAAGCAATGCAAAGAGGGTAATCGGTCGCCGCGATAAGAGCGACTTCCGGGTCGGATCTTATGCTTTCCGGCGCGAAACGGATAAGCCGTCCGTCGCTTTTGAAACAGGTTTCGGCGATTTCCTTATCGGCTTTGTTTTCATCGGACGCGAATTCGTATAACTCGGGTCTTTTTTCGACGAGCTTTAAAGTAAGCTCTCTGTCGGACTGAAGATCGCGGTTGGTTTTATAGTCTTCCGCAAGAGAATTTATCAGTCGCGCCGACATTGCTTTTCCGGTGTTTCCCATTATCGATTCCTCCCGTAAACTTATTGAAACCCGCAGAATTAAAACTCTCCGAATTTAAAAACCGCAGATTTTTTAGCCGCAGACGGACTGCGTTTTTTATCTATTAGATGATTATACCACACATAGCACGAATTGTAAATACTAAAGCCCGTTTTTTATACGTTTTTTTTGTGAAAAGAAAAAACAGGCGGCGATTTCCCGAAAATCGGGAAATCGCCGCCTTAAAATTACTGTTATTATTATTTATTGAAGCTGTCCTTGTAAGTCTTGCTGAATTTTACATTGGGGGACTTGCAAGCTTTGATCTGAACTTTTTCACCGGTGAGAGGGTTTACCCCGTCGCGAGCGGCTTTATCTTTAAGTTCGAAAGTGGCAAAACCGGAAATGTGAATGTATTCGCCTTTCTTTAAAGAATCCGTAAGGGTATCTACGAATACGTTAAACCATTTTTCCGCTTCTTTGATGGTTACGTTTCCGCCGAAATTGTCGGCATATGCTCTGATAAATTCACTTTTGTTCATAATTTCCTCCAAACACTTGTTTTATTTTGTTTTTTCCGTCCGTAAAACCATCTCCCGACAACTTTTCCGAACGTTTATGTACATTATACCATATTTTCGGAAAATTTCAATCGTTTTCGGAAAAATTTTTTCGTTCGGAGCATTTTTTTAAAAAAAATTCACACAAAACGGTCTTTTATGAGACGATAAACCGACAAACGCGCGGTTACGCTTGACAAAAATACAACAAAATGGTATATTATTCAATAATAAGCAAAGCGGACGAACTTTAAATTTACTTGAATTCCGCCCGCGTACGACGAATTTTAACCGACTTATTCGGAGAAATATAATGCAAGACGAACAATTAGTTTCAAATTTAAGAAAAAAACACAGATTTTCAAGACTTGCGGCTTTGAAGCAGCTCGCCTCGGCGGAAAATTTCGAAACGGAAACGAATAAAAAAGCCAATTTCAATTTTCATTGCAGAACGGAATATTCCTGTTTCGATTCCACGCCCTCGCTTTCGGCGTATAAGCTGATGAAAAACGGCTTCCCCGTTACGGCGATAGTCGATTACGCTTCCCTTTCGGGCGCGAAAGAACTTATGAAAGCCGAAAAAATTCTCGGCGGAGTTTATTATATCGGAACGGAAGTCGACGTGGTCGACGAAAGCGGACGCGAACGCAAAATGCTTTCGGTCGGTATTCCGCACAAAAACGTCAAGTCGTTCAATTTCGATCTGTTCTTTTACAGAAAGCTTCAGAACGATTTCACCGACGAGCTTTTGGCGAAACTCAATTCCCGTTTCAAAAAGTATGACATAAACGTCGCCACGCCCGCGAGAACGTTTTTCAAAACGACTTCGACGGAAGACGTTTTCGCCTGTCTTGCAAATGCGCTTATAGAAAAATTCGTTTCGGCGGAAGCGATAACCGAATTTTTAACCGACAAACTCGGAATTACTCTTTCCGAATCCGACGAAAAAAGACTCGAGGACACCGCGAACACTTTTTACGCCGTGGACCTTGCCGCCGCTTTATACAAAAATTATAAAATGAAACTCCCCGCGAGGAAATGCAAGAGCGCGAAAGAATTCGTAAGCGCAAGCGATTCTCACGGCGGAATTTCCGTTCTCGTTCTTTCGGGTGAAACTCCCAAGGACATTGCCGAAGCTCTGGACTTCGCAGCGAAAAACAACGTCAAAAGCGTTATTTTCGATATCGACAAGGTAAGCTCCGGTTTCGACGCGGAAGATTTTTACGGGAAATGCCTTGCGGCGGGAATTTTACCGCTCGCGAGAATGGTTTGCGATTACCCCAAAAAGAAACTCGTTCACGAATTCAAGGACGAGAAAACCGCCGAACTTTTCCGCGAAACGACTTTTGCGGTGATAGGTCACGAAATAACCGCGTCTTTGAACGTCAAAGACGGTATGTTCTCCGAGCGTTCGACCGAAAACACGCCCGATTTAAAAGACAGAATCCGCCTTTTCTCGAGAATAGGTCTTAAAGGAAGCGACATCAACGCTTTGTAATATTTTGTTAAACAAACCGAATATTTTCTAATTTTAACGAGCCGAGTTTTTCGGCTCTTTTTTTGTATAAAAATTTCCCCCAAGGTTATAATGAAAAGATATGAAAAAAACGTTGTTAAGCGTTCTCACCCTTATTCTTGCCGCGTTTGCCGTTAAAGCAAGCGGCGGAACGGTTTTAAAAGGCGGAAAGAACTATTACTTTTTTTATAATTCGGGAACAGCCGTCGAGGTTTACAAACCGTCGCTGTCCGAAATTCATTTCGGAGCAAACCTTAAAGAAAAAATCGGCGAACGGTGTGAAATCGAGCTTTCCGAACTCGGTGAATTTCTCACCGATCTCCGCGCAAACTTCGTCGCCGAAGAAAAGGGCGAAAACTTTTTCAATCTGTATTACTACTCTCCTTTAATCCGCGAAAACGTTACGATAGGCGGGAAAAAGGTAAATCTTCACGTTTCGTTCAATTTAAAAAGCGGAAATTTAAGCGAAACCGAATACGTTACGGTATCCTCGCCCGTGAATTACGGCGGATATTGAAAAAGGAAACCCGTAACAAAGAACGACCGTGCGGCGAAAAAAAATTTTTCAAAGCTTTGTATAAAACCCGAAATGCGGGGCAATAATTCTATCCGTCGGGCGAAACGACTGAGCCTCGACTTTGCCGCTCCGAAACGGAGCGGAAAAATATAAATCGGAGGACAAATCATTATGTCGGAAAAGAAAAACAACAAATCGTTACTTAATTTCATCAGAAAAAATCTTTACTACCTCGTGATAGGCGTTTCGCTCGTTATCATCGCAACGGTAATCGCAATCGTTTTGTTTACGACCAAGCCGAACCAGGCGGTAACCCCGAACGAATCTTACGTCGAAAGCGAAAAGCCGTCGAACGCGGGAGAAAAGAACTCGGAAAAGACTTCAGAAAAAACGAACGAATCGGGCAAAGAGTCGGACAATCCGAAACCCGGCAACGAAGGAAAATCGGACAAGCCTGCCGTCAATAAAATAGTTTTCACTCTCCCCGTAGCTACCTCGACGGTTATTAAAAGCTACACCTCTTCTACCGTCGTTTTCAACAAAACGCTCGGCGTTTACACAGGGCATATGGGCATAGACTTCGCCGCCGACGCGGGAACGGCAGTTGTCGCGGCGTACGACGGAACGATAGAAAGCATAGTGACTTCTTATCTTCAGGGAACGACGATAACGATCGACCACGGAAACGGGCTTAAATCGATTTACAATTCTATCGATGCGGACGAAAACCTTTCCGAGGGCAAAAAAGTTAAAAAAGGCGACAAAATAGGCGAGGTTTCGGATAACAACAGGCAGGAATACAAAGACGGACCCCATCTTCACTTCGAAGTCGTTGAAAACGGAAAGAAGATAGACCCCGAAACCTATCTTTTAACCTCTGAAAAATAAGCGAAAAATAAAATTCTCCCCAACAAAAACAAGCGGCGAAATCGAATTTCTTCGCAATAAAAATAAGCAGCCGAACCGAATTTCTTCGCAATAAAAATAAGTAATAAACGATTAAAGTTTTCCGTACAATGTACGGGAGACTTTTTTTATGCGACGGATAATTTCGTTTGTTCTTTTCCTTATTTCTCTTTCTTTGATTCTGCCTGTTTCGAGCTGCCGAAAGCAGGAGAAAAAAACCGCGTGCGCACTTGATTTGAATTTCGACGAAGAAAAAGGCATCATAAACGGAAAAGCCGCCTATAAGTTCGTAAACGCGACAAATTCGGTTTTAAGCGAAGTGGTTTTCAACCTTTATCCCAACGTTTTCGACGGCAAAAACGACATCTTTAAAAGCGACAAAAAAGCCGCAATGTTTTATGCGGGGGAAAGTCTCGGAAGAATAAAAATCTCGTCCGTAACCTCCGGCGGATTGCCGCTTGTTTTCTCCTTTTCCGAGGATAACCTCTTATTGAAAGTCGCGACGGACAAAATTTATCCGGACGACGAAAAGGAAATCGGAATTGAGTTTACAACCATGCTCCCGAAAGCCGATCACCGCCTCGGAATAACCGAAAACGTCGTAAACTTAGCCGATTTCTATCCGACTTTATGCAAACTTACGGAAAACGGATTTGTTTATCCCGAATATTGCGGCGCGGGCGACCCGTTTTTTGCCGATTGCATCGATTTTTCGGCTTCGATAAGCGTTCCGTCCTCATATACGGCGGCGTGCTCGGGCGAACCGACGAAAACGGTTATCGACGGAGATCGGACGAATTATTCCTTCGAAATGAAAAACGGCAGATATTTTGCGCTCGCCCTTTCCGATCAATTCAACGTTTCCGCCGTCAAATCGGGCGATACGGACATTTATTATTATTCCGCCGGCGAAAACGAAGGTCGGCTCGAAGAAGTTAAAAACTGTTTCGAATTTTACGAAAAATCGTTCGGAGCGTATCCGTATAAAACTTTTTCCGTCGCGGAAACGGGACTCGATTTACTCGGCGCGGAATTTTCGGGAATGTGCTTTATAAACGAAAAAGCCGAAGCCGACGAAAAAACGCGCACCGCCTTGCACGAATCGGCTCACGAATGGTGGGGAATGGCCATGGGAACGGATCAGATAAACGAAGCTTTTTTAGACGAGGGATTATCGGAATATTCCGTTTATCTTTACTATCTTTCGAGCGGAAAAACGGAGCAGGCAAAACAGATGATCGACGCGGCAAAAGCCGCCTATAAGTCGTTCTTTGATATAAATTCGATTTTTACGGGCAATGTAAACACGGCTATGAACCGCCCGCTTAAAGACTTTAAAAGCGAAGCGGAATACGTTGCGATAGCATACGACAAAAGCCTTATAATGTTTACCGAACTCGAAAAAACCGTCGGAGAAAAAAAGAATATTTCAAACATGAAAAAACTTTACTCCGACAATAAATTCGGCATATGCACGGCAACGGAACTCATAAAAGCCTTCGGCAGAAAGGAATATTTCGATTCGTTCATAACGGGCAAAGTCATCGTCTGAAAAACCGACTGCGATCACACTCGGAAAGCCCCGGACATCGTTTGACAAAAACCGCGCAAAAGCGTATCATAAAGGTATGCCGGACCAAGTTTTGTATTATTCTTGGTCGACATATCGGAGAAAACGGAGAAACCTTATGCCTTTTTTTGAATATAAATGCCCGAAATGCGGCAAGATTTTCGAAGAATACGTTAAAAAGTACGACGAAGAAGTAAAATGCCCGTCCTGCGGGAAAAATGCCGAAAAAAATTACAGCGGCGCGGTTTATTCCGCCACCGGCGCGAAAAAAACAAACTGCACGGGGAACTGCAAAACCTGCGGCGGTTGTCACTGAAACGGGCAAACGTCTTTTCAGCCGCCAACCGAAGCGGACGAACCCGCCGGACAAGCGGGCGAAAGCTTTTTTTCTCAATAAATTTGCAAATAATTATAAATAATGTCAATCGAACCATTGACAAAAAATCAATTTAATGGTAGAATTTTAAAGAATATACTATGTAACCGACGATTCGTCCGTTTTCGGGCGCAAAGTCAAGGAGAAAAAGAATGAAAAAAATCATTGCTTTTGTTTTATCGCTCGCTCTCGCGACAACGCTTTTCGCCACGCTCACGTCGTGCGGAAACGACAAAAACACCGACAAAACAGTTAAATTTACCTGGGATATAACCGAAACGGACGGCGAAGTCACGCTCAACGGCTACACCGTTTCGGACGCCGCGAAAGACCTTATCGCAAAGAAAGACTACGCAGCACTTGCCAAAGGCTTCACCGCCAACGACCCCGACAAAAACACTTATGACGAGAACACCGTTAAAACGGTAACCGTTCCCGCAAACGTAACAAAGATAGCGGCTAACGCGATCGACAGTCTTTCGTTCATCGAAGAACTCGTCGTAGGCGAAAACGTCAAATCCATCGCGGAAGGCGCGTTCTCAAACCTCTCGGCTCTTAAAAAGATTACCCTTCCTTTCGCAGGCGCCGAAAAAGGCGCGCCCGACGCAACGAACGGTATGACGGGCGCCGCGAACCAGAAAAAGCTTTTCGGATATATTTTCGGAACCGCTTCCACTTCTTCTCTTACCGCCTGCACTCAGACTTATAACGACGGAGCGAGCGGAAACACCGCTACTTACTACATTCCCACGTCTTTGGAAACCGTAGTTATAACGGGCGAAATCAAAGCCGAAAACAAGGAAATAAAAGTCAATAAAAACGACGACGGCGAATACGTTCTTCCCGCCGAAGGCGAAGAAGGCAAATACACCATCACCGTTAAATCTTATGCGGATTGCGCCGTTCAGCCTTACGCTTTCTACGGCATTACCGTAATCAAAGAAGTTTCTCTTAAAGGCAACGACGTCTTCGCGGAAACTTTCGACGGCTGCACCGCTCTCGAAAACGTTTACGTTGAAGGCACTTCTCTCACGATCGGAGAAAACGCGTTCAAAGGTTGCGCAGCTTTGAAGAACGTCACCACCGACAAAGAAGCTACGTTCAAAGGCATTAAAGTTATCGGAGACAACGCGTTCAACGGTTGCACCGCGCTCGGCAAAGGTGACGAATTCACTATCGGCGAATTAACTCTTACCGAAGTTGAGAAGATCGGCGAGCTTGCTTTCGGCGGCTGCACGGGTCTTGTCAAACTCGTTCTGAACGCTTCCGTAAACCTTGAAAACGGCGACGTTAAAGAAAAAGCTTTCAACGCCTGCACCGGTATCACCGAAGTTAAAGTCGGAGACAAAGTTATCATCGACAAGAACAACCCGATGATTAAAGACGGTTCTCTTGCGAAAATTTTCTCGGGTTTAAGCGATAAGCTTTACAAAGACGCGAAAACCGAAGATCCCGAACTTCCCGTCGAACCCGCAGAATAAAATAATTTAAAACGTAATCAAAGCGTTCTTCCCGTTTTCGGGCGGAACGCTTTTTATATTCTTTCCTCAGCCGTCAAAATTTTTCGCATAAATTGCTTTACAAAAAAAGGTCTGAAAGACAAAGTTTCAGACCTTTTATTCTTTTATTCTTTTATAATTTAATATATTATTTGTTTTTGCCCGCAAAACGGGAAATAAGACCGAATACCGCCGACGTTCCGACGCAGATTAAAGAGGCTATGAAAAGAAGCCTGAATACGCCGCTCCAACCGAAGTTATC
>CAKQSB010000017.1 GCA_934271735.1 uncultured Clostridia bacterium | reverse complement strand
GAAAGGAAGGGGGCGTTTTAAACGGCGTTTACGACTTTCTGAAGATAAACTTCGGCTTCGAATATTTCTTCACCGACAGTTACACTTTAAGAACAAACGTAACCGATCTCAAACTTCTGGATTACGACGTAACCGATATTTCCGATATAGAATATCGTCAGAGGATAGGTTATATGGCAGGTTCTTCAGACACGACGGACGGCAAGATGATTTCTTATCGTTTAAGACTTCGCGACAGTTACGGCGACATTCTTCTTCCCATTCACGCGGGCGATACGAAAACGACTGAAATCAAGAATAACCACAACAGTTTATATTTCTTGCCCGAGGCGAAATACGGCGCGACTTATCCCGAATTTTATTCGGGTTCGGGTCAGCTTTGCTACACGGCGCACGGCAAAGACACTTACGACAAGATGACGACTATCTGCGCGGAAAAAATCGAGCAGTCTCTCATGTGGTATCCCGCGGCGCAATATCCGCAGTATAAAGCCGTTCTTTTAGGACAAATGGATAACGTTCCGATGTGCAAATGCACTACGTGCATGAAGATGAAGAGCGATCATAACGACGCAAATTCCGCCGCGCTTATGAAATTTATGCACGACGTAGGCAAAAAGGTAGACGCATGGATGGAGCTTGAAGAGAATGCGGAATACCGCAGAGAAGACTTCAAATATATGTTCTTCGCCTATCTCGATACGTCGAGACCTCCTTTCGGAGAAGACGCAAACGGTAACATAAACATCGCTGCCGATCTTAAGTTCGAAGACGACGTAAACGTTGCGCCCTTCTTCGCTCAGAGCCACCTGCACACGGGCGTTTCGTTCGACGACAACGCGAATATCGAGCAGAAAGAATATATCAGACTCTGGGGTAAGGCTTTTCCGGGAACGTGGGCATGGTCTTACGGCGGATTCTACAACGATTTCTTTACGTTCTGGGATTTGTACAGCTTCTACCCCGGTTACTATAAGTATTTAAAGGCTAACAATTACAGCCTTACTTTCCCGCAGATAAAGAGCTGTCAGACGGGCGCGGATACGGGCTTCAACGTGCTTGCGATTTATATGTATTCGAAACTTGCCTGGAACAGCGAACTCAGCGTGGAGAACATTTTCGACGAATATTTCAAGGTGATGTACGCGGAAGCCGCCGAGCCGATGAGAGAGATGTTCGACGATCTGAGATTATGGTTCGCAAGATGCCTTACGGATAACAACTGGGGCTGGTCGGCAAACATGAACGGAAGTATTTCGGGTTCGATGGAATTTGTCAAGCAAGGCGATATCGTTACGATGTTCAGACACCTGGACGACGCGTATTCGAAAATCGAAATGTACAAAAAAGACCCCGCAAAATACTCGAGTTTAAAATCGCACATAGATATGGAATGGCTTTTCCCGGCGAAGGTCGCCGTCTCGAACAATACGGGTTTGTTCACCGAAAGTCAGATTGCGGAAATAAAGACGAATTTCAAAACTTACGTAAGAACTTTGGGTATTCAATATATCAAAGAGTTCACGAGCATAGAACCTTTTATCAATAGTCTTTAATAATGAGGGAAAAAATGAAGATAAAGAAAATAATTCTTTTAATAACGATTGCTCTGTCCGTTTTATCTCTGTCGCTTTTCGCAAGTTGCGGAGAAGGAGGCGATTCCGCGTCGGAAAGCGTTTCGGGTAGCGGGAACGTAAAAGAGAGCGAGGAAACACCGGCGTCGTCAAGCGAAAAAATCTCCTTGTCGGTTGTTTCCAAAGATATGATTTTCGGCGACAAGTTCGATATCATATGCTTTTACGGCGGAGAAAACGCCGTTGTATGGAGTTCGTCCGACGAAACCGTTGCGGTTGTCGACGATGACGGCGCTGTTTCTACGGTGGGCGTAGGGAACTGCGTTATCACCGCTAAAGCGGGAAATTCTTCCGCTTCGTGCAAAATCAACGTCGCTATGGGAAATTATCTCCCCGAGCTTAAAGTTCTCCATCTTTCGGGAGACGAGCTTTCCATGAGAGTGGGGGACGAGTTCGAACCCGAAATAAAAGTGCTTTTCAACAAAGTTTACTATGATTGCGAAATAGGTTTTTCTTCTTCCGCAAGCGGAGTCGTCGAGTATTCGGACGGCAAGATAACGGCGAAAGCGGAAGGCGAAGTTACGGCGACCTTTACGGGAAGCTGGCTTGATTTCTCGACGGACAGGCTCAACAAAGAAATTAAAATCACCGTCAAAAAGAACGCGGAATATAATAATTCCATCGTGATAGGCGGCGAAGAAGTTTCGTCTGCCACGGCGGAAATATCCGTAACTCCCGCATGGCAGGGTAAAGATTACCCGAACGAAGCCGAAATTTCATCCTTCGTAACCGTTGACGGAACTGCATATCCGTGCGAATTCACGGCGGAAAACGAAGATCTTTTCGATATCGAAAAATTGGCGGACGGCAAAATTCGCATAACCGCAAACGGCATAGGAAACGCGGTTCTTACCGCTAAGTACGTTCATACGGACGGAAAGGTTTACGAAACGAAAATCCCCGTTGAGGTTTATTGTCCGACGGAAGTTTATAAGGCGCAGTTTGATTTCTGCCCCACCGAAGCCGTTGACGTTGCCGCGATTTTCGGAACGCAATACGCGAAAATTCTTTCCGCTTCGCAAGGCGGAAAAGAACTGAAAACCGAATTTAACTATATAAAAGGGGTTAAAATTGCGGGCGAAGACACCGAGTCGATGACTATTCTTACAAACGTCGGCGGATTTGTTTTCGAAGACGTGTTCGCATACGACGTGGAGCTTACGAAGGATAATATTTTCGACGTGTTGCAACTCGGCAAAGGAGATCTCGTCAAAAACGGATATTATATTCTCAATTCGGATATAACCGAAACGATCGATTTCACTTCGCAGGCTAAAAGCGTGTATAACGCGAATAACCCGCAAAACGACACCTATTTCAGCGGAACGTTTGACGGAAGAGGTCATACTTTTAAGGCAAAGGTTGCGGAGCAGGGTATTTTCGGCGGATTTTATGATGGAACGACGATAAAGAACACTAAGTTCGTGCTTGAATTTTCGGATAAAACCGAATCGTGCGGGCTGGCGGGTAACAACGGGACGTTCAATCTTTCGGGCGGCTCGGTTGTCTTAAGCAACCTTAACGTCGAAACGGTCAACTATTTCAAAAATTCTTACGCGCTTTTGGGTTATTGCAATTTCAACCTCGAGATGTACGACATTTTCGTAAACATTAACGGTACGGAAAGTTTACCCGATTATGCGAGCGTGGGCGTAGAATCCGAAATGGCGGCGTTGTTCCATTACGACCTTACGTCTACCATGGCTTCCAACGACGGCAAATTCAAAGGCGGATTCAGAAACATCTTCGTGGTGACCGGCAAATTTATGCCCATAGCGTGTTGTTATTGGCGTTACGGAAGTTACAGGTATGTTTCCTACGCGAAGAACGACGAGAGTTATCTCGGCGAGTTCAAGGCGACGGGATACAGCCATATTTACACTTACTGTCACGTAATCGCTACGGACGACAACCCGAACAAGGATAAGTATTTCGGAACGATAAGTTACAGCAGAGGCGCGAACGAAGGTAAGAAGTACGCCTGGATATTCAAAGCGAAAGAGGATATCAAGGACGGAGGAATCGAAAGATACGACAGCGTTTACGAACTTTCCAAAAAGACGGATAAAATAGGTTCCTGGAACGTCGGCTAAACGCAGAATGCAGCAAAGATGAACGAAAAGAAACAATTTACGGCAGTTAAAATAGATTCGACGAATACCGACGGATACGGAAAGGTATTCGTCGAATCTCATAAAAAAATCCGCTCGGTCGGGCTGAAAATTACGGACAAAACTAATCGTTGCAATCAATTTTGTTACGAGTGGGATAAGCGCGGCGATTTTTACGGCGAGTTCTTTATCGAAAATCCGGAATTATGGTCGCTTTCCGACCCCGCATTGTACGGATATCGGGTTGAAATCACGTATGCCGACGGAGAGAAAGAAATGCTTTCGGGGAGGTTCGGCTTCCGTGAAATCGGGCAAAACGGTAAAAACATTACTATAAACGGCAAGCCCGTTTATATAAGAGGTTATATCCGCGGCGCAAAAGCGCACGACCATGCAAATCTTCTTGGTCTTTCGCTTAAAGATTTTTACCTTAAAAACCTTAAAGAGGCGAAGAAGTTCGGGTTTAATTACGTCAGATTTCACTCGGTCGTTCCCGAAGAGGAACTCTTCGAGGCGGCGGACGAGGTCGGTATGCTCGTTCACGTCGAACTCCGCCCTCCGCACGATATTTATAACAATTTGGAGGAAATGGTTACGACGGGCAGCGCGATCGTTCCCGAAGAGTTTCTTAAAGAGACGGTTGACAAGTGTTTTAATCACCCGTCTTTTGCCGTTTATTGCGTCGGCAACGAAATTAAAAAGGCGAGCGCGGACGATATCCGCAAAATAAGAGAAAAAATCGACGAACTCGACGGAACGAGGCTTTTCCTCGACACCTGCGCCTGGGGCAAAAACAATCGCCCGAACGTCGATATGGACGTTCAGCATTTAAGTTATTATTTCCCTTACGGCAGGCACGCGGGGATGTACGACGACACCGAAAACCTTCTTGCGGCCAACGTTGACGAAAACGAGCCGATGAAAGCGGAAACGGAAACTTGCGAAATCGTAAGAGACCTGTATTTCAACGTTCCGCTTATCGCTCACGAAGTGTGCCATTACACGGCTTTAAGAGATTTTTATTCTCTTAAAGAGAAGTTTGTAAAAAGCGGCGCGGAGAAGCCGTGGTGGGTTGACGAAGAGATTAAACTCATAGAAGAAAAGGGTTATAAAGAAGTTTTCGGCGAGATGTTCAAGGCGAGCAAGCATTTTCAGTTTATTTGCTGGAAAACGGCTTACGAGGAAATGCGCAAAAGCAGTCTGCTCGGCGGTTTCCACTTCCTGCAATTCGCCGACACCGACGCTTACGAGAACTCTAACGGAATCGTCGATTGTTTCGACGACGAAACCTGCGTAAAGCCCGAAGAGTTTCTTAAATTCAACGGCGACAGAGTTCTTATCGCGGAGTTAAAGACGAGAAATTATTTCTGTTCCGATAAAATAACCGTTCCCGTATATTTTTCCAACCTCGGAGAAGATACGGAGAAAAGAGCGGATCTTGCCGTTTCGGTGGAAAAAGGCGGTAAAAAATACGTCGATTGCTCTATGAAAAACGTTGACGTTTCGAGAAAAGGTTCATACGGATTGTGCAAAACGAAACTTACCTTGCCGAAAGAGGCGGGAGTTTACGTTTTAAAGATAAAACTTACGACAAAAAGCGAAGTTTATTCAGAGAATGAATGGACTTTATGGATATACGACCGCCCCGCGAAAAAAGAGACTTACGGGGAGTTCGTTTCTTACGATAACGGACGCGAGGCAATAACCGACGATATCGGAAAGGCGTTCGATTTGCTTGAAAAAGGCAAAAAGGTCTGCCTCGTATATCGGTCGGGCTGGACGAGACATCGCTTAAACCCCGATATAAAAAATCCGGAATACGCTTTTAAGGCGAGTTGGAACCGCTTTAAACCCGTTATCTGGGACAGAGGGACGAATTTCGGCGGCATAAACGATAAAAACTTGCTTACAAAATACGGTTTCCCGTGCGAAGATTATTACGATTTCAATTACGGCGGGTTGAGCGAAGATTGCGACAAGATTATTCTCGACGACTTCCCCGTCAAGGCGAAAAAGCTTATTTCGGGGATAGACAAGAGTTCGAGAGATCGTTTCGACGCGTATAAAGACGCTTACAATCTCCCCGAACTCATGCCCGACAGAACGCTCAGAGACTATGCTTATCTTTTCGAAATAAAAGTCGGCAGCGGCAGTCTGCTTGTGTGCGGGCTAAACCTTACGGGGCTTGACGAAAACGAGCCGTCTGCGGCGGCAATGTCGGAATTTATAAAGAACTATATAAAAAGCGAAGATTTTAACCCCGAAAGCGAAATATCGCCCGAAGAGTTGAAGTCTTATATGTTAAACTGCGCGAAAGAACCCGTAAGGGAACGCACTATGACGCAGTTCTGGGAACTTGACGACGCGCCCGTGGAAAGCCCCGAATTCTGGCGCGCGGCGAAAGAATATCTGAAATAAACCACGATAAAATATTTAAAAATTATGAGTAAAAGCCGCAAAGAACTGAAAAAATTGATATCGGAAATGAGTTTGGGAGAAAAAGCGTTGCAATTAACGCAGTTTCCCTCATATGAGCTGGACGACAATCTGGAAAAGATCTTGACGGGCTTCAGCCATTTAGGCAGTGTAGAACGCGAGTCGTTGTGGCATATCGGTACGATTTTAAACGCTCCGAACGCCGAAGCGGTTCAATCTATCCGTAAAAAGCGTAAGGAAAAGGGGATAGACGATCCTCTTCCGATAATGTTGGACGTAATCCACGGTTACAGAACGGTTTATCCCGTGCCTGTAGCTCTGTCTTGCAGTTTCGACACCTCGCTTATCGAGGATTGCGCCGAGCTTGCCGCAACCGAAGCGAAATACGACGGTATAGACGTTACCTTTTCGCCTATGGTAGATTTAGTTCGCGACGCGCGTTGGGGCAGAGTTATGGAAAGCGGCGGCGAAGATCCGTATTGGGGCGGAGAAGTCGGCAAAGCGACGATCCGTGGTTATCACAAGGGCGGGATTGCCTGTTGCGTGAAGCACTTTGCAGGTTACGGAGCCGCCGAGGCGGGGAAAGAATATAATACGACCGATATTTCCGACCGGAATTTGCGCGAATACTATTTGCGCCCGTACAGGGAGTGCCTTAAAGAGAACCCCGAAATGTTTATGAGTTCGTTTAACCTCTTAAACGGCAAGCCGATTTTGGGGCATAAGGAAATTATGGTCGATATGCTTCGTAAAGAATGGGGTTTCGACGGCGTTGTTATTTCCGATTATAGTTCGGTTGAAGAACTGTACGAACACGGTTATTGCGCTACCGGAGAGGAATGTGCGCGCGTTTCGATAGAAAGCGGACTTGATATCGAAATGGGTTCGTCCGTTTATGCGGGGCTTTTGCCGAAACTCGTTCGGGAGGGCGTTATATCCGAAGAAAAACTCGACGAGTCGGTTTTGCGTGTTCTTGAACTGAAAAATAAACTCGGTATGTACGAAAATCCCGACAGATACACCGATACTAAGAAAAGAGACGAAATTACGCTTTCGCAAAGTACGAGAGATTTGGCGAGAAAAGCAGCGGAAGAGAGTTGCGTTTTGTTGAAAAACAACGGAATACTTCCCTTAAGGGAAAACGCGAAAGTTGCGTTTGTAGGTCCTTTTGTCGAGGAGCGCGAAATTATAGGCAACTGGTCGAAAAAAGCGCATATGGAAGATACGGTAACCATTAAAGAAGGCGTTGAAAGACTTTTAAAACACGCCGTACCGTGCGCGCGCGGTTGCTCATGGAAGTTGTTCGATACGGATGAAACCGGGTTTAAAGAAGCGGAAAAAGTGTGCAAAGACGCAGATTTTATAGTGGCGTGCGTCGGCGAGCATATGCTGAATTCGGGCGAAGCTCATTCGCGCACGGATATCCGTATCCCCGAAATTCAGCGTAAGTTTATCGCCCGCCTTCATAAATTAAACAAGCCGCTTGCGCTCGTCGTGTTCGGCGGCAGACCGCTTGCGCTCAGCGACGTCGAGGAGTCTGCCGACGCGATTTTGTACGTCTGGCAACCGGGCACCGAAGGCGGCAATGCTATTGCAAATCTGATATACGGAAAAGCTAATCCTTGCGGGAAAACAGTTATGAGTTTTCCGCGCTCTGTGGGGCAATGCCCGATTTATTACAATCATTTTTCGACGGCAAGATCGAAACGGAAAGACATTCCGTCTTTTTATAGCGACGAAAGATTCCGCTCGGGTTATGATGACGAATATAATTCTCCGCTTTATCCTTTCGGTTACGGACTCTCGTACACGAAATTCGAGTATTCCAACTTAAAGTTGTCGGCAAAAAAACTTAACCGTAGCGGGAAAATCACGGCGAACGTGAAGTTGAAAAACGTTGGAAAATTCGGCGGATACGAAACCGTTCAATGGTATCTGCGTGATTTATTCGCTTCCGTCGTTCGCCCCGTTAAGGAACTGAAAGGCTACGAAAGAGTTTTCTTAAAAGCGGGCGAGGAAAAGCTTATAACTTTTGAAATTACGGAAGAAACGCTGAAATTTTATACCGACGGCGGAGAGTTTGCGGCAGAAACAGGCAAATTCGAGTTGTTTGCCGGCGGAAATTCCGAGGATTGTTTAAAAACCGATTTCGAACTTGTCGATTAAAACGAGAAATCAGGATAAGAAAAATAAGAGAATTACTTTGAAAGAATTAAAACTAAGGTATAAAACTCCCGCCGAAAGAACAAACGAGGGGTGGGAAAAATATTCTTTGCCGATAGGTAACGGCTATAGCGGCGCGAGCGTTTTCGGAGGATACGACGAAGAGCGCATTCAGTTCACGACGAACGCTTTCGCAAACACTTTTCGTTTGGGCGGCGTGTCGAATTTTCTCGAACTTCACGTCGATTTTAACGACAAGGCGAGAGATTACGAACGCGGTCTCGATTTAAGGACGGGCGTCGCTTATTCCGAATATCTTTCCGATTTCGGGAAAACCGTGAGAAAAGCCTTTTTTGGTTATCCAGACAACGTTTTTGTCTACCGGGCGGAATTTGCAAAGCCGAAAGATTTGCTGCGGGTAAGAGCCGAGATACCCTATCTCGGCGACAGACCGCTTAACGAGGGCGGAAGAACGGGCGAAGTGAAAACGCGCGGCGAAGAGATTGAAATTTCAGGAACGCTTCCTTCGAGAGACCTTAAATATTTCGCGAAAGTCGCGGTTGCAACCGACGGCGAAAAAAGATGCGAAAACGGAGAAATTGTCGTAATAAACGCCTTATACGCGGATATTTACGTTGTGTTCGACACGTCGTATAAGCTTTGTCCCGAAGCGTTTTCAACGCATAAAGCGGTTGGGAAAAACCCGACGGAAAAAGTTGTCGCAAGGCTTGAAAACGCATTGAAACTCGGCTGTGAGAAGTTGCTTGAAAGGCACGTCGCGGATTTTTCGTCTCTTATGAACAGAGCGGAGTTAGACCTCGGCGGTAAAGACGACGGACGGGCGACCGACGAACTTTTACAGTCTTACCGAGAGGGAAACGCCGAACCTTATTTAGAAGAAATATACTATCAGTACGGCAGATATCTGCTCATATCCTCGTCGAGAAAAGGAACGCCGCCCGCCTCGCTTCAGGGCGTGTGGACGGTTCACGACAAATCGCCGTGGGGAAGCGGATTCTGGCATAATATCAACATTCAGATGAACTACTGGCACGCTTTTTCGGCAAACATTGCCGAGGCGTTCGACGCTTACGCGGATTTTTTCAAGGCGTATCTTCCCGAAGCGGAGAAAAACGCAAAGGCGTGGATTAAAGAAACCAACCCCGAAAACGCGGACGGCGACTGCGGCTGGATAATAGGTACGGGCGCGTTTTGTTACGAGGTCGAGGGTAAAAACCCGAACAGTCATTCGGGTCCGGGAACGGGCGGACTTACCGCAAAAATGTTTTACGACGCCTACGATTTCACCCGCGACGAGGAGTTTTTGAAAAATTACGCTTATCCCGCGGTTCACGGCATGGCAAAGTTTTTGAAAAAGACTTCAAGAGATTACGACGGCAGAAAACTCTGTTCGTTTTCGGCTTCTCCCGAGCAGATTTTGTCGGGCGAATGGGTGAACGAACATAAATATCAGCAGTATTATCACACGGTCGGCTGTTCTTTCGACCAACAAATGGTGAAGGAGATTTTCGAAAACGACCTGAAATTGTCCGAAGTTCTCGGAATTTCGGACGAAATTACGCGCTACGAAAGGGAAAATATAAACGCCCTTGACCCCGTAAGGGTGGGATATAGCGGACAAATCAAAGAATACGACGAGGAGCATTTTTACGGAGAAATAGGCGAGGCGAAGCACAGGCATTTGTCGCAGCTTGTCGCGCTTATGCCGGGCGAACAGATAACGAGCGATACCCCCGCAACGTTAGACGCGGCTAAAATAACGCTTAATTTACGCGGCGACGAATCGACGGGCTGGGCGCTCGCGCACAGGCTGTGTTCGAGAGCGAGGACGGGCGAGGGCGACCACGCGTATATACTCTTGCAAAACCTTCTGAAAACGAGAACGCATCCGAATTTGTGGGACGTTCATCCCCCTTTTCAGATAGACGGCAATTTCGGAGCGACGGCGGGAATGACGGAAATGCTTTTGCAAAGCCACGGCGGCTATATATCCATTCTTCCGTCGATACCCGAAAAATGGCAAAACATAAGTTTCAAAGGCTTGAAAGCGAGAGGGAATTTCGAGATTTCGCTCGATTATAAAGACGGAATCATAGAAAATTGCGAAATAATTTCTTATAAGGGCGAGCCGATAACGCTTTATTACGGCGGCGAAACGGACGGAATATCCGTCTGTAATAACGGTTGTGAGATACCCGTGAAACACGTCGACGGCAAGGTAATATTCAATACGACGGCGGGCGAAACTTATCGCCTATCGGGCTTTAAAAAGCGAGTTAATCGACTTATAGCTCGGGATTTTGTTGCAAAATGGCAAAAGAACGGCGTTAAACTCGAATGGGAAAACGACGGAAACGAATACGACGTTTTCAGAGCGGCGGAAAGCAAGACGCAGTATACGTTTATAGGAAAATCGAAAAGCGGCGAGTTTACCGACGGCGATTTTTCGGAAAACAAAAAGGCGAGGCTTACTTATAAACTTCTTTTATCGGGAAGCGATAAACGCGGCAGAGGAAACGGCGCGACCGCGGTTTTAAACCCTGCAAGCGAGCTTGAAAAAGAGAGATACGCTTACAGATTTAAGGTGAACAATATAAATATCAATACGAAAAAGTGACGATTATGAAAGAGACGATGAAATTCCCCGCGGCGGGGCAAACGGTAACCAAGGGATATCCCGGCGAAATGATTAAATACACCATAGACAAGCAGTTTTCGGATAACGACTTGTGGAAACTCACCGTCAATCAGTTCCGGACAAAGCCCGACGGCGAGGACGGCGGTTGGCGGGGCGAATTCTGGGGTAAACTCATGCGCGCGGCTTGTCTTACATATAAGGCTACGGGAAACGCAAAACTTTACGCCGAAATAACCGAAAGCATAAAAGATATGCTTACCACCGAGGAGAAAAACGGCAGATTTTCCACTTACGATCTGAAATACGAGTTCAACGGGTGGGATATGTGGTCGAGAAAATACGCCATGCTCGGGTTCCTTTATTATATAGATATATGCAAAAACAAGACGCTTGCAAAAAGGATAACCAAGGCTCTTAAAAAACACGCCGACTATATTATAAAAAAGGTCGGCAGCGGCAGAGGCAAAGTCGAAATTTACGACACGACCAACATTTACGGCGGTATGAATTCCTGTTCGATTTTAGAGCCGTTCGTGAAACTCTACGAACTCACGGGCGAACAAAGGTATCTCGATTTTTCGGAGTATATCATAAGCACGGGTTTTTCTAAAGATCAGGACATAATAAGCCTTTGCAAAACCAAAGAAAAACGCCCGTTCGAATTCAATCACACCAAAGCCTACGAAATGATGAGTTGTTTCGAAGGGCTTTTGGAATATTACAAAGTGAAAGGCGACGAAGAGGATTTAAAAGCGGTAGTCAATTTTGTCGATATGGTTTTGGAGAGCGATTACACGATAATAGGTTGCTGCGGTTGCACGCACGAACTTTTCGATAATTCCACGGTTAAGCAGACGAATTATTCCGAGGGCGTTATGCAGGAGACGTGCGTTACCGTAACGCTTATGAAACTCTGCGCAAGACTGCTTGCGATAACGGGCGATTCGAAATACGCGGATGTAATCGAAAGGTCGGGTTATAACGCTCTTTTCGGGGCGGTGAACAGCGAAAATCAGACGATGAAACGCGCTTTGGGGATAGTGTGGAAAGGCAAAGAAGCCGTACCCGTTCCGCACGAAGCGTTTCCGTTCGACAGTTACAGTCCCCTTTGTTTAGGACAAAGAGCGAGAAAAATCGGCGGTTTCAGAGTTATGGGAAACAACGGCAGATCTTACGGCTGCTGCGCGGCTATCGGCGGCGCGGGAACGGCTCTTTTCGGGCTTGTCGCCGTAACGAAAGGCGAAAACGGTTATTACGTCAACCTCTATAACGACGGAACGTATTCGGAAAAGGAGAGCGGAACGAAAATTTCCGTAAGAGCCGATCTCTATAAAAAGGGCGAGGCGAAAATCTCGGTGAAAACGAGCGGCGAAACGACGCTTTTCCTGCGTATACCGAAATGGACGAAAAATTTCTCGGTGTCGGCAGGCGGTAAAGAATCGGGATTTGCGGAAGAAAAAGGCTACGCCGTCGTTAAGGTTAAAAACGGCGATAAAATAGTCGTTTCGATGCCGATGAAAGTCGAAAGAATAATTTTAAACGGAAAGGTCGGGTTTGAAAGAGGACCCGTCGCGCTCGCGAGAGACGAGAGGTTCGGCGAGGATTTAAGAAAACCCGTCGCAGTACCGAAAAAATCGGGCGGAACGATTTCCAAACTCGTTAAAAACGATAAGTTTTACACGAACGAGACGGTAAAGGTAAAAACGAAAGACGGAGAAATAACCCTTTGCGATTATTCGTCCGCGGGTAAGAATTACGACAGCGAAAAATGCAATATGGCTGTCTGGAACGAAATAAGATAAAGGAAAACAATGAAAATCGTTGCCATACAAATAGATCTCGGAAGACAAAAAGAGAAAATCGAGTTTATAAAAAGTTTCGTGGATAACGCCGAAAAGTGGGGCTATAACACGATCATTCTGTATTTAGAGTGTTCAATAAGAACAAAAGTCACGCCTTTTTTCGATGAGGACGACACTTATTCGATGACCGAAATCAAGGAGATTGCGGACTATATAGAAGGTAAAGGGCTTCTCGCAATTTCCGCGTTCGAGAACTTTTATCATATCGAAAAACTATTGCAATACAAAGAAGCCGCGAGCCTTTCCGAATTTAAAGACGAGAGAATCGAAGGCAGAGGCTGGTCTCCCGAACGGTTTAAACGCGGTTCGGTCGGCTGCACGTCGAACCCCGATTTCAACAAATTCTTCGACGCGTACATTACGGAAGTGTGTTCGGTTTTTCACGGGAAATACGTTCACATGGGGCTTGACGAAGTGTTCGAGTTTGCCGAGTGTCCGAGATGCAAGGCTCGCCTTAAAGCGGGCGAGACGAAAAAGGATATATTTTTCTCGCAGGTTATGCACGATTACGAACTTGCGAAAAGCATGGGCAAAACCATGCTTATGTGGGACGACTTTTTCGAGTATTACGACATAGTCGCCGAACTTCCGAGAGATATAATACTGTGTCATTGGAATTACGGATTTATCGGTTCGGAGACCAAAGGTCACTGGACGAACAGAGTGAGAAAAGATTGGCTTTCCGTTTACGACCGCTTAGGATTCGAGTATATTTTCTGCGCGTACGGAAGCAACGCTTCTTCGACATATAACGTCGATACGCTGACAGATTATGCTTTGAAACATAAGCCGATAGGCGCAATCCTTACGATATGGGAAAGAGCCGCGAGTTTCTATAACGGAATTTATCCGCTTACCGCCCTTTGCGGGAAACTCTGGAACGGACAAATTAAAAATTTCGATGATAAAGTTAAGGTGTATGAGGAGATAATCGGCGATAGGGAAATTGCAAAACTATTGCTTGAAAATCAGGTTTTGACATCCTGCCTTATCGGTACGAATATAGGCGTTAAAGCCGAGGACGACAATTTCATAAAACAACTTTACAGAAACGTTCTGAAAGATTTTACGGAAAATTTGAAAACTTGTCTTGCGGACGAAAATCGCGTAAGCGGCGAAAAACGCGATATCCTGCTCGATATTTATGATTTTTCGCTTGACAAATACCTTATATATATGACAAACTCTATGGGGTATAAGGTTTTCGACGAATACGAAAAGGAAAATTCCGGAAACGGAATCGCCGATTTTTCGGAGGTTTTCGCCACGCTTGGCGAAGCGGAGAAAGGCTTTGAAGAAATCAACAAAAACGCCGATTATCTGTGGAAAAAGTACCGCGACGGGATAAAGAGTTCGGGCGGTCTTATGGAAACCGAAAAAGAACGCAGGAAATCGTTTGTTTCAAACATAAAACAGTCGATAGAGGCAAACAGAGGTTGCGGAATTTTATATCTCGATACGGTAACGCCCGACGGATTCGGTTCGCCGAAAATGAAGATTATCGTTAAATATGCGGGTGAAAAAGCCGAAAGCGAACTGTATTTCGGGAGCGTTAAACCCGAAGCGGTCACGTTTGACCTCGGCGGAACGGCAACCGTTCGGTTCGCGATGAAAAATAAACCCGTCGAATACGTTGTATTAGAGAGTTTCGGCGAAGATTCGATTTTCGTTTCCAACGTAAGGCTGCTTTTCGGCGGCGTGAAGTATTCCGTTTGCAGCGTTCAGAAGACGGGCGGAAAAGTTATAAACGAACAAAACATTACAAAGTGCGATACTACTTTTGCAGAACTCGGCGAAAGCAGCGGAATAAAGCATCTGGACGACGTTTCGCTTGCGAAAATACCGAACGGAGTAAAGTTGTATTTCGATAAAATAGTTTAATATGAAAAATTTAGAATTTAATTCGGTTTTAACGGGCGGCAGATATCCGAAAGAGTTTTGTCTGCCCGATTATTTAAGAGAAAACGGCAAGTTTTCCCGTGAAAAAACTCTTAAAGAAATAATAAGAGAAGAATACGGAGAAATCGACGAAAGCGGATTAAAAATAAGCGTAAATGACGTTACGGACGAGAAGTTCGACGGCGATTACGGGTATTTTTTCTGCAACAAGGCAAAACACACGGCTTTGGAGTTTATGCTTGAAAAGAACGGTAAATCGGCAACTTTTGTTGCGGACGTGTTTATCCCGACCAAAATAAAATCGTATAATTTCGTCGTGCATCTCGATTTTATGAAATATCTTCCGACAAAGTATTGCCCGGTGGAAGAACTTATGGACGGCGGAATTGCCATCGCACACCTTTATTATAAGGAAATTTCCACAGACGACGGCGATTTTTCGAGCGGAATAGCGCCGCTTTTTTGCGATCGCTCGGATAGCTACGCTCCCGGAAAACTGTCGCTTTGGGCATACGCCGCGAAAATTGTCGGCGATTATCTTATAAACGAAAGGTATACTATTAAAGAAAAATTGTACGTTGCGGGTCATTCGAGGCTCGGTAAAACCGCGCTTTTGGCTGCGGCGAAATACGATATTTTTGCCGGGTGTATGGTAAACTGCTCGGGGTGCTGCGGCGCGGCGATTTCCCGTGATAAGCACGGCGAAACAATCAAGGTAATCACGGACGTTTTTCCGTTCTGGTTTACTCCGAACTTCAAAAAATACGCTGAAAAAGAGTACGAAATGCCGTTTGATCAACATTATTTAATGGCTTCCGTCGCTCCGAGAAAAGTTTTTATCGTGGCGGCAAGCGAGGACGACTGGGCAGATACCGACGCTCAGTATTTGTGCGCGGAAGCGGCAAGCGAAGCGTATAAAGAACTCGGTTTAACGGGTTTAAAGCCTGCGAACAAGCCGCTTGAAATCGGCGAAAAAAATGCGGGTGGAGAAATAGCGTTTTTCGTTCGCGACGGCGTCCATTTTTTCAGCCGCGAGGACTGGGCGTTTTATCTCGCATGTTTGCGAGATAATAAGTCGTAAATCAGCCTATAAGTCGATTAACGATTTTTTTTACAATTCAATAAGCAATATAAAACGGCAAATCCGGAATATGGATTTGCCGTTTTTGTGTAAGCGTTCGGTTTGACGGGGCTCGGCGCGGGCGAATTGTTTTCCGGCAGATATGCGGAAAGTAACACCTTCTGAATTTCGTCGGCGGAAAATAAATATTTAAAACAAAAACGAGGCGGCGGAATTTGCTTTTTGCAAATTCCGCCGCCTAATTATTTCTTACTATGCCCCTCGGTCTTGGCTGGCATCCGATAATCGGTTTTTGTCGGATATTTACAATTTAACCTCTCCGGGTAGATATTTCGAGTTCAGAAGATGCGCCCAGACGGCAAACTTACGGTACGCGGACGGCGTCATTCCCGTTTGCTTTTTGAAAATACGCGTGAAATACGCGACGTTATCGAAACCGAGCGAGTCCGAAATTTCTCTGAAAGACCGATTATTAAGTTCGATAAGTTTCAAAGCCTCGTCTATTTTGAGTTTTGTCAGATAGTTTACTATCGACTCGTTGTAATTCTGCTTGAAAACGCGGCAGATATGCGGAACACTGTAATTCAGATCGGAAGCTATTCTGTCCAGCGAGGGATTTTCTCTGAAATGCTGTTCGAGATACAAAAGCGTGCTTTCGGCAAGCGGATTATATTGTTTTTCGGTTCTTGACTTCTGTTTTTCGGCTTGTATGCGGTTTTGCAGAATATCCAGCATAAGCCATTCCGTATTAACTTTTAAAGCTTGTTTATAACCGAAATCTTTTTCTTCGTCCTCGGTTTTATCCGAAAGCATTTTAAGGCGGAATTCCGATTCGTTGCAATTTTTCGCGTAAACGTTCACGAGATTAGAAAGTACCTGTTTGCCGAGCGGGGAAAGCTTTCCGCTGAATATCTCTTCGGGATAACCCGTCGCGTCGAACGATACGGTGATACCCGTGGCGTAAGTTTCGTGCGGGCTCATCGCGTGCCAGCGCATCGGCGGAACGAGAATGAATTCGCCCTCTTTCAAAAGATATTTTTCGTTGTCTATGGTTACGATCATTTCGTTTTCGGCGACGTAATAAAATTCGTAAAAATTATGTCTTTCGCCCGCGAACCTGAATCTCGGGGAAAATCTGTTGTAATAAACGACGATAAGATTGTCTATCTCAAATTCGTTTTCGAAAATTATAGGCTCGACGTAATGGTTTTGCCTGCCGCCGAGAAATTCGTACATATATTTTTCCATACTCGCATTTTACAAAATTTGAGGGCGAAAAGTCAAGCGTAATGATAAGATTGTGCAAAAAACTTACTAAAATAAGGCTAACACATAGCTTTTCGGTATGATATAATATAAATCGTAAAATGATTATGTGTCGAAAAATTTACGGCATACTAATAAGGAGGCAAATATGACAACAAATGTATTTAAAAGAGCCGCGGTTGCTGTTTTATCTCTTGTGTTTGCGGTTTGTCTGGCTCTCGGTTTTTCCGCGATGCCCGGGCGTGCGCTTGCGGCTGAAGAGCTTAAGACGATGACCGTTACGGGCGTAAGCGGTGGCATACAGGACTTTGCGGATCGCTATCTTGTTTATCTCGAGAGCGATGTGGCGTTCGAGCAAGACGGAAATGTCGGTCCCATAACCGTTTCGGTGAACGGAGAGGATAAAACCGTTTATCTTTATAACGATACGGCCGATAAGAAGGTAGCTCTTCTCGTAACATACGAACTATCTCCGAAGGAAGCGGCAAACAGAGTGGTCGTTAAAAAAGATACCGTAATAGGCGGATACAAAATCGCCGAAACCGTTACGATACTTCTTAATAACGGCAGTATGTCGGTGGTGGCTAACGACGTCGATTATCCTATCGAGAGCATAAGCGGAGGGGCGCAGGAAAGCCGCTATCTCATATGGCTTGAAAGCAGCGTTAAGTTTGAAAGCCAAAACGGAATCGACCCGATAACCGTTTCGGTCGGAGGTACGGACACGTCGCTTGAAATTTATAACCAGAAGGACGGAAACGTTGCGCTTTTGGTTCCGTTCGACGTGGTGCCCAAGGAAAGCAAAACGGAATTAACAATCAAAAAAGGTACTCGCCTTGACAATTACGTTATCGCAAAGGACGTTACGATAGTTCTCGATAACGGCGAGTTTTATATAAAAGTTCCCGAAATCGATTTCACGATTGTCGATTTTAGCGGCGGAGTGCAGGATAATCAAAACCGCTATCTCGTATGGCTTAACGGTAACGTTGCTTTCGAGAGTGCGCAGTCGCCCGATCCGATAGTCGTATCCGTAAACGGCTCGGATATAACGTTGGGACTTTATAATGATAAAGACAAAAAAGCGGTTGCGCTTTTAGTTCCTTACGACGTTGCGCCCAAGGACGGCAGAACGGAAGTTACGATAAAGCAGGGAACGAAAATCTGCAATTACGTTGTGGCCGAAGAAATCACGGCGATTCTGAACCGCGGAACGATAAAGAAGAAAATTCCGCTTACCGATATAACATTCTCTCTTCAGAAAGACATGCTCGGCGACGTTACTTCCTGCATACAGGAAACGGCCGACCTTCACAGATACCTTATCCGTATTCAGACCGACCTTGACGGGCTTATCGACACCATGTGGAACGGTAATGTTTGTATTTTGGACGCGGGAACGGAAAACGAAAGAGAAATAACCATAAACTACCTCGGCGGAATGTCCGGCAAACCCGAAAACGAGGGTTACGACGGCACTGCGATTCTCGCGATAATAAATTACGACGATATAATTGCGGGCGCGACCGTTTCGAGCGAGATAGGCAAGCACAGCGTTACGATAAAACAGGGCTCGGAACTCGGCGGCGGATATTCCGTCAAGGAAGATTTCACGTTCTGGATCGGAAACGAATATATAGCGGAAAACGAACGCGATATTCCCAAGCTTCCCGCAGGTGTTTTCAAAGCGAACAAAGGCATTGAAAACAAGACGGTCGATTTCGAAACCGAAAAGATCGAAGATTATATCGCGGGTTCATCTGTCGTCAAGCTTAAAGGCGGCGCGGAAAAGGACGCGGACGGAAACGTTCTTTTAAGAAGCGGAGACTCGGCGGGTTACTGCAAATCGCTTAAAATGATAGGCGCTAAGGCAGAACCGCAAATTAAATTCCGTTCGACCTATAACGGCGGAGACGTTTATCTCGTTATGGAACTGAGAAGCGCGCTCGACAACGGCAACTTCTGGCTCACCGAGGGCGCGCCGATGGTAAGGCTTCGTTACAACGAAAGCAAAGCGGAAAGCGAGGAATTGAGCGAATGTCTCTGGTTCGATTTCTTCAACGACGGACTTCAGGGAACTCCGCAGTTCGTCATTTATCACAACACCGAGTTCAAGTTTACAAAGGGCGATTTCTTCGTCGAGTTCGGAGCGGTGAACAAACAGGACTTGCAGGGTAACGACGGATTCGTATTCTTCGTTAAGGTAACGCAGGGCGAAAGCGTTGCATACGGGGAATGTTATATGACGGGCGATTACAACGTATCGGACAGCGGCGACGTATCGATTTATATAAGCCCAGCTCCCACGTCTCTTCTTCTCGATTATTCCGACTGGGCGACCGTGGACGTTAAAGATTCCGTAATAAAGAGCGTCGACAGTGAAAGAGAGATTGACGGCGTAACCGAGAAAATAGGCGCGATGAGCCTTTATTCCCCGAAGATCAGAAGAGCGGAAAACACCGACGAATACGACATCTCGGATATCGTTCCGATAGGCAAAGGAGCTACGTATACAAAGGTCGAGGGCGATACCGAATCGGCTTCGCAAGGAATGATAAACGCAACCGAAGTAACCAACAAAAACGGCGGTTATTCGGTTAAGATGAGAATTAAATTCACGGGCGAGGACTTTGGTTTGACGTTTGCGTTCAGAGGCAAGAACACTCTCGCAAAGTCGGGCTATAAGTTGATTATCGCCGATGATGTGGTTATCATCGGCTCGATAACGAAAGCTTCGCCGTTCGTTCCCGGAAAGGAATACGATATCGAAATCGGCTGCGTGGATTACTTCGTTGCGGACGAAAGAGTACCCGCGGGAACGATAGTATATCTTAAAGTCGGCGGCGAGCTTATCGCGGAAGACAATATCGAAAAAATGCTCGGCTTAGGCAATTATTTCTGCGCGCTTACAGAGGGCGCGGGCGGTAGCAAAGTTACGATAACTTCGTCGAAAGCGGAAAGCGAAAGAAAGACTTACGAGCTTAAAACGACGGCAAACAAAACCATCGTTTCAAACGGCAAAAAGACGACCCTTTCGTACGACTGCAACATGAAAACGGCTTACGATAAAGTCTCTTACGAAATAATCAAAGGCGACGCGCGCATAGACGGCGACGGACTTTACAGCAACACCGACGGCGAGATAGTCGTAAGAGTTAAAATCGAAAACGAGTTCGGCACGTTCTACGGCGAAGAGCTTACGCTCAACAAGGGCGCGCAGGAGCCGGGCGAAAGCAACGCCGGTTCGACCGGTAAAAAAGGTTGCGGCGGATCGGTTGCGGCGGGTTTACTCCCGCTTATGGGGATTGCGGCGTTTGTCATAGCTAAAAAAAGGAGAGAAACAGAATGAAAAACAAAAGAATAATTTCGGCGGTTCTTGCCGCTTCGGCTTTGTTTACTCTGGCGGCGTGCGGAGGCGGCAACGGAAGTGCCGGAGGTTCGACGAAACCGGGCGTTAAGGACAACGGAACGATTAACGTAATGCTTCTCGAAACGGGAATAGGTACGGACTTTTTAAACGAAGTCGCGGACGATTTCTATAACGAAACGGGCATAACCGTCAAAGTGAACAGCGACACGCTTATCGACGAAGATCTTAAAAACTCGATGACCTTAGAGGACGGCGTTGACGACGATATTTATATGTCGGGTCTTACCTATAACTGGATAGACTGGGTGAACGCCGATACGGTAGAGGACTTAACCGACCTTTGCAACGAGGAATATGAGGACGGTTCGACGATAAACGGCAAAATCGCTCCCGCGATACGCGATCTCGGCAAAATCGGCGACCACAGATTTATTATTCAGTTCACTTATTGCCCCACGGGTTTTGTGTACAATCAGGATATGCTTAGCGACTTATACGATAAAGGCATTGTGGAAAGCAACGTTTTCCCGACGGAATGGGATAAGCTCGTAAAGCTTGCAAAGGACGTTTCCGCCGCCGATTATAAGTATAACGGCAGCAAAACTTACGGAATAGTCTGGGGCGCAACCGACGAAGATCCTATGGATACTTACAAAACGCTCTGGGCGCAGGGCGATTACTTCAAATATCAGGAGTATTTCAGACAGGAAGGCGAGCTTGACGTAAATCTTTTCGTAAGCGACGAAAACAGAAAAGCGCTCGAAGCTTTGTACGATCTTTTCGCTCCCGTAAACGGCGCGTCCTCCACGTCCGTTCCGAAAATGCTCACCACAAATCACACCGACGGTTACAACTCTTTCCTTCGCGGCGACGCGCTTATGTGTTTTGCGGGCGGTTGGTTCGAGTCCGAGGTTAAGGAAAACATTTCCGAGGACACGTTCAATTATCGTTTCGCGCCCGTTCCCGCGCTCGAAGGTAACGAAATCTGCGTGAATATCAACTATCCCACCGAATATTTCTTTATTCCCAAATGCAGTAAGAACGTAGACAAGGCTAAACAGTTCCTTAAATTTATGTTCAAAGAGGAAAACATCGTTAAAATGCACAATGCGGTGCAGACTCCGCTTGCGTTCGATTACGATACGTCTTCGCTTAAACTCACCGCATGGGGAAAAGAGGTTCAGGCGGTTATGAAATATAAACAGACCGTTTCGGGTTCTACTTCGCTTTATTATCTCACCGGCGGACTTCGCCCCGAGATTACGGGTAACGTTTTCCAGAAGATTTACAACGGACAGGTCGAAAGAAGCAATCTTTCCTCTCTTCTTAAAACGAATTACGACAACAAGAGCGGCGGAAACTGGGAAGATACCAAAGGGCTTGTTGCCAGATACGAAGAAAAATTCAGAAGCAAAGGGCTTATTAAATAATGATACGAAAGAATACGGACAGGGGCGGGAAACTCGCCCCTGCCTCGGATAACATTTTAAACGGAATGAAAAAAAAGAAACGGCGTGACATAATTTTTGCCTATGCCGTTCTTATTTTTCCGGTTCTGCATTTTTTGGTATTCTGGCTGTGCATGAACGTAAGCACGGTGTTTCTTTCCTTCCGCTCGGGCAATATGCAGGTTGGCGAATGGAACAATTTCAGAAACTACGCCGGCGCGTTCAGGGCGATTTTCGGGATAGACAAAAACGACGGAATGATTATGAATTGGCGCGCGCTTTTGAACACGCTTTCGCTTATTCCCTTAAGTATGCTCATAAATCTTCCTATAACGCTTATCTTTTCGTTTGCGATTTTCAGAAAAATCAAGGGATATCCGATATATCAGGTCGTTTTGTTTCTGCCCGCGATGATTTCCGCAACCGTTTTGTGCTTCGTGTTCAAAATGTTCATAAACGGCAATCAGGCGGTTTTCAATAAGCTTTTAGAGGCGATACATCTCGAAAAGATAATCCCCACCAATAACTGGCTCGGAGATAAGCGCACCGCATGGCCGAGTATGCTTATTTTCAGCGTGTGGACGGGGATAAGCACGAATATAATTTATTTCGGCTCGTCTATGGCGAGAGTTCCCGAAAGCATCATAGAAAGCGTGCAATTAGACGGCGCGAGCGAGATGACTATTTTCAATAAAATAGTTCTTCCCATTTTAATGCCTACGGTTTGCACGATGTCGATTTCAATAGTTTCGGGTTGTTTCGCCTGGTATATGCCGTCGCTTTTAATCGATTCCAACAACCAGTATATAACGAGCCTTGCGCTTATCGTCATCACGAACACAAAGTCCAACAACATAGGTCTCGCTTCGGCGTGGGGTGTTATAATAGGCGTTCTCGGAATGATTTTCATAACCGTGTTCCGCAAAATAATGGGCAGATTTTCCGAGGAGGTGGAGTTTTAATGAGACTTAAAAACAATCCGGGAATAAAAAGCCGCCCGCATGCGGGAGACGTAACCTATAAAATACTCGTAACGGCCGGAATATTGCTGTTCTCGTTATCGTTCATGTTCGTTCTCGTGTGGATGTTCTGCAATTCGGTCCGCCCGCAGAAAAGCTATTTCAAAGACGTTTTAGCTTTCTGGGATTTAAAAGGAGCAACTTTCGATAACTACGCAAAAATATTCACGACAAAGTACGGCACGGCGAAGATAACGATGTTCGGAATGCTCAAAAATTCGCTTATTTTAATAGTCGTATGTACGGGTTTGCAGGCGATCGTTCCCGTTATAACGGGTTACGTCGTGGCGAGATACAAAACCAAGCTCGGCGCAGCGGCGATTCAGCTCGTAATTATTTCCATGGTCGTTCCCGCGATCGGGTCTACGGCAAGCGCTTATGCGTTTATGTCGGCGATAAAGCTCAAAGATAAATGGTTCGGCATTTTCCTTATGAACGCGGGCGGACTCGGATTCGGTATGCTTTTATACAAGAACTATTTTTCGTCTATCTCGTGGGAATACGCCGAATCGGCTTTCTTAGACGGTGCGGGAAATTTAAGAGTATTTTTCTCGATTATGTACCCGCAGGCATTGCCGCTCATAATTTCTATGGCGATTTTGAACGTTATAGGGCTTTGGAACGACTATATGACCCCCTATCTCTTCCTTAACTCCAAGCCGACGGTCGCGCTCGGGGTTTACAGTATTCAGACGAGGGCGGAACAAAGCGGGGCGATGCCTCAGGCTTTCGCCGCGATGACGTTTATGACCGTTTTCGTGCTGGTAATCTACGCGGCTTTCAGCAAAACCATAATGTCGAGTATGTCCGTAGGCGGATTGAAAGGATAAAAAGCCGATACAATCCGACGAATAATATAATCCGACGAAAGGAGGAAAAAGATAAATATATGAATAAAATTTTCAAGAAAACATTAGCGATAGCCGCGGCGGCGGTCGCCGCGATAACGGTTGTCGGGTGCGACGGCGGAGTTTCTTCTTCGGACGGAAATCACGAAAGCAAAAACTCGCAGGCCGCTGCGAACAGAAATCTTACGGTAAACGTAAGCTCGTCGCTCGTTGATTTTTCGCAATACAAGGATACGAAAACCACGGATATTTACGCCTGGCGCGGACCTGCCGATTTTACGGACGAGCAGTGGCAGTGGTTTAAGGAAAGCGGAATAAACACGCTTATTCTCGATTCGGGCTTAGAAGGCAAGCGCGGCGCGCAGTTCGGCTCGGCTTCGCAGGAAGAATATATCGGGAAATGCCACGAGTACGGAATTAACGTGATCGGTTACACAAACGGAAACATAAACACAAACGTTAAAGATTATCGCGGAGAAGATTTCTATTCGTCGATAAAGGGTATAGATTACACCGACGAACCTCCGATTTCGGAGTTCGAAGAAATCGCGACGGCTATCCCGGATTTTTCGGAGAAGTACCCGGGCGGAAAATTCTTTGTATGTATGTTATCCGGCGGAGCGGACGCGAAACACCTGGGCACGACCGATTACAGAGAGTACGCGAACGGCTGGTACGATACCGTTTTGTCGCAGCTCCCCGAGGGTATGCCGAGGGTTTTCGCAACCGATATCTATCCTATGCACGACGATAAAAAGTACGGGTATAACTATGTGGAAGAAAGCTGGCTCAGATCTCTTGCCTATCTCGGAGAACTTAAACTCGCTCACCCCGAAATAATATTGCATATGGCTATGCAGTCTATGAGTTTCGGATTTATCGAAAACACTTCGCCGAGACGTCTTCCTTCCGAAGAGGACTGCGTTTTTCAGGCGTATGTAAATATGGCGTTCGGATTTACCGAGTTCAGCTGGTTCACTTATTCTTCGCCCGAGCTTGACGAAAGAGAGTTCGGCGAAGAACATATCTCTATGATAGACAGATCGAATCGGAGAACCGCCGCTTATTACGGCGTTAAAAAAGCCAACGAACTTATCTATGATCTGGACGAAGTCATGATGTCGCTTAGCTGGCGTGGGGTTTACCCGATAACCGCCGCAAGCGAGACGGACAGCGAAAAGAGAGACGAAAAAGCGATAAAATACCTTAAATCCATAAAAAGCGTCATTCTGGACGAAAGCGATTTCAACGTCGTTAAATCGATTTCCGCAAACGGCAACGTCCTTTGTTCGCAGTTCACCGACGAAAAGGACAACGAGGGCTTTATGTTCGTCAATTACGGAGACCCGTCGTACGGGAAATCGGTAAAAGTCGAGGCGGAATTTATCGACTGCGATAAAATTATAGTTTACCGCGACGGAAAAGCGAGCGTTGAGGATATCGGAAACGGAAAATGGAGCGATGATATCGCCGCGGGTAAAGGCGTGTTCGTCATACCTTACAAGGAGTAACGATGAAAAAATTACTTTGTTTAATCGCCGCATTTGCGGTTGTAACGCTCGCGGGGGCGACGCTTTTTAAAGCCGAAGCCGCCGTGACGACGCTTGATAAAAATACGGCTCTTATAGTTACCGCCTGCGAAAAAGGCGGGGAGAACGGTTTCGCCGCGGTTGCGGGCGAGGGGACGGAAATTTCCTTCGATATGCTTAAATCCGCCGAAAACGGAAAAACGGGTATCGTCACCGCCGCGGATAAAAAATCCGTCTCGAAAAATTCTTCCTTAATCGAATATTCGTTCGAAAGCGGATATAATTATCGGTTGACATTGTCCGGCGATAAGGTTATAATTTCCAAAAGGGGATTTTTTGAAAACGAGTACGAGAAAATCGACGAAAAAGCCGCTTTATCGGGTAGCGTTTTAGGCGTTTACGGCTTGTCGGACGGCGTTTTGTCCGCAAGCTTTGTCATCGATAACTTTATCGGCTTTGACGAAAGCGGAAACGAAATTATCGTCGACAAATTCGAGAAAAAGACGGCGAAAAAGGGTTCGCTTATCAAAACGACCGATTGTAACGGATATATCGATAATTTCGACGATATAACTTACGACGTTTCGTTCCTTACCGAAGAGGGCGATCTTATAGCCGTTCAGACGGTTTGCAAGTATAATTACGCAACTCTTCCCGTCGCGCCGAAAAAAGAGGGCTGCCGTTTCGTGAAATGGACGGGCGACCTCGAAAATATTACGGCGAACGGGGATGTATACGCCGTTTACGAAGAGGGCGAAGAGCCTTCGTCGGATTCTTCGGATATTCCCGAAAGCGGCGATTCGGTAAAAACATCCGTTTCTTCCGGCGGTAACGGCGGCTCGGGCGGCGGTTGCGGTTCTTCCGTAATGTGCGTTTCGGCTGCGGCTTTCGCTTTGATTGTCGCCGCGGCGGTTATAACGAAAAGGAGGAACGGCAATGAATAAAATACTTAAAAAACTTCTTGTTTTCGTTCTTGCGCTCGGCGCGGCGGTTGTTCCGTTTACGGCGGCGGTCGCTGTCGGAGACGGTGAGGAAGGTTTTATGAAAGAGGAATATATTGCGGGGACGACGAACGCGACCTGCGTTATCGACGCTTACGGCGACAACGATAAAAACGCCGTTAAAATTCAGCCCGAGGACAACGGTTTTGCCGGCGTGTGGCTTGCGCTCCCCTCTCTTACGGAGAAAAAAGCGGGCGATAAGGTTCATATCGAGGCGAGAATACGTTTCGAGGCGGAAACGCCTTACGGCTATTCTTACGCGGACGTCGTGGATAACAAAGGAAACGTTATCGACGGGCAGTTTAAGGTCAATAAGTGGCAAAACCTTGTTTTCGACGTCGAAATTTATTCGCGAGAGGGCAAAAATTGCGTGTTTGTCGGTTTTAAAACGGCAAAAAACAACGATATTTACCTTTCGGATATTACCGTTTCGGACGACGTTTACGAGACGGAAAATATGTTCGGCGGCGTTAAAATGACGATTATAGAACCCGAGAAAAACCAGACCGAAGGGTTTATGCTCGTCACGAAAAACGGCAAGATAATTATGATAGACGGCGGCGATCAGTACGATAAAGATAATGTCGTAAAACTTATCAGACAGCATAAAAACGAGGTCGACGCCTGGTATATTTCGCATTATCATTGCGACCACGTTTTCACGCTTATCCGCATTTTAGAGGAGGAAGATATCTTTATCGGAAACCTTTATTACGATTTCGACGTTACCGACGAGATACTCGAAAAGTACGGCGACGAGGACAATTATCTCGTTGCGAGAATGAAAAAAGCAGTCGAGGAAAACCGCTCCAAAATCGGGAATATCATAACGCCCGAAAAGGGTAACGAGTTTGTAACCGACGAGGTTAAGGTTAAAATTCTGAATAACGCAATGTTCAGAGAATTAGCGAATATGCCTAACGATTCGTCGATAGTTTTCAAGGTGGAAACCCCGGGCAAGAAAATTCTTTTCCTTGGCGATCTCGGAACTTACGGCGACGTGCTTTTGAAAGACGAGTATTTCTGTAATGAAATCCGGGACTGCGAAGTCGTTCAGCTCGGACACCACGGGCAAAACGGCGTGAGCGATAAATTCTATCAGTCGCTTCCCGAAATGAAAGTGGCGATTTACTGCGCTCCCGAATGGCTTTTCGACTGCAACGCGGGAAAGGGTATAGGCTCGGGTTCGTGGCTCACATTAAGAACCCGTGAGATTATGAGGGTTCTGAAAATAAGAAAAACCTGCTCGCTTAAGTACGGTAGGGTGGAATTAGGTTAAAATATGTTTTATTCGGACGACGAAAAGCTTTCGGAAGGATATAAGATTTTCAGCGGGCGTTTCGGCTTTTGCGGCAGCGAAGACGTTATCGCCCGCCATACGTCGGATAGCGGAAAAATTGAAAAAGAAAACGGAAAGATCGTCGTTTTTTACGCCGACAGGCTTTCGTTTTTTCAGACGATAGTCGGTTATTTTGCGGGAGGAAGAACTTCGCGTCTTTCGTCATCGTTCAAAAAAACGGGAATTATGCTCGACTGCGCCCGAAACGGCGTGCCGAGCCTTTCGTTTATAAAAGAGTTCATCCTTTCGGCTGTCGCCGCGGGGTATAATTACCTCGGGCTTTACGTCGAAGATTGTATCGAGGTGGAGGACGAACCGCATTTCGGATATATGCGCGGAAGATATACCGAAAAGGAAATAAGAGAGATGGTTTCGTTCGCGGAGCTGTTCGGATTTGAAATTATGCCGTTCGTTCAGACGCTCGCTCATCTCGGACTTATCTTCCGTCACTGGGATCCGTATTACAAAGACGCGCGCGATTTCGGCGATATTCTTTTGATGGACGAACCCCGCGTTTATCGACTTATAGACAGACTTTTTCATACTGTTCGTAAAAATTTCGGGGCTTGCCGCGTGAACGTAGGGATGGACGAGGCGTTTATGATGGCGCGCGGAAAGTACCGCGAAATTCACGGCGATAGAGACCCTGCGGAAGTGTTTTTCCGCCATGCGGGGAAGGTGTGCGAGCTTGCCGCGAGCTACGGGTTAAAGCCCGAAGCCTGGGCGGATATGTTCGTAAGGCATAAAGACAAAGCGGTTATTCCCGAAAATCTCACGCTGAGATCGTGGGAATATTCTCTGAAGGACGAAAAGGCGTATTCGGATATGATAGCGGAATGTGAAACCCTGACAAATAAGGTTTCGTTCGGGAGCGGAGTTCATAAATGGTACGGAACAGTTCCTTTAAACGAATATTCCGAAAGTACGTTTATCCCCGCAATCAACGCGGCGAGGGTGCGTTGCGACGATTTTCTCGTTACTCTCTGGGGTGACGACGGCGCGGAATGTTCGCATAACGCCGTGTGGTATTCGCTTTTAAAAATCGCAAACGCCGCAAGGGAAGAACGATATTTTGCAGACGAAGAAGATAAAATCGCCCTGGCGATAACAGGGCATAATATGAGCGAACTTATCGCGCTCGATCTCCCGAACAAAGTGTTCGACGGAAAAGCGGACAAGCCCGTGAACATTTCCAAATATCTTTTGTACGAGGACGTGTTTTACGGCAACGCCGATTTTACGGCTACCGAAAAATTTATCCCATATTTTGTAAAAGCGAAAAACGAGCTTACGCGCCTTGCGAAAAAAGGCGGAATTTTAAAGGAAGTTTACGAAGAGGAAGCCGCTCTTTCGGCGGTTTTGGAGAAAAAGTGCGGGATAAGAAACCGACTTCGCGCCGCTTATGAAAATGGCGACAAGGCTGAGCTTTCAAGGCTTTCGGATAAACTTCTCGATATAAAATCCGCCGTCGAAGAGTTTTATAAAGCCGCCGAGAAAAGGTGGCTTAAAGATAACAAGGCGTTCGGAATCGAAATTTTATCCATTCGTCTCGGCGGACTTATCGCAAGGTTGGATTTTTGTTCGCGGAGAGTAAAGGCTTACGTCAAAGGCGAAATCGAAGAGATAGAGGAACTCGCCGAAGCCGATTTATCGCCCGCGTCCGCGGAAGATACGTACGAAACGGCAAGGGCGTTCAACAGTTACGAACAGAACGTTTCTTACTGCAACATCTCTCATAAATTATATAATTAAAGCATAAAAATCGCGCGTTCGAAATTCTGAAAAAGCAGTACGACAAAGCCTTTTTCGCGTACGTTTCGAAAAATCCGAAAGCCGCCGAGGGCGAATTTCCGATTTTCGTTTTTAATTCCGAGCCTTACGACAGGGCGGCGGTTATCGAAACGGAATATCTTATGCCCGATTCGCTCGTTTCTGATATAAAACAAAACGGCAAAACGGTTATTTTCGACGGAAAAGATTTCAAGGGAAAAGAATTATGGGTTTAACCGAAAATAGTATAAAATTTAAATTCAAATGGCTGGAATTCGTTGTCCGCGGCGATAAAATCGATATTGCGGACGGTATTAACGTTTGCGAAACTCAGGAGAGATGCAATTTTGCAGAGGTGAACGTCGCGGGGGAAAATAAACCCTCGCACATGGGCGTGAAGCTTTCGCCGTCGACCGAAGGAACGGTTATGAAATACGTCTCTCACGAAATTAAGGGCGATACGCTTTTTATAACTCAGAAAAGCGACAAAATCGAGGTTATAACCGCGATAAAATCCTATGACGGTACATCCGCGCTTCGTGTGAATACAACCGTTAGAAACATTTCTGACGAAGACGTAGTTTTAGAAAGCGTCTCGGCTTTTTGCTTGCCGAGCGTCGGAAAAAGGACTTTCGAAAACGCGAAAAGCTCGTATTTTACCGTTTTTAACCAAAGTCATCATTACGAATGTCAGCCCGTACGCCGTTCGTTCTTCGATTACGGTTTCACGGGGAACGCTCCCGCGTCGCAAAAAAAGATATCTTTCGCGAATATCGGCTCGTGGTCTACAAAAGAGGGTTTGCCGCAAGGTATAATCGAAAGCGGCGACGGAAACGTGTTTATGTTCCAGATCGAGAGTAATAATTCCTGGTACTACGAGATTAGCGATATCGGAGGGAATTACTATCTGTGGCTTGGAGGGGCGACGGTCGAACACGGCGCGTGGTACAAAACGCTCAGGCCGAAAGCCGTCTATAAGTCGATTAACGCGGCAATTTTGAAAGCATCGAGCGTTTTTGAGGCTCTTGACGATATGACCGTTTACAGAAGAGCGATCGCGGGGAAAAGCAAAACGGACGAAAATCTTCCCGCAATTTTCAACGCGTATATGCACCTCGACTGGGATAGCCCCGACGAGGAAAGAACGAAAATTTACGCGAAATCCGCCGCAGAACTCGGCGCGAAGTGTTACGTTATCGATTGCGGCTGGCATAACGAAGAACCGGGAAACGAAATATATCCTTATGTCGGGCAGTGGAAAGAAAGCAAAACGCGTTTTCCGCACGGACTTAAAAAGACGACCGATTTTATCCGTTCGCTCGGAATGAGGGCCGGGCTTTGGATTGAACCCGAAATCATAGGGCAGAAATGCGAGGAAATGCTTTCTTTTTACGATGACGATTGTTTTTTACGTCGACGCGGCAAAAAAATCGGCGTTATGGGCAGATATTTTCTCGATTATTCCAATCCGAAAGTGTATAATTATATGTTTGAAACTATCCGCAGAATGGTCGAGGATTACGGCGCGGATTACGTCAAGCTCGATTACAATCAGGATCTCGGCGTCGGCGCGGACGGTGTGACCGAGAGTTTCGGCGAGGGGCTGGAAAAACAGTCGGCGACGTATTTCAAATGGGTAAGCGATATACATAAGGCTTTCCCGAACGTCATTTTCGAAACGTGCAGTTCGGGCGGTATGAGAATGGACTATAAAACCCTTTCGCATTTTTCGCTTATTTCTACGTCCGATCAGACCGATTATAAGAAATATCCGTATATCGTCGCAAATTTTCTTGCGGCGGTTCTTCCCGAGCAGGGCGCGGTGTGGAGTTATCCCGTGGACGGTTATCAGTTCGCCTCCGCCCCCGCGACGAGCGAAAA
Source organism: uncultured Clostridia bacterium (assembly GCA_934271735.1). Classification (GTDB taxonomy): domain Bacteria; phylum Bacillota; class Clostridia; order Christensenellales; family Borkfalkiaceae; genus UBA10281. The sequence continues at coordinate 11,923 of CAKQSB010000017.1, read as the reverse complement.
AGCCAACGAAAGTACGAGCCGCGAAACGGTTATTATGAATATGATAAACACATTTTTAGGCAGAATGCACCTCGCGAGCCATATCGACCTGTTAAGCGAAGATAAGCGGGAACTCATAAAAGAAGGCGTGGAATATTACGATTCTTTAACGCCTGCCAAAAAAACCGCGCTCCCGTTTTTACCTTGCGGGTTTTCCACGTTCGGAGACGAACATGTTGCGGCGGGATTGAAAACGGAAAACGAAGCTTACTTATCGGTATATTGTTTAGGAAAATCGGGCGCGTTTTCCGTAAACATCGGGAAAGAATACAAAAAAGCGGTTTGTGCTTATCCGAAATCGAACACCCTCGGATTTTCGCTTGAAAACGGCGTTTTAACCGTGAATTTCACGGAAGATTATCAGGCGAGATTTTTCGAACTCGAAATCTGAAAAACAAAACCGGATAAATAAATCGAAATTTCGGGAAGCATTTTTTGCTTCCCTTTTTTATTATGAAAATAGCGAATTTTTCCGACTTTTTGAGATAAAGTGATTGTCGCTAAGGCTAAATACGGATTTTGGTTTTTTTACAGCCCCTTTTTTAGGTTAATTCATATAAGGGAGTAAAAGCGAATAAAATTAAAAAGAAAAGTCGTGCGATAAACAGAGAATAAAGAAATAACGGGAGAAAAAGCAATGGCTTTCGGCGATAATCTGCTGGAGTGTCTCGGGCTTAAAAACGAGCTTTCGGGTTGTCCGTTCCGCATAACCGTGTTCGGCGACGAGGGCGTGATTATAGGCGGCGTTAAAAAAATCGCTAAGATAAGCGATGAGGAAATATCGTTTTTAACGCATAGAAAAACTGTCGCGGTTTACGGTAAAAATCTTAAAATTACGAGCTACGGCGAAAAAGAATCGGCGGTTTCGGGCGTTATAACCGGCGTAAGTATCTTATAAAACCGTAAAAGACAAAAGCAATTTTACCCTGCGAGCCGATATTTTTTAACGGCAAACAAGGCGGGCGGATAATTCCGGGCGGGGCGAATAATTTCGGGAACGCATATTTTTAAAGGAGAAAAAGATGAAGAAGAAAAAAATCGGAAGTCTTTGCGGGGTTTACGAGACGAACGCGAAAGTCGATCCGAAGGTTTTTATGGAAAATTTCAGGAGAAAAGGAATTCCGTTATATAATTTGCGTTTTTCGAAAAAAAGCGTATCTTTTGCGTCGCCTGTCATAAACCGCGAAAAAATTTTTGCAATTTCCGACAATATGTGTTATAATATAAGAGAAACAGGGTATAAGGGTAAGTTTGCTTTTTTTGCCGCAATGCTTAAAAACGCAGGTCTTATCGCGGTTTTTGCGATTGTAATATTTCTCGGAACGTATGCGGACGGTATTATAGGAAAAATCGAATTCACGGGCGACGGCGAACTTTTAAGATCGGAAACCGAACTCGTTTTAAAATCCGAGGGCGTGAAAACAGGCTCGAATTTTCCCGAAAACGCGGGCGAATTATCCCGAAAAATCGCTGCATCGAGCGATAAAATCGAGTTTGCGTCCGTTTCCAAAAGGGGCAGAACCTTAATAATCGACGTGCGCGCCGCGGCGGGGAAAACTTCGCCGCTCGGCGAACGCAAAAAGCGGATAACAAGCCCTTGCGACGGCGTTGTAAGGCGAATTTCGAGATATAGCGGAACTTCGCTCGTTTCCTTGGGGGACACCGTTAAAAAAGGCGACGTTTTAATCGACGGCTATTACGAAAAAAACGGCGAGAGAACGGAAACTTTTTCGCTCGGAGAGGTGGAAATAGCCGTAACCGAAAAATTCGATTATAAAACCGCGGGCGAAGGGAAACAATATGCGGACAGAGCGAAAGCTGCCGCGCGGGAAAAATACGCCGCGAAGGACGTTATTTCCGTAACCGCCGAGCTTGTCGCGGCAAAAACTTATCGGATAACCGTGGTTTACGCCGTCATCGCAAGATGAAAACGGAAATTTTGCGAAAACGCTTCTGATAACGAACGGTTCTTGACGGTTTTAATAACGGTTACAACGAAAAAATCGCGAAAAGCTCTTACATACACGACAAAACGGAGAAAAATTTTGGCTGAACTTGAAATCGAAGTCGAATTAGGCACGCTGGACACGCTTTCCCGCCTGCTCGGAGCGTTTGATGAAAATCTGAATACGATAGCTCGCGAAACGGGAGTGACGGCGTTCGTCGAAGGCACAAAAATCAAGCTTTCGGGCGAGGAGAACCAGGTTTTGCTTGCGGAAACGGTTATAAACAAGCTCGCGAGCATAATCCGCTCGGGCGAACCTATCGACAAAACGCGGATAATCTACTGCGTGGAGCTTGCCAAAGAGGGCAACGCCGAGGGCATAGAAAAAGTTATGTCGGGCGTTATTGCGATAACTTCGCGCGGCAGGCAGATAAAATGCAAAACCGTCGGGCAGAAAAAATACGTCGACGCGATAAAGAAAAACACCGTCGTTTTCGGCGTGGGCCCTGCGGGAACGGGAAAAACCTATCTCGCGGTGGCAATGGCGGTTTCGGCGTTCAAAAACAAAGAGGTGGAGAAGATAATTCTCACCCGTCCCGCCGTGGAAGCCGGCGAAAAACTCGGGTTTTTGCCGGGCGATTTGCAAACCAAAGTAGACCCTTATCTTCGTCCTTTATACGACGCTTTGCAGGAAATGTTCGGTATGGACAACTACTTAAAGCTTATGGAGCGGGGGATAATCGAAATAGCGCCGCTCGCGTATATGCGCGGCAGAACCCTTTCGAACGCGTTCATAATCCTCGACGAGGCGCAGAACACCACGAAAGAGCAGATGAAAATGTTCCTTACCCGTATGGGAGACGGGAGCAGAGTCGTAGTGACGGGGGATCTCACGCAGATCGACCTTCCCGACGGCAAAAAGAGCGGACTTAAACACGCCACGACTATTTTAAAAAATATCGAGGGAATAGAGACGGTTTACCTCACGGCGAAAGACGTCGTCCGTCATGCCCTCGTTATGGAAATAATCAAAGCATATGAAAAGGAAACCGACGGCGAAAACCGCCGAGCGGACAAGGAAAGAAAAGACTAATGTATTATCAATCGAAAAGGGCGATACAATGGAAGAAAAAGGACTATTCGAGAACCATTCTTCTGTTCGCTCTCCACACATTCATAATAATCGCGCTGTACGCGGTAATGCTGTTCGTAAACGCCTATAAAGGCGAGGTGGACACGTCGGAATTTCTGATGAGACCCGAAACGGTACGAAAGCTTTTGTACGTCGCGATTGCGGTGGTTCTTCTCGCCGCGGGCATTTATCTGTATTTCTATAACGAAAACAGAGACTTTATATTGCGTTCGAAAAACATTCACCTCGTGTTTATAGTCATCGAGGTGTCCATTCTCGCAATGTACATCGCGGGGCTTTATCTCAACGTTCAGTCGCGCCCGTTCGCGCTCTGCGCTTTGCTGATGCTCCTTCTTATCAACAAACGCTCCGCGATATTCATAAACGGCGTAACGTGCATTTATATGTTCCTTGCGGATGCGTTTCTCGCGGTTGCGCCGATAACCGAACTTGCGGTTTATTCCGCGCTCGTTATAAATTATACGACAAGCTTGCTTGCGATTTATATCGTCGGCAGAGTCGGTTCGAGACTTAAAGTTTTCGTAACCGGTTTCATAATCGCCGTCCCCATCGCTTTGAGCTACGCGGTACTCGATTTCGACACGTTCATTCAAAAGCCTTATCAGGCGGCTTTGGACGGACTTTGGTCGGGTATGCTTTCGGTGGTTTTAATGATGGCTATGTTGCCCTTCTTCGAAAGGGTGTTCAACGTTTTAACCGATTACCGACTTACCGAAATCACCGATCATAAATCTGTGCTTATAAAAGCTTTGCACGATAACGCGCCCGGAACGTTCAACCATTCGCTTATCGTTTCCACGCTTGCGGAATCGTGCGCGACGGCAATCGGCGAAAATCCGCTTCTTGCGAGAGCCTGCGCTTATTATCACGATATAGGCAAGCTCAAACAGCCCGAGTTTTTTACCGAAAACCAAAAAGGTTACAACCCGCATAACGAGCTTACGCCCGAGCTTTCCACGGATATTATCCGTTCCCACGCGAAAGACGGCTACGACCTCATAAGAAAATATCACCTTCCGCAAATCCTTGCGGACGTCGCCCGTCAGCACCACGGAACGCTTCCGATAAGGTATTTCTACGCGAAAGCGATGAAATATACCGAGGGCGAACTCGATATCGAAAATTTCTCCTATCCCGGACCCAAACCGCAGACAAAAATCGCCGCGATAATAATGATTGCGGACGGCGCGGAAGCAAAGGTGAGAACGCTTGCCGAGCGCTCGCACGAAAAGGTAGACGCGGCGGTAAGGGAAATTATCGAAGAGAGAATGGATTTAGGACAGTTCGACGAGTGCGATATAACTATGTCCGACCTCGATATCATCAGAAAGACTATAACCAACTCGCTCGCGGGCGTTTACCACGACAGAGTGGAATATCCGAAACTCAGAATAGGCAGAAGAGACTGATAAGTCTTTAAAAATCTAAAAACAGGCGGAAAATACCGATATGGCTTTGAAAATAATACGCGCGGACGACGAGCCTTACGAATTCGAAAAAATCGCCGAAGCCGCATATAAAAGGCTTAATCAGACTGGCGACGTTTCGATAGAACTCGATTTCGTCTCGCCCGAAGAAATAAGACGGCTCAATAACGATTACAGAGGGGTGGACAGGGTTACCGACGTGCTTTCTTTCCCTTATCTCGACGATATCAGGGGGAGAGACGTAAAAAAGGAAGATTTCCCCGACGATATCGACGATGAAACGGACTCCGTTCTCGTAGGCTCGATTTGCATTTGCAAGGAAAGAGCGAAAGAGCAAGCCGAGGAGTACGGGCATAGCCTTAAAAGAGAGGTTTGCTATCTCGCTTTGCATGGGATTCTGCATTGTTTCGGCTATGACCATATCGAAAAGGCGGACGAAGAGGAAATGACGGCTTTGGCGGAAGAGATTATGCAAAGCCTCGATATCACAAGATAAATCGAAATGTTATTATCCGCGCGGATTTTTATCTTGCGGGGAGAAGAATAAAAGGAAAATAACGAATGAAATGCGGAACGGTTGCGGTCGTAGGTAAAGCGAACGCGGGAAAATCAACGCTCGTAAATGCGTTGGTCGGCGAAAAAATATCGATAGTCTCTCCCAAACCTCAGACGACGAGAGACAGAATTTACGGCGTTTTAACGACCGACGAATATCAGATAGTGTTCGAGGATACGCCGGGCGTTTACAAGGCGGCGGGGCTTTTAAATTCCCGTATGCAGAAAACCGTGGACAGAACCGCGCGCGATACCGACGTTATTCTTTTCGCGCTCGACTGGCACGACGGAATTAAGGCAGAAGACTTAAGTCTGCTTGCGAAATATACCAAAATCGGCGCGCCCGTTATCGTTGCTCTTACAAAAATCGATATAACGCCAAAGGAAACTTTACCCGAAAAACTTCTTGTTTTGTCCGAAGCAGAGGGCGTTAAAGAAATTGTTCCCGTTTCCGCGAGAAAGAGAAGAAATACCTTAGAACTTCTTTCGACGATTTTGAAATACCTTCCGGAGAGCGAGTACGTTTTCGATCCCGAAGCCGTTTCCGATAAATCGGAAAAGTTTATGATTGCCGAAATAATGCGCGAAAAAATACTGCTCGGTTACGACAAGGAGATTCCGCACGGCGTGGCGGTGGTCGTCAATAAATTCGAGCGGAGATCAAACGGAATTTACGATATCGACCTCGATATAGTCTGCGAAAAAGCCAACCACAAAGCGATAATAATCGGCAAGGGCGGTAAGGCGTTAAAGGAAACTTCGACTATCGCAAGGGAAGCTATGGAACGCTTTCTGGACGCGAAAGTTTTTCTTAAAACCTACGTTAAAGTTAAAGAAAACTGGCGCGATAGCGAAACGCTTTTAAAAGATTACGGCTACGACTTCACGGATAAGGATTAAATCGTGAAAGCGGGGCTATAAGTCGAATAACGCGCGTTTTTTTGCATATAATAAGACTATGAAAAGTCCCGAAGAAAAGGTCTGGGAACTGTTTGAAAAAACGGGCAAACCGGGCTATTATATGCTTTATAAAAAATTGAAGAATAAGAAATAAAACAAACGACACTATGAACTACAAGGTGAACGGCATAACGCTTTTCGGGGTGAATTACAGGGAAAGCGACAAAATTCTAACCCTGTTTACTCTCGAAAAGGGGAAAATCGGCGCGGCGGCGAGAGGAGTGAGAAAAATAAACTCCGGAATGAAACAGATCGCCGAGCCGTTTTGTTTTTCGGAAGCCGTCATCTCCGAAAAATCGGGAAGAAAAACCATAATCGAAATAAATTCGTTCGACAGTTTTTATCCCGTACGTACCGATGTTAAAAAGTATTTCGCGGGAGCGTGCGCGCTCGAGCTGACGAACGCATTTATGCCCGAAGGACTTGTTTCCGAGGGACATTTCGTCCTTTTGGTCGAGTTTTTGAAAAAACTTGCTTACGGGGAGGAAAACGCCGCCGATCTGCTCGTAAAATTCTTTTACGACGCCGTGAACGAAAACGGTTTCGCGCTCAATCTCTCCTTTTGCGGCAGATGCGGAAAGCCGATCGAACACAGGGTGTATTTATCGTCGAGAGAGGGCGTCTGCGTTTGCGAAAATTGCCGCAAAGAGGGTGACGGCGGCTATTCGATCGATACGTATAAGTATCTCAAAGCGATTTCCGAGGGGAAAACCAAGGATTTTGACGACAAAACCCGCCGCAACGGACTCAGGTTTTTCGGTTATTACATAGAAAAAGTTTCGGGTATAACGATTAAAAGTCTTTCCGAACTCATAACGATTATTCCGTCGTAAACATCGTTTTTTCTTAAAAATTCAAGTTCGAACCGCAGTAATCTGCGGTTCGATTTTTGTAAAAAGTAAAAAATAAAAGTGGCTGTCGTATTACGGCAGCCACTTGTTTTAGAAAAGAAAACTTTTTGTGGAAAATTTATATTATTTTTAAAGAACGAAGTTCTGCGTGAACGACCATTCTAAGCTGAAAATCTTTACGTAATGACGGGACATTGCGTAACGTTTTCCTTCCGCGCCGGCGCGTTTATCCACAACGAGAAGAGTGTAATATCCTTGCGGAAGCTTGATTTCGTAAGCTCCGTTTTCGTCCGTTTCACAAGAGGAAACAACCTTTTCTTCGCCGTTTTCGGTTATCGTGAACGGAATTTCCGTCTGCGACAAGTCGTTGTAATGTTCGATTACGTAAATCGTAAGTCCCGCAATTCCTTTGCCCGTTTCCTTATCGGTGAAAACGCCCGTGGCGATACCGTCGGGGAACTGTTCGGAATATTTATCGTGAACGGTAACCATTTCGAGCTTTACGTTGCTTAAAGCGGGCGCTGCCGCGGGAGTAATCGTGAGAATCTGTTTTAACGGGTAGTAACCGTCCTTAACGACGTCAAGTTCGTAGATTCCCGGGGTAAGACCGGTGAAAGCGTAATTGCCGTCCGCGTCGGTACTCATTCCCGAGACACAACCGATCGTGCTGCTCGTTCTTGTAAGAGTGAGTTGCGCATTCGCGATGTTGCCCACCTTTCCGTAGCCTAAAATATCGGCTTCCGAAATTACGCCCGAAAGGGTAATGTTCATATCTCTGTCGATTATCGCCGTAATGTCTTCGTGCGAGCCTTTTTCGATGTTCAAGGTAACGGGGACGTAGTCGGTTTTGGTTATGAGGAGTTTGCATACTTCGTCGGGAACGTAACCGAACGAGAATTTTCCGTTCGAATCGGTTTTTTCCGTGTAGGTATATTCCGCGTCCGTAATTTCGACCAAAACGTCGTTTGCGGGCGATATACCGTCGTTTTTAAAGCCGAGCGCAACGTCGGGAACGGAAATGGTTCCTTCGAGTTTTCTCGCTATAACGGCTCTGTCTCCTATGATAAGATACGTATCGGCGTTGTCGGTGAAAAGAACTTTGATATCGGGCGTGGGGTTCGTAACCGCTCCGTCCGCGCCGAGATAATATCCGTCGATAACGGTGTTCTTATCCATAATTCCGCTGTCTTTTGCGAAATGGTAAATCTTTTTTATCGTCTTCGCGCCGTCCGCGGGATCGGCTTCGTCGATAAAGAGGAATCCGCCGTCCGAATAAACTTTGCCTTTCACCATGTAGTAATCGTTGCCGTCCACGGTGACGATTTCCTTATCCGCGACGTTCGCTATCATAACGCCGTCTTCGTCGTAGCGGACGAGGTATTTATCGCCTTTTTTCGTAAGGCAAACTCCGTTTACGATAACGTCTTCGGAAGCGACGATGAATTCCGCGTGATTAACGACGATGTTTTTGTTTCTGAAGAAATAAGTTCTGCCTTGTATGGTAACTTTTCCTTCGGGCGCGGAAATTATCTTGCCGTTTTTATCGAATTCGAACCGGCGACCGTCGATGGCGCAGGGGTTTACGGCGACTCTGTTTTGTATCGCGTAATAAGTGCCGTCGCCTATGCGGACGAACTCGAAGTCGTAAATTCTGCCGTTCGTGAGTTTTCCGTCCTCGCCGAAATCGCAAATAACTCCGTCGATAACGCGGATGCCCGTAACCACTTCGTTTCCTACGACGTAGTAAACGTTTCCGCCGATCGTCACGTACTGATTGTCGAGTTCCGCCTCCGTCGTTCCGTCGGATAAGCAGATTTTGTTGCCGACGAGTACGTAGTCCTTAGGCGTCGTGTCGGCTTTTTCTCCGCACGAAGCCGTAACGGCTATAGCCGCGCCGAGCGCGAAAGTCACCGCCAATATTTTCAACGTTTTAGCTTTGGTCATTTTACCCTCCCGATAATTTTTGTTTGGGAGAACTATAAGTACTGTCGGCGCGAGCGCGGCTTATACTTATACTTCTATATAAATATAACTCAAAAACACCGTCGTGTCAACCGAACGGGGCAAAAAAACGGCAAAATTATGCGTTTTTCTTGTTTCCGGTTTGTCTGCGTGTTTTACGATTTTTTCTGATTGCCGTTAAAATACGCCGTTAATCGACTTATAGGGGCGTTTTTTGTTTAAAGATGTGATTTTGCGAGGGACAAACTCTTCGCCTGCGCAGCTTTATGAGATATTGTATGCGGGAAAAACGAAAAAAATATCGGAACGACGTAAAATGACGAAATGCACAATTTTATAAAAAAAATGCAAATTCTTGATAATTCGGATATAATTTGCTTGAAAAAATCTCGGAAATGATTTATAATGACCAATGGAAAAAGTTGAAAGTCAATCTTATTTTCACGAGATTTAATTCAGGAGGAATATTTTAAATGGCAAAGAAAAAGTACGTCTACCTCTTTACCGAAGGTAACGCTAAGATGCGCGAGCTTCTCGGCGGTAAGGGCGCAAACCTTGCGGAAATGACCAACATCGGTCTTCCCGTTCCTCAGGGCTTCACCATCTCTACCGAAGCTTGCACCCAGTACTACGAAGACGGCAGACAGATCAATCCCGACATTCAGGCCGAGATTATGGAGTACATCGAAAAGATGGAAAAGATCACCGGCAAGAAGTTCGGAGATAAGGAGAATCCCCTTCTCGTTTCCGTTCGTTCGGGAGCAAGAGCGTCGATGCCCGGCATGATGGACACTATTTTGAACCTCGGCTTGAACGAGGACGTTGTAGAAGTTCTTTCCAAAAAATCCGGTAACCCCAGATGGGCATGGGACTGCTACAGAAGATTTATTCAAATGTTCTCCGACGTAGTTATGGAAGTCGGCAAGAAATATTTTGAAAAGCTTATCGACGAAATGAAAGAGAAGAAAGGCGTTACGCAGGACGTTGAGCTTGACGCGGACGACCTTAAAACTCTTGCCAACCAGTTTAAAGCGGAATATAAAAAGCAGCTCGGAACGGACTTCCCGTCCGACCCGAAGGTTCAGCTTTTCGAGGCTATCAAAGCCGTATTCAGAAGCTGGGATAACCCCAGAGCCAACATTTACAGAATGGATCACGATATCCCGTACAGCTGGGGTACTGCGGTAAACGTTCAGATGATGGCGTTCGGTAACATGGGCGACAACTGCGGAACGGGCGTTGCGTTCACCCGTAACCCCGCTACCGGCGAAAAGGGTCTTATGGGCGAATTCCTTACGAATGCTCAGGGCGAAGACGTCGTTGCGGGCGTAAGAACGCCGATGCCGATCGCTAAGATGGCAGAGATTTTCCCGAACGTTTACAAACAGTTCCAGGAAGTCTGCAAAACGCTCGAAAATCACTATCGCGATATGCAGGATATGGAGTTCACCGTCGAAAACGAGAAACTCTATATGCTTCAGACCAGAAACGGTAAGAGAACCGCGGCGGCTGCAATCAAAATCGCCTGCGACCTTATCGACGAAGGTATGATCACCGAACAGGAAGCTTTGATGCAGATCGACGCTAAGTCGCTCGATATGCTTCTTCACCCCACTTTCGACGCGAAAGACCTTAAAGACGCTGACAAGAACAACGTTGTCGGCAAAGGTATCGCCGCTTCTCCGGGAGCTGCCGCAGGTACGGTAGTATTCACCGCGGAAGAAGCTGCCGCTCAGGGTAAAGCAGGCAAGAAAGTTATCCTTGTAAGACTTGAAACTTCCCCCGAAGATATCGAGGGTATGAAATACGCTCAGGGTATTCTGACCGTAAGAGGCGGACAGACTTCGCACGCCGCGGTCGTTGCAAGAGGTATGGGTACTTGCTGCGTTTCCGGTTGCGGAGACATCAAGATGAACGAAGAAGAGAAATATTTCGTTCTTGCGGGAAAGACTTTCCGCGAGGGTAGCGAACTTTCTCTCGACGGTTCGACCGGCCATATCTACGATCGTATTATAAAGACTGTTCCCGCAGATCCCAACAGCGGATACTTCGGAAGAATAATGAAACTCGCCGACAAGTATAAAGCTCTCGGCGTAAGAACCAACGCGGATACTCCCGCAGACGCTCAGAGAGCCGCAGAACTCGGCGCTCAGGGTATCGGTCTTTGCCGTACCGAGCATATGTTCTTCGGACCGGGCAGAATCGATAAGTTCCGTGAAATGATCTGCTCCGAAACCGTTGAGGAAAGAGTTGCCGCGCTTGACAAAATCGAGCCTATGCAGCAGGCAGACTTCGAAGGACTTATGGAAGCTCTTAAGGGTCAGCCCGTTACCATTCGTTTCCTCGATCCGCCGCTTCACGAATTCGTTCCCACGGACGACGCGGATATCGAACTTCTCGCAAAAACCAAGGGTAAGACCGTTGCGGAAATCAAACAGCTTTGCAACTCGCTTCACGAGTTCAACCCGATGATGGGTCACAGAGGTTGCCGTCTTGCGGTAACGTATCCCGAAATTGCGGTTATGCAGACCAAAGCCGTTATCAAAGCGGCTATCGCGGTTAAGAAACGTCATCCCGACTGGAACGTCGTTCCCGAAATAATGATTCCGTTAGTTGGCGAAGTTAAAGAACTTGCTTACTGCAAGAAGACTGTTGTCGAAACTGCGGACGCGGTTATTAAGGAAGCGGGCGTTGAGCTTAAATACGAAGTCGGAACGATGATCGAAATTCCGAGAGCGGCTCTTACCGCAGACGAAATCGCTAAAGAAGCTGAATTCTTCTGCTTCGGTACTAACGACCTCACGCAGATGACTTTCGGATTCTCCCGTGACGACGCAGGCAAGTTCCTTCCCTCGTACTATGCGGCTAAGATTTACGAATCCGATCCGTTCGCTCGTCTTGACACTGTCGGCGTAGGCAAACTTATGAAGATGGCTGTCGAACTCGGACACGCTACGAGAAAAGACCTTCACTGCGGAATTTGCGGCGAACACGGCGGCGATCCTTCGTCCATCGAGTTCTGCCACGAAAT
>CAKQSB010000016.1 GCA_934271735.1 uncultured Clostridia bacterium | reverse complement strand
CGTTATATGAACCCCAAGAGCCTATTACAATATTGATATTTCCTGACATTTTAGTTTTCCTCCGTAAATTCGTCTATGTAAATTTTTGTGTATGAACAACCGTATTCAAAGTAACGGCGATTACCATCGAACAGCAGGTCAAAGGTTTTAACGCTTATTCTTCCGGTGTCGCTGACGGCAACCGTTACTTCGCGTTTTTCGTCGTCGATTTCGATTAAATCGAACGTTATGAAATTTTCACCGTTAAAATAATCGTATTCAGGCATTTTAGTTTTCCTCCACGATTTTATACCAAACCGAGTATTCGACTTCAATATCTCTTCCGTCGTATTCGTAATACATTGTTACGTAACCTTTGAATTCATTTTCTTTTCCGATTATCGGGTGGCAATGCTGTTCAACTTCATCAAAGGCTCGCGTGTAACATTTGCCTGTTTTTGAAACGCACTTACATAGCAACGTTCCTTCGTCATTGATGAATCCGAAACCGGATAATTTTTCGTCAGGATTTCTGACTTTTTTGATTGAGTAAACTACTTTTTTCATTTTTGGATTACCTCCATTTTTTATTTTTTGCCTTCTGGCAGGGGCAAAGGAGCATAAGTCGAAACGCAGCCATAATGAGAATTCTGTTGCAATGGAGAAAATCAACAGCCAAAGGATTTGAGCGAAAAATACTATCGTAAAATAAAAAGAGCCAAACTCTTTATCGAGTCTGACTCTGTTATTCAATATTAAAGTTTTAAGTAGTATTTTTCCGTGCAGTTGATTTTCTCGCTGACTTATGCTACAACAGCCACGACAGAAGGCAATAAAAAATAAATGCGAATATAGTTTATGTGAGGGTAATTGTATGTGGTGTTCTAACAGGGTTAAACAAAGGTGCGTTCTATGATTGCAGCAGCTTAACGAGCGTAACTATCGGAAACGGCGTAACTTCTATAGGTTATAATGCGTTCGATGATTGTAGCAGCTTAACAAATGTGACATTTGGCGGCACTTGCGAGCAATTGCATGATGCTGTCTCGGCAGTGGAGTACGGTAAGTTATATAGCGTTTTCTATAGAACTCAGGTTCACGAAATAAAATGTTCAGACGGAAGCGTTAATATTTACGGGTAAAAACGAAAAGCATTCGGCGGGGAATTTTCTGCCGAATGCTTTTAATCACGACGATAGACGAAACGGCAAAAAATTACCCGACGATTATGTTCAGCGGCGGGGCAATAGGCTTTCAGGTAGAAACGAGCTTATCCGAACTTGCAAAAGTTATCCGTTTTTCCACCGCCGACCTCACGAAATAAGCCGTTTTAAAAAATGAGCGAGTTTTAATCAATAATGACTAAAAAATGGGCGAGTTTATGTTTGTGAATGCTATTTTTATGTTTGTTGTACCCGGTAGGCGCGAAATGATTTGCAGTATGTCCTAAATGCCCAAAAGTAACAGGGTATTATGCTCATGTTACGCAAACATTGGCGGAATCCCGGAAGGAAACCAACTTTAAGATTAGCAGTTATACGACAAGAGAGAAAATAGGAGAGTTGCAGGATTCGGACGGAAATAGTTGTGATGTTTACGGTGATGTCGAGCATATTTCGGACGATTCTTACGACGTTTATCACCCCGGATTATACGAATATGAATATCAATGCGTTTTGTACGGATATAAATATAAAAAACGGGAGAGTCATTAAAAAAATTATTGTAATACAATAAATATAAAACGGCGGTTGCAACTAAGTTGCGACCGCCGTCTTTTTATATAGTTCTATCTGGTATAACCCGAAATTTAACAAAAGTCAAATTGTATTAGTGAGTGAGGAAGAACATCGCAAGGAACAAAGCCGTGATGATCCACGTTCCGATTTTGATTTCTTTAACTTTTCCCGAGAATAATTTTATTACGAGATAGGATATAAGTCCGAACGCTATTCCGTAAGAAATGTTATACGTAAACGGCATCATAGCCATCGTTAAAAACGCGGGAACGGATACGGAAACGTCCGACCAGTCGATATCTTTAACGCTGCCCATCATAAGAACGCCGACATAAACAAGCGCCGCGCCGTAAGCATAGCAGGGAATAAGTTTTGCGAGCGGAGCAAAGAAGAGCGCGACCAAAAACGCAGCGGCGGTTATAAGCGAGGTAAAGCCCGTTTTCCCGCCTGCGGCAACGCCCGCAGAAGATTCCACGAAAGTGGTTACCGTGGAAGTTCCGAGAACCGCGCCCGTGCAGGTTGCAACAGCGTCGGCAAGCATAGCTCTGTTCATATTAGGAACTTCGAGTTCGCCGTTTTCGCCTTCGACAAGCAAATTACCGCCGCGGCACGCGCCGTATAAAGTTCCCATAGTGTCGAACATATCGACCATACAGAACGCAAGAGCGGTCGTTATAAAGAGAACAATAAGTCCGCCGACGGAAGTTCCGTCTTTTGCGAGATAAGCGGAGAAATCGAAGCCTTGAGTGAAGACCTTTCCGAACGTTTCGTTACCGAACGCAACGAAGGGTTTCAAAGGGTTGAACGAGAAAGTTTCGCCGAAACCATCGTAAAATCCGGGTACGGTTAAACCTAAAAGATAATAAAGAGCCGTTCCGCCGAGTATACCCCAAAGGATCGAACCTTTTACTTTTCTGTTTGAAAGAACCGCAATAAGCAGAATGGAAATAACCGCGACAACAAGCGGCATTACCTCAGTCCAGGTTGCTTTATTGAAAAGGTTGAACGAAGCGAGTTTAATGCCTGTATCGGGGTCGGGAATAACGAGTTTCGCGTCCTGTAATCCCAAAAACGCTATAAACAAACCGATTCCTGCGGGAATAGCGGCTTTAACAACGGGCGGAATTGCTTCGAAAATGATCTTTCTGAGTCCCGTAATCGTGAGGATTACGAAAATAAGTCCGTCCAGAAGAACGAAAACGAGAGCGTTCGCATAAGTGAAACCGAGTGTTTTACAAACCGTCCACACGAAAAACGCGTTAAGTCCCATTCCCGGCGCTTGCGCAAGCGGAAGGTTTGCCATAAGTCCGATGAGGACTGTGCCGATAACCGCGGAAAGGGCGGTGGTGACGTACATCGCGTCGAACGATACGCCGTCGAGAACAGAGAACATACCCGAGTTGACGACGAGTATGTACGCCATTGCGAGGAACGTCGTAAGACCTGCGATGATTTCCGTTTTTATCGACGAACCTTTTTCGGTAATCCGGAACTTTTTGTCGAAAAACGAAGTTTTCTTTTGTTCGATATTTTCCATAAATATCTCCTTATTTTCCGCTTATTCGCGGTTTTTGCCTTATTGTGTTATATTTTTCCCTTATTATGCTAAATTTAAAATCCTTTTAATTTCTTCGAGATTATCAGCAAAATATATTCCTTTCTGCCGTTTCTCGGAAGACAGACCTTTTTCGATCATATGCTTCAAAAGGGCTTTTAAATCGTTATAATATCCGTCTAAGTTGTAAAGAATACAAGGCGCGTTCAGATGTTTCAAAGACACTTTAGACATAACCTCGGTAATCTCTTCCAATGTTCCCGTGCCGCCGGGAAAAGCGATAAAAGCGTCGCCAAGCTCGATCATTTTGCTTTTGCGTTCCGACATATCTTTGGTTGTTATCAGTTTTGTCAGTCCGTTGTGCTGAAATTCGCTTTCGATAAAGAATTGCGGTTCGACGCCCGTTACCTTGCCGCCGTGACTTAAAACACTGTCGGCAATCGCTCCCATAAGTCCCGATTTCGAGCCGCCGTAAATCAACGCGTTGCCGCTCGAACCTATCCATTCGCCGAGTTCTTCAACCGCCTTGCGTAAAGACGGGTCGTTTCCTTCGTTTGCGCCGAGATAAACGGTAATATTCATACCAATACGCTCCTTTGTTTTCGCTGATTTTTTACGGTAAATGAACTACTTCGGTTTCTGTCGGCTTATGCCCCGAAAATAAAAACAGCACATAGACTCTTCAGCCTAAGTGCCGGTAGGTACTTACCGAGTATTTATTATACTATAAAAATACCGATTTGTCAAATCTTTTTTTCACCGAAAAAACATATACCCGTTTATTGCAAATCTTTTAAAGAAAAGTACAAATATTTTTAAAAGTTAAACGGCGGTCGCAACTCAAATTGCGACCGCCGCCTTTTAGATTATTTTAACCTGTCGGGATTGGTTTGCCGATAAATCATTCTTTTCCGGCAAGCTTCTTGTATTTGCCGAGTCTCGCGGTATTCTCTTCTTCGGCTCTCTCGAAAAGCTTTTCGGCAAGCTCGGGCTGAGCCTTTTTGAGCGTTGCGTAACGGTTTTCGCCGAGTATGAAGTCGTGATAACTTTCGGTAGGATCTTTGCTGTCGAGAGTGAAGGGGTTGACTTCCGTTCCGACCTTTTCGGGATTGTATCTGTAAAGGTGCCAGTAACCTGCGTCGACAGCTTTCTTTTCCTCGGTCTGCGAGTTAGCCATATTGATACCGTGGTTGATACAAGGCGCGTAGCAGATAAGGAGCGACGGTCCGTCGTAGCTTTCCGCTTCCGTGATAGCGTTAAGGAACTGCTGTTTGTTAGATCCCATAGCGCACTGAGCAACGTAAACATAACCGTAGCTCATAGCCATCATACCGAGGTCTTTCTTCTTGATTCTCTTACCGCCCGAAGCGAATTTAGCAACGGAACCGGTGGGAGTGGACTTACTTGCCTGTCCGCCGGTGTTGGAGTAAACTTCGGTATCTACAACGAGTACGTTTACGTCTTCGCCCTGAGCGAGAACGTGGTCGAGTCCGCCGTAACCGATATCGTATGCCCAGCCGTCGCCGCCGATAATCCAGATGGATTTCTTGATTACGCAGTCAAGCATTCCGTCAAGTTCTTTAAGGAGGTCTTTAAGTTCGCCTTTCGCGTTCTTGATTGCGGAGGGGAGAGCAACCTGTAAAGTAGCGTAAACGCGTTTGGTAACGTCCGCGCTCTTCTTGTTTTCAAGCCAGAGTTTGCAAGCCTCGCCGACTCTTCCGTGAAGGTTAAGCTCGAGGATACGTCTCATAACGTCCGCAAGTTTTTCTCTTCTCTGGAAGTAAGCAAGGTGGAAACCGAAGCCGTATTCCGCATTGTCTTCGAACAAGCTGTTTGCCCATGCGGGACCTTTGCCTTCCGCATTCTTGGTGTAAGGACACGTCGGGGAAGAACCGCCGTAAATAGACGAACAACCCGTAGCGTTGGCGATTATCATACGATCGCCGAACATCTGCGTGATAACTTTGATGTAAGGAGTTTCGCCGCAGCCCGCGCACGCGCCCGAGAACTCGAAGAGCGGCTTAGAAAACTGCGAACCCTTAACGGTGTTTTTCTTGAATACCGAAGTATCGACTTCGGGAAGTTTTTCGCTGAAATCGTAGTTTTCGGTTTCTTCCTTGACTACTTTTTCAAGCGGAATCATCGTAAGAGCTTTCTTGTCTTCCTTGGTGGGGCAGATATTGGCGCAAACGCCGCAGCCCATACAATCGAGCGGGCTTACCTGCATTCTGTAAGAGTAACCTTTAAGACCGATAGCGGCTTTGGTTGCGAACGTTGCGGGAACTTCTTCGCCGTCTTTTACGAGAACGGGACGAATACAAGCGTGCGGGCAAACGAACGAACACTGGTTACACTGAATACAATTTTCGGCATTCCACTCAGGGATCTTAACCGCAACACCTCTCTTTTCGAACTTGGTAGTTCCTGTGGGAACGCTGCCGTCCGCGTTGAAAGCGGAAGAGGGGAGTTTGTCGCCCTGAAGAGCGATGATCGGGTGAATAACTTCCTGGAAATATTTATCGTCGGCAAGCTTAGCGGGTTCTGCGCCGGTGGTGGCGTCCGCCCAGTCTGCCGGAACTTTGATTTCTTTAAGTTCTGACGCGGCTTTGTCGATCGCGGCATAGTTCATATTAACTACCGCGTCGCCTTTCTTGCCGTAAGATTTCTTGACGTACTGCTTCATCCAGTCTTCCGCTTCGGCGTAAGGCATAATTTCGGGATTGATCTTGAAGAAAGCAGCCTGCATGATAGCGTTCGTTCTTCCGCCGAGACCGATGGAAGCGGCTATCTTTATAGCGTCGATGACGTAGAGTTTAGCGTGCTTTTTGGCAAGTAAACGCTTCATCGACGCGGGAAGGTTTGCTCCGAGGTCTTTAGCGTTATCCCATTCGCAGTTAAGCAGGAATTTGCCGCCTTCTTTAAGGTCGGTAACCATATCGTATCTCGTAACGTAAGAGGGCTGCGAGCAAGCGATGAAGTCAGCCGCGTCGATAAGATAGGACGACTGTATCGGAGTTTTACCGAAACGGAGGTGCGAAACCGTTATACCGCCCGACTTTTTGGAGTCGTAGAAGAAATAACCCTGAGCGTACATATCGGTGTGATCGCCGATGATTTTAATGGAGTTCTTGTTCGCGCCGACCGTACCGTCAGAACCGAGACCGTAGAACTTGCAGCTTATAGTTCCCTCGGGAGCGGCGTTATACTGCTCGGAGAAATCAAGCGAAGTGTGGGTGATATCGTCGTGGATACCGACGGTGAAGTGGTTCTTCGGTTTAGCGGATTCGAGATTCTTGTAAACGGCGTAAACCATAGAGGGGTTGAACTCTTTGGAACCGAGACCGTATCTTCCGCCGTAAACCTTGACTTTCTTCTTTCCGAGTTCCGCCAAAGCGGCGACAACATCGAGATACAAAGGTTCGCCGAGCGAGCCGGGTTCTTTCGTTCTGTCGAGAACGGCAATATTTTTAACGGTCTTGGGAAGAGCTTTAACGAACGCTTTCGCGGAGAAAGGTCTGTAAAGTCTGACTTTCAATACGCCGACTTTATGTCCTTCCTTGTTCATTCTCGCGATAGTCTCTTCGATAGCTTCCGCGCCGCTGCCCATAATAACGATGACGTTTTCCGCATCGGGCGCGCCGACGTAATCGAAAAGGTGATAACTTCTGCCCGTAAGAGCGGAAACCTTGTTCATCATCTTCTGAACGATTGCGGGAACTTCTTCATAATATTTGTTAGCGGTTTCTCTGTTCTGGAAGTAAGTATCGCTGTTCTGCGCCGTACCTTTCTGAATGGGGTGATCGGGGTTCAAAGCTCTCTTTCTGAAATCTTCGATATCTTTCATATCGGCAAGTTTCTTCATATCTTCGTAGTCGATAGCTTCGATCTTGGAAACTTCGTGGCTCGTTCTGAAACCGTCGAAGAAGTGAAGGAACGGAACTTTGGATTTAAGCGTGGAAAGATGCGCTACGAGCGCAAGGTCCATAACTTCCTGAACGGAGTTGGACGCAAGCATCGCAAATCCCGTCTGGCGGCAAGCCATAACGTCCGAGTGATCGCCGAAAATGTTAAGAGAATGAGCAGCCAAAGCTCTTGCGCTGACGTGGAATACGCAGGGGAGAAGCTCGCCGGAAATCTTGTACATATTCGGAATCATAAGGAGCAAGCCTTGCGAAGCCGTGTAGGTTACGGTAAGCGCGCCTGCGGAAAGAGAACCGTGTACCGCGCCTGCCGCGCCAGCTTCGGACTGCATTTCCGCAAGCTTGAGCTTCTGACCGAACATATTCGTTCTGCCGGCAGTGGACCATTCGTCTGCAACTTCCGCCATAGGCGAGGAAGGAGTGATGGGGTAAATCGCCGCAACTTCCGAGAACGCGTAAGCTACGTGGCTCGCGGCGGTGTTACCGTCAATAGTCATAACTTTCATTAAATTTTGACCTCCGTATGAAATTGATTATAACTTTTGAAATTGATTTTTTTCGGCTGCGACGGAGAGTGTCGCTAAGCCGATTGATTGCGACCGTGTTTTGATCTTAACCTTATATAGTATAGCCTAACGGCGTTTTAAAGTCAATGGTTTTCTGTGAAAAAGGAAATTTTTTTTACTTGTTTTTCAAAAAAAAGGTGAAAAGCCGTCAAAGGTTACGAAACGCTTGTTATTTTAAGGCGATTTGTGCTAAAATACAAGCTATGCAGGCTATAGAATTTCAGGACGTCAGATTTTTTTACACGACGACCGCCGACAACGGATTGCCGATAAAAACGGTAGTGTTAAACGAGCTTAATTTATCCGTGGAAAAAGGATCGTTCGTTGCTCTCTTGGGGAGGAACGGCAGCGGAAAAAGCACGCTCGCGAAGCTTATAAACGGGCTTTTGCAGCCGAAATTCGGCAAGGTGTTTGTTTTCGGACTCGATACGTCGGAGAAAAAAAATCTTTTCGAAATAAGAAAAAAAGCGGGAATGGTTTTCCAGAATCCCGACAATCAGCAGATCGCTTCTATCGTTGAGGACGATATAGCTTTCGGACCCGAAAATATCGGTATGCCGAGAGAAAAAATCAAGGAAGCCATCGATATGGCGTTAAAGGCTACCGATATGGAGAAATTCCGCAAAGCGGAAGCGGCAAAGCTTTCGGGCGGACAAAAACAGAGAATAGCCATAGCGGGTGCCATTGCGATCGAACCCGAGATTCTCATTATGGACGAATCCACCTCTATGCTCGATCCAAAGGGCAGAAAAGAGGTTATGGAAGTCGTGAGAACTCTGAACAAAGAAAAGGGTATGACAGTTATCGACATAACGCATTATATGGACGAGGCGGCGGAAGCCGATTACGTTTACGTGCTTGACGGCGGCTCAATCCGACTACGGGGTACGCCCGAAGAAGTTTTCGCGGAAAAAGAAACGCTTAGAAATTGCGGGTTGGAATTGCCGAGACCCGCGCTTATAGCGGAAAAACTCAGACGCGCCGGCGTGCCTCTTTCGCCGTCCGTTATGGACGAAAAGAGTTTATCGGAGGAATTATGCGGGTTGTTGCGGAAAATCTGAGTTTTTATTACAACAAAAAATCGAAGAGTAAAGTCTGCGCCCTGTCGGACGTTTCGCTGACCATTCCCGAAGGCTCGTTTTTCGGTATAATCGGGCATACGGGCAGCGGAAAATCGACTTTCGTTCAGCATCTCGACGCGCTCGTTCCCGTTCAGGAGGGTAAACTTTTCGTAGGAGATTACGATCTTTCGCACGGCAAAAAAACGGATAAAAAGAAACTTAAAGAACTGAGAAGCAAAACGGGACTTGTGTTTCAATATCCCGAATATCAGCTTTTTGCGGAGACGGTTTTTCAGGACGTGGCTTTCGGATATAAAAATTTCAACAAAAACGCCACGGATGAGCAGATAAAAGCCGCGGTTTTCGGCGCGCTCTCGCTTGTCGGTTTTAACGCCGATATGGCGGACAGATCGCCTTTCGAGCTTTCGGGCGGGCAGAAAAGAAGGGTTGCGATTGCGGGCGTTTTAGTTACCGAACCTGAAATATTGATTTTGGACGAACCTGTCGCCGGGCTTGATCCTGCGGGGAAAAACGAGCTCATGAAGCTCCTTCATTCCCTCCACGAAACGACGGTGAAAACAATCGTCATCGTTTCGCACGATATGGACGAGGTTGCCGAAAATTGCACGGACGTAGCCGTTTTCTCGGAAGGAAAAGTTGTTATGACGGGCAAGCCGAAAGAGATTTTCTCAAGGAGCGATGAAATGAAAAATCTTCGCTTAGACGTACCGGTGACGGCAAAACTTACGGAAGAAATGAAACTCAAAGGCATAGATATCGACACCGATTTTACTACGGATGACTTTGTTTCTAAAGTTGCCGCGTTATATAAAAACACGAAATAATCGACTTATAGACCGACTTTTTCACGGTGATTAAGGTTTTAAATGTTGTTTTTCGGAAAAAGAAAGCCGAATTTGCGGAATGTTTTTCGGAAAATAAAGCAGAATTTCGGAAAATAAAGGAGAATAATGTTAGGAGACGTAACGTTCGGGCAGTACTATAACGCGGAATCGTTTTTGCATAAGACGGATCCGCGCGTCAAGCTGCTTCTGCTTATAGCATATATAGTGGCGGTGTTTCTCGCCGAGAATTTTTTGGCGCTCGCGGCGGTGTTCGTTTTTCTCGTCGTGGCGATAATTTTCTCGTCCGTGCCGCTTTCGTCCGTTTTGAAAAGCGTAAAGGCGATAATATTTCTTATCGTGTTTATGTTTATTTTAAATGTGCTTTTTCACGTGAGAAAAGACACGGACACAGTGTATTTCTGGGTTGTGACGAAAGAAGGACTTATTTCCGCGTCGTTTTTATCGCTCAGACTTATTCTTCTCGTAACCGGAACTTCGCTTTTAACGCTCACGACAACGCCGGTAAGTCTGACGGATGGTTTCGAAAGCCTTCTTAAGCCGCTTGCGTTTATTAAATTTCCCGTTCACGACCTCGCTTTGATAATGTCCATAGCGCTCAGATTTATCCCAACGCTTGCGAACGAAACGGACAGAATAATAAGCGCGCAGAAAGCCCGCGGCGCGGATTTCGAAAGCGGGAATATTATATCGAGAATAAAGGCTTTAGTTCCCGTTCTCGTGCCGCTTATAGTAAGCGCGCTTCGCCGCGCGGACGAACTCGGAGACGCAATGGACGCGAGATGTTATACGGGCAGTAAAAACAGAACGAAATATAAAAAGCTCACTCTTTCTTACCGCGATTTTATCGCTGCTTTGTTTACAGCCGCGCTTATAACGGGTGTGGTGTTTTTAAATATTTATTACGTTCAGATTATCTCGTTTATCTTTTAAAACACGCGTTAATCGACTTATAGGCGGCTATTTATGAGAATAAAACTTACAATCGAATATGACGGAACGTCCTTTTGCGGCTGGCAGATTCAGCCTAACGGCGTTTCCGTTCAGGGAACGATAACCGAGGCGATAAAGAAAATTACGGGAGAGGACGTAAAACTTATCGGGAGCGGAAGAACCGATTCGGGCGTTCACGCCGAAGGGCAGATCGCTCATTTCGACACGGAATCTTCCGTGCCTCCCGAGAAATTCGCGTCCGCCTTAAACGCCGTACTTCCCGAAGACGTTAAAATCGGAAAAAGCGAAAAAGTATCGGACGATTTCAATGCGAGGTTTTCGGCAAAGAAAAAAACTTACGAATATCGTATGTACGTTTCGGATTATTCAAAGCCTTTAAAGTGTCGGTATGCGGTATGGGTAAACTATCCGCTCGACGTAAAAAAAATGAACGAAGCGGCGCAAGCTTTTGTCGGAACTCACGATTTCAGATGTTTTCTGGCGGCAAATTCTTCCGTCGAAAGCACGGTGAGGACGATTTACCGCGCCGAGGTTTTCGGGCGGGGCGACGAAATCGTGTTTTCGGTAACGGGAAACGGATTCCTATATAATATGGTAAGAATTATGGCGGGAACGCTCGTCGCCGTCGGCGGAGGAAAGTTACAGTCGGAGACGGTTGCCGGGATTATAAGCGGTAAGGACAGAAACGCCGCGGGAAAAACTATGCCCGCCTGCGGACTTACGCTTAAATCGGTGGAGTACGATTGATTTCGCGGTTTAGCCGAAATGCGGAGCGTCTGAGACGGGGCGTGTCCGAGACAATAATTTTATAAAAAATTTTTTTGCGAAAGCGCTCAAACGCTTGACAAACTTTATCAAATACAATAAAATATTATGGCGTAATCGTGCGAGGGATAGTTATGCCTTGCGTAACCCCCGAATACGATTAAGGAAAATTACCATGGAAGAACTAGCCCCTCCGAAATGCTTTTTTCCTGTATAAAAATTATTATTTGGAGATTTTCAGATGAAAACTTATATGGCAAAAAGCCAGACGGTAGAAAGAGAATGGTATATCGTCGACGCGGAAGGCGTTTCTCTCGGCAGACTTGCTTCGCAGGTTGCCTCCGTTCTTCGCGGAAAAAACAAGCCCACGTTCACTCCGAACGTTGACTGCGGCGATTTTGTTATCGTTATCAACTGCGATAAAGTAGTTCTTACCGGTAAGAAACTTGAACAGAAGTTCTACACTTACCACACGGGTTATATCGGCGGATTGAAGCAGGTTCCCTATTCGAGAATGATGGCGGAGAAGTCCGACCTTGCCGTTTACGAAGCGGTTAAGGGAATGCTTCCCAAGAACAGTCTCGGCAGACAAATGCTTACCAAACTCCGCGTATACAAAGGCGCAGAGCATAATCATCAGGCTCAGCAGCCCAAAACGCTCAACATAGAGAGATAATCGGAGGAATAAGGTATTATGGCAAAAGCATCAGTTAAGAAAAAGGTTCAGTTCTGGGGAACGGGAAGAAGAAAGAGCGCGATTGCGAGAGTAAGACTTATTCCCGGCGGTACGGGTGTTATCACCATCAATGACAGAAGCATTGACGAGTACTGCGACCTCGATACGTTAAAACTCATCATTCGTCAGCCCCTTGCCCTTACGGGTACGGAAACCGCTTACGACGTTTTCGTAAACGTTACCGGCGGCGGATTTACCGGTCAGGCAGGCGCGATTCGTCACGGAATCTCGAGAGCGCTTCTCGAAGCTCAGCCCGAACTTCGAGAAGCTCTGAAAGCGGAAGGCTTCCTTACGAGAGACCCGAGAATGAAGGAAAGAAAGAAGTACGGCTTGAAGAAAGCAAGAAAAGCTCCTCAGTTCTCGAAGAGATAATTTCTGCTTCGTCTGCAAATTTTTACGGGAATACGTTTTTACGCGTATTCCCGTTTTTTTGTCCGTAATTTTTGTTTGTAATGCCGCGATGTGTTTTTTGTCGGAAAAACCGCGGTCGGATAATGAGGAATAACGCTGTCGGAATATACGGGGTAATGCCGTCGGATTATGTCGTAAATCGCTGTCGGAAAATAAGTAAATTTGCTGTCGGATTATGTCGTAAATCGCTGTCGGAAAATAAAGAAATCCGCCGTCGAAAATTGTTTTTTTTCGCCGTCGGGTTTTGTCGTTGTATCGCAGAAAGATATTTATCGTCGGAAAATTTAAAATTGCTTGAAAAAGGTTGACAAAATTTAATAAAATTGGTATATTATTTAGGCGGATACGGGGAAGGTTTTTACCTTTAGTATCCGAATATAGGGAAAGACGAGTAAACTTTCCTTAAATCATTTATGCGAAATTAAGTTTGTCCTCGGAAACCGAGCCGAGTAAAATTTATCGGTTTAATGCGGGTATGGCGGAATTGGCAGACGCGTAAGATTCAGGTTCTTATAACCGAAAGGTTGTGCAGGTTCAACCCCTGTTACCCGCACCACGACCTCTTAGAAGACAAAAGTTTTCCGAGAGGTCGATTTTTATAAACAAAAAGGCAAAGAGACGATTTAACAACAATGTGGGTTTTGTTTGCGGTCGGGTCTGCGTTTTTCGCAGGCATAACTTCGATACTCGCCAAATGCGGTATAAAAAATACCGATTCCACCGTTGCCACGGCAATCCGTACGCTTGTGATTTTACCGATGTCGGTAATTATGGTCCTGATTGTCGGTTCGATGGGTGAAATAACTTCGATTTCCTTAAAAACGTGGATTTTCCTCGTTTTGTCGGGAGTGGCGACGGGTGTTTCGTGGTTGTGTTATTTCCGCGCGCTTCAGATAGGCGACGTAAATAAAGTTGTTCCTATCGACAAATCGAGTACGGTTTTAACCATTCTTCTCGCGTTCGTAATTCTCGGCGAACCGATTTCCCTGCTTAAGGGAATTTGCGTTGTGATGATTGCCGTCGGAACGTTCCTTATGATCGAGAAAAAGCGTACGGATAACGATAATTCGACGGCGGCTGCGATCGGCGAGGAAAAACAAATCAAAAAATCGTGGCTTTTTTATGCGATTTTGTCCGCAGTGTTTGCCGCGCTTACTTCGATCTTAGGCAAAATCGGAATTTCGGGAACGGAATCCGACCTCGGAACTATGATCCGAAACGCCGTAGTTCTCGTGATGTCCTGGGTGGTTGTGTTTGCTACGGGCAAAACAAAGCAAATTTGCGGAATTCCCGGCAAGGAACTCGGGTTTATCTGCCTTTCGGGGGTGACTACTGGCGCGTCCTGGTTTTGTTATTATAAAGCTCTTCACGACGGACTTGCGAGCATTGTTGTTCCTATCGATAAGCTCAGCATTCTCGTTACGATAACTTTCTCCTTTATCGTATTCAAAGAAAAACTTTCGTTAAAAGCTCTTATCGGGCTTATATTGATTGTTGCGGGAACGATTCTGATGCTTGTAAACGTGTGATTGAAATAATGCGAAAAATAAAAGCGACTATCCGAAAAACAATACGGGTAGTCGTTTTTTTACAATTTTTTTTGTATCATATAAACGGGCGATCGGCGATTGCCCGTATGTGTAAAAATTCGCCTGTAAACTATAAAAGTCTGTCTATAAGTCGATTAACGTCGAATTTTGCGGCGCAATAATCGACAAAATTCACGTTTCGTAAGCTTGGTTGATATGAATAAAAAGCTTAAACACGCATAGAAAGAACAAATGCTCATGTGTTCAAAGTTTTTAAAATCAGAAAGCAAAATAAAGCTATCTGCCAGATAAGTCCGAAAGCGGCAGTTCCCGCAAAATATTTTTTCTGCGTTTTGTGGCGGCAGACTTTCATTGCTACGGCAGCTCCGATAGCTCCGCCGAAAAACGACAAAGCAAGCAGAACCTTTTCTGGAGTTCTGTATTTACCTTTCTCGGCTTTCTTTTTGTCGGAAAGGTAAACGAAAAAAGTTATAAGGCTCATAATCGCGATGTAAACCGCGAATAAAATCAAAACATTTTTGTACATACCGCGATTATACTACGTTTTGCCGTTAAAATCAAGCGTAAAAGCAAGCGGCGGGGTATTTCTGCTTGGGTGAACATTTGCACACGTGAACCGTGGTTGAATTGAGAAAAGCGGGTCGGGAAATAAAAAAATCGTTTCGGAATCGCTTTCGCATATTTTTCTCTAAAAATTTTTATTCATTTTTAAGAAAATTATTCAACAAATTATGCAAATTTATATTTCAAAAAAACATAAGAAAAACTTATACCACTTATAAAAATTGGTAAATATTATAAAATATATATTATTTGACAAAGAAAACTATTTGTGATACCATATTAAATGGAAATTTATGCATTATACTGTTATAAACGCAGAGCGGAAACAGCGGCAGACTTTTCCGTAATCTGCATATTTTTTCGGTTTCGGTCGGTCGCGCCGTAAACGGTACGTTTCGTAAGGCGATTTCTTCCGTGAAACGATACGTTCCGGAAGACGGTTTGTTCCGTCCGGCGTTTCATTGTTTCGTAATCGTTTCGTAAGCCATGCCAGACCATGGTTCGGATTATTCTTGTCTGGCATAAGAGCAGGCAAACGAGAAAACGAGGAAACCGATAAAGGGTAGAGCATACGACACGTAAAACAAAGACAAAAAGACAAAAGGAGAAAAAATGCGAATCAAGATTATTTCTGCATTAACCGCATTGCTGACTTCGCTTTCGCTTATCGGAGCGGCGTTTTCGTCGATAGCAAAGAACGATACCGTTCGCGAGCCGTCGAAAACGGAAACGACGACGACCGGAGGACTCGACGGGACGTCTACCGCGCTTAATATTCTGAAGTACGGCGATAAGCTTACGCAGGATCAGGTTATGTCCCGGATAAAAGCGCAGTATTTGCTCGAAAACGGAGGATATAAGGACACCGACGAAGTCGTCGTCCTGATTTCCGTCGACGGCGAATCGCTTATCGAAACGTTCAACGAGGGCGGCACGACGGCTAAAACGGTATCCGAATACGCCGAAACTTTCTCGGGCGCGGTTCAGAAGGCGGAAAACCTTAAGAGACAGAACGAAGTTGTCTCTACGCTTGTTAGGCAAGGGCTTATAACGGGCGTGGAATATAACTATACCACCGTTCTGAACGCCGTCGCGGTAAACACCGTTTACGGCAACCTCGAAGCGATAGAAAACACGGCGGGCGTTAAAGCCGCCGCTCTTTCCGATACCTATAACAGGGTGGAAGAGCAGATGTCCGACGCGACGGACGTACCCTTGAACGTTGTCGATATCGAAGATACGGGTATTTACAAAAATGAAAGCGGATATACGGGTCTCGGCACGGTAACCGCAGTTCTCGACTCGGGCTTCGATATGAGCCACAGAGTTTTCCATCGCGATTACACGGGAAAAGAAGATAAACTCGTAATAACCAAATCGTCGAGTCAGAGCGAACTTTACGTTAAAGGCGCGGCGGAATCGGCGGTAAAGCTCAGTACGCTTAACGCGGGAACGACCACGAGCGGCTTGCAGGTAAAGGACGTATGGTACAGCGAAAAAATACCTTACGCTTACGATTACGCGGATAAAAATCCCGACGTATTCCCCTACGACAGCGAACACGGCACGCACGTCGCCGGCATTATCGCGGGTTACGACGAAGTAATTCACGGTATCGCTCCCGACACTCAGCTTGTTTTAATGAAAGTTTTCCCCGACCTTGACAGCGGCGGAAAGACCGAAGATATAATCGCAGCTTTGGAAGACGCGGTCAAGCTCGGAGTAGACGCGATCAACATGTCGCTCGGAACTTCTTGCGGATTCTCGAGAGAATGCGACGACGATGACGAAAAACCGAACGTAGCTAAGGTTTACGACGCGATAAACGACAGCGGTATAAGCCTTATCACCGCGGCGAGCAACAGTTACAGCGCGGGCTTCGGCGGCGAGCAGGGCAACACCAACTTCGTTACCAACCCCGATTCGGGAACGGTAGGTTCTCCCTCCACTTACGACGCTGCTTTGTCCGTTGCTTCGATAAGCGGCGAACGTTCGCGTTATATCAAGACGAGCGACGGAAAGATGTTCTTCTATAACGAATCGAGCGATCTTCAGAAAATCGAACAGAACAAATTTTTCGAAGAAATTTCCGATTACCTCACCAAGCTCGGCACGCCTTTGAAATCGGGCGATAACGAATTTCAGTACGTAACCGTTTCCGGTTCGGGCGACGATATTTGTTACAGCGGATTCGTCAGCGATTATAAAGCGGCTCACCCGGGCGCGGATATGGACGACGAAAACGAGAAAAAGAAAGTCCTTGCGGGCAAAATCGTTCTCGTCGAAAGAGGATATAACAGTTTTGAAGATAAAGCGCACGTCGCGGCATCTTACGGCGCGATCGCGTGTATCATTTACAATAATGTAGACGGCGACATCTCGATGTCTATGGGTAACACCTGGCATATTCCGACGATCTCCGTTTCCAAGGACGACGGAAGAGAGCTTGCCAAAAAATCAATGGGTACGCTCTATATCAATTCCGAATATCTCGCAGGTCCGTTTATGTCGGATTTCTCGAGCTGGGGTCCCACTCCTTCGCTCGGTATCAAACCCGAAATCACCGCTCACGGCGGTAACATAATGTCGGCAATTCCCGGCAGAGACGGCGACGAGTACAGATACGGCAAACTTTCGGGAACTTCGATGGCTTGCCCCAACCTTTGCGGAATAGTCGTTCTTATCCGTCAGTATCTTAAAGATAATTACGGGTCCGAACTTAATGCCAAACAAATCAAAAACCTTGCTAATCAGCTTATGATGTCCACGGCGGGCATCGCGATAAACGAGGAAAACAATCCGTATTCTCCGAGAAAGCAGGGCGCGGGTCTCGCCGATATCGGCAGAACGACCACGACGAAAGGTTATATAACCGTCGACGGGTCGGACAGAACCAAACTCGAGCTTAAAGACGATCCGAAGAGAACGGGCGTTTACGAAATGAACTTCAACGTCGTTAATATGGGCTCCGGCGATCTCGTTTACGACCTCTCGCTTGTCGGAATGACCGAAAGCGTTTCCACTTCGGACGATAAGCACGTTGCGGAAACCCCGTACATTTTAGGCGGCGACGTTAAAGTCGAATTCGTCGGAGGAAAAGGAAAAGTCGACGGCAAGAAGATAACCGTAAGCGGAAACGCTGCGGGAGTTGACGCCAACGACTGGAATCGGGTAAAAGTTAAGGTAACTTACACTCTTACGGCGGCGGATAAGAAGTATATCGACGACAGATTCCCTTACGGAATGTACGTCGAGGGCTTCGTTAAACTTATAAACACAGATAAAAACGGCGTGAGCCTTAACGCTCCTTTCCTCGCTTTCTACGGCGACTGGACGGAAGCACCCATGTTCGATAAAACCTATTACGAGGTTGAAACGACCGCTCACGATCCGTCTATCGACGATGACGATAAGGTTAAAGCCGATTATTACGCGACTACGCCTTACGGCAAGTATTTTTACAATTATATGATACCGCTCGGAACTTATCTTTACGATATCGACGCGAGCAAATACGGTGAAATCCCCGCGAGCGAGGATAAGATAGCCATTTCCGACACGCTCGGTGCCGTCGACGGTATCTCCGTCGTTTTGGCGGGACTTTTAAGGGGCGCGAAGCATATGAACTTCACGATTACCGATAAAGTCACGGGAGAAATTCTCTGGAGTCACGTAGACCACAACGCGTTGAAGTCGTTCTCGCAGGGCGGAAGTCCGTTGCCGTATTACGACTACCTGAAACTCGATTCGAGCGCGCTCAAACTTATCAACAACCGCGAGTATTCTTTCGAAATGAAAGGCGAACTCGATTACGGCGACGGCGGCGCGGCGAACAACAAACGCAACAGTTATTCCTTCGATTTCACGATGGATAACGAAGCGCCCGTTTTAAGAGAAGTAAGTTACAGAAAGGAATACGATTCCGTAGCCAAGAAGGACAGATATTATGTCGATATGGTTGTTTACGACAACCAGTACGCGATGGCGATAACGCCCGTCATATTCACTTCGAGTTCGAGCTACACGTTCCTTACGAAAAATCCGATACCCGTTTCCAACGCGGTTAAGGGCGGAGATACGGCGGTAAGCTTTGAGATAACCGATTATCTCGACGATATCTTCAACGACGCCATTATCCCCAACGCGCTTGCGTTCTCGATAGACGACTACGCGCTTAATTCTAATATATATTTGTGTCAGCTCCCGGGAACGAAAGGCGAATTCAAGTTCACGAGAACGGGCGAAAAGGACAGCTCCGAACTTCTCGTTCTTCCCGTTGTGGAAGGCGAAATGGTCGACCTTATTCAGTATCTTTACACCGATGACGAAACGGTCGGCGAGAACAGAGAGAACGCGGAGTATTTAAACCACCTCGTATGGACCTCTTCCAACGAAGACATCGTTGAAGTTCAGCAAGGACTTTTAAAGGTTAAGAAACCGGGCAGAGCGACGATTACGGTTACCGAGAAATACGAGGGCAACCAGGCGGTACTGATTATCAATGCGAAATCGGCTTCCGAAAGCGAGCTTGTAGCCGAGGCGTTGTCTTCGGCAGGCGTAAAAGCTTCCGTAAACGAGAAAATCCAGTCTATGAAATTCTCCCGTTTCGAAACAAAATTCGCTTATTCGAAAGCCGCTCAGACGAGCGATATCGGAATCACCGGCGACATAAACTATATCAACGCGACCGACGGCGGCGAAATAAAGATGTACCCGGGCGAAAGCATTCGGCTTTACGAACAGATCAAACCGTGGTACGTAGCCGACAGATACGAGCTTATCTATTCTTCGGGCAACACCGATAAGGTGAAAGTAAGCGCGGACGGTCTCGTCGAGGCGATAGCGGAGGGCTCTTCCCGTATAACGCTTGTCGCGAAAGACAAAACGACGGGCGAAACTTCGAAGATAACGGCGTCGGTAAAGATAACCGTTAAAAGCCCGTTCGTAATCGAAAACAGAATGCTTGTGGCTTACAAAGGCACGGGCGACGAAAATCACGTAGTTAAAATTCCCGATGACGAAGGCATCCTTTATATAGGTTCGTTCGCGTTCTGTCTTTACACTACGGACAGAAACGTAATTCTCGAAGACGACGATTACGACGCGAACAAAGTTCCTTCGAGCAACAACGAGATAAAGAAAGTAATCATTCCCGAAGGCGTCGAAGAAATTCAGAAATACGCTTTCTATAACTGCTCCGCGCTCGAAGAAGTAGTTCTTCCGTCCACGGTCAAGTATATAAGAGAATTTGCTTTCGCAGGAGACAGAAAACTTGCCAAAATCGGCGAATCGGACGGAAACGGCAACGCGATCGAGGGTAAACTCGATAAAGAAGCGATCGTTATCGGCGCGCAGGCGTTCAGAAAATGCGAGAGCCTCGAAAAAATCGACCTCGACAACATTTACGCGATCGGCGAACTTGCGTTCGAGGGGTGTAAATCTCTTAAAAAAGTGAACCTCAAAAACCTCCGCAACACGGGTAACAGCGCGTTCCAGGCATGCGAAAATCTCGAAGAAGTTCAGATGAACGAGGACGGACATACCAAACTTTCCAAGGCGATGTTCGCGAACTCGGGATTGAAATCGGTAAGAATTTACGAAAAGACGGAAATTCCCGCTTACTGCTTCGCGAACTGTTATTACCTTACGAGCGTGGGAATAGAGAATTCGCTTCTGAATATAGGTACGGGCGCGTTTTCGAGATGCGTTTCGCTTAAAGATTTCGATTACGCGGACGGCGTAACGATCGAAAAGTTCGACGAACAGGTATTCTATAACGCGACGGGACTTGAGAAATTCAATCTTCCCGAAGGCGAAACTTCGATAGGCAGCTACTGCTTCTATATGGATCCGACGGATAAAACGCTTATCAATCGTTCGTACAAGCTCGGATCGGGAATTTTGAACAGCAAGCTTACTTCGATAGTTTTCGGAAAGACGACGAAGATTACCTCTGTGGACGGTTCCTCGTTCAAAGGTTCGAAGATTTCTTCGTTCGTCATAAACACGGCTAACAATTATTATAAGACTTCCGACGGCGGGAAACTCCTTGTTTCCAAGGACGGCAAAACCATTTATCTTGCCGCGATCGCCGCAAATTACAACAATCTTACGATAGGATCGGAAGTCGAAACGATAGGTTCGGGCGCGTTCAGCGGCACGAACGTCAAATCGCTCACGATCAAAAATCCCGACGCCGTTATCGGTGACTTCGCATTCGAAGAGTGCGTAGACTTAACTTCGATAACCCTTCCCGAAAACGGAAGAGTGAAGATAGGCAGATACGCTTTCGCATTCACCGCTTACGAAGGAACCGACAGCAACAACGTTATGAAGTTCAAAACGCTTTCCGTAAGCAATCTCGAGTACGCGCAGGAAATAGGCGAGTACGCGTTCAGAGCTTCGGGCCTCGATAAGGCGGTTATAACCGTCGGCGAGAACAATTCCGTTAAGGAAGGCGCGTTCTATCAGTCGGCTATAAAATCCCTTCTCGTCAAAGTCGGTAACGGCGACGGAAAAGTGGATCTCGGCGCGTTTTATTCGAGCAGATATTTAAGCTCCGTCAAATTCCAAAGAATTGCGGGAACGAGCGGAAAGATAGATTTCGGTAACACGACGTTCGCCGATTGTCTTGCTCTTACGGAAGTCGAATTCGACAACGTAACCGACGAAATCTCCCTTCAGATGTTCTACGGTTGTACGTCTCTCGTATCCGTTAAGCTTTACGGCGTTAAGAAAATAGGGAATTCGGCGTTCGCAAACTGCGCGAAACTCGTCGAAGCAGATTTCACCAAAGCGGGCGAAAACGATACGCTCGAAGAAATCGGCGACGGAGCGTTCGCGGGTTACGATATGAACAAAGCTCCCGCGATGACGGGTATAACTCTTCCGAAGACGCTCGTTCATATCGGCGAAGGCGCGTTTTTCGCTACGGGTCTTACCGAAATAACCATTCCCGAAGGCGTGGTATTCGATTCCTCTGAAGACAGCAAGGACGCCGACGACGTTGCGATGACTCATTTCAACGGAAATTACGTGTTCTACGCTTGTACCTCTCTTACGACGGTAAATCTTCCCGCTTCGGTAACGAGAGTAGGCAAATATATGTTCGCGAGATGCGACGCGCTTAAGACGGTTAATCTCGAAAACGTAGAGTATATCGACGATTATGCGTTCACTCAGACGGCTTATTCTTTGAGAGACGACGAGTCTTCCTTAGAAACGATCGACCTTTCGAGCGCGAAACGCGTCGGCGAGGCGGCGTTCCTCAACTGTACCGTTTTAACGGGCAGAATTTCCGCGGGCAACCTCGAAGAAATAGGCGCGTACGCATTCAAAGAAACGAACATCGAAGATTTCTTCGCTTATAACTTAAGGGTTATCGGAAACAGCGCGTTCGAGAACATAACCAACAAGAAATTCCTTGAATTCGCGTTAGGCGACAAACTCGAAAAAGTAGGCGAATCGGTATTCTTCGGTTGTAAGTATCTCGAGAAATTCACCGACAGAAACGGCAACGCCGGTTACGACGCTCCGCTTAATCTCGGCGATAACGCGATAATCAACGAGGGTTCGCTTTATATAAAGACGAAAAACGGCAAATGGCAACTCGCCGCGGTGCCCGCAAACCTTGTGAACGAAAACGGCAAAAAAGCCGCCGAATTAAGCGTTATGGACGGCACGTACAGAGTAGCTGCGTTCGCGGGAAGCGGAAACAGAAACTTCGAAACGATAATTCTTCCCGAATCGCTCGGATATATCGGAAACTACGCTTTCTATTACAACTTACAGGGAAGCGAAAAACCGAAGAACGAGCTTACGGTTATCTTCATGTCGTATAAAGCGCCGGTTCTCGAAAACAACTATAACTCCAACATTTCTCTCGGCGAAAAAGCCAAGGGATACGGAATGCTTCACGCGTTCCCCGACATTTTCAATACGGAGCTTTGTTATTGCAACTTCATAGACGTTCTCGGCAAGCAGGATCTTATCAATATGGTTCTTCCCGAAAACGAAACTTTGGAAGGTTACGATTCTCTTCCGTACAGAGCTTACTTCGATATCGCAAACGCGTCGACGATCGACCATATAGCGATGGATAAATACACTTCGCAGTTTATCGAATACGCGAAAATAATCGAAGAAAAACTCAAAAACGGTTCGCTCGCCTTAACCGACGAAAAGACCGTTTCCGAGGCTCTCACGGCAATGAACGCAACCAAACAGAAACAGTATTGCACGTCGTTCGGAATGACGATCGAAGAATGGGAAAATTATGAAAAAGTCGTAACGGAAGCCAAAGAGAAGATAAGAGTACTGAAACTCGAAAATTCTTCCGACGAGCTTAAAGCGATAGAAAACGCTATCAACGCTCTTCCCGAAACGTTCGATATGACGACGCTCGAAGCTCTCCGCGATTTAACGGCTAAAATCGGCGAGCTTACTCCCGAAGACAGAGCGGTTCTCAATATGACCAAATATTACGCGTACACCGCCTCGTTCGGCGATATGATAAGAAACGCGGAAAAAGAAGCCAACGCTCTCGGTACGGCGACGGGTTACAAGTTCAAAGAGAACAAACCCGAAGCTTCCGCAGAAGCGAGCGCGGCTTTGCCTATTTCGGCGAGCGCGTTTCTGGGGCTTGTTGCCGTCGTTATCAAAAAGCGTATTTTTTAAGAGGTGAACGCGTATGAAATGGACTAAGAAAAAAATAATAACAGCTTCCGCGATCGCGGCGGCGGTAGTAATTGCGGTCGTTTTGACGCTCGTCTTCACTTTAGGCGGCAAAGCGGAAAAAATGGCCGAAAAGTATAAATCTTCGGTTTCCTCGGTAACGAGCGCGGTAACGGTTACGGAAGTCAAAAACGCAGACGTAGTCGCGTATACCAAGGAAGAAACGATAACTTTTACCGACGGCGACAATGCGGAAATCGTAACGAAAGTTACGCAGCTGAGCGATTACAAAATGGAGTTCGAGGAATCGGAAACCACGGCATCGGGCGAGATAGACAGAAGCTCGCTCGTCGCCGTAGATCTCGACGTAAATCTTTTCAAAACCAAGAGTTATCGCGGCAGTACGTTCACGGGTAAGGTTGCGGCGGAAAACGCGGCAGAGTTCTTTTCGGGCGGAAACGTTTCCGTCGACGGAGATATAGACGTTAAAGTCGAATTCAAGGGAAACCGCGTTTCGACGGTGACTTGTTCTTACAAATCCGCGAGCGGACTTACAACCGCGATGACTATTACTTACGCTTACGGCAAATAAGGAGAAACGACAATGAAATTAAGAAAAATCATAAGTTTATTGATAGTCGTGACGATGCTTGTTTCCGTTATGGCGTCCTGCGGGGGCGGCGGCAGCGACAGTACGAGCAATCAGGTCTCGGTTTCCGCTCCTGCGAACGTTGCTGTAGACGAAAAAGGCCTCGTAACGTGGGACAAGGTTGACAACGCGACCGCGTATTACGTATTTTACGGTGATAAGAAGACGATCGTCACCGAAGAATCTTTCCAGCTTCCCGAAGTAAACTCGACCTTGGAAGTTTCCGTTCAGGCAATCGTAATGACGGGAAACGGCAACGTTTATACAGAAAAAAGTCAGTCGATAACTTACACGCCTTACGTAGAACCGTTCGACCCTTCGGTCGTGAAAATCGCGGTTAAGTGCGACACGACGGAGATAAAGAGCGGCGCGAGCGCGACGGGCAAAGGCTCGGCAACGTTCACGGCAAGCATAAGCGGCGCGGAGAGCGGGGCGGATCTTTCGATAATCTGGAACGTAGTTTCGGGTGGCGAATATCTCGCGAAAACTCAGGCGGACGGAAATAAGTTCACCGTCGTGGCGAAAGCCGACGTAAAAGGCGACAAAGACATAATCGTCAGTGCTGCTTCGGCGGCATACCCCACGGTTTCGGTAACGAAATCCATAGCCGTCGTATCCAAACCCGTTTTAACGCAGGCGATGATAGACAAAGCCGCCGCGGAAGATAAAATCGGTTTCGAAGGCTATGTTCAGGTAGACGTTTACGAAAGAAACGGCAGCAAAAAAGGTAAACTCGCGACTTCCCAGACTTCTAACATCAGAACGAATATGAGCGGTGACAAAGATCCCGACGAAAAGACGAGAAACACCTGGAGCGCGGAATATTATAACGGCAACGTCGGAATAAATCAGACGACTTATTGCAGAAAAGACGGCGAGGGCGACGCTTGCGAAATAGGCGTAAGCCTTATGAACGAAGAGCGGCTTTATAAAATGAAAGACGACGCGGGCAACGTTATCAGTTGGGAGAAATCCGGATTTTATAACAATTTCGTCGGTCTTTCCGTTTCCGATTTCTATCTCGACGAAGATACCTGGCGTTATACCTACGATACGAAGAAGAACGGATTCGATAAAGTAAACAAAATGATCGCTTCCGCCAACCCTTACGAATTCGACGCGAAAAACCTCGAACTTATTATCGACAGCGGAGAAATCATAGGTATTTCGTCTGTTGCGAACGATTCTTATTCGATTGTCGACGGATATA
Organism: uncultured Clostridia bacterium; assembly: GCA_934271735.1. Taxonomy (GTDB): domain Bacteria; phylum Bacillota; class Clostridia; order Christensenellales; family Borkfalkiaceae; genus UBA10281. The sequence goes on along the minus strand of CAKQSB010000016.1, from coordinate 26,967 downwards.
TTTCCGTTCAGACGTTAAGAACGGTTTTCAACGTCGGCGATAATGTTCAGATAAAGACGATAGGTAAGTTTAAAACTCTGGAGGAGTATAAAAACGGCGCTACGGCAGACGAGCAGACGATGTACGAAAGACTTTCGATTTTAAACGAAGCCGTTTCGAATATGCGTTCGCTCAAAAGCTACACGGCCCAGTTCTCCAACTATCAGGTGACCAACCTCGGAGCGCAGGTCACTACCAACAGCGGTTACGACGAAATCGTCACCGAAAATTACAGATATTTCAAACCGTGCGACATAAAATCGATAAACGGCGAAACCGTAAGGATTTACGATGAATACGGTACGTACGGTTATAAGAAAATAAACGGCAGATCGGATATTTACAACGCGTTCTTCGACGTGCGTTCGTCCGACGAAAAAGAAAAAACCGAGCTTAATTTCGCCGCGACGAGAGCATTTACGGACGGCTTCGACAATTCGAAAGCTTCGTTCGCGTTCTCGCCCGAAATATTCACTATGACGGCTGTCGCCGAATCCGACGACGGTACGGAATATTATTTCTACGCCGACGAAACGATGAGTTCTGTCGCGACGACGTTGTATAAAGACCTCGGGAACGACGCGCCTATGTACGGAATTTTCGCGAAGGCGGTTAAGGACACCGCGGGAAATCGGTTTCCGTTTATAACTGTTAAAAAAGCAGAAGACGGCAAATGGTATATCGATTATGCGGCGTTCTATTACGACCTCGGACTTATGACCGGTCTCGTTCAGATAACTTACACCGATTACGATAAATCCGCCGTCGATCAGACGATAAAACAGAAAATCGACGCGGTGAAAACGAGAGAGCTTCCGAAGGGCTGGAGCGATGTCGAAATTTCGATTCCCGCAAGCGGAAACAAGCCCGAAAGAACGGTTAAAGCGAAAGACTATATGTTCGGCAGTGCGACGGAAACCGCATACTTCGGAAACAGCGGAACGTTATTCCCGATAAGAGGAGCGGAAATCCCGTTCTTCGGCGATAAGGCTTGCCTCGGCGATACTTACGGTCTCGGAATGGCTACGAGTTTCACTATGACGGACGCGAACTCGGGGAGCACGATTCAGCAGAACGCAATTCTCTTCTATTACGACGTTCCCGTCGATCTCGATTACACGATAACGACCTCCGTCGACAAGGTTAAGAAATTCCTTACAGACAAAGGCTTCGAGTATAAGACGAACGGAATTTTCAAAAAGGGCAACCTTTGCATTCGTCCCGTGGACAGTTCGCTCGATATGATGATTTACGTCTGGACGGAGGAAATCCTCGACGCGCCTGAAAACGTCAAGGTTTCCGCGGACAGACAGGTAACGTGGGATAAAGTCGCAAACGCCGAAAGTTACGTCGTTTACGTAGACGGCGTGAGAGTTGCCACCGTAAGAGCTACACAGTATACGCTCGCTATGTCTTACGCGGACGGAAAAGAACACGTTATAACGATCGTTGCGACGGCTAACAAATATATATCCTCGTCCGAAAGCGAAAAGGTTATTTACAAAAGTTAAAACTCGTTCCTATCTTCCTCGGGCAACCGAGGATGGTAAAAACGCGTAAAAAATTTAAAATAAAGAAAGGAGAACACTATGAACAAGTTTTCAAAGGTAACACGCACGCTTATAGCGTTGCTCGTCTGCTTTGCAATGACGATGAGCTTTGTTTCCTGCGGCGACAAGACCGATTCCGGAAATTCCGGCTCGGGAGACAAAAACGTCGAGTTCGTTATGGAGCTTACCGCAGCGGAAGTATCCAAAGACAGCAGCGTAACCGTAATCGGCGTTGTTACGGGCAGTACGGACAGATCGTACACCGTAGTTGTCAAAAACACGGAGGGTTCGGACGGAGCGGATTATGTTAAATTAACCGCCAACGCGAATTCCACCTACACGATTTCGGTAACCAAGAACGTTTCCGAAGAAAAAGAAGTTATCGTAGAAGGCTACGCAAACGCAAACAAGGATAAAAAGGTAACTAAAACCCTTAAAATCAAGGCTAACGTTTCGGGCAGCACTTCTATCATCGCAACCGCGGTTTCCGCTAAGAATTCCGCAAGAAAGACCTATATGAGAAAGGGAGACGATATCGAACTTAACGTCGTCGTTTCCACTTCGGATAGCGATAAGGATTACACCGTAAAAGTTGAGAACCCCGCTTCCAAGCCCAACCTCGTATCGGTTGTAGACGGCAAGATTATCGTCAACGAGGACGTAACCAAAAACGAAACGGTAAACATTGTCGTTACCGCAAACGCTAACCCGTCCGCGAAATCGACGGTCAAACTCGTTATCAAACCACCCAAGACGGGTGACGCGGTAGGCGATCTCACTCAGGCTGCCATCGATAAGCTCGGCAACCTCAAACTTGCCGTTTCGGGCGTTCTTTCCGACATAACCGTAAACAACGGAACAGAGAGCAGAACCGATTACGATTACAAAGTATATCTTTCCGCAAACGCAGAAAGAGACGACGATCAGCAAGGTTTGTTCAACAGCTACGTATTCTCCGACGCCGAATGGCACGGCGAATGGTCGTACAGAACCAACCCCGATAACGTAATGGCTGAAACCTACAGAAGAGGAGACGACGCCAACACCGAAAAGCTTTATATCAACAAGGATAACAAGCTTACCGCCGAAAAGGTTACGGATTCTTACAGCAACCTTCTTTCCTGGGAAAGTCAGCGTTACTGGAACCACCTCGGCTACCTTGAGCTCGCTAACTTCGAGCAGGACGTAGATAACCCCAACCTTTATACTTACGAAATGGAATACGGCACGGTCGACACCGATATTATTCTCGGCGGAACGACTTACACGCCTTCCGAAGACGAATATCTTATGAGATATTTCGCTCAGTCGCTCACTCCTATCCTCAGCGAGCAATTCTACACTTTCTCTATCTTGCTTGACGACAATCATAACGTAGAGAAGTTGATCGGCGAAACTTACCCCAACGATATTTATTCTTATGACGACGAAGGTCAGGCTAACGAAAAGATCGGTTACAGCTACACCTTGGTCGAAATGCAGATCACGGGTTACGGCGACGAAGTCGTAATGCCCGAAATTAAGCCTTACGAAGCTCCCGCAACGGGAATGGCTGCTATAAGATTCGGATATCTTAAGAGCGCGCTCGATAAGCTTAACACGGCTAACACCAAAAACTATACGTTCAAGATGACCGAAACGGCAGAGGTTACCCCCTCTTATGATCCTAACGATTATACTGTTTCCGGCAGCGAAGGCGTAAGCGCGCCCACCACGAGCGCAACCGGCGTCTGGGACGGCAAGGTTCACACCACGAGCTTCACGTCCGATACGGGCGAAGTCGGTTACAGAGGTATCGTAACCGAAGACGGAGTTCTTATCAACTCCACGATGGAATACTCCAACGGCGGTTACAGAACTGACGCTTACGGATACAAACAGAATAGCGACAACACTTACGACGTATTCGAGTGTGAAAGCGGCAAACTCGTAGGAAAGAGCAAACGTAACGGAAACATTTCCGAAAGACTTCCTTCCTTCACCGTTTCTCCGTACATCTTCAAGTATGCGGGAAGCACTCCGTATAAACAGAACAGCGATAGCGAATTCGTATATTCTTACGCTCTTATCGATTCCGTAATCATCAGAAGCGTTGCGGAAGAGTTCTGCATTAAGGATTACGCAAGATACGCTTCGGGCAGCGTAATTCACGCGTTCAACGTAAACGTTTACGTAAACGAATCGACTAACGAAAGTCGTTTGTTGGGCGTATCGTTCGCTTATAACATTATCGATACTTACATCGGTTACTATCATACCGAGTTCGGCAACTTCGGATCTTCGGTTCTTCCCGACGATGTGTTCAGCGCAAGCAACTACACGCCGAGAGTAGTTCCCACCAAGTGGAACGATTTCGCCGATTGCGAATATCTCCCCACGTCTTCTTCCAAGAGCGGCACGGGCGAAGCCATGAAAGCCGGCGACCTTATGAACAAAGTGTTCGGCGCAGGCGCTGCCGACGCTATCCCCGCTCCCTCGGTATTCTCCAAGGTGTTCTCCGATAACTATTCGAAGACTATCTGGCACAATTACTTCAACACGGGCAACAAGACCGCGGAAGGCGACGAATATAAGCCGACCGTAAACTTCAATATGTGGGTTGACGATATGATTCTCGACGCCAACAATGCGCTTTCTCTCGCTAATTACAACGAGCTTATCGAAGAGTTGAGCGCGGAATTCGCTAAATACGGATTTAAGGATTACGCCGCGGGTACGTATCTCAGAGAAGGGACGCAGAGCAAAACGAGAATGAAGAGCTATATCAATGAGAATGCAGGTTCGAAAGGTATCGTTATCAGAATCGAAAACATCGGATATAAGACCTTCTACATCAACATTTACAACGCAGGAGACTGGAATCCCAAGAAGTAAAAAACAAAAACGACGGCAGGGGCGGGTATTACAAAAAAGTAAAAAATCCCGCCTCGGCTAACCTGATATTGTGCAAGGACGCCCGGAACACAATTCGGGGCATTCCCGAAGCATAATATCGGATAACATAAAGGAGGATGCCACGTGAAAAAATACCTTACGACGATACTCGTCGTTTTAATGGCGGTATTTCTTGCTTTCGCGGCTACTTCCTGCGGCAAAGGAAAGACGGATTCTTCGGATTCCGTCTCTTCCGTTATACCGTCGGAAGAAATAGAAGTAAAAGCGGACAAAGCCGAAGTCAGAATAGCGCTTGTCGATCTGGACTCGTTCGATTTCACGAGCCTTTTCGATATATACGTTGACGGGGGAAAGGTGGGCGTAAGCGCCGATTATATAGATCTTTCCAAGCTTAAAAAAGAACTCGGAACTTACGAAATCGTATGCAGTTACGGCGGAAAATCGGCAAAAGTCACCGTACACGTCGTAAACGAAAGAAACGTTTTCGTTCAGGCAAATAAAACAAAAGTAACTATAAAAGACATCGAAGTCAAAACTTACGATTACACCTGTCTTTTCACGTTAACCATAAACGGAAACATAACGGAAGTGAAGAAAGAGTATATCGACGCGTCGAACGTTCTTCCCGCCCCCGACACTTACACGGTAACGTGCGAGTACGGCGGCTCGAGCGCGAAAGTATGGGTTGAGGTAACCGAAACCCCGTTCGTCGCATCGGCTCTCGAAGACGAGGTAAACGTTTACGTCGGCGCGGTGAACGAATTCGAGCCTAAAGCTCTTTTCGCGATAACGCTCGGCGGAGAAGAAGTCGAGGTAACCGACGATATGATAACCGGCGAAGTTAAACCCGAAGTCGGAGATTACGAAATCAAGCTTTCGATCGGCTCGAGAAAAGCCTCGGTTATCGTACACGTAGTAAACGAACACGTCATCAAAATCGGTTCGGCGTATTCCGAAATAGACATCGCTCCCGAAGACGTTTCGTCTTACGATTTCATAAACGATTTCTATATTTACGAAGACGGAAAATCGGTAGAAGTAAATTCGGAAAACGTAACGCTCGATACGTCTGCGCTTACGGGCGCGGCAATCGGCGATAAATGCGAGATCTCCGTCTCTTACGTCCCTGCGGACGGCAAAGGCGGCGCGACGAAAACCGTTATCGTGAACGTAACCGCGGTAGGTTCGATAGCGATAAAGGTCTTAAACGCCGAAGTTTTCGAGAGCGACACGCTTGATCTTACTTCGCTTTTCGAAATAACCGATAACGGCGAAGAAATCGAAGTGACCGACGATATGATAAGCGGTTTCGTTGATTTCGGAAATTCCGACGAATGCAAAATAACGCTTACCTATAAAAACATCAGAAGAACGGCTACCGTAAAGAAAATCAAGGGCATATCGATAAGATACGCCGCCGGCGAAATTGTTTCCGTCAAGAAAGGCGAAAACAAGGGCGCTTATGATTTCGCGGGCGACTTCGAAGTTTATATCGACGGAATAAGGTTTTACGGGATAGCGGGCTGGATAGATACGAACAACGTAAATTTCGATGCGATCGGCGTTTACGACGCTGTGCTCACTGTTAAGTATAACGACGCATCGATTTTCGGTAAGCCGCAATTTGCCGCAACCAAGACGAAAACAATAAAATACAACGTCGTTCCGAGCGTTTACGATTTGAAATTGACCGAAAAAACGGTCGAACTCAAAGCGGGATCGGCTGATTACGACGTTCTTTCCAATATCGAACTCAGCGTAAACGGTTACAGACAGAGTTTCACGGCAAACCGCGGCGAAGTCAATATGGTAACCACGTATTACGAAATAGTTTCCGCTCCCGATCTTACGGTAACGGGCAGCCATAAAGTAACGATAAATCTTTACGTTTACGGGCTCGGTTACGACTCCGTAACCGCGGAATATACGATTATTGTCAAAAACGGAATAAAGATTTATTCGGAAGACAAAGCCGTGTTCACGGGCGAAACGCTTTACGCTCCCGACCTGTTCAGAGTTTATGAGAACGGAAAAGCCGTAAACGTAACTCCCGATATGATAAGCGGCAGAATAAATCCGTTCGTCGCGGGCAGCTATGTGCTTACCGTCGAATACAAGGGCGTAACCCGCAGCGCGACCGTTTCGGTAATTCCTTCCGATTACGTCGGAGATTATCAGACGGCGGATAAAACCATCGCGAAGGATTCCGTCGAGGGCGAAGACGGCGATATTGCCGAAGACGAAAAGCCTTCGGTCGCAATAGGGGATATGGAAATCGGCAGAGATATGTCGATATTCGTTCACGGCGTGAAAGCCGAAAACGTAACCCTTACCGATTACGGTTTCGATTTTATGCTCTGTAATAACGCTCACGAAGCGCATTTCGAAAACGGAGTTTGCGTAATAATTCCGCTCAACGAACTTAAACTTTCTTATTACGACGACAACAGACCTCTTGTTTATTTCAAGAGAGGAACGTGGGCTATCGCGGATTCGGTTTCCGTCCATTATTCTAAGGAAGGAAAGAGTGTTTACAGCTTAACCTACTCCGGATATTCGATATTCCTTTACAAGGTAAGAAATCTTGAAACGAACGAGCTTAAATGGTTTGCAATCAAGGTAACTCTCGAAGCGAAAACGAGCAGCGACACTATGTATTCCGTAGCTTACGGTTTCGTAAATCTTTCGTCCGATTTCTCGTCCAAAACGATAGGCGCGGTAGGAGATTTCGAGCTTAACGGTTCGAGATATGTCTTCACGATAAGCGAAAGAGGAACGGGCAAAATCAACAAAACCGATACGACGGCTCCGTTTGCGAATAAATCGTTTACGGGCATGTTCGACGGAAAAGCCGCGACGCTTTCTCTCGGAAACGAACATCAACCGACTTTAACCGTCGGCGGAATTAAAAAGTTTTCGATGAACACGTCCGAGTTTCACCCGAAATATAATTACTATTCGACCGACGAAGGCTATTATATACTTTACGGCTACGAAGTAGTAACGTTCAACAAAAAGTACAACACGAAAACGATATCCTATTCCACCGACTTGTTTATTGAGGAAAAGGACGGAGACACGGAAAGCGTAACCGTAACGCCGTTCTCGTATAAATTCCTTTTCGACGTCGATAACGGAACGTTTACGCTTGCGGAAAGGGACGTGTATTTCGGCCTTTACAAAAACGGCGAGGGAAGATTCGTATTTCTCGACGGTTACGGAAACGGAATAATAGACACAACAAAAGACAGTATCGGGCAGTACGGATTTACCTATACCGCAAAAAGCAGTCTTATAACCGTTGTTTACGACGATCCGTCGAACAAACTTTCGCAAAAACGCGGAGTGTTTTCAATCGACGCGTTCGGAAACGTGCTTTACGCTCAGTCTTGCGGAAAGGAATTCGAAAAGGGAGACGCGCTCACGAACGCTTATATAACGAGCGGCGCGGCGGTCACGCTTTCCAGATCCGTATTCCATAAGGGCGAAACTAAAGACGACGTTATAAATGCCGTTAAAATCGTAACGAAAGACGGCGAATATTCTTTGACCGCCAAGAAACAAAAGGTCACCGTAAACGGAAAACAGGTTGCAATCGTTGACGTGTCCAAAATATCGACGGGTAACGCAGGCTTCTATCTCCTCGAGATCAATCTCAAGCTCGACGGAGCGAGCTCGGTTTCGACCAAACGTTTCGCCGTTCAGGTACTCGACGAGGTGTTGCCCGCAGGCGAGGGTTTCGCGAGAAATTACGGCTATTCGATAAGCGGTCTTACCTCTTTCGCCTTAAACACTTTCGGCGAAGCCGAATTTGTTGTCGGAGGAGTTTCTTACACGGGCTATGCAACCGTTGCGGACGGTAAGCTTTACGCTAAGCTCACCGCGGCGTATAAGGGCACCGTAAGTATAACGGGCGAGATAAATTCCGACGAGATTTTAACGCTTCAGATCGTTACCGCGGACGGCACGCTTTTGCTCGAGCATTACAGCGTGGGAACCGTTCTTTACGCGGGCAACGGCGAGTTAATTATTCGTTCGTTCGCGACCTCGAAAGGCAACGTGTTCTACATTTCTTCCGCGCTCAGCGTTCTGGGCGATAAAGTAACGATTAAAACAACGGACGGCGAAGACGTTTCGGCTATATCCGTCGGTTCTGTCGTCGCGTTCACCTATGACGGCAGGAATTACGTTCTGAGAGTTGCCGCGCTCGGCGACGAAAAGAACGGTCTTGAAATTTCCGATTTGCTCGAGGGCGAATACGAAGACCTCAGCGGACGTGGCGAAACGCTTACTCTCGACGGTTACGGTTCCGGTGTTTTGAACGGAACTCGCGGAACGTACTACGTTTATAACGAAACGGACAACGGCAAGAGACTTGTTTTCACCACCACTTCGGGAACGTTCATAAAGCTTCTGATAGGCACGGGCGGAGATAAACTCGGAAAATTTGTCAGCTACGGCGAAGTTGCCGAAAAAGATCTTAGCGGCAAGTCCTATACGGGCGACGTCGGTGATTACGAAATCACCGCTACGGTAACGATGAAATTCGAAGATAACGGAAAAGTAACGCTTTCTTATTCTTCGTCGGACGGTTCGCCTGCGCCGGATTACGCGGGAACGGGAACGTACGCGGTTACGAACGGGAAAATAGTAATTTCCGTCAAAGGTTACGTCATAACGTTGACATTCGAAGATCCCTGGATGTTATCCGAACTTAAGGTATCCGCGATAGCGAGACCCGCGGATTACGAAGAACCCAACAGTATGTTCCGCGTCGGTCTGAATTTCAGAAGATAAGCGAAAGCGGAAAACCGAATATCGGAAAATATCAAAGCAAAATATTAAAAAAGCCTTTTTCTCGGGAAAGAGGCTTTTTGTTTGTCCGAACATACTGTTTTTACGTTGTTTTTCGGGTTTTGAAATGAATTATTATGCAAAAATATACTTATAAAAACAAAAAAATACATTGCAATATATAAGAAGAGCTTATGTAAGCAATTATATAGGAAAATAGCTTGAAATTATTGCGTATTTATTTGTCTTTTTTATAAAAAAAGGTTTAAAATCAGTAGACAAACGAGATTCTAAAGGTTATAATATACATTGTAAAATGGGGTTTTATTATTTCGACCGTGTTATGACGGAACATTGATTGTTTTATTCTTTGTCGTCTTATTCGGGTAAAACCGCGGTATAATTCGGGTAAAGCCGTTGAAACGCCCGGAAACATACGCGGACGGAACGAAAATCACAGTTTAAAAGTTTATAAATCACATTTATAAAACAAGTAAAAAATTTATTCAGGAGGCAAAAATATGAAGACAAAGATAATAGTTTTATTATCGGTTTTGATCTTCGCGCTCGGCATTTTCTGCGCGTGCGGCGGCAATAAAGATTCCGCAGGCACAAGCGATTCGGTTTCCGTCGTAGAACCCGATTCCGGGTCCGATTCCGTTGAAGAATCCGATTCGACAAAAGAATCCGAGTCTGCGCATACGCATAATTTCGTATTCGAAGCGTGGGTAACGGCGCCCGGACTTGAAACGAAAGGCAAAGCGAAATTGAAATGCGAATGCGACGAAGAGAAAGAAGAGGAAGTTCCCGCTCTGACCGACGTCACGGTCTGGACTTTAACGGCAGACGTTGCCGATCCGTGCGTAGGCGGAGAAGCGGAGTATTCTTCCGATAAATACGGAAAAGTAAAAGTCGAAGTCGCTGCTAAGCACGAACTCGGCGAACTTGTTCCCGCAAAGGCGGCTACTTGTAAGGAAGACGGAAACGTCGCTTACAGACAGTGCGCAAAATGTAAAAAATACTTCGGAGAAGACGGAGAGGAGCTTACGACGATAGTCGTAAATAAAGTCGCTCACACTCCCGCGGACGCAATCCGCGAAAATGAAGTAGCCGCGACTTGTACGGTTGCGGGTTCTTACGACGAAGTAGTTAAATGTTCGGTCTGCGGAGAAGAAATAAGCAGAGAAACGAAAACGATAGACGCTCTCGGTCATACCCCCAAGGCTGCCGTTCAGGAAAACGTCGTAAACGCTACCTGTACCGTTCCCGGTTCTTATGACAGCGTTGTGTACTGCTCGGTATGTAACGCGGAAATCAGCAGAGAACACGTTACGGGCAAAACCGTTCCTCACACCGCAGGCGCGGCGACCCGCGAAAACGAGAAACCTGCAACTTGTAAGGCGGAAGGCTCTTACGAAGAGGTTATTAAATGCTCGGTCTGCGGAACCGAAATGAGCAGAACGACGAAATCGATAGCCAAACTCGCTCATACTCCTGCGGATCCCGTTCGGGAGAATGTGGTTGCGGCAACTTGTACGGCTGCGGGTTCTTACGACGAAGTAGTTAAATGTTCGGTCTGCGGAGAAGAAATAAGCAGAGAAACGAAAACTGTCGATGCTCTCGGACATACTCCCGCTGCCGCTGTTCAGGTGAATGTGGTTGCGGCAACTTGCTACGCGGCAGGTTCTTATGACGAAGTAGTTAAATGTTCGGTCTGCAACGAAGAAATAAGCAAAGAAAGTAAAACCATCGCTATCGTCGATCATAATTTCGTAAACGGAAAATGCGATATGTGCGGTTTAGCGGTTAATTATGCGGGCGTTCGGTTCTATTCGGGAAACGATTACACCAATAATTGCTCGAGTTTGTTCACGTTCAATGCTAAAGGCGTTGCTGCCGACGGCGGAATTTACGTAGGCTCGAGCTATGCCGATTCCAAGGTTACTTTCAAATGGGTAGACTTTGCGGCAGGTAAACTTACTTTAACTATAAACTATAATTACATATCGTCATCCGGCGGTTGGGGCGGCGACGACTACGGCTGGGGCGACTCCGAAGAAACGAAAACTCCCAAGACGGAAGTATTTCACGGATACTTCGATAAAGCAAACGGAGCGATAGTTGTCGGCGCGGCTAATAAAGAAGAGATAACTAACGGCTTTATCGTATTCCTTCCTTCGGAAACAGTAATCGAAAGCGCAGCTTCTTCGAGTCAGCTCGGCGGTCAGTCCGCTATGAAAGCCGGAACCGTTGTTCTTGGCGACGGTAGCAGTTATTCCGTATTCGTAATGAACGGAAAGGTATACTTTGACGTAATCTTCACGAACGTTAACGGCGAAGCGGTTGAAGCAGGCGTTCTTAATCCGAAGACTTATGCGGACGGATTTACTTTCGTTGTTAAGCAGGGCAATGACGTTGTTGCGGCTTACGGCGTTAAAGACGGGGTGTTGGACGCTCTCGACAGCGTATTCGGTTCCTATACAAGCGGCGAAGACACTCTCGTTCTCGACGGTCTCGGAACAGCAACGCTCGGCGATAAGGTCGGAACCTACGTCGTAAACGGCGCAGTTGTAGAAATCAAGATTGCCGCCGACGGCAAGGTTACCGAATATTACGAAGCTACTCTTGACGGCTCGTCTTACACGATCGATAAGCCTATGGTTACCGTTTCGTTCGACCTCGGAGCCGATCACGGAACCAAGGATGCGATAACTGTAAACAAGAACACCGCTTTCGATCTTGCAACCATCAAGCTTGCCAACACCGAAACCGAAATGTTCAAGGGCTGGGCGCTTAACGGCGAGCCTCTCACGGGCGCAACGCACGTATTTACGAGTGACGTTGTTCTTACTGCCGAATGGGCTGCCAAGGTTACGATCACCGTTACCGATTCCGTAAAAGGAAACGAAACTCTTTATGCGGGCGCAGGCGACAGCCTTCTCGAAGTCCTGAAGGCTCACGATGTTTCGCACGAAACCAAGGTGTTCAGTCATTACGAAATGGAAGGCGCACTCCTTGAAGAAGGAAGCGACGTAATTCCCGAAGGCGTCACCGTAGTCGAAGTTGTTGCAGTATACTTCGAGAATGTAGCGGTTAACGTTCATCCCGGTATGAATATAGCCGACACCGTTGCAACGATAACCTACAACGCTAATATTAAAGATTATCTCGACGAAAATTTCGCTTACACTTCCTGTGTGGACGGTTATAAGTTCGACGGATGGTTCTTAAACAGCGAACTCACGGTCGAGCTTGCCGCAGATAAGCTTGCGGACGGCGAAATGGAAGTTTACGGCAAATGGTCGTGGGCAGGTAACGTTAAATATACCGAACAGAAGAAGTACCCGTTTGTTTATGTTGCAGAGAAAAACGCTTGGAAGAGTACAAATGAAAATCAGGGTAATACTTCTTCCGTTCTCGAAATTGTGGTTACGTCCGGCGTTGCGAACATAGAGTTCGACTACTGGATAACCAGTGAAAACGGATATGACTACGCAACCATCTATTATTATGAAGACGGCGTAAGAAAAGAATTGAAGACCAAAGGTTCTGATATTGCGGAAGCAAACGCTCAGCATTTGTCCACGACGTTGACCTACACCGGAGACACCGAAATAGCTTTAAGAATCAGTTATTCGAAAGACGGCAGCGGAAACAAAGGTCTCGATGCAATTTATATTGCAAACCTCAAAATTAACGGAATTGCAATTTTTGCTCAGGCACCGCTTAATCCTGATGCTGTAGGTACCTATACTACGGCAGACGGAACCGTTGTTACGCTTACAGCAGGCGGCGGCGCAACCGTAGGCGAAGAAACCGTTGCTTACACTACGATAAGCGAAAACGTTATCGGTGTAACGCTTGCTGCCGGTTACAGAGAAATAACTTTAAACAAAGCAGATAACACCTGCGTTATAGCCGTTCCTCAGGTTTCCGTAACATATAACTACAATGGACACGGCGACAATACTACTGTCAACGTAGATAAATACAGTACGCAGACCGTTACTTCGGACGTTCCCGCCGCAGAAGGATTTATTTTCCGCGGTTGGTACAAAGAAGCGACGTTTGTAACCAAAGCTAACGGCGGTTCGACTTTCACAGCCGACAGCGACATAACGTTCTACGCTAAGTGGGACAAAGCGATAACCGTAACCTTCAAGTATGAAGACGGCGGCGCTCACGCGGACGAAGTTGTCAACATGTTCGCAAACGATAAGCTCACGCTTAAAGTCGTTGACTTCGATTTCGACGGAAAGGTATTCGTGGGTTGGTTTACAAAAACCGAAGCGGGCGAATACGACGCCAAGATGGCAGACAACACCGTTATGACCGAAGATGCGGTTCTTTATGCTAAGTGGGTCGAGGCTCCTAAGTCTTACGGCTCTTACAAGGGTTGGAATCTGTACACCGACGGAACGAGCGGCACGAAGAATTCGTTCACGACCGAATATTTCTCCGTTGCGGCAGACGGCACATATAAGCTGGGTTCGTCTGCGACGGGTACGCTTACGGCAGAACAGGCGGCTATAACCGACGGTTCTATGGTACTTAGCGGATATTATGTATATTTCAACAAAGAACTTGGTATCGCCTGGAGAGGATATCACGCCAACGCGACAGGCGTCGGCGACGATACTTATGTAGCCGTCGATGCGGACAGAGTCGCTTCTATCGACTTCTCCGGATTCAAAGGCAACGGCACGAGCTATGTTGCGTATATGACGATAACTTATAAGGATAACACCGTAAAGAATGCGTTCTTCTACGACAGCAAAATCGTTGCGAACGCAACGTGGGGCGACGGAGTTTCCGCAAAAGACGCTTATAATGCAGATCGTCTCGTAAGTCTTAACGGCGCGCCTATAGCGAAAGTTGTCGGTAAATCTATTATCGGAAACGACGGACTCGGCGGCACGTTTACTTGCGACGCGGGCGTTTATGTACTTAACGGATTCGGCGACGTAACGTTTACGGCGACCGGTGCGGAAGCCGTTACGGGAACTTACAAGTCTCTCGGAAACGACGTGTTCGGCATAACGTTAGCTGACGGATACAAAGAAATCACCGTAAACAGAGCAGACGGAACGTGCGTTGTCGTCGTTCCTCAGGTAACTGTCACTTATAATTATAACGGACACGGAGAAAACACTTCCGTTCAGGTAGATAAAAACAGTCAGCAGACCGTTCTTGAAGACGAGCCTTTGGCAGAAGGATTTAAATTCCGCGGCTGGTATAGGGACGAAGAATTCAAGAACAAAGTTACTGCCGGATCTAAATTCACCGCAAGCGAGGATATAACGTTCCATGCTAAGTGGGATGAAGCCATAACCGTAACCTTCAAGTTCGAGGACGAGAATGTACACGAAGACGTAGTCGTCAATATGTACGCTAACGACAAGATAACGCTTCAGAAAGTAGACTTCTCGTATAACGGTATGACGTTTGTCGGCTGGTACACGATGAGCGATGCGGGCGATCTCGATCAGAAGATTTCCGAAGGCGACGAAATAACCGCAACGGTTATCCTTTACGCTAAGTGGGTCGAAGCTCCTCAGTCCTACGGTACTTATAAAGGCTGGAACCTTTACGGTACCAAATCGTCTGCAGAGCAAACTTCTTTCACGAAAGATGTATTAGTTGTAAATGTAGACGGAACGTATAAATATGGTTCTGCTTCCGGAACCCTTACAGACGCGCAGGCGGCTATAACCGACGGCTCTATGGTTCTTAGCGGAACATATTACTACTTCAACAAAGAACTCGGTTTGATGTGGAGAAAATTCGGCGGCGGAAAGGACGATGGTGTCGGAACCGATACCGATCTCGGCGTTGACGTTTCCAAAGTTAAATCGATAGCGTATACCGGACGTAACGATGTGGGAAACTCCTACGTTGCATACCTTGTAATTACATATAAGGATGAAACGACAAAAACGGCATTCCTTTATAATAGTAAAATGATTGCTAACGCAACTTTGGAAGGCGCGGAAGCAACAAATATCACAGGCAAAGACTTTACCGTTAAGGTAAACGATGAAATTGTTGCCAAGGTTGCAGGAAAAGTCGTTCTTGAAAATGACGGATTAGCCGGTACTTATACGGGTGATTATGGCGAAATCGTTGTCGACGGATACGGTAGCGTAACGGTAGGCGGCGCAACCGTGGATTACACGGTAATTGCCGAAAGAACGATTAAGTTTGTTTCCGCAAACGCAATGAGAGAAGTTGTCGTAGACCTCGGAAACGGAACTTACGCTAAGGTTCTCGACGGTTATGAAGGAACTTACACTTTACCCGATAACAGCACGTTAACGCTTGACGGTTACGGCGGCGCGGGCGAAGGAAAGACTTACGTAGTAAGCGGAACGAATATCACGATTTACGAAGGAGAAACTTCCGCGACCTACGGTTTGGACGTTGCGAATAAGAAACTCCTTGGTAAGAGCGTGTTTGCGGGTTACACCTTTACGGGTTCCTACAAAGACGTTTGGGGTGATCCTGCAGGGTTCAGCATCGTGTTCGATGATTCGCCCGAAATAAAAGGTCATTTCGTTACGAACACTTCCGTATTTGTTAAGTTTACCGCCGTTTTAAACGGTAACACGCTTACGATAACTGTTGACGCGGAAAACTGCTTGAGTTATGATAGCGGAAAAACGTACAAGACCGATAGCGGATACTCGGGAAAAGTAATTGTAATGACTCTCACGGGCGATACGCTGAAGGTTGTTTCTACCGAAATTGCCACTAACAATTATTCATTCAGAGAAGGTACCGCGAAATGCGAAGGGTTCTCGCTGTAAAGCACGGCTTGAAGGCTGAAATCCGACAAAACAAGTTAAAAACTCAAACGGTTTTAACTTAAATAAAACAACGAAAGCTCTCCCTTTTCGGGAGGGCTTTTTTTGTGTGTAATAATTTGCATTTCGGTTGATGAGAGTCGGAACACGTTGTTTCGATCAATGTGTCTAAATTTATATATTGCATAGTATGAACGCATAATTGTATAAAACAGGGTAATATAAGAATAATTTATATTAAATATAAGCAAATAAATGTATGTAATTATTCGCTTAACCGGCATTGCGGGGGAAATCGTTTGACTAAAAATACGAAAAATGGTACAATTGAGAATGTACTAAAATGGGTTTTTGTGCGACGCGACCGGTCTGATTATTCTTGTCCGGTACAGAATATTGCAGGAAACGGCAAGGTATAAAGCTTTTATTTAATCCTTAAAAAACGCAAAAACATTTAATTTCGGGAAGAATTATGAAAAAATTCAGATTACTTACTATTTTATTTCTGGCTGCATTGTGCGCCTTGTCTCTGTTCGCGTTTGCGTCCTGTTCGGGTTCGGAAGCGGACAAAGGGATAAAGGTTATTTACAAGCTTAACGGCGGTACGTACAAAAACAGCGAGGAAGACGTCGTGATATACTATAAATATCCCGACGGAGCAAAAAAGCTTATCAAAGCCATTCCGATCGGCGGAGACGGATCTGCGAAAGTCGAACAGCTCGGATACAATTTTGCGGGCTGGTATAAAGACGAAGAATGTACTGTTCCGTGGAATTTCGCGACCGACGTCGTCGGAGACGAGGGCGTAACTCTTTATGCGGATTGGTCGAAGAAAACGCAGTATATTTACAGTATCGGCTATATGAAAGACGGGGAGTTCGAAGAAGTGAACACGGCTATCGCGAAACCTCTTCTTACTTTCGATTTCAGCCTCGATATGATTATCGACGCCGCGGACACGAGAGAAGGTTATACGCTTTTGTATAATAGCGTCAAGCCCGACGAAAGCGATTACGCGAAATATTTCGATAAGGACGGTATTCTTAAAGAAGCGGACGAAGACGTAACGATAAAGGTTTACGCGGAATATATCGAGGGTAATTACCTTCTTTTGTATTCGCGCGACGATCTGGGAACGCTCGGAAACAGCGATAATAAGCTCAAAGGCAAAACTCTTCTTCTGATGAACGATATCGATTGCGGCGGACAAAAGCTCGGCGACGGCTTTAAAAACGCTTTCGCGGCGGACGATAAAGGAATGCCGAATTATCTCGGAATTCATTCTTACGACCCGGAGGGGAAAGGCGTTAAGTACGCGATAAGCAATTTCGCCGTCGATTGTTCGTATATCGGTAAGGTTCAGACGCCTTTGACTGCAAGTATTTTCGCCGATATCGGAGCTTCGGGCGAAGCGAACGCGGAAACGATCGTTAAAATCACGGGCGTGAACTTTACGGGCGTTACGGTGAATGCGGACGTCGGCAACGATTCGATTTCGAGACTTTACGTTTCGTCTTTCGCGGACAACGTTTACAACGCGGAAATAACGAACGTGAACGTATCCGTTAAAGTTATCGCGAGCAAGTTAAGAGGAAGCGAAGATGAACACTTCTTCTACGAAGCCGAGCATGTTTACGCGAGAGAAACCGAAAACGTTAAAATAGAAAACTGCGATTTCGTAATCACCGAAACGGTAAGCAAAAAAGGCGAAAAAATCGAATTGACGAAAGAAAACGCCTGAACATAAAAAGATAAATCACGATAAAAACACACGTAAAATATAAAGGAGCAAAAAGACAATGAAATTTTTCGAAAAGATTAAAAACTTTCTTGCGGTCAGCGTCGCGAGAAAAGTAATCGCCATCGTCTTGTGCGTAGTTATAGTAGGCGGCGCGACTACGGGAATTATTCTCGGCGTATCGTCCTGCAACGGCAGCAGCGCGGGCGGAGACAGTACGGGAGACAGCACCGGACCTCACGATACTTACGATAACGAGAACGATCCGCTTATTTTCTCCACGCTCGAAGTAGACGGCGTTTTCAACCCGTTCTTCTACACTTCGGGTACGGACGGAACGATTCTCGGAATGACTCAGCTCAGCATTTTAACCAACGACGAAAAGGGTAATCTTGCTTACGGAGACGACGAGGAAGTTATCGCCAAAGACGTTAAAATCGTACATAACAGCTCGGCTTCGGGGGACACGACGACTTATTATTTCGTTCTGAAAAACAACATCAAGTTCTCGAACGGTTCGCCCCTTACGATGAAAGACGTATTGTTTAACTATTACGTATACCTCGATCCCGTTTATTCGGGTTCAAGCACTATGTATTCTACCGATATAGTCGGTCTTAAAGAGTACAGAACGCAGACCACGGACGAAAACGAGCAGGATAACTTTATGACGAGATTCCAGGAATCCGCAAGCTCGAGAATAGACGCTTTGGTCGAAGCGTTCGAAGAAATCAAGGATAATCTCGGCGGAAGTTTCTCAAGCGAAAAACAGCTCAGAACCGAACTCGAGAATTATTCCAAGAACCACACCGCGGAAGCTTACGCGAACATCGTTGCCGATTACGACAAAGCCGTTCAGTACTTCGAAGCGGAACTTCAGTCCGATTTCAACGCGGCTAAGGGCGGTTGGAGCGATCTCGAATTCTATTATAAAGACAGCAATAACAAAAAACAGAAGAGCAGTCTTAAGCTTACGAGCGATATCGAAATGTTCCTTTACAACGAAGGACTTATCGAATGGGTGGAAAAAGCCACCACGGCAAATCCGGAAGGCGAGCTTAAATATCACCTCGGCAAAGAAACCACTCAGAAACTTACTCAGAGCGGAGCTGTCGACGCGGTAAGAAAGAGCTGGCTTCCCAACAAAGCCGATCAGGTAGTCAAATACTGGAGCGCGACTTCTTCCAACCTTCTCACTTACATAACGAGCGACGAACTTGCAAAATACTACAACGACAGCTCGAAGAGACAGTTCAAGAATATCTCGGGTATCAAATTCGTAAATAAGGACGAGGCGTTCACGTTCACGGACGACAACGGAAAGACGTACACTTACGAAAAACCCACTTATAACGACGAAACTACGAGAGACTACGTAACAAGCGGTAACGAAGTTCTTTCGATAACCATCAACAAAGTAGACCCGAAGGCGATATGGAACTTCGGTATCGGCGTTGCTCCGATGTATTATTATTCGGACGCAGAACACATCGCTAAGTTCGACTACGAAGAAAACTTCGGCGTAGAATACGCGAGCGCGGAATTTTTCGAAAACGTTCTGAAAAATTCCGACAAGAACGGCGTTCCCGTAGGCGCGGGTGCTTACGCGGCGGCATCTTCCGGCGGCGGACTTCTGAAAACCGCAACCGACGAAAACGTAGATCTTAACCAGGTTTCCAAAGACAAGGGTACGTTTAACGGCGGTATTGGACTTATCTGCTACGAACGTAACCCCTATTACGATCTTGCGAAGAACAAGAACGAAGACGGTTCGGACTGGACTAAAACGGCTCCCGACGGAAAAAATTATCACGTTGCGAAAATCAACAGAATAAGATACAGCGTTCTTTCCGCAAACAATATGATAGACAACCTCGAAACCGGTCATGCCGATTTCGTAGAACCCAACGCCAACGTAGACGTTATGAAAACGCTCGACAGCAAAGGTATCAAGTACAACGCCGTAGAAACGAGCGGTTACGGTTATATCGGTATCAACGCAGGTAAAGTTCCCGGTATCCACGTAAGAAGAGCGATAATGCACTCGCTCGATACCAACGAATGCGTTAAGTACTACAAGTCGATGGCAAAATCCATCGATCGTCCTATGTCCACAACAAACTGGGCATACCCTGACGAAACCATTCCTTATTATCCGTACGTAGGCGGAACTATTCCTAAGACGCTTCTCGAAAAAACGGGTAAAAACTATACTTACGCGGTTTACGGCGAGTACAGAGATTATATTCTCGAGCTTATTGCTAAAGGAGTTTTAAAGGAAAGCGACGTTAAAGCGGGCACTGCTACTTTGCCCAAGGCAAATCAGATCGAGTATCTCCAGAGACTTGTCGAAGAAGACGGCTACAAGATTGGCGGAAGCGGAATTTATTCCAGAGATTCCGGCGGTAAGAGCGACGAACTCAAATACACGTTCACCGTTGCGGGCGACTCCAACGACCACCCCGCATTCAGCGCGATGTCCAACTCGAAATCTCTTCTCGACGAAGTTGGTTTCTCGATAACCGTTAAAAACGATAAGGACGCGCTCCTTCTTCTCGCGAGCGGCGGCTTAACCGTATGGGCGGCGGCGTGGAGCTCCACGATCGACCCCGATATGTATCAGGTATATCATAAGGATTCCAAAGCGACCTCCGTCCTTAACTGGGGTTACCGTGAAATTCTTAACGACGCAAGCGACAAATACGCAACCGAAAAGAATATTGTTGTAGAGCTTTCCAAGCTTATCGATCAGGGCAGAGAAATCGAAAATCAGAACGCTCGTAAAGGAATTTACGCAACGGCGCTCGATAAAATAATGGAACTCGCCGTAGAGCTTCCCACTTACCAGAGAAAGGATTTGTTTGCTTACAATCGGTATAAGATAGACGCTAAAACGTTCTATCAGAATCCGACCTCGTTCAAGGGTCTTACAAGCACGCTTACCTCTATGTCTCTTATCGAGAGATAATAAGTAAAAACCCGCTCTTCACCGACCTCGCGCTTTTTATCGGAGATTTTTCCGAAAAAAGGCGCGAGGGTTCGTTGTTAAAAAAGGATAAAATATGTTAAAATACATTCTCAAAAGACTCGGTATTTCCGTGATAATATTGCTCGGCGTATCCGTTATAATTTATTCTCTCGTAAGAATGATGCCTAACGACTTCGTCGACAGAACGTATTTGCCGAAGCTTAACACGTCCACGCTTACCGAGGACGATATAGATAACTTCAAGGAGCTTTATGGTCTTACTATGCCCGAAGCATATCTTGAGGTCAAGCTTAAGGACGGTTTCAAAACGACAGTCAAGGGCGAAAACGGCGAAGCCGACAAGGAATACGATCTTTCGGGCGTATATACGAGAAAGGTTAAAATCGCCAATCACGACAGAGCCGTCGAAGAGGGCGGAAACGCGTACGAGTTCGTTGCCGGAAAGTTCAAAAAAGGCGATTACACTATGGAGCTTTCCAAAACTTCGGACGGAATGTTTTACAGGGTAGTTATCTTTATCAACGAGACCGAATCGGTCGAAACGGTGGATGAAGACGGAAATAAAGTCACCAAAGAAAAAACAATCAGAAAAAATCTTTTTTCCACGGGGCAGTATAAGGTCACGCTTACCGAAAACAAGGATTTTCTGATAAGTATTTCCGAAATGACGGACGATTTCGACAGTACGACCAACGAGTTTACGAACGCTCTTTCCGAGGGCGTTGCGGAATATACCGTCGCGACGGGCTGGCAGAAACTCGGCTCGATTTTCTCCGGTTACTTCACCTGGATCGGAAACCTTCTTAAAGGAGATCTCGGAAAATCGTTCAAATATCAGAGACCCGTCGCGGAAGTTATCGGCGAAAATATGTGGATTTCTTTCTCGATAGCTCTGATTGCTACGATTTTGCAGTTTTTGATTGCAATTCCGCTTGGCATAACCAGCGCGACGCATCAGTACACTTTCAGAGATTACACCGTTACGGTGCTTACGATGATAGGTATTTCGCTCCCCACTTATTTCTTTGCGGCGATAGTCGTTAAGGTATTCGCGGTGGATCTGGGCTGGTTCCCGCCGTCAAAACTCGTCGACACGAACAAAACTTACGACACGACGACATTCATCGGTTTTTTCCAGAACCTCGGCGATATGCTTCACCACCTCATACTCCCGATTTTCGTAAACGTAATTCTTTCGCTCGGCGGACTTATGCGTTACACGAGAACGAATATGCTCGAGGTGCTCAGCTCCGACTATATAAGAACGGCGAGAGCAAAGGGCTTATCGGAAAAGACCGTTATTTATAAGCACGCTTTCAGAAACACGCTCATACCTCTCGCAACTCTTCTTGCCGGTATTCTCCCGTCGCTTTTCGGCGGTATGATGATAACGGAAAAGGTGTTCAGCATAAACGGTATCGGCGGTCTCGCGTATCAGGCTTTGTACGAAGGCGATGTGCCTTTCGTAATGGGTTACAATATGTTCCTTGCCGTGCTTACGGTTTTGGGAACTCTTCTTTCGGATATTATGTATTCGGTAGTAGACCCCAGAGTTAAACTTGGAGATTAAACATATGGATGAAAAAGAAATTGAAATAATCGCCGAAGAAGAAGTTAAAAAAGCCGATAAAGCCAGCGGTGAAACGGAAACCGAAAAAATTGCCGCAGAGGAAGTCAAAGCCGAAACGGAAGTAAAAGAACTCGAAACCTATAAGGAAATGAGCCCTTTAAGGCTTGTTTTGAGAAGGTTTTTCCGTTCCAAACTCTCCATTGTCGGACTTATAATGATAGCGTTTTTGTTCGCGTTCTCTTTCCTCGGACCTAAGATTTACACGAGATGGGGCGAATCCGAACAGGACAGAAGACCTTTGAAAGAGGGCGACGAAATCACGATTGTTTATGAAGACGAAGACGGTAACGAAATCACCGCTACCGAAGTCGTAACCATTGTTCTTCCCGTAAGAAGATATCAGGGTATGTCCTGGGATCATCTTCTCGGAACGGACGACGAGGGTATGGACGTCTTCACGAGACTTATGTACGGCGGTAAAATATCGCTTACCATCGGCTTTATAGTAGTAATTTTAGAAACGCTTATCGGCGTAATTCTCGGCGGAATAGCAGGTTATTTCGGCGGGGTAGTCGATCAGATTATAATGCGAATTGTCGATATATTCAACTGCGTGCCTACGCTTCCTATTTTGCTTATAGCCGCGTCGGTTATCAAATCGTGGGAGATTCCCCCGGAATCAAACGCTCAGATATATCTTTTAATGGCGATGATAACCATTTTCAGCTGGAGCGGCGTGGCAAGGCTTGTCAGAGGTCAGATACTTATGCTCAGAGAGCAGGAATATATGACGGCGACAGAAGTTATGGGTATACCCGTGTGGAGAAGAATTTTCGTTCACCTTCTCCCGAACGTTATGCCTCAGCTTATCGTTTCCATGACTTTGGGCTTGGGCAGCGTAATTTTGTACGAATCCACGCTTTCCTATTTAGGACTCGGTATTCAGCACCCGAAGGCAGCTTGGGGTACGATGATTGCGAAAGCGGATATCCGCGAAATTTTGCAGTATCACGTAAACGTATGGCTTCCCGCAGGTATAATGATAGTTATAGCGGTTCTCGGATTCAACTTTGTCGGCGACGGTTTGCGTGACGCAATGGATCCCAAGGCGAGAAAGTAAGGTCTTTTAACGAGGTGTCAGATGATTAAAAAACAAAAAAATACGGATTACCTCACTATAAAAGAGAGCCGTGAAATAATAAAATACAACGTTAAACAAATGCGGTATTACGAGGCACAGAAGCGTATCAAGCGCAGCGAAGCGGAGTATACCGCGCCTATGAACGACGAAAACAATATCGTTGAAATAGACGACCTTCACACGAGCTTTTTCACGGACAGAGGAACGGTTAAGTCGGTAGACGGCGTTTCGTTCTCCATTCCGAAGAACAAAATCGTGGGCGTAGTAGGGGAATCGGGCTGCGGAAAGAGCGTAACATCGCTTTCGATAATGCAGCTTGTAGCCGCTCCTCAAGGTCAGATTACGGGCGGAGCGATAAGGTTTAATTCCGACAAAGCAGGTTATAACGCGGACGGGAAGAAACTCGGCTACGACGTAACGAAAATGCCCACCGAAGCGATGCACAAAATCCGCGGTCAGGACATCACTATGATTTTCCAGGAGCCTATGACGAGCTTAAACCCCGTTTTCACGATAGGTTATCAGCTCGACGAGGTGTCGTTTTTGCATAAGCCCGAGCTTTCCAAAGAGGAAGTCAAGGCTTACAGCATAGAAATGCTCAAAAAGGTAGGTATTTCCATGCCCGAGCGTTTTTACGCCGCTTACCCGCACGAGCTTTCGGGCGGTATGCGTCAGAGAGTTATGATAGCTATGGCGCTTGCGGGCAATCCGAAACTTATCATTGCCGACGAACCTACTACGGCTCTCGACGTTACAATTCAGGCGCAGATTCTCGAGCTGCTTAAGGATTTGCAGGAAAAACAGGGCTGTTCGATAATGCTCATTACTCACGACCTCGGGGTTATCGCCGAAATGGCGGACGAAGTAGTCGTAATGTACGCGGGCAAGGTTATCGAGCGCGGCTCGGCAAAGGAAATTTTCCATAACCCCCTGCATCCTTACACGATGGGCTTGCAGAAGAGTAAACCGCTCATAACGTCGGACTCCAACGCTCCGCTTTATTCTATACCGGGGCAGGTTCCCAACCCGATAAACCTTCCGAACAACTGTTATTTCAAGAACAGATGCTCGAAATGTATCGGAAAGTGCGGCGGTGCGTACCCGAAGGAAATCAAGATTAACGACGAGCATTTCGTTTCCTGTTATTTATACGAGGAATAATGCACGAAAGTCTTTTCGCTTTGGATAATCTATCGCGAAACGGCGCATAAATCGGAGAAAACAAATGGACAAAACCATAGAACAAAAGGTATATAACGGAGAATACATTCTCGAAGTTGACAATCTTAAAAAATATTTCGTAATCAAAAAATCGTTGTTCGGTAAGCCCGAATCCTATCTTAAAGCCGTGGATAACGTAAGTTTCAAGGTAAAAACGGGTACGACGATAGGCGTAGTAGGCGAGTCGGGTTGCGGCAAAACCACGCTCGGAAGAACAATTTTAAAGCTTTACGATTCGGACGGCGGCAGGATTATTTTCGAGGGCGAAGATATAACCAATATAAGCCGCAAGGAAATGAGTAAGTATCGTACCGATATTCAGCTTATCTTCCAGGATCCTTATTCGTCTTTGCCGCCGAGAATGACGGTAGGAAATATCATTGCGGAAGCCGTGAGAATTCACAAAATCGTTCCTAAGGAAGAAGTACATTCTTACGTACTTGAAATAATGAAAAAATGCGGTTTGCAGCCTCAGCATTACGACCGTTACCCGCACGAGTTTTCGGGCGGTCAACGGCAGCGTATCTGCATCGCAAGAGCGCTCGCGGTAAACCCTCGTCTCGTCATCTGCGACGAACCCGTTTCCGCGCTCGATGTTTCCATTCAAGCCCAGATAATCAACTTATTGAAGGACTTACAAAACAAAATGAACCTTACTTACGTGTTCATTTCTCACGATCTTTCGGTTGTAAAATACATCACCGATCAGATCCTTGTTATGTATCTCGGCAATATGATGGAGCTTGGCGAAACGGACGAAATTTTCGATAATCCGCTTCACCCTTACACGAAAGCGTTGTTCTCCGCAGTTCCCGTTCCCGATCCCGATTACAAGATGAAGAGGATCATTCTGGAAGGCGATATTCCGTCGCCCGCAAATCCGCCCAAGGGCTGTAAATTCCACACGCGCTGCTCGCAGTGTATGAACGTGTGCAAAATTCACGAGCCGAGCTATCACGAGGCGAAACCGGGGCATTTCGTGGCTTGCCACCTTTACGACGAAGAGATTATGGCAAACCTTCCGAAATACGACGAGGAGTACGCCGAACTCGAGAAAAAACGCGCCGAAGAGGAAGCCGAGAAGAAACGTCTTGCCGAGCTTAAAAAAGAGAAATCTATTTTCAATAAATTGAAAGGCGACAAAAAAGCAAAGAAAGGAGACGGCGAAAAAGAGGCTAAAGACGAAAAGACGGGCGGTAACGCCGACGGAAAGGACGGAGAATAATCGTGTCCGATAATCCGAATAAGGAAGTAACCGGACCGGAAGTTACGGCGGAAGAAACGGGGGTTACAGGAGTTACCGACGTTGCAGAAGTTACCGGAGTTTCCGAAACTGCCGAAGTTGGCAAAGGAAAAAAGAAGCGTAAACCGAAAAAGCAAAAGCCTGTTTATATCGACGACGGGCATACCGTTTACGGTATGGAGAACCTTCCGTCCGTCGCGAGAAAAAAGAAAAAGGACGAGGGCGTAAACGTTACGAAAAAAGAACGTCGGGCAATGATTAAGGCTGCGTATCTGTATTATTTGCCGCGGTTGCTTTTAGGCATAGCCTGTTTTGCGGGCGTAGCCGTTCTGCTTTGGTTATGGTTGAAATAATCGGCTTAAAACCTTGAATAAAAACTACTTTTTTCATAAAAAAGTTCAAACCGAGCCGACAAAAATATTCTTAAAATTTTTTTAAAAACAGTATAAAATCATTTGACAATGCACGGATATTTTGATAGAATATACAAGCATTGTGAGTGATGCGGGTGTAGTTCAATGGTAGAACACCAGCCTTCCAAGCTGGTTGCGTGGGTCCGATTCCCATCACCCGCTCCATTATCGGCTTTGTTCGATAAATCAGGGATTCTGCCGACACAAATGCGCCTGTAGCTCAGTTGGATAGAGCACCGCCCTTCTAAGGCGGGTGTCAGGGGTTCGAATCCCTTCAGGCGCACCAAGCCTTATGGCGGGAGTAGCGCAGTTGGTTAGAGCGTCAGATTGTGGTCCTGAAGGTCGTGGGTTCGACTCCCATCTCCCGCCCCATTATTGTTTATATTGGGGTGTCGCCAAGCGGTAAGGCACTGGATTTTGATTCCAGTATTCGTAGGTTCGAATCCTGCCACCCCAGCCAAAAGCGAAATTCGCTTTCGAGTGATTCGGTTGGCAAAAAATTTAATATGGTTCATTAGCTCAGGCGGTAGAGCACATGACTTTTAATCATGTTGTCCGGGGTTCGAGTCCC
>CAKQSB010000015.1 GCA_934271735.1 uncultured Clostridia bacterium | reverse complement strand
ACTTGCAGGGTGACCTGCCGGGAGGATAGGTCGTTGCCACATTCCAATTTAAACACCGCCAAAAGCGGTGTTTTTTTTGTTATATAATTATTTGTAGTGATATTTGTTGCGATTGTTTGTTTTTTTTGAAAACAAATGATATAATATAACAAATATTTTAAATAATAAGAGATAAGGGAGTTTAAAATGCTACAAAAGAAATTTTCAAAAGACCCGAAAGTGGAGTTGATTTCAATAGAGCAGTTTTTTGAACAAAGTAATTATTTAACCGACATAAATGAAGATAATTTATGGAACGAAAATGAATTTCATTTGGGAATTTATTATAAAATTACTTCGAGATTTTTGATAAAAGTCACTTACGGATTTGATTTGGGGTTTAATGTGATACTTGAAAAAATTCAAGTGGCATATCGTGAAGGAAAAACAGAATATGATTTACTTGATTCGAAATTAAATCAAATTGCAATAAATAAAGAAAAGTCTACCGAAGTAAATAATGAAATACAACGAATATATGAAAGCAAAGAGCTTTTAGATAAAACAAAATATACTCCATATATTTTAAAAGAACCGAAATTCTTTGAAAATTATATTATTGATGTGGATTACAAAACGTCAATCGATTCTTTATTCGGGAAATACGTCGTGGTTGACGTTGAAACAAACGGACTAAGAAAATCAAATGATGATTTGCTTTCTATTTCTATTTATGATCCATCAATAGGAAAATGTTATAATCGTTTATTGCCGTTAGATTTGCAGCCTATGGTATTGACAGGTTGGATTAACGGGATTAAAGATGAAGATTTGGAAGGATTACGACATATTACACAAGAGGAAATTGATAAAATTATAGATTATTTTGATTTAAATAATAAAATCCTCTTATCGTATAGCGGAGGAAAAGGGACTTTTGATTCTTCATTTATTATCAACTACTGTAAACGACATAATCTTGTCGGTTTTGAGAATTTACATTATGAAAACATCAAGTCGAATTTGCCTTCTGCATTACGGGATTTTGAAGGTTATTTGACTAAAGATAATATGTGTAAATTATTTAAAATAGATGGAGTTCAAAAGAAACACACTAGTTTTAATGACTGCTTATTGGAATGGAAATTGTTTGAAAAAATTGATAATCAACCATTATTTTTTATAGATCACGATCTTTTTAAATATCACAAAGAGTATATTGTTCCAGTGTCGTATTTAAATAAATATCCGCAACTAATAAAATATGCTGATATTTCCGTTCCGAATATAGTTGGAAAGTCAACAGTTATGTTTGAGTATATGCTTCCGAATAAAGCGTTAAATCAAGTGAAGAAATTCCCGACAAATATAACCGGAATTGCACTTGAGAATGCAATTAGCGCGGCATTAAATGCTGAAGAACAAGATAACTATCCTTTTTTAAGTAAAAATAAGAAATTTCTTGAACATATTGGATTTCTTGACTGCCAAATAAAGCAAATACCTGTTGAAATTTGCGACGATGGCACTTTATCGTCATTGGACTCTGAAAATGAAGAGTATATTGAAGATGTAAATAAAGTGTCTAAAGTTATAATAGATTCTTTATCTCCGGTTTTCGACTTTATTAAGCAGAATATTTTCAGGTCTGGTAAAATACTTAATCAAGAAATGGCTATATCCGAAGATGGAAAAGTATTGGCTTTATGTGATTTATCTAATGAAGAATGTGTTTTAGAGATAAAGACTTATGCGATTTCTTCTGATAATGAACAAATCAAAACTTCATTAGCCAGACAGCTGCATTATGAGAGTAAAGGTAGAAGAACGTTTGTTCTCTCGATAGATTTTGAGAAAGGTATTCGAGGAGGTATTAAAGCTGTAATTATCCGTATATACGGCATTGAATTGAAAGAAACAGCGCATGAACCCATTGAGGGGGTACGTATTTTACATAAGGATGAGATTGCTGTTTTAAATTTAATTCTTAAAAATTCGGATATTTTAAACGTACAAATTTCGCGTAAGTTAAAAATGACGCAAAATAAGGTAAGTATAATTATAAAAAGACTAAAAGAGTTAAAATACATAGTAAAAGAGGATGAAAAAAATAAAAGGTCTCGGTGGATTCTATTACGAAGTACCGAAGACGATAAAACAAAGTACTTAGAAATTGACGGTAAAGAAAAATATATTTTTGAAAAAAAGTAATCTTTATTATGCGACATAAATCGTAGGTGAATTTAGTAATCGCTTACTTAGAAAAATTTATTTTATTTAGGGTAAGCCCCTCATCAGTCGCTTCGCGCCAGCTTCTCCCCGAAAAAGTTTGCAGCCTTGAATTACAAATCGGTAAGGAGAAGCCGTTTTGATTGTCCTCTTCCGTCAAATCTATGCGGAAAGCCGCTCGATTTGACACCTTTTCCAAAGTGCAAAGCTTGGTTCTCATTCATCAAAGTTTCAAGGAAAAACAGCGATTTGCAACCTTCTTAAAGGGGCGAAGGCGAGCAATAATAAATGAAAACGATATAAAAAGCGGGCGATTATTGGTCTTTCCTACGTATTTTATGTTGCGTATGCAACAATTTTGAGGTAAAATCGACATTCTAAATAATAAAGCAATAATCAGATATAACTGCAACTAATTTTTATAAAATAACTAATAAAAAAATCGGATGTTCCTAATGAATATCCGATTTTTTTGAATTCTTTTCAGAAATGGCGACCAGAAATAAAGGAAATTTTGCGAAAACAAGGTAATTCTGCGTTTACTGACGGACTTTTACTTTAAGTATGGCTTGTATGTCAACGTTCGTATTGTTTTGAGGCTGAAATATAGAAAAACAGAAAGAAAATTATTAAAATATTCGGATTTTTTGTTTTGGAATCGTCATTCGGATTGATTCTTTTTACAAAATACGGTATAATATTGTTGAGAAATTGTATCGCTTTTACATAACGGATATTGATTTGTTATTGTCAGGCATATGCGACATCAAAAACGATACGCAAAACGACAAGTAAAACAGGCAAGTTAAAGAGGAAAAAAAATGGAACCCATAAAAAGAAATGTGTTATTAAATCCCGGACCGTCTACCACGACGGACACCGTAAAATACGCGCAGGTCGTGCCGGATATCTGCCCGAGGGAAAAAGAATTTGCGGGACTTATGAAAGGAATCAGAGAAGACCTTGTTAAAATCGTTCACGGCGATCTTAACGAATATACGAGCGTGTTGTTCTGCGGTTCGGGAACGCTCAACATAGACGTATGCATCAACAGCCTTTTGCCGAAAGACAAGAAAGTTCTTATCGTAAATAACGGCGCGTATTCTACGAGAGCCGTCGAGATATGCGAATATTACGGACTGCCTCATATCGATCTTAAATTTCCGATCGATCAAAGACCCGACCTTGAAAAAGTCGAGGAAACTTTGAAATTAAATCCCGATATCGCCTTGGTACATACGACCCATAACGAAACGGGAACGGGGCTTTTAAATCCCATTCGCGAAATCGGCGCGCTCGCTCATAAATACGGCGCGGTGTTCACGGTCGACACGACGAGCAGTTACGCGATGATACCTATCGATATCAAAAAGGATAACATCGATTTTTGTATGGCGTCGGCTCAAAAAGGTCTTATGGCGTTTACGGGGCTTAGTTTTATCGTCGGAAACAGAGCGATTATCGAAAAGTCGGCAAGCTATCCGAAACGCTCGTATTATTGCAACTTGTTTATGCAGTACGACTTTTTCGAGCGCACCGGGCAAATGCATTTCACGCCGCCTGTTCAGACGATTTACGCAACGATTCAGGCGTTAAAAGAATACCGGAAAGAGGGCGAAGAAGCAAAGTGGACGAGACATACCCGCGTGTTCAACGCCATAAACGACGGCTTGGACGAACTCGGATTTAAACAGGTTATAAAACCCGAATGGAGATCGGGACTTGTTTCTTCCGCGATTTATCCCGACGACCCGAACTGGGATTTCGATAAAGTTCACGACTACTGCTATGAGCGCGGCTTTACGATTTATCCGGGGAAAATCAGCACGACGAACACGTTCAGACTTTGCGCTTTGGGTGCGATCGATGAGCCGGATATAAAAAATTTCTTTGTGGTATTCAAAGAAGCTCTGAAAACAACGGGCGTAAAAATCCCCGTGACATACAATGATTGACAGGAGAAAACGTATGAAAACCGCATACACTTGCTTTTGCACGGATATTATTCACGACGGGCATCTCAATATTATAAAAAACGCCGCTAAGCTCGGAAAAGTCGTTGTCGGGTGTCTTTCGGACGAAGCTTTGATAAGATATAACAGATTTCCGACGATCGGTCAGGACGAAAGAATACATCTTTATAAAAGCATAGACGGCGTCGACGAAGTTGTCGTTCAGAACGATATGCTTTACGACGACGTAATTTCAAAGCTTAAACCCGATTACGTCGTGCACGGGGATAATTGGAAAGACGGACCCGAAAAAGCAATCCGCGCTCACGTCGAAGAGTTGCTGAAGACGTACGGCGGGGAACTCGTGGACGTTCCTTATACGTACAACGACAAAGTAAAAAAAATAGATCTTCAGCTTCGCGAAAAACTTGCAATGCCCGAATACAGACGGAAAAGGCTCCGTCAGTTGATATCTTTAACGCCGATCGTAAAGGCGATGGAAGCACACAGCGGACTTACGGGGTTAATAGTCGAAAAGACGATCGTAGAACGCGACGGCAAGCTCGATCAGTTCGATGCGATGTGGTTGTCGAGCCTTTGTGACAGTACGGCGAAGGGCAAACCCGATATCGAGCTTGTGGATATGACGTCCCGTTTCCGCACAATCGACGATATTACGGAAGTTACGACTAAGCCGATAATTTTCGATGGCGACACGGGAGGACTTGCAGAACATTTCGTTTATACCGTCCGCTCTCTCGAGCGTATGGGCGTAAGCGCGGTTATTATCGAAGACAAAAAAGGACTTAAGAAAAACAGCCTGTTCGGCACGGAAGTCGAGCAAACGCAGGCTACGATAGAGGAATTTTGCGCGAAAATAGCGGCAGGCAAAAGAGCGCAGCTCACGGACGATTTTATGATTATCGCCCGTATAGAAAGCCTTATTCTCGAAAAGGGTATGAACGACGCACTCGAAAGGGCAGCGGCTTTCGTTAAGGCGGGCGCGGACGGAATTATGATTCACAGCCGCAAAAAAGATCCCGCCGAAATTCTTGAATTTTGCGATAAATTCAGAGCGACGGACAAACATACGCCTATCGTTGTCGTTCCGTCGAGTTTCAACGTGATTACCGAAGAGGAACTCGCGGCTCACGGCGTAAACGTTGTGATTTACGCAAATCAGCTGACCCGCGCCGCCGTTCCCGCTATGCAGCAGACGGCAACGGATATTCTGAAATATCACAGGGCGAAAGAAGTCGACGACAAACTTATGCCGATTAAAGAAATCATTACTTTGATTGACGAACTGTAAACGAAAACAGAAATATGAAAGTAGAAAAGTTAATAGAAATATTAAACTCTGATTTTTACACGGGCGTACCCGACAGTCAGTTGAAAGCGTTATGCAATTATCTGATGGATAAATACGGGATAGACCCGCGCCACCATATCATAGCGGCGAATGAGGGAAACTGCGCGGCTCTGGCGGCAGGATATCACCTTGCTACGGGGAAAGTTCCCGTTGTTTACATGCAAAATTCGGGCGAGGGAAATATCATAAACCCCGCTGCGTCCCTTCTTAACGACAAGGTTTACGCTATCCCCGTGATTTTTATCGTCGGTTGGAGAGGTGAACCGGGCGTTCACGACGAACCGCAACATATTTATCAGGGAGAAGTGACGACCAAGCTTCTCGACGACAT
Organism: uncultured Clostridia bacterium; assembly: GCA_934271735.1. Lineage (GTDB taxonomy): Bacteria > Bacillota > Clostridia > Christensenellales > Borkfalkiaceae > UBA10281. Next base: position 49,328 of record CAKQSB010000015.1, on the reverse strand, counting down.
GGGCATATCGAATTTCGTTATCGGAAAAGACACTACCGACGAGGAGGTCGAGACCGCTATGAGCAAATTTAAAGAGAAGCTCTGCCGCGGACTGGACGTGGCTTTCGTTATCCGTAAAGGAGCGTTGACCGACGCGCCGAAAGTCGAGTATAAAAATAACAATACCATGCCTCGCGAGGAAATTATCCGTCATATCGTGAGCGTGAGCGGCGAAGACCCGATTGTCAGCACGACGGGCAAAGCGAGCAGAGAATTGTTCGAAATAAGAGAAGCGAACGGGCAAAGTCATAAATACGATTTTTTAACTGTCGGGTCCATGGGGCATAGCAGTTCGATTGCGCTCGGCGTTGCGCTTAACAAGCCGAATCAAAAAATCTGGTGTATCGACGGAGACGGCGCGGCTTTGATGCATATGGGCGCAATGGCTGTCATAGGCGTGAATAAACCGAAAAATCTTGTTCATATCGTTATAAACAACGCCGCACACGAGACCGTAGGCGGTATGCCAACAGTTGCGGGGAGTATCGATTTGGTTAAAATCGCCGCGGCTTGCGGATATCCGAATGCGGTTTGCGTAGATAATTTCGCGGATTTGGATAAAGAACTGAAAAAAGCCGGGGAAAGCGAAAAACTCAGCTTTATCGAAGTAAAATGTTCGATCGGAGCGAGGGAAGACTTAGGCAGACCGACGACAACGAGCCTTGAAAACAAACAAAACTTTATGGAATATCTGAAAACTCTGAAATAAAGATTTATTTCAAAAAAGCGGGCGATCGATGATATACCTCGGTATACATCGGTCGCCCATTTGCAAAATATTGTTTTTTTGGGTACAATCTCTTCGGTTGCAAAAACAGGGCGGTTAATCATCGGTTTTGTATCGTGAATATGCCGAAGAAAATCTTCATCTTAAAACGCACAGAAAAAAATATTTCGAAGAAACAAATCACGAAAGCGAACCGACGGGGTATATGGTAACTTCGTTATGTTTAATGCAAAACAATATATAACAATATAATAGAAATAATATAATAGAAGCGGGCGGCTCGATTTCGAGCCGCCCGCTTACTTATTTTAACTTATAGAACTAAACTTAAATAGTTTCGTTATCAGTCTTTATTTTCTCCGTCTCCGTTTTCGCCGTCGCCGTAGTCATACGCTTCGTCGGTTTCTTCGGGAGCTTCGATGTTGTTCTTGTTTGCGTTCTTATCGTTTCCGCTGTATCTCTTGGATTTATCGTAACCCTTCTGATAGTAAGCTTCGGTTCTGGTCTTCTTGCTCTTCTTGTTCTTGGTTGCCATACGAATGATAACCGCAACGAGCGCCGCAACAAGGGCAATCGCAATTATGATAGAAATGATCTGCAGCCAAGCGTAGCTTGCAGCGGAGTTGCCGGAAGTACTGTCGGATTCGGATGAGCTGTTGCTTTCGGATTCGTCGGATTCGATAACGTAATTGTCGGCATCGATCGTGTCGAAACGATAAAGCATAACAACTGTCGTTTTACCGTCGCCCGAAGCGTCTTTAAGATAACCGTAAGAAACGACTACGTCGGTAGTTTCGACTACTTTGTCGACCTTATTGCCGCTTTCGTCTTCTTCCTTAACGGGGTTCTTCTTGTCTTTGTCGGTGTAGTACTTAACGGTTTTGGTGTAAGAATCGGTTTTTTCCAACTCGTAAAGAGAGGATTTAGCCGCGTAAGCTTTAACAAGAGTGTCGTAATCGCTTGCGGCGGAGTAAGTAGCGCCTTTGTCCGCGCTGCCGATAAGCATTGCGCCCTTGCCTTCGAAACCGTACTGAAGTTCTAAGGTCTTAGCCTTGTTGCCTGTTCTCACAACGAACGTTACGGTAGTGTAGCCGTCGAGAGCCTTTTTGCTGTTCGCGGTTACTTTCGTAAGCATTTTGTAGTCTGTGCCGTTTACGGTGAGTTTTGCGATCTGGCTCGTGGAGTCGATTTCGGTGGTGTCGTAATCGTAAAGTCTTACAAACGCTTCGCCTTCGATAACTCTGAGCTTAACGCTGAAGCTGTAAACGCTGTTTGCGGGAACGGTTATCGGAAGACCGTTGGAGGTCATACGAATGTAGTAACCGTTTGCGGAGTAAAGCGCGATAGCCTGAACTTCCTTGTTGTCTCCGTTAAGACCTGCTATATAGTCGGCTTTAAGAGCGTTGAGTGCGTCGTTAAGTCCCGCTATGGAGTAGTTATAACCGCTGTTTACGAGGATAGCTTTGTTGCCGTCGCTTTCGTTGCCTGCGGCTCTGTAAGCTCCGCTCGTGATCTGTTCGACACCGACTTCCAGACCGTCGTAACGACCGTCTGCGTCTTTCTTCGTAGCGTCGTACATAACGGCGCCGGTAGTGATCGTATAGCTGTCCTTCGTTTCGTCGTCTTTGTCGTCGTCGTCGGAAACGTCGGAGTTGTAATCGCCGAGAAGAGTAACTTTAGTTCCGTTGTTCGAGGTGTCCGCAAGGTTGAATTCTTCTTCGTTGAGTTTAACGACTTTGAAATCCTTGAATACGGCTTTACCGATGGGGAAGTCCGCGTTTACGGACGATTCGGCGGTAGGTCCGAACGTGATTTTAAGCTGATACTGAAGCGGTTTTGCGCCGTCCGTTCTGTTGGTCGTAAGGTAAATCGCGTATCTCACGTCTTTTCCGTCGGTAGCGAAGCTGTCGAAACCGCCGTTTTCTTTGTTGTTATCGAGAACCTTTACGGAAGCGTTCTTTGAGTAACTCTTCGCGGAAACGTTCGCGATGAAGGAAATCATTATTCCTTTATAATCGGTCGTCGCGTCCTTGTCGTTATCGACGTATTTTTCGAGATCGAAAGGAATAGTGGTGTAAGAATAGGAAGAGCCGTATTCTCTCTTAAGCTGACTGAAGTCGACCGTAAGTTCTCCGTTTTCGGGAGCGTTTACGGCGTAACCTTCGCTGTCGTTTTTGTTGTTGACGTTGAATTTATTGAATTCGCCGTTTCCTCCGCCGAGAACGTCCGTGCCGGCAGCTTCTTTCGCGAAGTCGACCTTAACGGCGTTTTCTGCGGCTTTCGCGGTGTCGAGAACGAAAGCTTCTTCGGTCTTGTTTTCGCCGTTGTAAAGGCTCAAAGCTTTGCCGGCAGCTTTATCGTATTCGCCGTTTTCGAGTTTTTCCATCTTAACGTCGTCGAAATAAGCGTAACCGGAGCAGCCTCTGAGCTTATTGTCGCTCGAACCGTGTCCGAAACCTAAAACTACCTGATATTTCGTGGTAGCGTAGTTGCTCGGTCTGAGGTAAACGGCGTACTGTTTCCATTCGCCCTTGGTATCGATGTTATCTACGATAGTAGACTGAATAGCCTGACCGACGGTGTTTTTGATTTCGATGTACGCGCCCGTGTTTACTTCGGGGTTGTTGTCGGAGTATTTGCCCGCAACGTCCTTGGTAAGTACCCAGACGGTAAGTTTGTAATCGACGCCGTATTCCGCGGTGATCGTGGTGTTCGAGGTTGTGTACTGAGCCGCGCCCTCGCTCTTCGAGTTTACGTCATTGGCAAGCATAAGAATCTTGGATTCGCCTTCGGCAACGCCTTCGCGTTCGAGACCCTTATCTTTGTAAGCGTCTTTCGTGATATCGATGATACCCGAAGATTTTGTCGTTCCGTAAGTGGTTCTCGAGGACCACTTTACGGTCGAGCTGAGCGTGTAAGGATAAGTGGCGGTCTTGGGAACGTAAAGTTCGAAGTTGCCGTTTGCGATCATCTGCGTATCGTTTACCGTTTCGTTTTCGGAAGACGATTCGGATTCCGAAGCGGACGAAGATTCGCTTGAATTTCCGCCGCAAGCCGTAGCGCAGCAGAGAACGAGCGAAAGAACGAGCGCCGTCAGAAGCATAATGAACGCTTTGAAGTTAAACTTGTTCTGAGTTTTGTTCATAAGTCACCTTTCTGAAGTTTTTAGCCTGTCCGTCCCGTTTTTTACGACAAAGGAAAAGAAACGAGCGGTAAAATCCGCATTGTTTTCCGATTTTTTGCGTCGTAAAAGTTCGCGTGTGCGGACGCGACCATATATTAGACTTTCCTATTATACAGCATTCGGCAAAAAAATGCAATAATTCTACGGCAGATATTAAAGATTTTTACAATTTACCCGAAAAAATCTTTCGGTAATCGCTTATTTAAGGGAAAAACGTGCGCGTATCCGAAATATCGTGTTTCCGAAGGATTATTATCGCCCGACAAGGGAATAATAAAAAGACGGGAAAAGGGATATTTTGCCTCGACCGACGCAAAATATAAAAGGTTATGACTGAAAACATAAAAGAAAAATTGTATCTTATTCTGACGGGAGTCGTCACGGGGCTTGCGAACGGCTTTTTCGGCGGCGGAGGGGGAATGATCGTTGTTCCCTTGCTTACTTTTTTATTGAAAATGAAAACGAAATCCGCCCACGCGACGGCTATCGCGATAATTCTGCCAGTTTCGGTGATAAGCGCGATAGTGTATTTTATCAAAGGAAGTTTCGATTTTTCGGTCGGACTACCGTCGGGCGCGGGTGTGGTTCTCGGCGGAATTGCGGGCGCGTGGCTGCTCGGAAAGCTTTCTTCGAAATGGATAACTCGTATTTTTGCCGTGGTAATGCTCGCGGCGGGCGTTAAACTTTTGTTTTTTTGATTTTTGATATGCGAAAAATTATTTTACTCGTTTTGGCGGGACTTATGTCGGGCGTACTCGGCGGATTGGGAATGGGCGGCGGAACGATACTCATTCCTCTTCTCACGATTTTTTTCGACGTGGAACAACAACAGGCGCAGGCGATAAACCTCGTCGCGTTCATTCCCATGGCGATTGTTTCTCTTATTATTCATATTAAAAATAAGAGAGTGAGAAAAGATGGGATTTTATGGATAATAATACCCGCGGCGGCGTTGTCGCTGGCGGGGAGCTTCGCGGCTCAGGCGACAGACGGGGAAATTCTGAAAAGAATTTTCGGCGGTTTTCTGCTCGCCCTTTCGGCGGTACAGTTTTTCTCGGAAGAAATAAACGAAAAGATAGAAACGATAAAGCGACCGCGGGAGGAATAAAGCTTTCCGACGCAACAAAATCGTAGATAAAATACAACAAAATCCGCTATGCAGGACAAGAAAAATACGAATCGTGGTCAGACGGCGCATTTTTGACTAATACCGCGTTCCGCTCACGTGTTATACATTCATTATGAACGCGTTCGCGCGCCTTGTCCGGCATATAATCAAACAAAAACTTCAATATATTGTCGGTATGTTTGCAAATTGCACAATATGTGGGAAAAAATGCACAAATTGACAATATCCCCCTTTACAAAATCGAAAAGTTATGTTAATATTACGCAGTAAAATTAAATTCTATTATGTTTGTATTCGACATATTTATTTTGAGGTTAGAAAATTGGAAAAAATCGGAATTATCGACTTAGGCTCGAACACTGCAAGACTTGTAATCGTAGAAATGCTCGGCGACGGGCATTTTATCGTCATAGACCAGCTTAAAGAAAGCGTAAGGCTCGGCAAGGATATGGAAAGAGACGGTTTTTTGAAGCCGCAGAGAATAGCCGAAACGCTTAAAACGCTTAAAATGTTCCGCAAACTTTGCGACGCGTACGGTATCGAAAAAATAATAGCCGTGGCGACGGCGGCGGTGAGAAGGGCAAAAAATCAGCGCAGCTTTTTAGACGAGGTCGCAACGACCTGCGGCATAAAGCTCAGAGTTTTAACTGCCGACGAAGAAGCCACTTACGTTTACAAAGGCGTAATCAACACGATGGATATCCCCAAAGGGCTTATTCTCGAAATCGGCGGCGGATCTACGAAAATCGTTCAGTATAACAGAAAAAATCTCCTTCATTTCGAAACGCTCCCGTTCGGTGCGGTTACTTTGACGGAACTTTTCCAGAATGACGGCATTTCTCCCGCGGAACAGGCGGCTAAGATAGAGGAGTTTTTCACCGAACAGCTGAAGCGTATCGAATGGCTTAAAGAGGTCGACCCCGAAACGCAGATGATAGGCGTCGGCGGATCGTTCAGAAGTCTTTGCAAGCTCAGCAAAATGATGAAGAAAAGCCCGATCAGCACGGTACATAATTATCGTATAAACGCCGAAGAATTCAATAATCTGTACGATATGCTCAAAGTTCTCGATCTCGATAAAAAGAAGAGAATAAAAGGCGTTTCGTCTTCCCGCGCGGACATTCTTCCGAGCGCGCTCGCGGCTATCAGCAGTTTCATAAAATATATGAACTACGAGCAGATGGTCATTTCGGGTTGCGGCTTAAGAGAGGGCATTATGTTCAATTATGCTATGCCCACCACGATAGAAAAGCCTATAAGCGACGTTCTGACTTACAGTTTGCAGACTCTCGTCAGATTTTACGACTGCAATCAGAAACACGTGGAACACGTCGTGAATCTTTCGGTTCAGCTTTTCAAACAGCTCCGCGTACTTCATAAGTTCCCGAGACAGTATCTTAAAATACTTAAAGTCGTGGCAATGCTTCACGATTCGGGCGCGTCGATAAAATATTACGGCTACGAAAAACACACGGCTTATATCATTATGAACGCAAGTATTTACGGTCTCAGCACGAGAGAAACGGTCATGGCTTCGCTCGTTGCCGCCGTTCACGCGAACGACGATCTCAATATGAGCGATATCGTAAAATATAAGGCGTATGTTTCCGAAGAAGATATCGACGCAATCAGAAAGCTCGGGATTATGCTCAGAATTGCAGAAAGTCTTGACAGAAGCATGTCGTCCTGCGTGGTTTCGCTTAACTGCGACGTTCTCGGCGATTCGGTCATAATGAAAACCGAAGTCGAGGGAGACGCTTCGCTCGAAATCAAAGACGCTTTGAACGCATTCTCGGATTTCAGAAGAATATTCCATAAAAATCTTGAAATTTTATAAGAGTTTCAATAAAAATCAAAAGCCTTCGGAACAGTCGTTCCAAAGGCTTTTTCGTTGTCTTAAAATTTTTAAAAGTCGGTCTATAAGTTGATTAAATCGCTTTTTTTGCCGTTAATGACAAATTTGTCGTTATAGTCCTTTATGGCCTTTTCGATTATCGCTATCGCTTCGGATTTGCCGATGACTTCTTTAACGGCGGTTTCTTTTCCTTCGAGGTTTTTATAAACCGAGAAGAAATGTCTCATTTCGTCGAATATGTGAGAGGGGAGTTGAGTTAAGTCGGTGTAACGGTTGTAGTTCGGGTCGGTGAACGGAATGGCGATAATTTTCTCGTCGTTTCTTCCGTTGTCGATCATCGAGATCGCGCCTATCGGATAAGCCCTGCAAAGGGTGAGCGGTTCCAAGGCTTCCGAGCAGAGGAGCAACACGTCGAGCGGGTCTCCGTCGTCGCCGTAAGTTCTCGGAATAAAACCGTAGTTTGCGGGGTAGTGTGTGGACGTATATAATATTCTGTCGAGAATAATAAGCCCCGTTTCCTTGTCGAGTTCGTATTTTTTCTTGCTGCCCTTGCTTATTTCGATAACGCATATAAAATCATCCGGGCTTATGCGTCCGGGCGATATGTCGTGCCAGATGTTTGACATATTGTTTTCTCCTTTCTTTTTTCTTTATTCCGACGTATTATACATCATATTATTGAATAAATCAACCATTTGCAAGTTGTTTCATAATATTTATAAAATATTTCAAAATCTGTTTATTGTTCTGTTTGTTTCCGCTGAATCCGTCATTAAAACAGGGTCGTCGATTAGTGAACGGAAAATCGGCGCGTATCGGGAATATTGATTGCAGATATAAGAATTTCTTAATGATATTATTGCAACGGAAAGCTTAAAAATCCTTGACAAAATTTTTTTCGGGGTGTATCATAACGGCATAAAGAAAAAGGAGAGCGGACTGTCCGCAAGAAAAAACGAAAATGTTATTCGTCGGCAAAGCAAGCTATTATTTTTATTTTTATCGCAGTCTTAGTTAATATTTAGCTACGATATTTTTTGCTTTGTCTTTAAAAAAAAGACGTGACTTTGGAATCGTAGCTTGAGGCTGCGATTTTTTTTTGCGAAAATCTTATTTCCGAAGGAGTTAAATTATGAAAACGATTAAAAGACTTTTATGCGCGGCGCTTATCGCCGTGTGCGCTATGGGAACGATGCTTACGACCGGTTGCGGCGGCAAAAAGGAGGATTATAAAATCGGCGTTTTGCAGGTTGCCACTCACACGGCTTTGGACGCGGCAAGAGAAGGTTTCACCGAAACTTTAAACAAATGGGCGGCGGACAACGGCAAAACGATAGACTTCGATTTGCAGAATGCTCAGGGCGACTCTAACAACGAAAAGACAATGGCTTCCAACCTTGTGGCGGGTAAATGCGATTTGCTTTTGGGCATTGCGACGTCTTCTGCGAGAGCGCTTTCCACCGCAACGACGAAAATCCCCGTGCTTTTCACGGCCGTAACCGATCCCGTTATCGGAAATATTTCGGGAGAAAACGTAACGGGAACGAGCGATATGGCGCCCATTGCGAAGCAGATAGACCTTATCGGAAAAATCGTTCCGAATGTCGCTAAAATAGGTTTCTTGTACTGCGGAGGAGAGGAAAACTCTCAGAAACAGGTTCAGCTTGCAAAAGAACGCTGCGCCGAAATAGGACTTGCAACGCAGGACTTCACCGTTACCGCGACGAGCGATATTCAGCAGGTCGTCGAAAGTATCGGTTCGGATATTCAGGCCGTGTTTATCCCGACGGACAACCTTCTTGCGGCAAATATGCGCCTTGCGTGCGACATTTTAACGCCTAAGGGCATACCCGTCATCGCCGGCGAAAACGGAATGTGCGAAGACGACGAAGCTCTTGCGACGCTCAGCATCGATTACAAAAAACTCGGCGTTCAGACGGCCGAAATCGCAATCAGAATTTTAAACGGCGAAAAAGCTTCGGCAATTCCTTTCGAATACTACAATCAGGAGTCAACTTTCGTTATCAACGAGAAAAACGCCGCAAGGCTTTTAGAGAAGAATTCCGCTCTCAAAATCACTGCGACGGATATAGCGGCTCTTAAAAACGAATACAACAAATAATTTTTATCGGGGAACTTTTTAATGGATATAATAAATATCGTTCGCGCTTTGCCCGGCGGCGTTGCGCAAGGACTTATGTGGGCTGTTCTTGCCCTCGGCGTATACGTAAGCTATAAAATTCTTGATTTCGCCGATCTTTCGGTCGACGGTTCGCTTGCGACGGGCGGAGCGGTTGCGATAGTCTCTATAGAAGCGGGCGTGCCTGCGCTTCTTGCTATGCTTTTTGCGTTTTTGGCGGGAGCTTTGGCGGGCGCGCTCACCGCAACTCTGAACACAAAACTGAAAATTCCGCCGATTTTGTCGGGAATCCTTACGATGTCGGCTCTTTATTCGATTAACCTTCATATCTTAAGGGAGCAACCGAACGTTTCGATTCCGTCAAAGGCTTCGACGTATAACGGTATGTTCGCAAAACTGTTTTCGTTGAGCGTTATCGACGATAAAAACGTCCTCACGATTATTTCGAGCGTTATAGCGATCGCGGCGATTATCGCCGTTATGTACTGGTTTTTCGGTACCGAAATCGGCAGCGCGGTGAGAGCCACCGGTTGTAACGAAAAAATGGCTAAGGCTCAGGGCATAAACACCGACAGAACGAAATATATCGCGCTTATGACGAGTAACGGCTTAGCGGGCTTATCGGGCGCGCTTATCGGTCAGTACAATTTCTCGGCGGACGTAAATATGGCGAGCGGAACGATAGTTATCGGTCTTGCATCGGTTGTTATCGGCGAGCTTCTCATCGGCAACAAATTCTCGTTCTGGGTAAAACTTCTGGGCGTTGTTATCGGCAGCGTTATTTACAGGCTTATTTTCACGATAGCGGTAGGTCTCGGAATGAACACGAACGACCTTAAGCTTATCGCTTCGGTCATAATCGTGGTAACGCTTTGTATTCCTATGATAAAATCAAAATTTGCGGGGAGGAAGAAAAATGCTTGAGCTTAAAAACGTTTATCTTTCGTTCAACAAAGGAACGGTGAACGAAAAGAAAGCTCTTCAGGGTGTGAACTTAACGCTTAACGACGGCGATTTCGTAACGGTTATCGGCGGAAACGGCGCGGGTAAATCGACTTTGCTCAACGTTATTTCGGGCGTTTTCCCTGCGGACGACGGCAAAATCATTCTCGATGGTCAGGACATTACGTCTCTTAAAGAATATAAGCGCGCTTCGCTTATGAGCAGAGTGTTCCAAGACCCCCTTCTCGGAACGGCTGCCAATATGAACATAGAAGAAAATCTCGCGCTCGCCGCGAGAAGAGGTAAAAAACGCGGATTGAAATGGGGTATGAAAAAGGGCGAACTCGAGGAATACAAGAAATTGCTCGCGGGTCTCGAACTCGGTCTGGAGACGAGGACGGGACAGAAAGTCGGAACGCTTTCGGGCGGACAGAGACAGGCTCTCACCCTTTTAATGGCTTCGCTTTCCAACCCGAAACTTCTGCTTTTGGACGAACATACCGCCGCGCTCGACCCGAAAACGGCGAAAAAGGTGCTTGCGCTTACCGACGAGATTATCGAAAAAGACAAACTCACCGCCATTATGATAACGCATAATATGAACGACGCGATAACCCACGGCAACCGCCTTATAATGATGAATTCGGGCAAAGTGATTTTCGACGTCGAGGGCGAGGAAAAGAAAAAACTCACCATAGCCGATCTTTTGGAAAAGTTCGAGAAAATCACGGGCGAGGAAATGGCGAGCGACAAAATGATTCTGTCCGAATAATTTAACACTTAAAATTCAAAGCCCCGGAAAATTTTCCGGGGTTTTTAAATACTTTCGTATAATTTTTCGTATAATTTAAGGCAAAGCGGAACATAGTAATATCGTCAACGAAATCGGAATATGTTATTTGACGGAAGTCATCGGGGCGTATTTCTGAAATACCGTTTGTTTTCGGGTTTTCGTTGGTTTAAATATAGCGTTGCCATAAAACTAAGAAACAGAAGAAAACAGGCGGAAATTCTTGAAACGAAACGAGATGCTTTGCCTGAAATATGGCAAAGCGGTGAAACCGTCGGGGAAAAACCGACGGTTTCTTTTGTAAAAGTTTCACTTTTTTATTATTCCCCGAACATACGGGAATAATAAAAAATGTGTAGAATGATATGCGTAAAAAGAAAAAAAGGAAGACGTTTTTTTAAAGAAAAAAATAAACGGGAGACATTTTTATATATGAAAGGAATAAAAAAATCTTTTATTTTCGTGATTGTTTTCGCGGTTATAATGTCGCTCTGTTCCTGCTCGAACGGGTTTTTCACCGAGGGAAACGGAACAAACAATGCGACCTCGAGCAAAAACGAAAGTACCGTAGAATCGATCGGGAGAGTAAACCCGAGCGAAATCAACTTCAATCTTAAATACGTAACGGCAAACGAGATGAAACCCACGACGACGACCGAAGTCGTTGCGAAAGTTCGTCCGTCCGTTCTCGAGCTTTATTGCATCGTCGGAACTTCGAAGAGCAGCGGAAGCGGCGTAATTCTCGCGTTCGATGACAGCGACGGAGACGGCAAAGACGATCAGGCGCTTGTTATAACTTGTCACCACGTTATCGAAAGCGCTTCGCAGATGACGGCGAAATCGATTTACGGTAAAGAATACGCCGCCGAGCTTATCGGTTCCGATCCGATTTCGGATATTGCTCTTTTATGGATTTCGATTGACGAAAACAGCGATTTCACGGGGCTTACCGCCGCAGAAATGATGTACGACAGCGACAGCCTTATCATCGGCGCGGACGTGCTTGCGATAGGTAACCCTCTCGGCTATCTCGGCGGAACGGTTACAAAAGGCATAATCAGCGCGCTTAACCGCGACGTAACCGTGGAAAACAGAAAAATGACGCTCATTCAGACGGATGCCGCGATTAACGGCGGAAACTCGGGCGGCGGCTTGTTCGACGCGTCCACGGGCGCGCTTATAGGTATCGTAAACGCGGGGTATAAGTCTTCGTCGGCGCAAGGTCTTTCGTTCGCCATTCCTTGCGGAACGGTTAAATCCATTATGGATAAACTTCTCGATAAAGGTTACGTCGAAGGCAACTTCGATTTCGGCGTAACGTTCGACGCAAGCACTTTCTATAACAGCGCGTGGTCGACGAAAACTTACGTCGTCATAGACTCTCTCGACGCTTACGGTTCGTTCTCCAAAGGCGGAATGGAAGAGGGCGATATAATCCTTTCGGTTAAGGTAGGAAGCAAGAGTATAGACGTGAGTGATTATTCGAACGCAACGCTCACCGAACTCGATAACTTCCTTAAAGATTCGTCTTTCAAGATAGGCGATAAAGTTACCGTTCAATATATGAGATATTCCCGTACGCTCAGATCTTACGAAAAAGCGACCGCGGAATTCGATATCGAACAATATATTTACGGAATAATTTAAAATCCGAAAAACAAAAAACGAACGCGGGCGGGCGTTCGTTTTTTTATGTCGCAAACGTTCGTTCGCGTCTGTTTTTGCTTGACTAATTTCGTCATTTCATATAAAATAATAAGGAATATGATTATACTTGGCATAGACCCCGGGCTTGCGACAATGGGCTTCGGGGTTATCGAAACCGAAAAAGGCAACAGCAGAGTTATAGATTACGGAGTGGTTTTAACGCCCAAAAACGAGACGCTTCCCGTAAGGCTCGCAATCTTAGAGGAAGGCGTTCAGAAACTTGCGGAAAAATTTCACCCCGAGGAAATCGCGCTCGAGGAGCTTTTTTTCAATACCAACATTACGACGGGTATCAATGTCGCGCAGGCGAGAGGGGTTATTCTGCTTACCTGCGTTAAAAGCTGCGGCAGGCTTTACGAATACACGCCGCTTCAGATAAAGCAGGCTTTAACGGGTTACGGCAGAGCGGACAAGCATCAGATACAGATGATGGTAAAAACTTTTTTAAGGCTCGATAAAATTCCCCGCCCGGACGACGCCGCCGACGCGCTCGCCGTCGCGCTTACTCACGCGCAGACAAGCAGACTCAGTTCGCCGTTCGGCATAAAATAAGTTTGCCAAAGCAGGAAACGGAAGTTTGCCAAAGCGGCAATAAGAAGCAGAGCAATAAGGAGCAGAAATGATAGCTTACATAAAAGGAAAAGTCATAGACGAGTTCGATGGCGGAGTCGTTCTCGAAAACAACGGAATAGGTTACGAGATTTTATGCTCCACGGAGCTTCTCGCCGAGCTTTCGGCAAAAAAAGAGGGCGGAGCTTACACTTATCTGCAAGTGAGAGAGGACGGATTGAGCCTTTTCGGATTTGCGAACAAAGAGGAAAAGAGAATGTTTTTAAAGCTCGTCGCGATTTCGGGGATAGGTCCTAAAATGGCGATGGGTATTCTTTCGGGAATGAAGCTCAGCGACCTTGCCACGGCTATCGCCACGGGCGACGTGAAAGGTCTTTCAAAAATCAAGGGTCTTGGCAAAAAAACCGCCGAAAGAATAATTCTCGAACTTCGCGAAAGCGTTTCCAAAGAGGAAATACAGGTTTCTTCCGAGGAAATGCCCGCGGCCGTAAGTTTTTCGTCGGACGACGAAGACGCGGTTATCGCGCTTATGGGTCTCGGATTTTCGGGCGTACAGAGCAGAAACGCGGTAAAAACGGCAAAGGAACAAGGGGCGAAAAATATTCAGGACGTAATTTCCTTCGCCTTGAAGAGTATGGGTAGATAAAATGTTCGATGAAGAAGAAAGTCTGATCGTCAGCACGAAAACAGAATACGACGAAGTCGAAAACGTACTTCGCCCGAAGTCTATGGAGGGTTACATAGGGCAGGAAAAGGCTAAAACAAACTTGTCCGTTTTTATGCAGTCCGCCAAACTTCGCGGCGAACCGCTCGACCATGTTTTGCTTTACGGTCCGCCGGGCTTGGGAAAAACCACCCTCGCGCACATTATCGCCGCCGAAATGGGCGTGCAGATAAAAGTCACGTCGGGACCTTCGATAGAAAAATCTGGCGATCTCGCCGCGATTTTAACTAACCTCAACGAGGGCGACGTACTGTTTATCGACGAGATTCACAGATTAAACCATAACGTAGAGGAAATTCTTTATCCCGCGATGGAGGATTTTTCGCTCGATTTCATTATAGGAAAAGGTCCGTCCGCAAGGTCGGTTCAGATTCCGCTCAAACGTTTCACGCTTGTCGGCGCGACGACCAAAGCGGGTATGCTCAGTTCGCCTTTAAGAGACAGATTCGGCGTTATTTTAAGGCTCGAAATGTATTCGGTGGACGAGCTTGCGGAGATTGTCCGCCGTTCGGCTACGACTTTAGGCACACCCGTTTCGAAAGAAGCCGCGATCGAAATCGCGAGAAGAAGCCGCGGTACGCCGAGAATCGTAAACAGGCTTTTGAAACGCGTACGCGATTTCTCTATCGTTATGAATCACGAAGAAATTACTTACGAGGACGCGCGCCACGCGCTCGAAAGACTCGAGATCGACGAACTCGGGCTTGACAATATCGATATAAGGCTTTTAACTTCTATGATGGATAAATTCGGCGGCGGACCTGTCGGTCTCGATACGATTGCCGCGACGATAAACGAGGATTCCAACACGATAGAGGACGTTTACGAGCCTTATCTTTTGCAACTCGGATTTATTCAGAGAAGTCCGAGAGGAAGAATTCTTACCACTAAGGCTTACGAGCATCTGGGAAGAGACGTTCCGAAAAAATTAAGAGAGCAGCTTTCGCTGTTCGATTTCAACTGATATAAGATATTTGGCGTTATTCGATAATCTTTGCGAGGCATAATGGAGACTGAATGAGTACAGAATTATTTTTGAATACCAAGCATCGATTGTCAGGGCAACAACTACTTAAGATAAAAGAGTGTTTCGGGCGAAACGGCGTGGAAGAAACAGGTTTTCGTTATGTCGGAAAATTGCTGAATATTGAAGGTGAAAACTATTATTTTGATAGTATGTGGACTCCGTTTTTAAAACCTTTAAACGATTTTAAAAACCCGAACGTGGATAATTATAACGGATTGAATTCAATAGTCGAAACAATCAGAGAAATCATAAGTTATTTGCTCAACGAAAATCACAGCGTTAAACTTTTTTTAAATTCTGTCGAAGATAAGGAATTTACCCCAAAAGGACAAACAAGGCTTGAATTTTCCGACCTTGATGAATTCAGAAGTTTTGAGTGGGGGACTGTTTACGAAATATGTAAATAGTTTTTAATAAAGACAGAGTTGTCATAATTCGATATGAATAAAAATAATCGGTTATAATAATTATTATGCTCGATATAGCGACGATTTCGGTTGCAAAACAAACAATAAGATAGGACAATATGTTAAAAACAAGCGATTTTTATTACGATTTACCCGAAGAACTTATCGCGCAGACGCCGATAGAACCGAGAGACGCTTCGCGGCTTTTGGTTTACGACAGAGCGAAAGATACGGTCGAACACAGACATTTCCGCGATATAGGAGACTATCTCAAAGCGGGCGATCTTCTCGTCATAAACACGACGAAAGTTTACCCCGCGAGAATTTACGCTTACACTTCACACGGCGGAAAAGTGGAAATTCTGCTGCTTAAAAGGCTTAATTTAACCGACTGGGAATGTCTCGTGAAACCGGGAAAGAAATGCAAAGAGGGCGTAGTTCTCGTTATAAACGAGGAACTTAAAGTCGAAATTCTTTCGAGGACGGACGACGGCGGGAGGATTATCCGCTTTATTTTCGACGGTGTTTTCGAAGATATTTTGTCGAGAGTGGGCGAAATGCCGCTCCCCCCTTACATACACGAAAAATTAAAGGACAAGGACCGTTATCAGACGGTTTATTGCAAAGAAGAAGGTTCTGCCGCCGCGCCTACCGCCGGTCTTCATTTCACCGTTCGGCTTATGGATGAGCTTAAAGCCAAAGGCGTGGAGTTCGCCGAAGTTCAGCTTAACGTGGGCTTAGGAACGTTCCGCCCCGTCAAAGTCGAGGACGCGGAACATCATAAAATGCACACCGAGTTTTATAAAATCGACGAGGAAAACGCCGAAAAGATAAACAAGGCGAAAAGAGAGGGCAGAAGAGTTATAGCCGTGGGAACTACGAGCGTGAGAACTCTCGAAACGGTTGCGGACGAAAACGGATTTGTCAAAGCGCAGTCGGGCGATACGAGCATTTTCATCTATCCGCCTTATAAATTCAAGTGTGTGGAAGGGCTTATAACCAACTTCCATTTGCCCGAAAGCACGCTTGTTATGCTGGTAGCGGCGTTCACTTCGCGTGAAAAAATTCTTGAAATTTACAATCTTGCCGTAAAAGAGAAATATAGATTCTTCTCATTCGGCGACGCTTGCCTGTTCCTATAAACGGCGCATCTCTGCGTTGCGGCTCGGTTACATACTATCCGTATGCGCCCTCGCCGCGCCTTGACCTGCCTGTTTTTATAAACGGCGCATCTCTGCGTTGCGGTTCGGTTACATACTATCTATATGCGCCCTCGCCGCGCCTTGACCTGCTTGTTTCTGAAAACAGGCGTCAACAGTCAGCATTATTCAGGCACGCAAATTTATTTAAAAAAACTATGGAAAAATTTTATTTCGAAACTATAAAACAAGATAGCGAAACGGGCGCGAGAGCGGGCGTACTTCACACTCCGCACGGAGACATCGAAACCCCCGTTTATATGCCCGTAGGCACGCAAGCCACCGTAAAAGGCGTTTACCCGAGAGATCTGAAAGAGGCGGGTTCGCAGATTATCCTTGCAAACACATATCATTTGTATATGCGCCCCGGAGACGAGATAGTCAAAGCCGCCGGCGGACTTCACAAGTTTATGAACTGGGATAAGCCTATTTTAACCGATAGCGGCGGATTTCAGGTCTTTTCCCTTGCAAAACTCAACAATATTAAGGACGACGGCGTTACTTTCAGCTCCAACGTGGACGGAAGCAAGCATTTCATAACTCCCGAAAAGGCGATCGATATCGAAAACAATCTCGGCGCGGATATAATTATGGCGTTCGACCAGTGCAGCGAGTACGGCGCGGATTATAAGTCGAGCGTAAAGGCGATGAAGCGTACGCTTGCCTGGCTCGACAGATGTTATAATCACCATAAAAACGACGAGCAGGCGTTGTTCCCGATCGTTCAGGGCAATTTCTATAAAGATTTAAGAACGCAGTCGCTTAAGGAAACCATTCCTTACGCGAAATACGGCATAGCCATCGGCGGACTTTCCGTCGGCGAGCCGAAAGACCTTATGTACGAGCTTATGGACGTAATGCTTCCCGATTATCCCACGAACGTTCCGAGATATCTTATGGGCGTTGGCAGTCCCGATTGTCTCGTAGAAGGCGTTATGAGGGGAATCGATATGTTCGACTGCGTTTTAGCAACCCGTATCGCGAGAAACGGAACGGCTATGACCTCGCAGGGTAAAATCGTCGTGAGAAACGGTAAATATAAGGAAGATTTCACCCCGCTCGACCCGGAGTGCGATTGCTATTGCTGCAAAAATTACACGAAAGCGTATCTTCGCCATATGGTGAACGTAAACGAAATGATGGGCGGAATGCTCTTAAGCCTTCACAACATAACCTATCTTCACAAGCTTATGAAAGGTATAAGAAACTCTATTTTAGGCGGATACTTTAAAGATTTCCGTAAAGAGTTTTACAAAAAATACGAAAATCGCGATATCTGAACGGGTTTATAAGCGAGAAGTGTGAAAAATGACAAAATTTTTTTGTTTTTCGCATAAATTAGCTTGATTAAATTATTACAAAAATATAGAATAGAATAAACCAAAGGTTTGGTAAATAAAATTCAGGAGAGAAAATATGTTTTATAATTTACTTTCTGCGCCTGCTTCGACGGATTCGACTTCCGCAAGAGGCGGAGTCGGAACTCAGCAGATAATAATCTGGATAATCCTCGGCGTGTTCCTCGTCGGTCTTATCGTTATGAACTTTTTATCCAACAAAAAGAGAAAAGCTCAGATGGAAGCCGAAAAAGAGAAGAGAAACGCCATTAAACCCGGATTTAAGGTTATGACTATAGGCGGTATCGTCGGAACGGTCGTTTCCGTGGACGACGAAGCTAATTCTTTCGTTTTACAGACGGGTACGGACGAAAATCCCAACTATATCAAATTCGATAAAGTCGCGATTTACAGTTCCGAAGATCCGAACGAAGCTACGGAAGCTCACGAGGACGATCACGAAGCGGTTCGCGAGGAAGCCCCCGCAGAGGAAGAAGCTCCCGCAGCGGAGGAAACTCACAGCGAAGACGCAAATTCCGATAAAGAATAAAAAAGTAATTTTAACGAAAACCTTCGCATAAGTATTAGCGGAGGTTTTTTTATGGACGGAATCCGCGGACAAGGTTTTTTAGGACAATTTATAAAAGGGGTAATCACCGCCGTTGCGGTAACGCTTATCGCAGTTCTCGCATTCGCGCTCGTGCTTAGTCTCACGAATTTATCGGACGGAATTATAAAACCCGTCAATCAGTTTATTAAGCTCGCTTCGGTATTCTGCGGGGCGGCGGTAGCCGTTAAAGACGACAAAGGTTTTCCGAAAGGCGCGGCTATAGGCGCGGCGTCGAGCGTACTTACTTTTCTCGTTTTCGGGCTTATAGGCGGAGGTTTGTCTTTCGGGGCGGGCTTTTTCATAGATATCGCATGCGCCGCCGTGATGGGCGGTCTTTCGGGCGCGATAGCGATAATAAGAAAGAAGTGACGGGATATACCATAGAACGGTCGCGGCGGAAAAACGATATCGCGGCGATATCTCGGCGGACGGGGAATTTCCCGTCCGTTTTTTTGTTCAAAAAACGTAAAAATCGCAAATAAAAAAATAATAATTCAAATTTTTTCGTTAAAATTATTGACTTATAGGCGTATAAGTTATATAATAATACAGTATATGGAATTTATTGTCGGGCATACTCGAAAACAGATATCGGGAGCGTACGAAAATAAATTCGGACAAACACAGGCAAAAGCAGGAGGCAATAATGAGTAAGACTAAATCAATCGTGATTCTTACTGTATTGGCAATACTTATTGCGTTCTTCGGAGCGGCGAGCTTCGTGTCGTTCGAAATACCGAATAGCACGAAGGATTATAAGTCGATTTTCGGAACGATCGGAAAAGGTATTGACCTTGAAGGCGGATATTACGCCGTTCTCACCCCTAAGGACGGAACGACGGCAAGTACCGAAGAAATCGACGCCGTTATCGAAACTCTCAGATCGAGACTTGACGAAAACGGTTACACCGAAGCTACCATCACCAGACAGGATAACGGTCTCAGAGTAGAAATCCCCGCGATCGACAATCCCGACGAAGTTATGGAGCTTATCGGCGATCAGGGCGAACTTCAATTCAGAGATTCCAAGGGTAACGTTAAAGTAAGAGGCGAACATGTCAAGAACGCGAGAGCGGGCTTTAACGAAGACGGCGACCCCACGGTATATCTCGAATTTACGACCGAAGGAGCTAAACTTTTCGCAAGCGCGACCAAAGCTATCGCCGCCAAGGAAGACGGAGTTGACAACAAGCTTTCCATTTACCTCGGAGACAGATTGATTTCTTCTCCCACGGTAAACGAAGAAATTCCCAACGGACAAGCAACGATCACGGGTATCGATTCTTACGATACCGCAAAGACGATAGCGTCCGTCATAAAGAGCGGTTCTTTGACCATAAGCTTCCGTATAAGCGAATCGAGACAGATCAGCGCAACGCTCGGCGATAACGTTTTAAACGGAGCGATGATTGCCGCGGCTATAGGTCTCGTGGTTATTTTCATTCTTATGATTACTTTCTACAGAGGAATGGGCGTAGCTTCTTCTATCGCGCTTATGATTTACGTTATACTTTACGTCGCGATTCTCGCACTTTTCCCGGGAGTTCAGCTTACGTTCCCCGGTATTGCGGGTATTATCCTTTCGATAGGTATGGCAGTCGACGCGAACGTAGTTATTTTCGAGAGAATCAAGGACGAGTACGGCAACGGAAAGAGGGTAAAAGCTTCGATCGATTCGGGCTTCAAGAGAGCGGTTGTTACCGTTTTGGACTCCAACGTTACGATTATTATCGCTTCGATAGTTCTCTGGATATTCTGCTCGGGCTCGATAAAAGGTTTCGCGATAACTCTTTTCCTCGGCGTTATAGTTTCGCTTTTCACGGCTATTTTCGTAACGAGATGGCTCATTAACGTTATGAGACCGTTCGGCGGAGAAGAAGACGAGGGCGCGGCTAAGCTCTTCAACCTTAAAAGGAGGGACGCGTAATGGGTAACTCTCTTAAAAACAAAAAGATTAAAATCGTAGAAAAATTCGGAATATTTATTTCCGTAAGTTTGCTTGTGATAATCGCGGGCGTCGTAATGCTTTTCGTTCAGGGTATGAACCTCGGCGTTGAGTTCAAAGGCGGTATGACTTTCGAAGTCGAAATCGCGAACGACGTAGTTTCGAGCAATATCAGCGGCGCCGAAGAAGACGCTTTCAAAGCCGATATCAACAGCTGGCTCGCTTCGGGAAATGTTAAACTCGGCGAAGATACTTACAAGTTCAATCCCGCGGCTAACGTTCAGAAATCGGGCGACAACACTTACGAATTCAGAGTTGATAAAGATGCTCTGAAGAACGGTTCGGCGTACGTTCTCGATACCAGCAGTAACGGCTTCACCGAAATTTTCTCCAAAGAAACGGGAGAAATGAGCGTCGCGATCAAAAATCACGTTATCGACTGGGTTAAAGCCAACAAGAATATGACCATAACCGAGGACGACGTGAACGTTAAAACGCATACCATCGGAAACGAGGTAATGCAGGCAATCATCAAAAACGCGGCTATAGCGGTTGCGGTTGCGGTTGTTGTAATTCTAATTTATATCGCCATAAGGTTTACCTGGATTTCGGGTCTTGCGGCAATTCTCGCGCTCATCCACGACGTACTCGTTATGACGGCTTTCACGATTATTTTCCAGATCCCCGTAAACTCCACGTTTATCGCTGCGATAATCACCATTATCGGTTACTCGATCAACGCGACGATCGTTATCTTCGACCGCGTAAGAGAGCTTGAAAAAAATCCTACCGATTCGCTTCTTACCGACGCCGAGATAGCAAACAAGGCTATCGCAAGCACGGTCTGGAGATCTATTCTTACCACGATAACCACGTTGGTAATGATCGTAGCTCTTGCGGTTTTCGGAAATTCGACTATTCGTGAATTCGCTCTTCCGATAATCTTCGGACTTATCGCAGGCGCTTATTCGTCGGTACTTCTTTCTGCGCCTATCTGGGTATACCTCAGAAAATTGTTCGGAATGTCCGGCAAAAGACCGAAAGTAAAGGCAAAAGCAACAAAGACCGAAGCTACTGCCGAAGCAGCTCAGGCTTAATCGAAACAATTTCGGGCGGACTTAGTTTCCGCCCTTTTTTGTTTAATAGGGTTATCAAAAAATATTGCGACTTAATTCCGTTTCAGGACGGGGAAAAAAGTGAAAAGTATATAAAGTACAAAGCCGCGTATACAAATATAAATAAATCAACATAAAAGCGGGCGAATAATACAATGGTAATAACGAAAATGCCGCTAGAGGGCATTGAAAATTTAATATCCGAAATATCGAAAAGATGCGGCGTCTCGGCGGCGTTTTCAAAACTTCTCGTTTTAAGAGGAATAAATTCCGCGGATGAAGCCGAAAAATTTATTAAGCCCGACAAAAAGAATTTATACGACCCTTTTTTGTTTACGGGTATGAAAGAAACCGTTGCGAGAATAGAAGAGGCGAAATCCAACGGCGAAACGGTCGTCGTATACGGCGATTACGATGCGGACGGCATTTCCGCGACGACGATTATGTACAGAGGGCTTGTAAGTTACGGAGTGGAGACTTACGCCGTGGTACCCGAAAGAGAAAACGGCTACGGACTTACTGCGGGCGTGCTTGAAAGAATACTCGAGGAGTATTGCCCCGACCTTATAATAACGGTTGATTGCGGGATTTCGGCGTATTCCGAGATAGAAGAACTTAAAGATCTCGGCGTGGACGTTATCGTAACCGATCACCACGAAATTCCCGAACAAATTCCCGATTGCACGGTTATAAACTGCAAACTCGAGGGCTATCCGTTCGACGGGCTTTGCGGCGCGGGCGTTGCGTATAAAGTTATCCGCGCGCTTACGGGTGAAACCGCCGATAAATATCTTGATCTCGTCGCCGTCGCGACGATTGCGGACAGTATGCCGCTTACGGACGAAAACAGAATACTCGTAAGCGAGGGGTTGAAACTTATCAAAAGCGGCAGGGGCGCGAAAGTCATAAGAGCCTTGGCGGAAGTCGGCGGAATGAAAGAAACGGGCGCGCAATCGCTCGCGTATTCGATCGCTCCGAGAATTAACGCTGCGGGCAGAATGGGCGATGCGTATTCAGCACTCGCCGCGTTCACTTCGGACGATAATTTCGAGGTAAAAATCCTTGCCGACAAGCTCAATTCCTATAACGTCGCCCGTCAGACCGAGTGCGACGAACTGTACAAGTCGGCTAAAACGTTACTTAAAGACAAATCGCCTTTTTCAAGAGTGATTATATTATCCGACGAAAGCTGGAAACCCGGAATAATCGGCATTGTTGCGGCAAAACTTATGGAAGAATACCGTAAACCCGCGATACTTTTCACCGAGCAAGGCGAAGTTCTGCACGGCAGCGCGAGGTCGTTCGGCGAAATCAACATCTATAAGGCGTTATCGTCCGCGAAAGATATTCTCGAGGGTTTCGGCGGACATTCGCAAGCCGCGGGCGTTACGATAAAACGCGAAAACCTCGGAAAACTCGAGGAGAAACTCAACGAATACATAGCCGAAAACTACGGAGCGGAGATTTTTTCGGGCGATATCGAAGTCGACGGATTTATCACGGGCAAATTCGGAATAGAGCTTGCGAGAGAGTTGGAACTTTTAGAGCCGTGCGGAGTGGGAAACAGACGCCCCGTGTTTGCGATCGACATAAACGAAGCTTACGCCTCGCCGATAAAATTCGGTTCTCCTCACATTTCTTTTTCTACGCCGAAAATCGACCTCATCTATTTCAACGGTTACGACGATTTGTCGGTTTTAAACTCGGCAAGCGAAAAAGTAATCGTTTTCGAGCCGAAAATATCCGTTTATAACGGCAGAGAATCTTTGAAAGGCTATGTTAAAAACGTTTTCCCGATTGTGAATGACGGCGAGGCGGTAAAACAATCGCTATTCGAAAATCAGCTCAAAAACGAAAAAGAAAACGGAAATTACGAAATAATCGACAATAACGCGGCGCGGGAATTTATACGCGAAGCCGAAAAAGAGATTTACGGAACGCTTTTTGTTTTAAGCGATCCGGAAACGGCGAAGAATTTTCCTGAGCTTGAAAATACAGAAAAACAGCTTTTAAAACCGTGCGCGCGCGGAAATCTGAACGTGTTGTGTTACGGGCTTTCGAGCGGAGATTACGGCGAGTACGAGCGGGTTGTCTTTCTCGATAAACCGCTTTTCGTGCCTTATACCGACACAAAAACATACGTAAACACGGAGATAAACGGCTTTAATTTCGACAGTTCGCACGCGGACAGAGACGAACTAATCGCGATTTACCTTAAATTTAAAAAATTAACCGACGGCTTTTCTTCCGTAAAGGAAGCGTGTGTGAAAACCGGCGAAACTTATGCGGAAAAAGTGATTTTCGCATTGAAAGTCTTCGAGGAGATCGGATTGATCGAAAAACGCGGCGGCAAATATCTTGTCGTGAGCGGGAAAAAGTGTGATCTTAACGCTTCCGTGATTTTTAACAGAGTAAAAAGCCGCTGAAACAAAGCGTAAAAAACGCGGAAGTAAAACATAACAACAAAAAAATATAAACGTCAAAAAAATAAGCAAAAAACGAAAGTTATGTACGAAGAAATTGTAGAAAGCATCGAAAAAAGTTATTCGCCGAGCGAGCGGGAAGTTCTTAAAAAGGCTTTTTTGTTCGCGCAGAAAGCACACGAAGGACAGAAACGCGCTTCCGGCGAGGAATATTTTACGCACCCCGTTGCGGTCGCGCAAATTCTCGTAGACCTCGGAATGGATTATTACACCATTGCCGCGGCTTTTTTGCACGACGTAATTGAGGACACACCCGTTTCCGAGGGCGATATTAAGGAGGAATTCGGCGACGAGATTTTAGAACTCGTCGAGGGTGTTACAAAGCTCGATAAAATCGAATTCAAATCGCACGAAGAAGAGCAAGCCGAAAACTTCAAGAAAATTTTCGTCTCGATGGCGAAAGATATAAGGGTTATCATTATCAAGCTTGCGGACAGACTTCACAATATGCGTTCGCTGAACTTTCTTTCCAAAGAAAGACAGCTTCGTATGGCGCGCGAAACGCTCGATATTTACGCGCCTATCGCGGGCAGACTCGGTATTTCGCAGATAAAATGCGAGCTTGAAGATTTATGTCTTAAATATCTCGACCCCGAAGCTTACGAATATCTCGCCGAGAATATCAACAGTCAGATAAGCGAGAGAAAGGAGTTCGTAAATTTTGTTGTAAACGAAATCAAAAAAATACTGAAAGAATCGAATATCGAGGGCGAGGTTTTCGGCAGAACCAAGCATTTTTACAGTATTTATAAGAAAATGAAGCGTCAGAACAAGACGCTCGATCAGATTTACGATCTGACCGCCGTCCGGATTATCGTCGATACGGTCGATCAGTGTTATGAACTTTTCGGTAAAATTCATCAGGAGTGGAAGCCTATTCCCGGCAGAATTAAGGATTATATCGCCACGCCGAAAGAGAATATGTACCAGAGTTTGCACACCACGGTCGTAACGAATATCGGTAAAATCTTTGAAATTCAGATCAGAACCAAGGAGATGAACCGCACGGCCGAATATGGTATCGCCGCGCACTGGAAATATAAGGAAAACAAAGAAAATACCGACGCTTTCGATAAAAGGCTCAGCTGGATAAGGGAAGTTATGGAATGGCAGGGCGGACTTAACAATTCCACCGAATTCCTCGAAAGCTTAAAAGGCGATTTATATAGTAACGAAGTACTCGTTTTCACGCCGAAAGGCGAGGTCATAAGCCTTGTAAAGGACGCAACGCCTATCGATTATGCGTATAAAATTCATACAGAAGTCGGTAATAAATGCGTCGGGGCGAAAGTGAACGGGAAAATGGTTCCTTTAAACACTACGCTTCAGGTCGGCGATGTCGTGGAAATCGTTACGTCCAAGCTTTCAAAAGGTCCTTCGTGGGACTGGCTGAGGATTGCGAAATCTTCGGGCGCGAAAGCTAAAATCAAAGCCTTCTATAAAAAGGCGATGCAGGTAGATAACGAAAAACTCGGCAAGACGATGCTCGAAAACGAGGCTAAAAACCGCGGTTATAACTTCGGCGACCTTCTTAACCCCTTGAGTTTCGAAAGGCTCAGTCAGAAGCTTTCTGTTTCCACTCCCGAGGAAATGTACGCGGCTGTCGGTTGCAACGCAATCACGGTAAACAGCGTTCTTTTAAAGCTTATCGATTTCCACAGAAAGGAAACTCCCACGCCCGAAAAGATCGAGGAGAGCAAAATCAAACGCAGTTCGGAGAACGTCGGCGGCGTTAAAATCAAGGGAATGAGCGGACTTCTTGTTCGTTTTGCGGGTTGTTGCAATCCCGTTCCCGGCGACGATATAGTCGGTTTCGTTTCGAGGGGCAGGGGTGTAACCGTTCACAGGCGCGATTGCCCGAATATGAAAAACGAAGATCCCGGCAGACTTCTCGAAGCCGAATGGATAGGGGATCAGGGGTCTTACAGCGTTTCGATAAGGGTTATCGGCGGCGAGGACGCGCCCATTCTCGTGTGCGTTTCCAATGCTTGCACCGAACTCGGACTTATGATAGTTTCCGTCAACGGAAGAATAGATACGAAAAACCATCAGTCGATAGTCGAGTTTACGATTAAGCTCGGAAAGAAAGAGGATCTTGACATGCTGATAAATAAGGTAACTCAAAATTCCTGCATCACGGACATCTTCAGAATATGATAAAAATAATCAAAAAACCCGTCGAGCCGATTGACGCTAACGCGTATATCGTGCTCGATACGGAAACTAAAAAATGCGTGATAATCGACTTCGGCGCGGACTTTTCACATTTAATGGATCTTTGTAAAGATCTGAACGCGGAGGTTTGCGGCGCGCTGCTCACGCACGGGCATTTCGACCACGGAATGAGCGGCTATCTCGCGAAAGACTACGGCGTTAAAGTTTACGTTCCCGAGGGCGACGAGAGAATGCTTTACTCGGACGATAATTTGGCGAAGCGTTTCGGGATTTCCGACGCGCCGTTTTACCATGCCGACGAGGTGTTGAAAGAAGGCAAAACGGAAATCGGCGGAATACCGATAGAAGTTATTTCCACGCCGGGGCATACCGAGGGTTCGAGCTGTTTTATTATCGACGGAAAGCTTTTTACGGGCGATACGCTTTTTTTCGGTTCGTACGGCAACACGAGTTTTCCGGGCGGAAGCTTTGAAAAGATAAAAGATTCTATACAAAACAAACTTTTCAAACTTGACGGAGATTACGAGGTTTTCCCCGGACACGGAGAAAACACCACGCTCGATTACGAAAGGACGCACAACTATATAAACTACGATAACTATTGATAATTTTTATGATAATCATCGATATCCCTTGGCTCGAAGCCGAATTTCTGGAGGAAAGCAAGTTTTTCTCCGGATTGACAGATAAAAACGTTATAACGCACTCCGCGAGAGAAGAGGGCGGCTTTTTCATAAACGAAATTACCATAGATAAAAAACCGTATTCGTTTGCCGACAGACACGCCTATAAGGACGAACTCGAACACAAGCGTTATTTCAAAAGATTCGCAAAGCTCGCTTTATATCTTGCTTTGTCCGATTTCACGGGCGAAAAGCTCGAGTGGGGCGCGCTTACGGGCATACGTCCCGTTAAATTTGCATATTCCGAGGGTGAAAACTGGCGTGAAATTATGGGCGACGAAATGAAAGTTTCGCCCGAAAAACTCGATATGGTCGGCAGGATAATGGAAGTACAGAAAGGCATTTATTCGCTTGACGAGGAAAACGCCGATTTCTTCGTAAGTATTCCGTTCTGCCCGTCGAGATGTGCTTATTGTTCCTTCGTTTCCAATGAAATAGGCAGAGAAAAGCAAGTTCCGGAGTATGTTTCGGCTTTATGCGAGGAAATCGAGGCAACAAAACCGTTTTTCAAAAAATACCGCTCGTTTTACGTCGGCGGGGGTACTCCGATATCTCTTCCGATAAAAGAACTCGAACGCGTTTTAAAAGCCATAGGCAATCCGAACGTCGAGTACACCGTGGAAGCGGGCAGACCCGATTGCATAACCGACGAAGTCCTCGCGATGCTCAAAGAATACGGCGTTACGAGAATTTGCGTAAACCCGCAGACTTTCAACGACAAAACTTTGGCGGAAATAGGCAGAAAACATACCGTCAAGGATATTTTCGATAAGTACGCTTTGGCGAGAAAATACGATTTCGATATCAATATGGATTTAATCGCGGGACTTACGGGCGAGACGTTCGAGGATTTCAAATACAGTATCGACGCCTGTTCGGAGCTTTCTCCCGACAACGTTACGGTACATACTTTATCGCTTAAAAAGGGTAGCGTACTGAAAGAAAAAACCGAGCGGCTCGACGCGGGCGAAATCAAGAATATGATTGATTACTCCGCCTATAAGTTGATTAACGAGGGTTTTTCGCCTTATTATATGTACCGCCAGAAGTATATGGCGGGCAATCTCGAGAACACGGGTTACACGAAAAAAGGTAAAGCCTGCGTTTACAATATCGACGTTATGGAAGAGATTTCGTCGAACCCCGCGTGCGGAGCGAACGGCGTTTCCAAAAGACTTTTCGCCCGCGAGGACAGAATAGAAAGATACGGCGCGCCGAAAGACATAAAAACTTATATCGGGAAAATCGATAAGATTATTTCCGACAAACGGGAATTTTTCGAAGCGGACGAAAAGAAATAAAAGCCGACAAAAAATCCAAACGGACGAAAAAATCGAAATAAACCGAATAAAACGAAATAAACTATATAAAAGTATATAAAAATTACGCAATCGCATTAAAACGATTGCTTTTTTTTATTATATGTGGTAATATATCGATAGTTGCTCGTTGCGCAGTACGGCGAATACTCGACGCCGCGCTTCGCTCTGAAGCGAAAATTTCCATTCAGGAGGATAAACAATATGGAAAAAGAAAGAAAATCGGAAATCATCAACACTTACAAAAGACACGACGGCGACACTGGTTCCGCGGAAGTTCAGATCGCTCTTTTAACCGAGAGAATCAACCACCTCAACGAACACCTTAAGCTTAACAACAACGACAAGCATTCTCGTCGCGGACTTTTGAAAATGGTTGGTCGCAGAAAGGGTATGCTCGATTATCTCAAATCCGTAGATATCGAGAAATACAGAGAAATCATCGCAAAACTCGGACTCAGAAAGTAAAAATTCGGGGAGTATTCTATACTCCCTTTTTTGCTATATAAAGCCTGTTTTTGTCGGCAGTTCCGGCAAAAACGGAAGCTTTGTACCGAGCTTTCGGAAGTAAGGTAATCTGCCCGCGGGAAAAGGTTTAATCATTTTCCCGCGGAAACCGATTTCATAAACATGTAAAATCCGTCCGCGGAGTTCTTACGCAAAAAAACCAGCGGGAACGTCGGGCGTTTCTAAGGCGGGGCGAAAGAAAAGAACAGCCTAGCCATAAATCAGAGAAAAAAGGAGAACAAAATGTTAGAAAACCACAAACAATTCAAAACTTTGGTCGGCGGACGCGAGGTAACGGTTGACGTAGGCAAATACGCTCAGCAGGCTAACGGTTCGTGCATCGTCAAATGCGGAGAAACTATGGTGATGGTAAACGTTACCATGGCGCCGGAACCGAGAGCGGGAATGGACTTCTTCCCGTTGTCTGTAGATTACGAAGAAAAAATGTATTCCGTCGGTAAAATTCCCGGGGGATTTAAAAAGAGAGAGGGCAGAGCGAGCGATAAAGCAATTCTCGTTTCGAGACTTATCGACAGACCTATAAGACCTCTTTTCCCCAAGGGACTTTTCAACGACGTAACCGTAGTAGCTACGGCTCTTTCGGTCGATCCCGATATCGCTCCCGAACCGCTTGCAATGCTCGGAAGCTCCATCGCACTCAGCATTTCGGATATTCCGTGGGCAGGACCTACGGGTTCGGTAGTCGTAGGAATCGTCGACGGAAAATACGTTATCAATCCCACCGTCGCTCAGAAAGAAAAGAGCACGCTTGCTCTTAACCTTTCGGGAACGAAGGACGCTATAATGATGGTTGAAGCGGGCGCGAAGGAAATCGACGACGAAGCAATGGTCGGAGCTATTCTTTTCGGTCACGAAGAAATCAAAAAACAGTGCGCTTTCATCGAAGGAATCGTTGCGGAATGCGGCAAGAAGAAGCTCGAAATGGAGCTTTACCACGTTCCCGAAGATCTCGACAACGCCGTCCGCGCTTACGCGAGCGAAAAACTCGATTACGCGCTCGATACTTTCGACAGATTCGAAAGACAGGCTCGTCAGGACGAAGTAGAGAAAGACTGTTTCGAACATTTCGCGGAAGAATTCCCCGATATGGCGAGAGAAATCAAAGATTCTCTTTATTATATAACTAAGGAAAAGGTAAGAGCTAAGATTACAAATTCGGGCGTAAGACCGGACGGCAGATCGCTTACCGAAATCAGACCTATCTGGTGCGAACACGGAATACTTCCGAGAGTTCACGGCAGCGCTGTGTTTACGAGAGGTATGACGCAGGTTATGACCACTTGTACTTTGGGAACAATTTCCGAAGTTCAGAAACTCGAAGGTCTCGACAACGAAGAATACAAGAGATATATTCATCATTACAATATGCCCGGCTACGCTTCGGGCGAAGCTAAGCCTTTAAGAAGCCCCGGCAGACGTGAAATCGGTCACGGAGCTTTGGCTGAAAGAGCGCTCGAGCCCGTTATTCCGTCCGAGGACGAATTCCCGTACGCTATAAGACTTGTTTCCGAAGTTCTTTCGTCCAACGGTTCCACCTCTCAGGCTTCCGTTTGCGGTTCTACGCTTGCTCTTATGGACGCGGGCGTTCCGATTAAACGTCCCGTAGCGGGTATCGCGATGGGTCTTATCAAGGATACCGAAAGCGGAAAAATCTCCGTTCTTTCCGATATTCAGGGTTTGGAGGACTTCCTCGGCGATATGGACTTCAAGGTTGCGGGTACCGTAAACGGTATCACGGCAATCCAGATGGATATTAAGATTAAGGGTATAAGCGAAGAAATTTTAAGAAAGGCTATCAAGCAGGCTAACGAGGGCAGACATTTCATTCTCGGCAAGATGCTCGAATGTATTCCCGCTCCCAACCCCGAACTTTCCAAATATGCTCCCAAGATTATCTCGTTCAACATTTCCACGGATAAGATTAAGGACGTTATCGGAAGCGGCGGAAAGACAATCAACAAGATTATCGACGAAACGGGCGTTAAGATTGACATCGACGATAACGGTAAAGTTTGCATAGCGACTTACGGCGAAGATCTTTCTATGGCCGAAAAGGCAAAAGCGATGGTTATGAGCATTGCGAGAGACCCCGAAGTCGGCGATATGTTCATTTCCACAGTCGTAAGAATTCTTCCGAAGGTCGGCGCGTTCTGCGAGCTTGCTCCCGGAAAGGACGGAATGATTCATATTTCCAAGATGAGCGATAAGAGAATTAACTCCGTGGATGAAGTTCTTGCAATCGGCGACACCGTAAAGGTTGAAATCATCAAGATCGGCGAAAAGGGTATCGACCTTAAACTTCTTGAAAAAATAGTTCAGGAATAAAATAAACAAAGGTCGTCATAACTTTCTGCGGCGTTGCCAAAGTCTGTTATGACGACCTTTTGTTCCTATGCCAGACAAGAATAATCCGAACCATGGTCTGGCATGTCAGTCAAGAACAAACCAAGATTTGTTCTTTTTTTGTCTGACATATTATTTAAGTTGTTCAGGCTTCGCCTCGGCTGATATATTCGGGTTTTCAGGCTTTGCTTTAAAACGGCAAATAAATTGCAAAAGTTGGTCTATAAGTCGATTATCACGGCATATGATAGCATAAGGTAGGGTAAAAATATGAGCTTTGTCGACGTTGTTCTGATAACGATAATCGGAATAATCGAAGGAATAACGGAATGGCTTCCCGTGTCGAGTACGGGGCATATGATGATTTTCGAGCATTTCTTTTCGGGCGCGTTCTCGGAAGGGTTTTTCACGCTCGGATTTAAGGATATGTTTGATTACCTTATCCAGCTCGGCGCGATAACGGCTGTCGTCGTATATTTTTGGAAACGCGTGTTTCCGTTCGGCTTGCAAAAAACCGAAGAGTTGAACGTGAACGGCGGGACAATCGAAAAAAGTAAAATCGTTTCTAAAAAGGACGTATGGATAACCTGGGCGAAAGTTCTGGTCGCGTGTATTCCCGCGGTCGTTGCGCTTTTTGTCGATAAGCTTTTCGATAACCTCGGCGAAACGCAAAAAATAATAGTCGTAGGCTCGACGCTCGTTCTTTACGGCGTTGCGTTCATAATCGTTGAACGTATCAGAAAAAACAAAACGCCTAAAGTCTGTTCCGTGGGCGAAATTTCCTATCTGAACGCGTTTTTAATCGGATGTTTTCAGGTGCTTGCGGCAGTCCCCGGGACGTCGCGTTCGGGCGTTACGATAATCGGCGCGCTGATCTTAGGTCTTTCGAGAACGGCTGCGGCGGAATTTACGTTTTTCCTCGCAATCCCCACGATGATCGGCGCAAGCGCGTATAAAATACTGAAATTTGCGGTAAAAGGTGTCGAAATAACCGCGCCGCAGATATCCGCGCTCGTTCTCGGAATGGTAATCGCGTTCGTCGTTTCGATGTTCGTGATAAAATTCCTTATGAGCTTTGTCAAAAATCACGATTTCGAGCTTTTCGGATGGTACAGAATAGTTCTCGGCGTACTCGTCGTCGTTCTGTGCCTTTGCATACCCGTATAAACAAAAACGGAGTCGGCGAAAAAATGCCGGTCAAATAAAATTCAACGAAAAAACGATTACAAATCGTTTACATAATGACATACATAACAAATTTTCGGTGTGTTTCAAATGAAGAAAAATTTTGAAATGAATATGTGCGAGGGAAAAATACTCGGCAAACTTATAATTTACGCCCTTCCTCTCGTGTGTACGAACGTGCTTCAGCTTTTGTTCAACGCTGCTGACGTCGCCGTTCTCGGAATATTCGTAAACGACGATGCGGTTGCCGCGGTCGGAGCGACGGGCGCGCTTATAAATCTTATAATAGGTCTATTCGTCGGGCTTTCGGTCGGGGCGAACGTTCTCGTTGCAAAGTTTGCGGGCGAAAAAAATATGGACGCCGCGCATAAAACGGTCGGCACGTCGGTTGTAGTAAGCCTTATCACGGGTGTTATACTCGCGTTTATAGGCTTCTTTTTCGCAAAAACTTTCCTTGAGTGGATGAAGTGCGATCCCGACGTTTTGGATATGGCGACGAAGTATGTTCAGATTTATTTTATCGGTATGCCGGTAATGATGCTTTATAACTTCTGCGCTTCGATTTTAAGAGCGGTAGGCGATACGGTACGCCCGCTTATATTTCTTATAATAGGCGGTGTCGTCAACGTTATTCTCAATATATTTTTCGTAGCCGTTCTCGATAAAACCGTCGAGGGCGTTGCGATAGCGACGGTAACTTCGCAAGGAATTTCGGCGATTTTGTCGATAATAGTGCTTCTGAAAAGCGACGGTTACGGTAAACTTGACCTTAAGAAACTGAAAATATATCTTCCCGAACTCAAAGAGATGACGAAAATCGGCTTGCCCGCGGGTTTGCAAGGCTGCGTTTTCTCGA
The DNA here is from genome assembly GCA_934271735.1 of uncultured Clostridia bacterium. Classification (GTDB taxonomy): domain Bacteria; phylum Bacillota; class Clostridia; order Christensenellales; family Borkfalkiaceae; genus UBA10281. The sequence continues at coordinate 16,309 of CAKQSB010000015.1, read as the reverse complement.
TTTCGAACGTGCTTATTCAGTCTACGATAAATTCGTTCGCGAAAAAGTATATGACGGCGAACACAATCGCAAGTCAGTTCGACGGATTTATTTATAACGCTATGTATGCAATCGCGCTCGCGTGCCTGGCATTTGTCAGCCAGAACCTCGGCGCGAAAAAAATCGACAGAGTAAGAACGGTGGTGAGAGAATCTACTGCGCTCGTAACTGTCGTGGGGCTTATCCTCGGCGGAATAATAATATTGTTCTCCGAGCAGCTTTGCGGAATTATGTCGGATGACGAGGAGATAATAAAAATCGCGCAGCTAAGGCTGTACATAATGGCTTCGACGTATTTTACCTGCGGCATAATGGACGTTTTAAGCAACTGTATGCGAGGCCTCGGAAAATCGATGACGGCAATGATCGTAAGTTTGTCGGGAAGCTGTCTGTTCAGAATAGTCTGGCTCAAAACGATTTATCTGTTAAATCCCGTAATCGAAATGGTTTACATAGTTTACCCGATAAGCTGGGTTTTGACTATCGGCGTTTATATGATAATGTATTTCCCGACGCTGAATTCGGTGAAAAAGCACATTGCGGCGGCGCAGGCGAACGCTGCGACAGAACCTCTGACGGGCGACGTTATGTCGGAAACGATTGCGATAGACGATTAAAAAAACTACAAGGAAAAAAGCGGAGAAATCCGAAGAGGTGACAAATGAAATATCACGTTTTATACAATCCCAAAGCAGGAAACGGTACGGGTGAAACCGAGACCAAGAACATCGAAAAGTTTTTGCCGGGCGAGGAAGTAGTTTATTACGACGTTACTTTAAACGATACGGCGGAGCTTATTTCGAAAATACCGCTCGGCGATAAAATCGCAATATCGGGCGGCGACGGAACGCTCAATCGTTTCGTGAACGACACAAAGGATATCGAACTTAGGCACGACGTTTATTATTTCGCGACGGGCAGCGGCAACGATTTCATTCACGATCTCGGCGGAAACAAAGGCGATAAGCCCGTTCTTATCAACGAGTACATACAAGATTTGCCCGAAGTTACGGTGAACGGCAAAACTTATAAGTTTATTAACGGCGTAGGTTACGGAATCGACGGTTATTGCTGCGAAGTCGGAGATAAACTCCGCGAAAAATCGAATAAACCCGTAAATTACGCGGGCATAGCCATTAAAGGACTTTTATTCCATTTTAAACCGAGAAACGCCGAAATCGAAGTGGACGGTAAAAAATATACTTTCAAAAAAGTATGGCTCGCGCCCACTATGCACGGCAGATTTTACGGCGGCGGAATGAATATTACGCCCGATCAGAACAGGCTTACGAGCGAGACCGAAACGTGCGGAGTTTTATACGGTTCGGGCAAGCTCAAAACGCTTATCGTTTTCCCGTCTATTTTCAAGGGCGAACACATAAAGCATACCGAAATGTTTACGCCTCTTACGGGAAACAACATAATCGTTAAATTCGACAAGCCCACCGCCGTTCAGATAGACGGCGAAACCATTCTCGGTGTAACCGAATATTCTGTGGCGTCGAGAGCGGTCGTAAAAGCGAGAAATGCCGAAGAAGAAGTCGGCTGATCGTTATATGTAAGCATAGAAAGCGCGAATTGCGAAAAAAATCGGGATATTTGCTGAAAATTTAAAAATATTTGGCAAAACCCCTTGAAAAAATTCGCGTAATAGTATACAATGTATATAAGCAGGGGGAGATTAAATCTTTCCCGCATAAGAAAAAACGGAGGAACGTTTTATGATAAAACTTATTTACGGCCCTAAGGGCTTCGGCAAAACAAAAATCATAATGGACGACATCAATGCCGCCGCAAAAGACGCGAAAGGCAACGTCGTTTTTATAACCGACAAATCCATTTGCTCGGTTGCGATAGACATTAACGTAAGATGCGTTTATACCGAAGAATACGGTATATCGTCGGTGGATGAACTGAAAGGTTTCATTATGGGTCTTGTTGCGGGCAACAGCGATATCGAAAAAATTTTCATCGACGGAATTTTGAGAATCGCAAACTGCAAGCTCGACGAACTCGAAGATCTCTTTGCCGCTATCAAGAAGATTGACGGAGTTAAATTCGAAATGACCGTCAGCGCGGAAAAGGCAGACCTTCCGAAATTTATGCTCGAATACGTTTAATATTCAAAAATGATAAAAGCGGAATTTTCGGGTTTACCGAAAGTTCCGTTTTTTTGAATGCGTCGCGGCGGAAGTTAAATTCGGCTTCACCCGACATAAAAGGGATTTTAAAATGAAAAAAGAAAATAAAAATTTAACGACGGACGTTACGGCGGACACGGCGGCGGGCGCAACCGAAAAAAAAGCCGAAGAAGCGCAGAGCGTAAAGATATATCCCGACGTTGCTTTTAACAAAAAGGAACGCCGCAAATCTCTCACATACGGCGCGCTTCTGGTGATTCTGATGGGCGGAATGGGCGCGACTATATTCATTCAGGGCTTAAATAATCCCGAAACCGGCACGATGGGCTATCTTATGGGCGCGATTATGCTTGTTTTCGTGGTAATTTTCCTCTCGATGATTCCTTCGTCGTTCAAGCAGTACCCCGTGGACGGCAAACCGATTATCGAAATTTATCCTAAGGAAATAGTCATAAACGGCGAACGCAAGAAAATTTCGGATGTTTTAGAGGTAAGGCTCACGATAACTCTCGATTCCGTAGGCAACAAAGAAGAAAACGAAAAATTCGTCAATTCGCTTCTGGATAAAGAACCCGAAAGTCATATCACGGGCAATATCGATTTTGCAGTTAAACATATCGGCAAGAAGGGCGAAACTTCCAAAACGCTTTACACGACGGTTGCCGATTCCTACGAAGCTCTCGTGGCGTTATATCAGGCAGGTATCAGACATTACAGTATAGTGTATTCGCTTAAGAAAATCGCCAAAGCTTCCCGTTACAACTTAGGCGAAACTTTAACCGAAGACGGAACAAAGCTTTCCGAACTCTCCAAAAAAGACAGAATGAAACAACTGTTCTGAAAAAAAATTATAAAATATACTGAAAAGCGGCTTAAAATGCCGCTTTTTATTTGACTTTTTTTGTGTGAAGCGGTATAATCGTCGGGTATGAATAGTATGAAAAGTATAACAAAGCTTGCGTGGGGTGACGGATATGCCTAAGGGTAAACAAATTCTCGCTAAAAATGCGGAAAAACGAGTTTTCGGTACGGCAAAGGTCGGCGAAAAAGGGCAGATAGTTATCCCGAAGGAAGCAAGAGAATCTTTCGGAATTTCTTCGGGCGACACGATGCTCATCTTCGGCGACGTTTCGTGCGGAATAGTAATTACAAAGCTCGACGTTTTAAACAAAACTGCAGACGAAATCATAGAAAAAATAAAGGATAACAAATAGAAATGAACATTCTTAACGCTTATAAGGAACTCGGAATTTCGGACGAGGTTTATTCCTTCGGTGAGAAAATCCTTGATTCTTTAAAGGAAAGATTTGAAAAAATAGACAAAATCGCGGAGTATAACCAGTGCAAGGTTCTTTCCGCAATGAAGAAAAACAGGGTTGACGCCGCGTGTTTCGCCGCTTCCACGGGATACGGTTATAACGACCTCGGAAGAGACAAAATCGAAAAGGTTTACGCCGACACCTTTCACACCGAAGCCGCGCTCGTCCGCCCGCAGATTGTTTGCGGAACGCACGCTTTAACGGTCGCGCTTTCGGCAAACCTTCTCCCCGGAGACGAACTTTTGTCTCCCGTCGGCAAGCCTTACGACACGCTCGAAGAGGTTATCGGAATAAGGGAGAGCAAATGCTCCTTGAAAGAATACGGCGTTTCGTATAAACAGGTCGATCTTCTTTCCGACGGCACTTTCGATTACGAAAATATCGCCCGCGCTATCGGCGAAAAAACCAAACTTGTGACGATACAGAGGAGTAAAGGTTATCAGACCCGTCCGACTTTTTCGGTCAAACAGATAGGCGAGCTTATAGCTTTCGTTAAGAAAATAAAGCCTGACGTAATCGTTATGGTCGATAACTGCTACGGCGAATTTGTAGAGGAAATCGAACCGTCGGACGTCGGCGCGGATATGACTGTCGGCTCGCTCATCAAAAACCCGGGCGGCGGTTTAGCTCCCGTCGGCGGGTATATCTGCGGTACGCAGGAATGTGTGGACAGATGCGCATACAGGCTTTCCGCTCCGGGTCTCGGGCAGGAAGTCGGCGCGAGCCTCGGCGTTATGCAGAGTTTTTATCAGGGATTTTTCCTTGCTCCCACCGTCGTTGCGGGCGCGGAAAAAGGCGCGATTTTCGCCGCCGAAGTTTACGAAAGGCTTGGTTTCAAAGTGTTCCCGTCCGCAAAAGAGGAACGTCACGACATAATTCAGGCTGTCGAACTCGGAAGCAAAGAGGGTATGATTGCGTTTTGCAAAGGTATTCAGGCTTCTGCCCCCGTCGATAGTTATGTAACGCCTATCCCGTGGGAAATGCCCGGGTATGAAAGCGAAGTTATTATGGCTGCGGGCGCATTCATTCAAGGTTCGTCCATAGAGCTTTCCGCCGACGGACCGATCAGAGAACCTTACGCGGTATTCTTCCAGGGCGGCTTGACCTGGTACCACGCGAAAATCGGCATACTCACTTCCTTGCAGGAAATGCTTAATGCCGGTCTTGTAAAACTTTAATATATATAACAAATATATAATTTTAATAAAACAAAAATATAATGGAGAACAAAAGATAATGTGGTTTATTCTTGCGCTTATCGCGCTTGTTTGTTGGAGCGGCTCGGACTTGTTTTCGAAAATCGGCTCTAAACCCGACGATAAATTCAGTCAATGGAAAATGGTCGTCGCGGTAGGTCTCGTAATGGGCGTTCACGCGATCGTCGAAATAGTATTTTTCAAAGTGCCGTTTTCTTTCGAGGCGATGTGGAAATATTTGCCCGCGTCCTTGTGTTATATAGTCTCGATGTTTATCGGTTACATAGGTTTAAGATATATCGAGCTTTCCATTTCCTCGCCGATATGCAACACGTCGGGAGCGGTGGCATCGCTTTTCCTTATCATATTTTTTACGGACAGAGCGGGTATCGAGGGGCAAACGCAGCTTGTTATGACTATAATAGGTATAGTGGTGTGCGCGCTCGGCGTAACCGGGCTCGGCTTTGCGGAAATGAGTGAGGACGATGAGATAAGGGCGCGCAGGCAGGAAACGGCGAACATCAAATACAGCAAAAGCTGGATCGCGCTCGCTTTCCCCGTGATATATTGCTTTATCGACGCGGCCGGAACCGTTGCCGATTCCTTTATCCTCGACGTGCTTGACGAGGACGTCGCTAACGTTGCTTACGAACTTACTTTCCTTCTTTGCGGAATAGTCGCCGCCGTGTATGCGTTCATAATCAAGAAAGACAAACCGACGATAAAGCGCGAAGCCCCGAAACTTATCGGAGCTATCAGCGAAACGGCGGGACAGTTCGCTTATATTTCCGCCATTGCGGCCAACACCGTAGCCGCCGCGCCTATCATTTCGTGCTACTGCGTGCTTTCGGTCGTGTGGAGCGCGATATTCCTTAAAGAAAGATTGTCGTGGAAACACTACGCGGCGATAGTCGTAACGGTCGTCGGCATTGCGCTTCTCGGAATTTTCGGCGGAGAATAAGACTTTTCGGCGGGAAACGAGTGTTTGCGGGAGAAAAACAAAAGTGCTTCCGCAAAAACCGAAAACTTTTTATTAGGGCAGAATAAAAAATCAATAAACGGCTTCGGCAAATTTTTTTTGCAGAAGCCGCTTTTTTTTGTGATATATTTCAATAAAATACCGCATAATAACTAAGTAAAATCGCCGTAAAACCGCCCGAAAAAATTTTTTTAAAAATTTGTCTCAAAACGCTTGACAAACGTTTTCCTACGATATATAATGAGGGCGAGTTAGCACTTAAAGCTAATGAGTGCTAACATTCAAAGATAAGGAGTGCCAAGGATATGGGGCTGTCGGACAGGAAGAAAAAAATACTTCAGTACGTCGTTGATGATTATATAGAAACGGCTGTTCCCGTGTCGTCGAAAAGCTTAACCGAGCGGCACTTGAAAAACATCAGTTCCGCGACGGTCAGAAACGAGCTTTCCGCGCTCGAAGAACTCGGTTATCTTACGCAGATTCACACCTCGTCGGGGAGAGTACCTTCGGCGGAGGCTTACAAGCTTTACGTAAGCGACCTTATGGTAAAAGATAAACTTTCCGTAAAGGAGCTCGACTATATCAAGAAAATCTTTCTCGATAAAGCCGACAATCTGGAAGAGGTTATCAAAAACACCACAAAGGTAATAAGCGAGCTGACTTCTTACACGTCGGTAGGTATTCAGAGTCACGACTTATCGGAGAAAATAGTAAGCATAAAGCTTATCAGGTTCAAACCCGACAGCGCGCTCGTCATAATCGTTACCGAGATGAGGCTTTTAAAGGATAACTTCATCGACATACCCGAAAATATGACGGACGATCAGCTTAAGGACGCCGAAAAAGTTCTCGACAATATGTGCAAAAACAAAACGTTCAACGAGATATGCGATTTGAAGCCCGAAATGGAAGACAGTTTTCTGGGTTACAAAAACATATTCGTAAACGTAGTCGAGGCGTTGAAAGCTTATATGACGACCACGGGCGAGGATGTGGTTACGGCGGGCGAGGATAAAATTCTCGACCACCCCGAGTACGCCGATATCAATAAGATAAAGGATTTCCTCTCTGTGGTTACGAGCAAGGACAAAGTTATGACTTTGCTTACCGAAGACAATCGGGATATAAAAATCAACGTAAAAATCGGCGCGGACGGTTACGACGAAATTCCCAAAGAATGTTCGCTCGTCACCGCAACGTACTCCGCAAACGGAACGAAGCTCGGAACCTACGGCGTTATAGGTCCTATAAGAATGGACTATCAGAAAGTCGTAGCCGTGCTTGAAAACGTCGGGAAAATACTTGAAAGCATAATAACGAACAGGTAGGAGGCGAACGAAAAAAATGTCGCAACACGAAAAAAAACATCACGAAAAAAATAAAGACGAGGAGAAACGCGAAAATCCCGCTCCCGAACAGGAAGAAGAGATAGAATCCGAAGCGGACGAAATCGACAAGATGACGGAAGCCGAGGCAAAAGAACTTTTGCGTAAATCCGAATCGAACGTTCTTAAGCTCCGAGCCGAAATCGAAAATCTAAAAAAAGAAAACGAAGAAACGAAAAACGACTATCTGAGAGCCAGAGCCGATTGCGAGAACGTGCGTAAGCATAAACACGAAGAAGTGCGCGCGGCGTTCGACGACGGCAGGGTTACCGCGATAGAAAAGATATTGCCGATAGGCGACAGTTTGGACTGGGCGCTTAAGATGCAGCTGGACGACAACACGAAAGACGGAATAGAGAAACTTTTAAAGAAGTATCACGAAACGCTTTCCGCGCTCGGCGTAATCGAGTTTTCGCCCGAGGTCGGAAGCAAATTCGACCCAAGCACCGCAAACGCCGTTATGACCGTTCCGAAGGAAACCGAAGAGGACGAACCCGAGACGGTAAAACAGGTTTACGGCAGGGGATATAAACTCGGCGAAAAGATTATGAGATACGCTCAGGTATCCGTAATCAAAGAATAAATTAAAAAATTAACTTTAAAAGGAGATAAATATTATGAGTAAAGTAATTGGTATAGATTTAGGAACAACGAACTCTTGCGTAGCTGTTATGGAAGGCGGCGAACCGGTAGTTATAGCCAACGCGGAAGGATCGAGAACGACTCCTTCGGTAGTAGGTTTCCAGAAAGACGGAGAAAGACTTGTCGGTCAGATCGCTAAACGTCAGGCGGTGGCGAACAGCGACAGAACGGTTATCTCCATCAAAAGACATATGGGTAGCGATTATAAAGTCAACATCGACGGAAAACAGTATTCCCCGCAGGAAATTTCCGCTATGATTTTGGCAAAACTTAAAAAGGACGCCGAAAGCTATCTCGGCGAACCCGTAAAAGACGCGGTTATCACTTGCCCCGCATACTTCACGGACAGCCAGAGACAGGCTACTAAAGACGCAGGCAAAATCGCGGGTCTTAACGTACTTCGTATCATAAACGAACCTACGGCTGCGGCTCTTGCTTACGGTCTCGATAAAGATAAGAAATCGCATAAAGTTATGATTTACGACCTCGGCGGCGGTACGTTCGATGTCTCCATCCTCGATATCGGCGACGGAGTATTCGAAGTTCTTGCCACTAACGGTAACTGTATGCTCGGCGGCGACGATTTTGATAAGAGAATTATGGATTACGTCGTCGACGATTTCAAAGCCAAAGAGGGCATCGATCTTTCCAAAGATAAGATGGCTATGCAGAGAATCAAGGAAGCTGCGGAAAAAGCCAAGATCGAACTTTCCAGCATGAGCTCGACCAACATCAACCTTCCGTTCATAACCGCGGACGCCAACGGTCCTAAACATTTGGACGTAACGCTTACCAAAGATAAATTCGACACTATGACGGGCGACCTCGTAGAATCGACCAAAGCTCCTATGCGCCAGGCTATGAAAGACGCGGGTCTTACCTATAACGATATCGATAAGGTTATCCTTGTCGGCGGATCGACTCGTATCCCCGCGGTTGTCGAAGCCGTTAAATGCGAAACCGGCAAAGAACCCTTCAAGGGCATCAACCCCGACGAATGCGTCGCTATCGGCGCGGCTATTCAGGGCGGCGTCTTGACGGGCGAAGTAAAAGACGTTCTTCTTCTCGACGTAACGCCGTTGTCTCTCGGTATCGAAACGCTCGGCGGCGTGTTCACGAAACTTATCGAAAAGAACACCACAATCCCCGTTAAGAAATCTCAGGTATTCTCGACGGCTGCGGATAACCAGTCCGAAGTTACCATTCACGTTCTTCAGGGCGAAAGACAGTTCGCGAAAGACAACAAGACTTTGGGTCAGTTCAATCTTTCGGGTATCGCTCCCGCTCCGAGAGGAATTCCTCAGATCGAAGTTACCTTCGATATCGACGCAAACGGTATCGTTCACGTAACCGCAAAAGATCTCGGAACTCAGAAAGCTGCGGATATCACGATAACTTCGTCCACCAACCTTTCGGAAGAAGACATTCAGAAAGCCGTTAAGGAAGCCGAAATGTACGAAGCCGAAGATAAGAAGAGAAAGGAAGCCGTTGAAAACAAGAACAAGCTCGACAGCCTTATCTTCCAGGTTGAAAAGACTGTGAAAGACAGCGGCGACAAGCTCACCGAAGAAGACAAGACCACTGTCGAAAATGCGGTTAAGGAAGCTAAAGAAGCTCTTAACTCGGACGATAACGACAGAATCGTTGCGGCAACCGAAAAGCTTTCCAAAGATATTGAACCGGTATTCACCAAGCTTTATCAGCAGGCTACCGCAAACGCACAGGGCGGAGCTAATCCGGGCGCAGGCGCGGCAGGTTCCGACGACGGCGACACCGAATTTCATCAGAACTGATTTTAAACGAAAACGGAACGGATTTCGGAGTAAAACCGCGTAAAACGGTTAAATAAATAACAAAACAAGCATTTTTGCAAACGATTGCATAGATTGTAAAGACGACGCGGGCGGACATAAGTCCGCCCGCGTTAAAGACTTATAAATAAGGAAAAATATGGCAAAGAATTATTACGAAGTACTCGGCGTGGATAAAAAAGCCTCGCAGGACGATATAAAAGCGGCTTACAGAAAGCTTGCCCGTCAGTATCACCCCGATTTGCACCCTAACGACGAGGAATGCGCAAAGAAATTCAAGGAAATAAACGAAGCTAACGAGGTTTTGTCCGATCCGCAGAAACGTCAGCAATACGATATGGAACTCGAAAACCCGGGCGCGGGTAATTTCGGCGGCTTCGGCGGTTTCGGAAGCGGCTCGCAAAGCGCGGGCGGTTTCGGAGGTTTCGGCGATATTTTCGGCGACATTTTCGGAGCTTTCTCGGGATCGGATCGCGGCAACAGGTCGGCGGCGCAGGACGGAGACGATATCAATCTCGAAGTAGAGCTTTCTTTTCTGGACGCGGCTAAGGGTTGCAAAAAGGATATAACTTACACAAGAAAAGAGCCTTGCCCCGATTGCAGATCCACGGGCGCGAAAAACGGCACGTCGTATAAGCAGTGCGATAAATGTAAAGGAACGGGTACTATTCAGTATGTTTCGGGAAACAGCATTTTCAGAACCGTTCAACAGCGCGCGTGCGACGCTTGCGGAGGAAAAGGCAAGATTATTATAGAAAAATGTCCGACGTGCGGAGGAAAAGGTTATCAGCGTAAGCAGACGACGATTACCCTCAATATCCCCGCAGGCGCGGACACGAACAGTTATATAACTAAAAAAGGCTACGGCGAAGCTTCCACCACAGGCGGCGAACCGGGCGATCTTATCGTTGTTTTCAAAGTTCTGCCGCATAAGCTTTTCAAGAGAAACAAATTCGATTTGTACGTGGATCTTCCGATAAGCTACACTACGGCGGCTCTCGGCGGAAAGGTTAAAGTTCCCACCCTCGACGATACGGTAGCGCTCGATATTCCCGAAGGAACGCAGTCGGGTAAAGTGTTCCAGATTCGCGGTAAGGGTATCGCTTCGCGTTTTGGAACGGGCAGTTTGTACGTAACCGTATACGTAGAAGTTCCCACAAAACTTACCAAAGCCGAAAAACAGAGACTTCTCGATTTCGATAGTGACATCGAACTTAAACAGTACGATAAAATGAAAAAATACGACGATACGATGCAGTCTTTGTACGGCGCGAAACCGTACGAGAAATAATCCGTACGGCAGATATACAACTATCAACATAACTCGGGGTGAATTTGCGTTTGCCCCGAGTTTTTGTGGTTTCTTATAAAAATTTCTTCAAGCGTTCTTCGTAAGATTCTTCAAGTTCGGTAAGCTCTTTCGCGAGGTTTCTCACCGTTTCCGAAATTTTGTCTCCGCAGCCGTTTAAAAGTTCGTGAAGTTCGGTGATTCCCATAACCGTGCCTTTGATCATAAGTTCGGCGACGTGAGACGCGGAATCGTCCGTTAAGGTATTCATTTTAACGGAAGCGAACATAACGGCTTTTTTGAGCGGGTTAATGTCCTTTGTGTCGGTGGAAGTTTCCTTCATATAAGAGGAAAGTTTGCCGATATATTTTTCGTAGCCGTCGTATTCGTCGGCGAGTTCGCTGCGCATATTTTCGTCCGAAACCTCTTTGATTATATCCGAAATGGTCTGGAGCGCGATGTGCGCGTTTTTGTAAAGGGAAACAAGCGCTTCCTTGTCTATATTCTGGTAATCGTCCATAAATTAGCTCCTTTTAAAAATTTTTATCGATAATAGTATGTAATTGTTTTATAAAATAATGCAAAAACGTTTGACATATTCATTGAAAAAGGTTATACTTATAAAGAACCGTTCGGAAAGGGTATAAAGTCGCGTTCAAACGCGCCCCGAAGAATTTTTCCCGGCGAGATTAGACAGGAGGGTCTATTTTTCAATGTACGCAATCATCGAAAACGGAAGCAAGCAGTACAAAGTAAGCGGCGGCGACGTTGTAAACTTCGAAAAGCTTGACGCAAACGTTGGCGACAAAGTCGAATTTAACGTTTTGCTTGTATCTGATGAAAACGGAATCAAAGTTGCTAAAGAAGCGGCAGGATTCAAAGCAGTAGGCGAAGTTACGGCTCAGGCAAAGGACAAAAAAGTCATTGTCTTCAAGTACAAAGCCAAGAAGAACGAAAGAAAGAAGCAGGGTCACAGACAGCCTTTTACCTCGGTAAAGATTGTCGAGATCGTTGCGAAGTAATAAACGGAGGGCGGTAATATGTTATTTTTCAGATTATTTGCGCACCATAAAGGAATGGGAAGCACGAAGAACGGACGTGACAGCAACGCTAAGCGTCTCGGAGCTAAACGTGCGGACGGTCAGGCAGTTCTTGCGGGAAACATCCTTGTAAGACAGAGAGGAACTAAAATCCATCCCGGTAACAACGTGGGTATCGGAAGCGACGATACTTTGTACGCTTTGGTAGACGGAGTCGTCAGATTTGAAAGACTCGGCAAAGACAGAAAACAGGTCAGCGTTTACGCAGCCGATTGATTTTCTTAAAACATCGTAAAGCAAACTCTTTTTTTTGAGGGTTTGCTTTTTTTATAATAATGCCGGACAAAAATAATACGAGCCTTGGTTCGGCATACCTTTAAACTTATGAAAACTATACGGACAGACGGTAAATTTTTTAGTCCTGAAGATACGCTCGAATGTGGGCAAATCTTCCGCTATAAGTCGATTAACGGCGGTTTTTTGGTTCAATCGGGCGGTAAATGCTGCTTTTTGAAAAGCGTAAACGACGAAACCGAAATCACTTTCGAGGACGACGACGAAGAGTACTTCAAAAAGTACTTCGACCTCGATTTCGATTATTCGGGGATAGTGAAAAGAGCGGAAAAATGCGAATACGAAATCGTTCGCACGGCAGCCGAAAAAGCCTCGGGGGTAAGAATTCTTCGTCAGGACTTATCGGAAACCCTTTTTTCGTTTATCATATCTCAGAACAACATGATTCCGAGAATAAAAGCCATAATCGAACGTACGGCGGCTTCTCTCGGCGAGAAAAAATCCTTTATGGGCGAGGAATACTATTCTTTCCCGACCGCAGAGGTTCTGGCTATGAAGGACGCCGACTTTTATTTCAAACTCGGCTACGGTTACAGGGCGGACTATATCCCCGCGGTCGCGAAAGCGATCGAAAGCGGCGAGTTCGATTTTTCCGACGACGGACTTACTACGGCGGAGCTTAGAAAAAAACTTATTTCGCTTAAAGGCGTAGGACCGAAGGTTGCCGATTGTGTCGCGCTTTTCGGCTATCATAGAACGGACAGTTTCCCCGTCGATACCTGGATCGAAAAGCTTTACAGAGAAGATTTCGGCGGCGAACTTAAGGACAGAAAAAAAATCGCGGAGTTTTTCACCTCGCGTTTTGGCAACGATTCGGGTTTTATTCAGCAGTATATCTTTTATTATAAACGCAGCCTTGCGGATAAGGATTGATAAGGAAGAATAATTATTGACTTTTTGGCGATAAAAAGTCGAAGAAAAAACCGAGCGGAAAAGATGAATGAAAACGAAATAAAATATAACTAAAACGCAATGGAAAAAATATGTTTTCTATTGCGTTTTTTTCTTAAAAATGTTATAATCTTTTCAAGACGGCGAAATGACAAAAATTCCGCATAATTAAAGGCGGGAAAAGAGAAATTTCGCCCTGCGAAAAATATACGGAAAAACCAAAAGGTGTGTTATGGCGGACATTACAAAAAAACTTAAAAGCGATTTGAGGGATTACAGACCCGTACCGTTCTGGAGCTGGAACGACGACCTTGTTCCGAGCGAGCTCGTAAGGCAGATAGACGAAATGCACGATAAGGGCATAGGCGGATTTTTTATGCACGCGAGAGGCGGACTTAAAACCGAATATTTAGGCAAAAAATGGTTCGAGTGCATTAAAGCTTGCGTGGAAGAGAGCAAAAAGGTGAATATGAACGCCTGGAGCTACGACGAAAACGGCTGGCCGAGCGGCTTTGCGGGAATGAAACTTCTCGAAGATAAGAATAATCACGAGAAGTATCTCGACAAAGAGGTTACGGATAGTTTCGACGATAAAGCCACCGCGGTTTACTTTGTCGGAAAAGACAATGTTTTAAAAAGAGTGGAAAAGCCTGCGGGCGAGGGGAAGTACGTCAACGTATATCTCAAAACAAACCCGTCGGTCGTCGATATTCTCGATAAAAACATAGTGAGAAAATTCATCGAACTTACTCACGAGAGATATAAAAAAGAGTGCGGCAAAGATTTCGGCAAATATATGCTCGGATTTTTCACCGACGAACCGCAATATTACAGATGGGAGACCCCTTATTCTCCCGTTCTTATCGATTATTTCAAAGAAAAATACGATATCGACCTTTGGGAAGAACTCGGAAAGCTTTTCATAGAGTGCGACGGAGCTTACGCTTTCAGATATAAATACTGGAACGCTATGCACCGCTTCTTTATCGACAGTTTCGTAAAGCAGATTTACGACTGGTGCACCGAAAACGGCTGTATGCTCACGGGGCACGGCGTCGAGGAATCGAAAATCTTTATGCAGATGTGGTGTTGCGCCGGCGTAATGGAATTTTACGAGTACGAGCATATTCCCGGAGTGGATTGGCTCGGAAGATGCGTCGGAAGCGAGCTTGAACCCAAACAGGTCGGATCTGTCGCGGAGCAGCTCGGCAGAAAGCACGTTTTAACCGAAACTTTCGCTTGTTGCGGGTGGGACGTTACGCCGCAGGAGCTTAAACGCATTGCCGAATGGCAGTACGTAAACGGCGTAAATCTTATGTGTCAGCACCTCGCCGCATATTCGATACGCGGTCAGAGAAAGAGGGATTACCCCACGTCCTATTCCGAGCATATGGCTTGGTTTGATAAATTCAAGGATTTCAACGATTACTTCGGACGACTCGGCTATCTTCTTTCGGAAAGCAGAAACAGAATAAACACACTCGTTCTTCACCCGATAAAAACCGCGTACCTCACTTTCGACAGGGATAACGATTATAATTCCATCAAGGAGCTCGAGGATTCTTTCGATAAAACGATTGAAATGTTCGGCGCGAAAAATATCCCGCACCACTACGGCGACGAAAATATAATCGCGAAACACGGAAAAGTCGAGAACGGCAAGTTTATTATCGGCGATTACGCTTATGACTTTGTTTACCTTCCCGAAATGAAGTGTATGGATAAAACCACGCTCGGTCTTTTAACGAAATTTATCGCCGAGGGAGGCAAGCTCGCGATCGAAAACGGCAAGCCCGAATATCTCGAAGGCGAGAAATATCCGTTCGACGAGCTTAAAGCGACCTGTACTTTAAAAGATATCGAAAACGCTGCGGAATATAAGGTTATTACCGACAGTAAAAATATCAGATCGGCATACAGAGAGGGCGAATTCGGCAAATTCCTTTATATCGTGAATATCGGCGAGGACGCGGCGGAAGCGAAAATCAAGCTTAATTCTGCTTATCCTTACGGATATAACGTTGAAAAACTCGAAAAATATCCGCTCGTAATCGAGGACGGCTACGTTTATATAAAGCTCGACGAGGGCGGTTCTGCCATCATTTACGAGAGTGACGAGAAATATGAATCCGCCAAGTTCTATAACGGCAAATATATCGACCTTTCGGGAGACTGGAAATTTATCGAAACGCCTTTAAACAGCCTTACGATAGACAAAGCCGAGCTTTCTTTCGACGGCGTGAATTACGGCAAAAAAGCGTATATCCCCGCAATTTTCAACGGACTTATTTCTCAGAAATACGTCGGGAAAATCTATCTTAAATACGTATTCGACGTAAAAGAAAAAACCGATAAAATGTCGCTCGAATGTGAGAGAATGGACATTAAAAAATGTACCGTCAACGGGAGTGTGGTTAAGCTTGAGGAAAAAGGCACGTTGGATCGAAGCTTTTTGACGGCTGATATCGCGAAAGATGTTATCGTCGGCGAAAACGTGGTTATTTTTACTATCGATTTCTACGAAAGCGAGCACGTTTATTTCGTTCTTTCGGACGTAACGCCGGAAAAAGAATCGCTTAAAAACTGCTTGTCTTACGACACCGAACTCGAAAGCATTTATATCCGCGGAAACTTTGCCGTGAGAGACGATAACCTTAAAGTCGAAAACGATATGGTTATGCTATCTAGCGGGGATTATTATATAACGACCGCAAAAGACGTTGTGAACGCAGCGAATATCGCAAGCGACGGTTATCTGTTCTTTATGGGCAAAATGAAGCTTTGGAAGAAAGTCGTAATAGAAAAAGACGTTTCGGTTTTGAAATTTACCGGCAGATTTACGGCGGCGGACGTGTTTGTGGACGGAAAATTCGTCAAAACCGTACTTTTCGACCGCGAAGCCGATCTTTCCGCTTTTGCGGACGGAAAAGAGCATACTTTAACTCTCGTGCTTTACGGCAGTAACAGAAATATTTACGGACCGCACCATTTCAAAGAATACGAGCCGCTTAGCGTTTCCCCCTGGACTTTCGATCTTACGGGTGCGTGGAAAGACGGCTACAAGAGCGATTTCTACAGAGAAAATTATTCGTTCGTCAAGTTCTCGATAATTTAAATCGGGTGACGATGCCAGACAAGAATAATCCAAACCATGGTCTGGCGGCGTATTTTTGACTAATACTTCGTTACGCTCGCGGCTTATACGTCAAGTATTAACCCGTTCG
>CAKQSB010000014.1 GCA_934271735.1 uncultured Clostridia bacterium | reverse complement strand
GAAGAAGTATACTTCTTCTTTGCTTACTCTGTAAGCAAAGATACTCTTAACGGCAAAAAAATCCGGAAAGTAAGCCGGAAGAACGTATAACGAAAAAAACGTTACATGTTTTTCGGGGCGTTCAAATGTAATCAAGGAGGACATATATGAAATTAAAAACAAAAATCATTGCGGTTCTTGTTGCCGTATGCGTTGTCGCGGGCGTTGTAACGCTCTGCGTAACGCTCGGTAAGAAATCCGCAGGATCGTCGGAATCGACTTCCGTAAGCGAAACGACGAAAGACAGCGTTTCTGTTTCGGAAAGCGAGACTGTAAGCGAAACCGCTTCGGAAAAAGAATCCGAAACAATTACTGAGAGCAATTCCGAAACTATATCGGAGGGCGAATCGGAAAGCGAAACGATAAGCGAAGGAGAGAGCAATTCCGAAACGACTTCCGAAGAGGAAAGCAACTCCGAAGAACATACCCATATCGGAGGCAAAGCGACTTGTACGAAAAAAGCCGTTTGCGAAGTCTGCGGCGAGGAATACGGCGAGCTTGCGGCTCACGATTTTTCGGCTGAAACAGTCGATGAAAAGTACCTTGCGGCAAAAGCGACTTGCGAAAAGGCGGCTACATATTACGTATCCTGTTCGGTTTGCGGCGAAAAGGGCGAAAATACCTTTGAAAGCGGCGAGCCTTCGGGGCACAAAAAGACGACTGTTCGCAGAAACGAAGTCCGCGCGACTTGTACTTCGGCGGGCGGTTACGATTCCGTCGTTATATGTTCGGTCTGCCAAAAGGAATTCGGCAGAGAAAAAATAACGACTTCTCCCGCTTTAGGTCATAATTGGGGTTACGTTTCTGACGGTAACGGCAAACATTATCGGAGATGCGGTCGTTGCGGAAAGAAAGGAAATTCGGAAGGCCATACATACATAGAAAAAATCGACGTCAAATACCGCGCGGAAGAAGCAACTTGCGAAACAAAGGCTAAGTATTATGTGTCTTGTTCGGCTTGCGGCGAAAAGGGCGACGAAACTTTCGAAGGCGAAGCTTTGGGACATATTATGAGCAAGAATTTCGTTTCGCTCGGCAATGGCAAACACGCAAAAAAATGTTTGCGCGGCAATTGCTCCCATACCGAGGAAGAAGCCGATTGTACGGGCGGCGAAGCTACCTGTACCGAAAAAGCAGTTTGCAAAGTCTGCCGCGAAGCTTACGGGGAAGAACCCGCGGGGCATAGCTGGAACGAGGGCGAAATCACTACCGACGCGACCTGCACCGAAAACGGAGTTAAAAAGCTTACCTGTACGGCTTGCGGCGAAACGAAAAACGAAACCATAGAAAGCGCGGGACATTCTTATACGGATACCGTAGTAGCTCCCCGCTGTGTTGCCAAAGGTTATACAAACCATGTTTGCGAGACTTGCGGCGATGCGTATACCGATAACGAAGTACCCGCGAAAGGTCATAACTGGGATAAAGAATACGTAACTTGCGAAGAAGGCAGAGCTTGCCTTGATTGCGAAGTTACAGAACCCGCGAAAGGTCATAATTACAAAGTAACCGGAACGACCGCAGCAAATTGTACCGAAGGCGCGACCGAAACTTTCGCATGTTCCGATTGCGGAGACGAAAAAACCGTTACCGTAAGCGACAAACTCGGACACAAACGCATTGCCGAAGCCGCGAACGATAAACTTCGGAACGGCAAAGACAGTTGCTATTATATAAAAGGGTATAAGTGTTCGGTTTGCGGCGAGAATATCACGGACGAAGTCGGCGAAGAATTCGAAAATCACGAATACGTCGCTTCTATCGAAACTGCGGCTACTTGCAAAACCGAGGGAGTTAAGAAATTCACTTGTGCAAACTGCGGAGACGTCAAAAGGGAAATTATTTCCGTCGATACCGTAAACGGACATATCTGGGATAACGGAGTTTCGGATGGAGCGGGCAAGAAAACGCTTACTTGTACCGTAGAAAACTGCGGCGCGACCAAAACGGTTATCGACGCGACAGAGAAAAAAGAAACCGTCGTAAGCGCGGACGATATAACCGCCGACGCGAGCGAAGTTCACCTCGACGGCGCGTCTATGGATCTCGGTGAAGTCAAGAATAAATTAACGGGCGACGTAACCGTCGGCGCGAATATCCTTGATGAAACGAAGAAAAACGATCTTCTTTCCGGGGAAGGCAAACAGGAAATAAAAGAGCGTATCGGCAACAGCCCGATTTACGATTTCACGCTTAAAAACGGCGGAGAAGACGTAGATTTCGGCGGCGGGAAAGTCAAAATAGTTCTTCCGTACACGCTTAACGAAGGGGAAGACGTAGACAGTATCGCTATCTGGTATATCGATAACGAAGGAAACGTAAAAGCTTATGAAGCTACTTATTACGAAGTCGATGGCGTAGGTTATGTGACGTTCGAAGCGAAGCATTTCTCCTATTACACCGTTACGAGACTTACCCCCGAAGAGCGTTGCGCGCTTTACGGACACTCCGAACACGAATTCGTAATCGTTCCCACCTGTACGGATATCGGTTACACCCTTCACGTATGTCTTCGTTGCGGAAACGAACGCGTGACGGACGAAAAGGAAGCCGCAGGACATAAATATGCGCAGACCATAACCGAGGCGACCTGTCTTAAGGACGGAAATATCGCTTATCAATGTACCGTATGCAACGCGACTTATAATAAACTAATCAAAGCCGAAGGTCATAAGTGGAGCGTAACCGAAAGCGTTACGGCGGATTGTACCCGCGAAGGTCGCGTCGTTTACGTTTGCGATACCTGCAGCGAAACTTACACCGTAACCGAGGCTAAAAAAGAGCATACGTTTGTCGAAAACGTTATCGAGCCTACTTGCGAAGCGGCGGGTTACATCGTCAGAACCTGTACGGAATGCGAATACAGTTATAATACGAACTTCGTGGCGGCTCTCGGACACGATTATTCGTTCGAATGGGTCTGGAGCGAGGGTTACGGCGCTGTTCTTAAAGCCGTTTGCAAAAACGACAACGCGCACGCCGAAGAAATTACCGCTACGGTTACCGTAGCAGAAATCAAAGCGACCTGCACGACTCCGAAAAAGCTAACTTACACCGCGAAAGCTACCTTCAACGGCGAGCTTTACGTCGATAAGAAAGAAGTTCCGGAAAGCGAAGAAACTCTCGAACATAAATTCGAAGAGGGTTACCTTTACGATAACGAAGTTCATTACAGAAAATGTCTTCTTTGCGGATTTATCGCGGAAGAAACCGCGCACGAATTCGGCAAAGGCGAAATAGTTAAAAAAGCGACCTGCGCTACGGGCGGCGAAAGAGTTTACGTTTGCGCGTGCGGTTACGTAAAGAGAGAAGTAATCCCCGCGACGGGCGATCATAATTACGTAAACGGAGTTTGTACTGTCTGCGGACAGGAATATACCTCGTGCGATCATAAAACTCTTCACCCCGTTCTTATAACCGGCGAAGACCTCGGCACTTGCAAAGGTACTCAGATAGTTATAATGACTTGCGAGTGCGGTCAGGTCAAAAAGGTGGATATCGCAAGTTCGACGCTTGCTTGCGAAACCGAAGCGGAATCCGAAACAGGCAAAACCGAAGACGAAAACGAATGGCAAAGAGTAAACACGTCCTGTAAAATCTGCGGCGCGGTTTACGAAATGTATATGGAACAGGCGATTACGAAATGCTATTACGTAGTCACAGGCAGCCTTAAAATAACGCAGAAAAACGAGGTGAAGCTTAACGCGACTATCGAATATTCCGAGCATAGATATCCATGGAATCTCGTAGAAGAGAATATTGATATTTCCGATCTTACGGGCGAAAAAGTTTGCGGCGGATATCTCAGAATAAGTAAGTGCACGGAATGCGGAAAGATAGAAGGTATTGCCTACGAGGGGCTTGCCTGCGAGGGCTTGTTGGATAACGAGCCTACCGAATACGAATATACCGACGAAAACGGAATCATTCACACGGGCGCTTACGTCATGTGCGAAAAATGCGGACTTAAAATTATCAACGAAGATACTTACGAACCTCTCAATAACTGTGTTTATTACAGAAGAGAAGTGTGGCAGGTAATCGTCGGCGGAAAGGTAATTCACGAAAACGTATTCCGTGAGGGCGTTGACTGCGAACACGAAACCGAAACGACTTACGAAAAACTCGGCGAAACCTGTTACGACGGTGTTAAAGTTACCGTGACTTGTAAAAATTGTTCGTATAAAACCATGTATATCCGCGAAAGTCATCTTTCCGGCGAGGCCGAGTATATAACCGTTTCCGAAACCTGCGAATCGCGAATGAGAATAGAGCGTTGCCGCATTTGCGGAGAAATAACCTCCCTCGATTACTACGATTCCGGAAAACATGATTTTAAGGAAACAGAAAACAAGACTTATGTCGACAAAGAGGGAAATACGCATACGTACACACTTGAGAAATGTGAGAGGTGCGGACACGAATACGGTCGCGATACTTACAGAGCCCTTAAAGGCGAAAATCCGTGCGAATGGATCGTTTATTCTACAACGACCATAGTTACGGAAGATAAAACTAATTATATCTATATAAACAAATACGAACAATCTTCGCATATTTACGTTTACACGTTCAAGCTTGAAGGCGAGACTTGTGAAAACGGCTGGACGGCGACCGGGGAATGTATTATATGCGGTAAAGAGGAGAAAAGAGAGGGCGACCGGCACGAAAGCTTTATTGTATCGTATTATGACCTTACCGAATTGGGCGCGTGCGAGGGGACGTATATCAAAAAATATAGCTGCGCTTGCGGAAAAGAAATCGATATCGCCGAAAATCTTTGCAACGGGCATGAATTGTCTTGGGGCGTAATCGATACCGAAGAAGGCGAGTACAGCCATCTCGGAGCTTATTACGAGTGTAACAAATGCAAGCTTGTAATTTCAGCCGACAAAATCGGCGTTAAACATTCCGATAAAAATGCCGGAACATGTATTATAGAATATACGACTACCTATACTATTACTATCAACGGACAAACGTATAATTACGTTGTCGTGACAAAGGACAACGACGGACATAATTACGAGTATACAGGTAAACTTAAGGACGGTTCGGCAAATTGCGAAGACGGAGCGATTATTTATCGGACTTGCAAGGACTGCGGGTATTCCGAAATCTTGGAGGAGAATTATACGGGACACTTTACCGTTTTTGAGGAGGTATATCTTCCCGAAAATACTTGCGGCGGATATTATGTAAGATATTATTGTGTGACCTGCAGAGAAACGACAAGTTTTCATGATAATTTCTCGTGGTGTCATTCGTGGGATGTTATCGAAAAGAAAACGTATATCGACAAAAACGGTAATGAACACACATATTCGCTCCAAAAGTGTTCGGAGTGCGGCGTTGAATACGGCTGCGACGAATATGCGGTTCTTCGTGGCGAAAATCCTTGCGAATGGATTGTTTATGCGACAAAAACGTTGACGACGAAAGATGAATCATTGCTTTTCTCTTATACGGAAGAACGAGAGGAAGACTCGCATTCTTATATTTATGAATTAACATTAAACGGCGAAACCTGCGAAGACGGCTGGACGGCAATCGGTAAATGTGCGATTTGCGGAAAAGAGGACGAAAGAGAGGGCGACTGGCACGAAAGCTTAATTGTTTCGTATTATGATCTTGCCAAACTCGGAGCGTGCGAAGGTACGACGTTTTATAAAGAAAGGTGCGCTTGCGGACAAAATGAAAACGTCGTCTTGTCCCATCTTGCCGCAGGTATAAGCGGAGAAGATATAAGTATTCCTCTCGGCAACGGCGAAATCGAACATAGTAAGAGAGTTTACTCCTGCGAAAACTGCGCGCTCAAAGCCGAAGTCGAAACGATCGGCGTGAAAGTCGTAAATAAAGAAACTCAGACTTGCAACACAAATTACATCAAAACGTGGATTGTTTCCCTCGGCGAAGAAAATATAAGTCTTTCCAAACACTGGGTTGAAACGGATTGTCACAATTACCAACGTTTGGGCGAGCTTAAAGAAGGTTCTTCCACCTGCGACGACGGAGCTACAATCTATCTTACTTGTAAGGATTGTGGATATTCCGAAGTCGAATATGAGGACTGGCTCGGACATTATGACACCTGGGAGACAATCGAACTTCCCGAAAGTTCTTGCGGCGGAAGTATCATGAGAAGATATTGCGTTATTTGCAACGAAACGTTCGAATTCTCCGTCCAAGGCAATCATACGTTTGTACGTGTCGAAGACGGTACGTATATCGATGACGACGGCGTGGAGCATAGTTATTACGTAGGAAAATGTGCGGATTGCGGAGTCGAAAGCAGAACAGATCATTACAGGGTTCTTGAAGGCGAAAATCCGTGCGAATGGACTAATTATCGTATATACTCGGTTACGTCTGCGGATAAAACGATAAAATATAGTTATACGGATGTTGGCAATAGCAGCACGCACAAATACGTTTACACGTTGAACCTTGACGGCAAAACCTGCGACGAAGGCTGGACGGCAATCGGTAAATGTGCGATTTGCGGAAAAGAAACCGAAGTTAAAAGCGGTTCGGGTTGCGTTACCTTCCTTGTCGAGTATTACGATCTCGAAAAGCTCGGAGCTTGCAAAAACACTTATATCGAAAAATATAGTTGCGCTTGCGGAAGACAAGCTTGGGTAGACGATTATTTATGCGACGATATTCGGCGCGAAGACTTTGATATTCCCACAGAGAGCGGCGAGTATTCGCATACGAGATGTACTTACGCTTGTAAAACTTGCGGACTCAAAATCGAAGAAGAGTCGATCGGCGTTAAGGTTTCGGACAGGGAAAATCAGACATGCAACATAATTTACACGAGAACGCGAAATGTTGCGATCGGCGAAACAGGCATAGCGAATATAACGACGGAAGAAGTCAGTATGTATAACCATACCTTCGATAAGTCGTACGCGCTTAAAGACGGTTCTTCTTCCTGCGAGGACGGAGCGATTCTACGCGAATTGTGCCGTGACTGCGGCTACGAAAAGGTAACCGATATTAACGATCACGGAATGAACGTCGTTGAGGAAATCGCGCTTACGGCTGTTTGCGGCGGAACTGCGTACTACTACGAATGTCCTTGCGGATACGAAAAAGACGTAACGTATTCGAGTAAATGCGAATTCAACTGGATAAGCAGCAGCTACGATAATGAAAGCGATATAACCGATCTGCACAAATATTTCGATTTGTCTTCGCTCAATCATGACAGCTGGTCGCTTTCGACCGATCATTACGGCGAAATGTATAATAGTTTCAGAACGCTCAAATGCGCGGTTACGAATCCCAAGCAGTGCGGATACGTTATTCGCGACGTAAGTTACTGGAAGAAGACCGCAAATTGCACGGCTACGCTATACAAAAAGTGGCAGTTCGGTTTCAACGAAACGGACGGCTCTTGCGAGTGGGAAAAAATAATCGAAACTCACGACGTTTGCGTATACCACGAATTCGAAAGAACGGAGATCGATTATAACGGCGAAAGCGGCTATCGGTTGGAGTGCAAAAATTGCGACAGCTATTATCAGTACGGAAGACGGAAGGTAGACGGCGTTGAGGTTGAGAAAGTTGTTTCCGAAAACCTTGTAAATAACGGCGGAATTAAAAAGCATACCCACCTTATAAAGAAATACGAAGACGGTTCGGATTCCGAAATTTGTACTATCACGGACGCGAACGGAACGGATCACGAGAACAAGCGTTCAATAACAAATTGTATCGTTGAAGGATTTACGGACGGCAGAAAGAGCGTAATCGACTTCGAAAATTACTATAAAGAGGAAATTTGCGCCAACCACGCGATCAATAACGAGTCTTCTCGGGAGTTCATAATATACAAGAAGATAACCGAAAACGGAGGCACGGAAGACGAGTATTGGAGAGAATGGATTTACAACTACGACTTTGCGGCTTGTAAATATACCGTTACTTACAAAAACAGCAACGACTACACGTCTATCGAAGATTATAACCATGTATGCGGAGCAAGCGGTGAGGTGACTAAAATGCCGACTTGCTCGCAAAGCGGCGAGATAGAATATAGTTGCGACAACTGCGGAGAAGTCATAGAAACCGGTTACTTATCGCCCGATCACTCGTGGTCGAAGATTTCCGATAACAGTTACGTTTGCGTCATCTGCGGAATTAAAAACACGAACGGCGTTTCGGGTAAGATAATTATGGAAGATCTCACCGATTACGAAAACGGCGAGGATTACGTTGTAGGTTACTATTTCAAAGAAAACGACATAGAGAATTACAACACGGTTGTTTCTCTTGTCAGAAAGAACTTTGTCGGTAACGTAAACGACGAAATTTATCTGGATATGGCGGCGGATAAATTCGTTATCGCAACCGAGGGCGTTGTTTCCGTTCGTTTCGGCAGAGCTTACGTAAATCAGCTTGCTTTGGCGAAACTCGGCGAACTCGGCTTGGATATGGCGAATTACAATGTGAGATTTTCGTTTGTTCCCGTCGGCTTTAAGGAAGACCTCGATTATGCGATAACTTTCGAAAAGATTGAAGATTATTCTTCCGAAATCGATGCTACAAGCGGCGAATTATATCTTTTTAAAGTCGATTCGCTCCAAAACGGAGTAACGATAACTTTCACGGCAAAAGATAACGGGTTCTATTCGATAGCAACCGCCGATATTACTGTCAGAGATTCCTGGGGCAATAATTATAGCGTTGGGAGTTCTTATTCGGTAAGCATATCGGACGGCGAAACTGAAGTGAATACTTACAATTTCAGTGTTTGCTCCCCAAAAAGAAACAAATCCTTCTTTGTTTATAAGTTTGACGCGGGGAAAACGTATACGATAAACATAACGCTTGATTATGTCGACAATTCTGCCGTTAAATTCTTCCCCGTCGAGACGGAATTTCTTTCGGATATCGTGGGGAAATACGGTCACAAATTGAACGACGAGCCGGTCGATTCCGAAACGGTTCTCGTTTATGCGGATATGGAAGCGTTAAACGCGAGCGGAATACAGATTTTCGGAAACAATCATCCGTCCTGCGAAGAGGCGGTTCAGGGATGTTTCACTTGCTCGAAATGCGGCAGTGTGATTGCCGTTAAAATTATGCTCGCGCACACGCCCGACGAATCGACTATCGTCGAATCGGAAGGTCACCGACATTACACCTGTTCGGGTTGCAATAAAGAAATCGACGAGATCATCTGAGATAATCTGTCCGAAATTTGATGGGTTATCCGGATAGACAAGCCGAAAACCGACGGCAACGACGATTGATTTGAAGTGGAAAAAACGCTTTAAATTCAAACCAAGGTATTAAGGGGTATCAGATAAAACGATGTAAGCCGAGGCGATTTCGCCTCGGCTCACATTATATTTATTTGTGAATTTCAATTCGATTCGTTTAAAAATCACGAATGGATTTTAACGACCGCCGGTATATAATTGACAAAAAAACGCAGTTAATGTATAATCGCTTCGTTAATCTCGAAGCGGTTTTTATACTCGCAGTGATTTTACGGGAGATAAAATGCAAGGATATTTTGACGATAAAAACAGAGAATATATTATAACCGATATGAAGCCGAGAAGACCTTGGCTCAACTACCTTTGGAACGATACGCTCGTTTTAAGCAGCGATCAGTTCGGAAACGGATTTTCAAGAAGAGAAGTCGGCGTTCAGCGCAGAGAAATCGAAAGGGGAATCCGCAACGTTTACATAAAGGACAGAGAGACGGGCGAAATCTATTCGGCAAACCGCAATTACGGCGATCTGCCTTTTAAAACCCACGAAACTCACGTTGGGATAAATTATCAGGAAGTCGTGAGCGAATATAACGGGATAAAGGTTGTTTTTTCGATTTGCGTTCCTTACGGCGACGCCGTGGTTTTATATAACGTCAAAGTTTGTAATAACGGCGGAAAAAAGAGAAATCTCGACGTATATTTCTGTATTCAGCCCCGCCCCGAGCTTACCTGGCACGACGCTTACGGCTTTGCCGATAACGACGAAAAGTTAAACGGGCTTTTGTATCGTCACGACGGTTTCGCGATGCCGAACGATTATTCCAAAGTGTTTGTCGGCTGTAACCGAAAATATATAGCATACGACCTTTCGCATTCGGCTTTCCGCGGAGAATATAACGATTATTCAACCCCCGTCGGCTTGAAAGCGGAAAAACTTTCCTGCAAGGGCGCGACTTTCGAAAGCGAATACGTGGCGGCGTTTCAGCTGAGAGTTTCGCTCGATAAAGCCGAATCTTACGAAACTACGTTTTGTTCCTTTGCGGCGAGGACGGAAGAGGAATGTCTGGAACTTAAAACCCGATATCTCGACGAAACGACGTTTTCGGCCGAAATCGAAAAAATAAAAGCCGCAAATAACGACGTTTTCGATACGTTTATCCTTAATTCGCCCGATGTATATCTTAATTCGCAGGTGAATATATGGCTTAAAAGGCAACTTTCGCTCGGCAAAAGCTGGGGCAGGCTTTACGGGAAAGGTTTCAGAGACGTTATGCAGGACATAACGGCGTTCGTTTCGATGGACTCGCTTTCCGCGAGAAAACAGATTTTGCACGCCCTCAAATATCAGTACGAGGACGGCAACCCGATAAGAATGTTCGAGCCGAGTTTCAAATATCCTTATAACGACGGCGGCGTGTGGATAACGGGCGCGATACTTTCCTACCTTAACGAAAGCGGCGATTTATCGATTTTAAAAGAGGAATTGCCCTACCTTAAAGGCGACAGTTACGAAAACGCGAGCTTCGCCGATTCTTACGTTACCGAGGAGTACGTTGCGGGCGAGCGGAAAGACGATGTTTTCGGGCATATCCGCGCCGCGATAGATTATCTCCTTTCGAGCAGAGGAAAACGCAATCTCGTTCTCTGGCGCGGCGGCGACTGGAACGACAGTATGAACAACGTCGGCAGAAAGAACATAGGCGAAAGCGTGTGGCTGAGTATCGCGACGGTAAAAGCCGTAAACGAATTTAAAGAGATTCTCGAGCTTTCGGGAAACGATTCGCTTTCGGATTATTACGAAGATAAAAAACAGGAACTTATCGCGGCTATCGAAGCCCACGGGCGCTTGAATGGACGTTACGTTTACGGTTTTAACGACGACGGTATGACTATCGGAGGAAAGGAGCGCGTCTTTTTAAATCCGCAAACGTGGTCGGTTCTCGCGGGGATAGGCGACGAAAGCGAGCAGAAAAAAATTATGGATACCGTGGAAAACGAGCTGAAATGCGATTACGGCTACGTTCAATGTCGCCCGAGCTTTACAAAAGGCGACGACGGAATCGGCAGAGTGTCCTATTTCCAACCCGGGCTTGTCGAAAACGGCGCGGTTTATAACCACGGCGTTGCCTTCAAAATCGCCGCGGATTGTATTTTGGGGCGCGCCGACACGGCTTATAAAACGCTTAAAATGATTTCGTACGATAATCCGAAAAATCCCGATAACGGTGTCGAGCCGTACGCGGTGAGCAATATGTATATGGGACCCGAAAACCCGTATATCGCGGGTTACGCGCCGATGAGCTGGATAACGGGCACGGCGGGTTGGCTTTACAGGTGTATTACCGAATTTATGTGCGGAATAAAGCCTGCCGCGAAAGGTCTTACGATAAAACCTTGTTTGCCGGACGCGTTTGACAAGACGACGGTGAAAAGGGTTTTCCGCGGCGAAACTTATCGGATAGTTTTCGAAAAGTCGGATAAAAAAGAAGTTTTATGCGACGGCAAACCCGTGGAAATTCTTCCGCTTACGGGTAAGGGAAGCGTTCACGACGTCGTTTGCAAATTTTAAAACCGCTATATTTTAAAGCCGCCCGCAGTCGCGTTTTGCGATTGCGGGCGGCAGTTTTTTATTATGGTTTTTCCGATTGAAAATCGAGAAAAGAAACAACTTTTTCGTTTGCCGAGCGTAAATTAAGTTTTTTGCACGCCGAGGAATAACTCTCGGCTTTTTCGAAAAGCCTTTCTATGGAGAAAAGAAGAGAATCGGCATTGAGCTTTTCTTCTTTTAAAACCAAAATTACTCCTTTTTTGCGGAAATATTCGGCGTTTTCTTCCTGATCGCCCCTCGAGTTTCCTTTCGGCAGAGGTATCGCGAGCGTGGAAACGTTCAGAGCGATAAGTTCGAAAAGAGTATTCGCGCCCGCCCTCGAAACGCATGCGTCCGTAGCCGCGTATACATCGCCCATATTTTCCGAAAATTCCGAAATATAAACGTTTTCGGGCGGTTTTCGGGTTGTTTTTTCGGCTTTTCCTTTACCCGTCAGCCACAAAACGTTGTATTTTGCCGCAAGCTCGGGCAGAATTTCGGAAACCGTTTCGTTAATCGCCGCGCTTCCCTGACTTCCGCCCGTAACAAGGAGAGTTTTCTTGCGGCTGTCGAATTTGTATTTGTCGTAAAGTTTTTGTCTGTCTCGTGGCGTAAAAAGCGATTTATCGAGCGGAATCCCCGTATATTCGGCTTTTTTTATGCCTTCGGCGGTTTCCGGGAAACCCGTCAGAAGCCTTGCGGAATAACGGAGCGCGATTTTATTCGCAAGCCCGAGCGTTAAATCCGATTCGTGAGAAATTACGGGTATTTTAAGTTTATGCGCCGCGATAACCACGGGCAGAGCCACATATCCGCCCTTTGAAAAAACGACGGTCGGTTTAAGATTTTCAAGCAACTTTTTCGCCGCCGAAACCGCGTTTAATAGCCTGAACGGGATAAGAATGTTTTTTAACGTCAGGCGTCTTTCGAGTTTTACGGTCGGAATGTAAAAAAAAGTAACATTGTGCTTTTTCGCGAGCTTGCTTTCGATTTTGTCTTTGCCGCCGATATAATAAATTTCGTCGAATTTCTTCTTTAAGTCGGGCAGAAGAGAAAAGCACGGCATACAATGCCCCGCAGTGCCGCCGCCCGTCAGAACTATAACTTTCATCTGTCGCGTTTCCTTATTTATAGTATGCGCGATAAAAGATAAAAGATAATTTCAGAGTAAATTTGCTTGATTTTGACAAAAATCTTTATAAACGGCTTGAAAAACTTCGGGTTTTGTTATACAATATAAAAAGAAAATTTTATAAAAAGTAAAAGGGACGGAAAATGGCTTACGTTGTGGCGATAGACGAGGGAACGACGAGTACCCGCGCTATCCTGTATGATCTCGAAAAAAATAAAATAGTCGCGCAGAAGTCTTCGGGGATAAAGCAGTTTTATCCCGAGCTCGGATACGTCGAAGAAAGCGCGTCGGAAATTTACGCCGAAACGCTCGCTTCGCTAATCGAAATTCTGGAAAGCCTTGACGATATAAGCGAAGTTAAGGGCATAGGCATAACAAATCAGAGAGAAACGGTTATCGCCTGGGATAAAAAGACGGGCAAGCCGCTTTATAACGCAATCGTGTGGCAGTGCAGGCGAACGGCGGAATTTATGGAGCGGATAAACGAAAAATACGGCGAACTTATCCACCGCAAAACGGGGCTTGTTTGCGACGCTTATTTTTCGGCGAGCAAAATGAAGTGGCTTTTGGATAACGTTCCCGAAATCAAATCCAAAAACGAAAAGGGCGAACTCTGTTTCGGCACGGTGGACAGTTTTCTTTGTTACAAGCTCACAAACGGGAAAGCGTTCGTCACCGACGTTACAAACGCGTCGAGAACTATGCTTTTCAACCTCGAAACGCTTGCGTGGGATAACGAACTTTTAAAAATTTTCGGCATATCCGAAAATTCGTTGCCGAAGATCGTTATGTCCGACGAAAAGGTCGGCGAGTTTGAATATAAGGGCGTTAAAATCCCCGTGTGCGGTATCGCGGGCGATCAGCAAGCCGCGCTTGTGGGGCAGGGGTGCTTAAGCGAGGGCGATAGCAAAATCACTTACGGCACGGGATTGTTTATGTTGTATAACACGGGCTATAAGTCGATTATCTCGCAAAAAGGGCTTGTAACGACCGTCGGTTACGGTATCGGCGGCAAGGTTTCTTACGCGTTCGAGGGCAGCGTTTTCAACGCGGGAAGCGCGGTGCAGTGGCTGAGAGACAATCTCGGTTTTTTCCGCCGCGCGGGAGAGAGCGAGGGTTTGGCA
Organism: uncultured Clostridia bacterium; assembly: GCA_934271735.1. Classification (GTDB taxonomy): domain Bacteria; phylum Bacillota; class Clostridia; order Christensenellales; family Borkfalkiaceae; genus UBA10281. Next base: position 42,575 of record CAKQSB010000014.1, on the reverse strand, counting down.
AAGAGCGTAAATTCTTCCGAGGGGGTGTACGTTGTTCCCGCGTTTACGGGGCTCGGCGCGCCGTACTGGAATCCCGAAGCAAGGGGAATGATTACGGGATTGACCCGTTCTTCGACAAAGGCGCATATAACGAGGGCTACTTTGGAAGCGATAGCTTATTCCGCAAAAGATCTCGTTTGCGTTATGGAGGAAGAAAGCGGCGGAAAGCTTTCCGAGCTTAAATGCGACGGCGGAGCTTCTTCGAACGATTTTCTGATGGATTTTCAGGCAAATCTTATCGGCGTGAACGTGAACAGACCCGAGGAAAAGGAAAGTACGGCGCTCGGTGCGGCGTATCTTTGTGCGGCGGGGCTGGGGATAATTAAACCCGAAGACATATCTTCGCTTAGAATTTGCGAAAAATTATTTACCCCTAGCGGTGCGGAAAAAGATAAAGAAAAATACGAAAAGTTATACGAAGGCTGGAAAAAAGCCGTAAAGAGGTGTTTATATGACTGAAAAATTTTTTGTTTCTTATGACGGAAAGAAAGTCGGTTATAGAGAATGGATGCCGACGACAGAGCCGAAAGGACTTGTGCAGATAGCTCACGGAATGGCGGAAAGCACGGCGAGATACGACGAATTCGCCGAATATCTCAAAAATCGCGGATTTCTGGTTTTCGGCGACGATCACAGGGGTCATGGGCTTACCGACGGGAGAACGGGCTATTCGGACGGTGAAATGTTCGAGGATACGCTCAAGGATATGGCAACGCTCACAAAAATGTATAAAGAAAATTATCCCGATCTTCCGTTTGTTATTTTCGGGCATAGTTACGGCTCGTTTTTAACGCAAGCCTATATCGAACGTTATCCCGAAAACGCCTGCGCGGCGGTTTTGTGCGGAAGCGCGTATCTTCATAACGCCTCGTCGTTTTTCGGTAAAATAGCAGCTTCGCTATGCTGCGCTTTCGGTAAGAGCAAAAAGCCTGCGAATTTCATCGCGAAAAACTCTTTCGGCGTGTACAATAAAAGGTGTAAAGAGGGTACGTTTATATCGTCTCTCGTCGAAGAGTGCGAAAAATACGACGCTCACCCCGACTGCAATTTTATTCTTTCTTATGCGTTTTATAAGTCGTTTTTCAAAAATCTTGCCAAGAATTACAAGAAAAAATACTATAAAAACGTGCGCACGGATATGCCTATGCTGATTATTTCGGGAAAAGACGACCCCGTCGGCGGCTACGGCAAACTCGTGGACAAGCTTTACGATTTTTATAAGCATAAAGTCGGTGTGGAAAGGGTTGAAAAGGTTCTTTACGACGGTGTGAGACACGAACTTTTAAACGACGTTTCCAAAGCCGACGTATATAAGAAAACGGGCGATTTTCTCGAAAATGCCGTAATCTCGGAAAGGCGGGATTCCGATGCCGAATAATTTGAATTTCAAGGCGCGCGATTTAACGATAAAACTTCCCGAAACGATAAAATTTGTTTTGGGCAAACTCGAAAAAAACGGATTTTCGGCTTACGCCGTGGGCGGAGCGGTGAGAGATTATATTCTCGGAAATCCCGCAACCGACTGGGACGTAACGACTTCCGCCCTTCCCGATGAGACCGAAAAAGTCTTTTCGGGATTTAAAGTTGTTAAGACGGGCATAAAACACGGAACGGTTACCGTTATCGTGAACGGTTGCCCCGTGGAGATAACCACATTTCGGAAAGAAAGCGGATATACGGACAATCGCCACCCCGATAACGTGGAATTCGTGAGCGATCTCGCCGAGGATTTAAAGCGGAGAGACTTTACCGTGAATTCGCTTGCTTACAACGAAAAAGAGGGTTTAATCGACTTATACGGCGGCTTATCCGATTTAAAAAACGAAATTATCCGCACCGTGGGAGACCCTCGCGAGAGATTTTCCGAGGACGCTTTGAGAATTTTAAGGGCAGTTCGGTTTTCCTCGAAACTCGGTTTTACTATCGAAGAAAAAACGTACGCGGCGGCGAAAGAGCTGAAAGAAAATCTTAAAAACGTGTCCGCGGAAAGGATTTTTTCGGAGTTTACGAAAACCCTTTGCGGAAAAAACGTTAAAAACGCGCTTTTATTTTATCACGAGATAATAACCGAAATTATCCCCGAAATGAAGCCGTGCGTGGGGTTCGAGCAGCACAGCAAATGGCATTTGTACGACGTTTACGAACATATCGTCCGTTCGGTCGAATATATAAGACCGACAGCCGAACTTCGCCTTACGATGTTTTTTCACGATATCGGCAAGCCCGATTGTTTTTTCACGAGAGACGGCGAGGGGCATTTTTACGGACACCCCGAGGTTTCCGCCGAAAAAACGGATAAGATTTTAAGAAGACTGAAAGCTCCGACGGCGTTCAGAGAAGAAGTCGTTTTCCTTGTTAAAAATCACGACGTCCGCCTTTCGGATTCCGAAATAAAAAACAGAAAAAAGCTTAACGAAATAGGAAAAGAACGCTTTTTCCTCCTTCTGGACGTAAAAAAAGCCGATAATGCCGCCCAGGGAACCGCTTTGGCGGAAAAAGAAGGGAAAGAAATCGACAAAATAAGAGCTATCGCCGAAAAAATTATCGAAAATGGCGAAGTTTACGATATAAAGCAACTTAAAATAAGCGGCGAAGACCTTATAAAAACAGGGTTTTCGGGTAAAGAGATAGGCGAAGAAATGGAAAAACTTTTGAACGCCTGTATGGAAAACAACCTCGGGAACGACGAAGAAAGCCTGAAAGCCGCTGCCGAAAAAGATTTCATTAAACTTAAAAAACAGAGTTGAAGCCGAGCTGTAGCAGTCGCTGAATATAACTAAAAAGTAGCCATTTAAAACCCCGACAAAACTTGATTTTCAGGCGTAGATTACGCTTAATTCTTTGTTTATTTGTGGAGTTGCATTTTACGTTAACCCGCGGAAACGCCTTGCCTTAAATGTAATCTACGCCTGAAAATTTGCGGTAACGACAACTTAATATATGGGGCAACCTTGAAGCCGTATTTTCTAATGATTTATGGTAAAGGCGACCGACGTCGTATACAAATACTACTAGGGCGGATTTGCCGTAAAGCATAGAAAAGACGGCTTCAAGGCGAGTTCTGTTGGGGTTTTAAATGGCTAAACTATAAGTTCGTTAACATAGGTATTTTAAGATGAACGAAGTACTTGAAAGCAAAATAAAAATGCTGCCGACCTCTCCCGGGGTTTACGTTATGCTTGACAGTAGCGGGCAGATAATATACGTCGGAAAAGCCAAGGTTCTGAAAAACAGGGTAAAGCAATATTTTTACTCCACGCAAAAAACCGAAAAGGTTGCGGCGATGGTTTCGAATATCGCCGACTTTTACTATATCATAACCGAATCCGAAATCGACGCTTTGTCGCTCGAAAACAATCTTATCAAAAAGCATAAGCCGAGATACAACATTCTTCTTAAGGACGACAAAACGTACCCTTACATTAAGGTGGATTTAAAAGCGAATTTCCCTACGTTTACGGTCACGAGAAAAATAAAACGCGACGGCGCGAGATATTTCGGTCCGTTTATGGGCGGCGTGAACGTGAAAGACACGCTCGAAATTATTAACACGGCGTTTATGATAAGAACCTGCCAGACGGTTATCAACCCCGAAAAGCCGAAAAGGGAATGTCTTAATTACCATATCGGCAAATGCCTTGCCCCGTGCGCGGGAAAGTGTACGGAAAAGGAGTACGACGAAAGGGTGCGTTTGGCTCTCGACTTTCTGGGCGGAGATGACGAAAAGGTCGAAGAGATTTTAAAGGAGCGAATGGAAAGATGCTCCGAGATAGAGGAGTTCGAGCTTGCGCTTTCATACAGAGACAGGCTTAAGATGCTCGATAAAATAAAGCTGAGAAGAATTACCGCGCTCAATCGTTTCGTAAACGCCGACGTTATCGCCGTTGCGACGAACGGTGTTTACGCCGCGATAAATATGCTGTTTATCCGCAGCGGAAGAATGCAGGGCGGAAAGAATTTCGCCGTTTCGGACGCGGAAGAGGATAACGGCGAAAGAATTTCTTCGTTCATCACGCAGTACTACGCCTCGGGCGTGGAACTTCCGGACGAAATTATGATTTCCGCTCCCGTTCAGGACGCGGAAGCTCTTTCGGGGTATTTCAAAAAAGAGTTCTCGAAGTCGGTAAGAATTTACGTTCCCGAAAGGGGCGATAAGAGAAAACTTGTGGAAATGGCGATCGAAAACGCCGAGGATTACCTTGAAAAAGAGGTCGACAGGATAAAACACAAGGACGATATGACAACGGCGGCGTGCCTTAAAATGAAAAAGCTGCTTTCTTTGAAAAACGTTCCGAAAAGAATCGAGTGTTACGATATTTCGCATATCAGCGGCGTGGATAAAGTCGGTTCGATGGTCGTTTTCACGGACGGCGAAGCCGATAAAACGGAATACAGGCGTTTCCGCATAAAAACAGTGGAAGGCTCGGATGATTTCGCGTGTTTAAAAGAAGTTTTGTCGAGAAGAATTTCCAAGCTCGGCACGGACGAAGAGGAAAAATTCGCAAAACCCGATCTTATCGTTATCGACGGCGGCAAAGGTCAGCTTTCGTCTGTCGAAGAGGTTTTCGTCGCAAAGAGGATAACCGATATCGATCTTATTTCGCTCGCGAAAAAGGAAGAGGAAATTTTCACGCTTTCCTCGCCCGAACCGATAGTTTTGCCGAGACGGGATTACTGTTTGAGACTTCTTCAAAGGCTCAGAGACGAAGCGCACAGGTTTGCGATAACCTATCACCGCCACACGCACGAGAAGACGAATCTTCAATCCGAGCTTACGAAAATCGAAGGCATAGGCGAAAAGAAGAGAAAAGCCCTCATTGATAAATTCGGAAGTCTTGAAAACATAAAACGGGCGAGCAAAGAAGAACTTAAAGAAACCGAGGGTATAGGCGACAAACAAGCCGATGCCGTCATCGCATATTTTCACGAAAAAAAAGGAGAAAACGATCAATGAAACCTACAAAAGTCGCAAACGATATAGTTAAGGTGAGCGTTGCGGAATTCGCGCGTTCGCTCGAACTCGAAGTTGTGTTCGAAGGAAGAGGAGAAGTTCCTCTTCAGTCGATAAGCGTTTCCCGACCGGGATTGCAGCTTTCGGGATACTTAAAACATTTCGACGCAACGAGAATTCAGGTTCTCGGTCATGCCGAAAAAGAGTATTTAAGAGAACTCGGTAAGGAAAAACGTCTTTCTATGATAGAGGCTTTGTTCGAAAGGGACATTCCGTGCCTTATAATCGCGAGAGGGCTCGAATTTACGGAAGAAATAATCGAAGGTGCGAAAAAATATAATTGCCCGCTTTTCGGCTCGCCGAAAATCACCACGGTTTTAATAAACGACATCACGATTTATCAAAGCGAAATTTTAGCTCCCACGGAAGTTATGCACGGCGTTTTAGTGGACGTTTTCGGCGTGGGTATTCTTATAACCGGTAAATCGGGCGTGGGAAAAAGCGAAATCGCGCTGGAACTCGTCAACCGCGGGCATCGTCTCATTGCGGACGATTCCGTAATTATCAAAAACATAAACGACCAGCTTATCGGTAAATCACCCGAAAAAATCCGTTATTATATGGAAATAAGGGGTATCGGAATTATAAATATTCAGAGAATGTTCGGCCCGGGTTCGGTAAGACCCGACAAGGGCGTGGACATAATCGCCGAGCTTTCCCCATGGGAACAAGGCAAAAATTACGACCGAATCGGTATAAACGAACAGTATGAGGAAATTCTCGGGATAAACATTCAGAAAGTCGTTATCCCCGTAACTCCCGGACGTAATATCCCGATAGTTCTGGAAACCGCCGCGCGCAAATTCAGGCTCAAACAGGAAGGTTACGATCCTGCTGCCGATCTTATGCAGAGCGTTTTCGGCGACTGAGAAGAACAAGATAAGGAGACGGAGAAGAATAAAATAATTTTTTCGACACGTTTTTCGACGCGTTTTTCGTCACGACGAATATTTTAATTTTATAAAACCCCGCCCGAACACGGCTTGCTTGACGCGTTCGGGCGGGGTTGTTCGTTGTTTATTGTGATTTTCGCCGAGCCGAATTAAATTCCGTCGGAAGTAATCGTTATGTTGTCGATAAGCCTTGCCGAAAGGTTCAGCTTAGCGTACTCTGCTTTGTCCTCGTAAAGAAGAGTTACGTAATCGTTCGGTTTGAAATGCGGCGGCGGAAGAACGGAAACGAAATTCCCCGCGAAGGCTTTGACATCTTCCGCCCTCGGGCGGAGCCCGGGCGCGAGAAAATCGGTCGGGGTTTTGCCGAGTTTCAGTTCCTCGAAAAATGCGTAAGGCAACAATTTTTCGGGCAGAGAATAAGGTTCTTTACCTCTTCGGATTTCCGCGCTTTCGATTTTAACTCCGTCCGAAAAACTCCAGCGGGTCGTTACGGTATGTTTTAAAATATCGTTTTTTGTTTCGGTTAAAATAACTCTGTCGGCCGAAGCGGAATAACCGTCGCACGGGCGTTTGAAAATGGTTCTTATTCCGTCGTTTGAGAGTTCGAAACCGTACGCCGCCGTTTTTTTGTCCGATAAAAACGCGAGAATATAGCCTTTTCCGCAAAAATAAGCCTTTTCGAGGTTTAAAGCCGCAGGCAAAAACGGCACGCCCTCGGTTAATTTGTCCTTTCCGCATCTCACGGAGATTTTAACGCCGTTTTCAACGTAAACCTGAATTTCGGCTTGAAAATCGCCGACTTCTTCGGTTTTGAAAAACAGTTCTTTAAAGTCCGCGAAAGCGCGCCTCGAAAAAGACGGGATAATCAAAAAACCGCCGTATAAGTCGATTATCTTAATGTTTTTGTTGTCATTAAGTTGTTTTTCTTCCCATAAAAAATACGTTTCTTCGTAAAAGGGCGCAAGCGGGATAAACTCGTAAAGCCCCTTTTTGCACGGGTACACCGAGTAGTTTTCGCTCGCTCGCCCGATGTATTCTCCGTTATATTTAACCGCGCACGGCGGCGTTGAGAGAAAATATAAATACATACTACAAATTATTCAAAAAAGTCCGCTTATATGTATCGCGGATAAAAAACATGTCAATAATCGTAATATGGAAATAGATTTCAAAAGTTGCGCAAACGAAAGAAAAGTTGCCGAAACTCGTAAAAAAGATATGATTTTAGAACAGTTAAAAGCCGAAATAAACTTGTTATACGATAAAATCGCAAAGAGTTTAAGGCGGGAAAACGCCGTTCTGAAAGCGGAGATAAAAAGGCTCGAAAAAGAAAACGCTATGTTAAAAGCCGAAAACGAAGCGTTTAATAACATAGCGTTGCAAAATAGCGTAAGCGGGCAAAATCACGCGTAAAATATCAAACCGTAAATTGCGGAAATAACGATAAGAAGTATCGGCGAAAGGCTTTTTTTCGTTATTTTCTTGTAAATAACGGAGCAAATCGCAAGCAAAACGAATAAAATTATTCCTTTTAAATCGGGAGAAAACTCGTCGCCGATTTTGGAAAACCCGAACACTACGCTTAAAATCATCGTGATTCCCGTCGCTAAAATAAGGGCGGTTATCGCGGGGCGAAGAGCCGAGAGCGCGGCGTTTACGATTTTTAATTTCAAAAGGTTTTTGAATATCGCGGCAATGAAAAGTATCACGAAAAACGACGGCAGAACAACGCCGACGGTCGCGACCAGCGCTCCGAAAAATCCGCCGACGGACGAGCCTACGAAAGTCGCTACGTTCACGGCGAGAGGTCCGGGGGTGGATTCCGCCACGGCGACGAAATCGAGAAATGCCGATTCCGTTAGCCAGCCGCTTGATATCACCGTTTCTTTTATGAGGGCGATCATTCCCAAGCCCCCGCCGAACGAAACCGCGCCGATTTTAAAAAAATTGAGGAAAAGGCTCAGATAAATCATTGCTTATTCTCCTTTTCCGATCGGGTTTCGGCGGGTAAATCGACGTTATTTATTCCTTTTCTTTTCGCCGCGGCGGTTTTAACCGAGTAGGCGATAATCCCCGCGAGCGCGCTTATCAGGATATAAAATATCGACGAAAAATTCACGCCGAAAATCGAAAACAGTATAACGCAGGCGGCGGTAATCGTAAAAACAACGATATTGAACGGCGATTTTTCCACATCGAGAAGCATTTTAAATCCCGCCGAAACGATAAGAAAGGTTACGCCGACGCGGATTCCTCTGAACGCAAGCGCGACGTATTTAAACGAAAGAAAGTTATCGAAGAAAAGCGAGATGAGAAAAATGATCGTGAAAGCGGGGATACATACGGCTATCGTCGAAAGAACCGCACCCCACACTCCGCCGATCGTGTAACCGACGAATGTGGAAGAATTTATCGCGATAGGTCCGGGAGTCGACTCCGCAATGGCTACGATATCGGCGAATTCTTCCTTTGTTATCCACTTTCTCTTTTCCGAAAACTCGTTTTCCGTTAAAGCTATCATCGCGTAGCCGCCGCCGAACGAAAAAAGTCCGATTTTGAGCGATGTGAAAAAAAGCGAAAGGAGCGTTCTGAATTTCGAACCGTCTTTTTTTTCCATACTTTTATCAGCGGTTTTCATCCGATCCCGTTTCTCCGAAAGTGATTTTGTTTCCGAAAAGTCCGTTTCTTTCGGGGTGAGTTATCGCTCCGAGAACGTTCTCTTTGATTTTCTTGTTGTCCTTTTCCAAAGTTTTTAAAAGGTCTTTTATATATTGTCTCCTGGTGTGTTTGTCCGCGGGGCAGGGGTTGTGGATGATCGGCTTGTCCTTTGCGAACGATGCGATTTCCTTTTCTCTTATGTAAATCATCGGGCGGATAACCTTGATGTTTTTTCTTTCGAGCGTGGTTACGGGCGAAAAGGTCGAAAGGCGGCTTTCGTAAAACAACGATAAAAACAACGTTTCGATAAGATCGTCCGCGTGATGACCGAGCGCGACTTTGTTGCATCCGCATTTAACGGCGGTGTTGTTAAGCGCACCCCTTCGCATATTCGCGCATAAACTGCACGGGTTGGGTTCTTGTCTCACGTCGAAAACTATTTCGCCTATATGCGTGGGTTCGATAACGTATTCCACGTTTAAAGCTGCGCAAAGATCCTTGACGGCTTGCACCTCTTTTTCGTCGAGACCTAATCCCATATCGACGGAAATTGCCATAACCTCGTATTTTTTCGGGTAAAAACGCCGCATTGTCGCGAGAATGTAAAGCAAAGTTATGCTATCCTTTCCGCCTGAAAGCCCTACGGCGATTTTGTCGCCCTCTTCTATCATTCCGTAATCTTCCACGGCGCGTCTCGCCTTTGAAAGAAGTTTCTGAAGTTCCATATCCGCTCCGATAAACTTGTTGTATTTACGAACATATAATATTATAAATCGCCGAAAAACACAAGCGATTTTTATCTTACTTTTGCCGAGGTTTATATATTTTTTCGCGGGAATAACCGAAAAAAAGAACGGTAGGACGAAAAATTCGGTTTTTCGGATTGACAAAACGGCGATTATGGTTTAAAATGTTAGTATCAACCGATATTTTCGGGGTAAAAACAGTCGGGATTTACCTGAAGGGAGGAAACCTTATGGAAAAGAATAACAATAAATTTTACGTTGCGGTAAGTCGTCAGTTCGGTTCGGGCGGAGCGGAAACCGCGTCCAAACTCGCCGTTCGTCTCGGCGTTAAATGCTATGATAAAACGCTCGCCGAAATGACTTCGGTCGTAACGGGTTTCGATAAACACGTCATTTTATCCGCGGAGGATAAAGCGACCAACGCTTTCTGGTATTCGAGCTTTCTCGGCGGCGAATCGCTTTCTCTTTACGATAAAGTTTTCATAGGTCAGTCCGACGTTATCAAAAAACTTGCCGATAAAGGCTCGTGCGTGTTCGTCGGGCGTTGCGCGCAAGCCGTCTTAAAAGATTACGATAACGTCATCAGGGTTTTCGTGTGCGCGCCTATGACTCAGAGAATAGCGAGAGTTTCGCAAGGTTACGGAATTTCTCCGACGGAAGCCGAAAAAATCATAAAGAAAAACGACAAAGCCCGTGCGGCTTATTATAAAAAATACGCTTCCCTGAAGTGGGGCGATATAGATAATTACGACCTTGTCGTGAACACGCGTATCGGAACGACCAAGGCGGCTGCCATCATCGCGGACTACGTGAACGAACTGAAATAACGCCGCGGCGTAAAACACCCGGAAAGAGTTATACAAAGGATATAAAATTTTAAACAAAAAGCTTTTTTTGTGAAAAAACGCAAAAAGAGCTTTTTTCATTGATTTTGCACAGTGCCGTTCTTTACAAACTCAAGAAAAAATGGTAAAATAAGCGGGAAATAAGAAAAAAGTCGGGGAGGCAACGTATGGACGAAAGACAACTTTTTACCGAAACGGTCAAAAAAATGAAAAGGCTTGATTTTCTGAGCGATTTTGTACGAAGGAAAAACGCGGAAAAGAGTAAACTTTCGGATGAAGTTGCCGTATACCGCAAGAAAAACGGAAGCGTGGGAAACAAGGAATACGACATAGCCATTTTCCAGCTCAACGCGAAGATTTCCGACATCGAAAAATCGGTCGACAAATGCAAAATCGAAATGAAAACCTTAAAAGGCTCGATTTCGGAGGCTTTGAGAGAATGCTACGCGAAAGCGGATAACGCCGATTTTCTTAAAAGAGTAAGGCTTGCGTATAAGCACGTTTTCGGCGAGAGAAATTACCTTGTAGGGGTGAACGAAGTCGGCGGAATTTTCGGCGACGTGAAAATAATCGGCGCGATGGTCACTCACGATAAAACCAAACGCGCCGCCGTACAGGAGTTCGTCCGCGCGGGCGAGAAAAATCAGGCGGGTAAAATTATTTCTTATCCCGAAATCGTGGTCTGGGATTACGACAAAACGAGACCCGAAGGGGAGTTCCGCACCGAGGACGATTCCTTTAAAACCGAGCTGAAAAAGAAAAAAGATCCCGAACTTTTAAAGTTCGTGAAAGACACATACAAAAAACCGTTATTGTATAAAACGACGGCGTTTTTCGTTGCGCTTGTCGTGATGTTCGCATTGGCGGCGGTTTCGGGCGTTATCGGAAACGAGCCTGACAAAGCGTTTATCCCATATTTTATAATCGGGGCGATTGCGCTTGTTTCGTTTTCCGTTTTCGCGGCGAAATCCGAGCGTACGTCTTCGGTTATTGACGGAGCGAGCCTTGCGGCGTTCGGTTTCGCGATCGTAACCGGCGTGAGATTTGCCGCTGTATCTGTTGACGAAAGAGTAATTCTTCCGATATTTCTCGTCGTTTATTCCCTCGCCGTGTTTATTCTGAGATTTACGCTCAGAAAAAAGGAAAAATCGGGAATAAAACTCGCTAAGCCCGTAGTCTGTTTTATCGGCGGCTTTTTCGCTCTGGCTCTTTCCCGCCCGGATACGACCGAGGTTTTGCCGAAAGTTTTCGTTGCCGCGGTGTATTTCGCGCTTGTCGCGGCTTGCCTTCTCGGCGGAGCTTATGCGATTTTCGCCGAAAAGACAAAGGTCGACGACGGCGAAAATAACGTAAAAGACGAAAATAACGTAAAACACGACAAGAACGAAAAATATAGAAAAATCGGCGGAAACGCGCTTTTGTTCCTCACTTGTTTCGCAGGTATTGCGACGCTCGTTTCGCCGTACTTCGTCGGAATGATAATTTCGGCGGCGGTTGCGGCGGTTTCGGTCGGGGCGTATTCTTATCTGAGGTTAAAAAATGAAATATAAAGCTTTCATAAGCGATTTCGACGGCACGCTTTTTTCGTCGGACGGGAAAATTCCCGAAGAAAATACCGAGGCGATTTCCGAGTTTGTCAGTCGGGGCGGAAAGTTCGCTCTCTGTACGGGCAGAATGACGGCTTCGGCAATCATAATGCTCGAAAAATTCCCGTTTAATCAACTTATAGCCGCATATAACGGTTGCGAAGTGTGGGATAACGTAAATAAAAAAATGCTATTTTCTAAAGGCGTTCCGCTCGACGTAACGCGTAAAATAATCGACTTCGGAAGGAAAGAAAAACTCCTGCCGTTCGTCTATTGCGGAGCGGAAGTGTTCACGGACGACGAAACGCCGTTCTCGGAATTTTACGCGAAAACGTGCAAAGTGAACGTCGTCGCCGCGGGAGACGTTAAGAAATTTGCGGAAGAAAAATCGCTCGTTTCGCCCAAAGTTATGCTTATCGGATATCCCGAGCAGATAGAGGACGCGAGAAGAAAGTCGGAAGAATTGTTCGGAAAAGATTGCGAAATAGCCGAATCTTACAACGGAATGCTCGATTTTATGCCCAAAGGGTGCGATAAAGGGCTTGCCGTCAGGGCGCTTTCGGATATCTGGGGAATTAAACCCGATGAATGCGTCGCGATAGGAGACGAGAACAACGACGCGCCTATGCTTAAAGCCGCGGGGTTGGGAGTCGCGATGAACAACGGCAGAGAAGAACTCAAAGCCGTAGCCGACAAGGTTACGGACGCGGACAACGATCACGGCGGAGTTGCCGAAACGATAAGGAGATATTGTCTTTGAAACTGAGACTTAACGAAGATAAGAAGGTTGTGGAAACGATACGGGAGGGACTTATCGCCAAAGGCGGTTATTGCCCGTGCCGCGTGGGGAAACGCCCCGAATATAAATGTATGTGCGAGGAATTCCGCGCGCAGATAAAAGACCCCTCTTTCGAGGGGTACTGTCATTGCGGTTTATTTTATAAATCGAAATAGTTTTCGATCCGAATAATACGAAATCGATTAAAATCGCCGAAAACCAACCGAACGGCGTTTGAGGCAAAGACGAACGGCGTACGAGGCGAAAGCGAATAGCGTTTGCGGCAAAATTTATTTCGTTTTTTCTTTGGAGGCGGAAGGTTTGCCTTGGGCGGAAGGTTTGCTTTGTTTAACCTGCCGCTTTTTTTTCTGCGCGGCGGGGATTTCGGCTTTTAAGTTTTCGTGCCGCTTTAAAAACGCCTGCATTTTCGCGTTCATAAGATATTGCGGTTGCGCTCCGAAATCGGGATCTTTGAAAGTCTCGTTTGTTTTTTGTTGCGGAGTTTCCGGGCGGGGCTTCGGCTCGGCGCGGAAACTTTTTTCCGTCCTTTCGGGGGTTGTAAATTTATCGATCAGATCGAAAAGACCTATTTTTTCCATTTTCTCACTCCTTTTTTTATTTTTATGTCAAAAAACTTCGGATAAATAATTGCTTAATTATTAAAAATAGTATATAATTAGAAAGCGTATATAAGCACGAGGGTGTTTTCGCCGCCGTTTTTTAAAACGGTCGGTTATCTTACAATATCCTATGCTTCACAAAACAAAGATATGCCTTAAGGCTTCGCCGCGTGACTTGCGGAGAAAAGCCCGATCGGCAAAGGAGAAAATTTATGGGCAAAAAAATCATTTGCTTGATAGCGGTTTTATGTATGGCGTTAGGCTTTACGGCTTGCTCGGGCAGTACTCTCGCGAACGGAGATAACGGCGTCGATATGAAAGGCGGCTTCGTTGCGGAAACTAACGGATACGTATACTTTATCAACGGCGTCGAGAGTTATTCGACGACATATAAAACCGGCAAGGTAACCAAGGGCGCGCTTATGAGAGTTGCGAAGAGCAAATTCGCGGGCGCAACGGAAGCGGACTACGAAACCGTAGTTTCCAAACTCATCGTTTCCGACGATAAAACGGCGGGCTTCTATATTAGCGGAGATTACGTTTATTACGCCGTTCCGTCCGACGAAAACAACAAGAAGGGCGAAACCAAGAGCGATCAGCTTCTTTTCTTCAGAACCAAGCTCGACGCTTCCGAAACTTCGAACAAGATCGCGGATAAAGATTTCTCGCACGACGCTACGTTCAGATTTATAGCTTCGGGCAGCAACGTATATCTCGCGGTTTACAGCACCAACCTTTATGTTTACGACGCGGTTAAGGGTACCGAAGTTATGAGTACCGAGGACGTTGCGTACGACGCTAAAAATCCTTCGGTTGCAAGAAGAGGTTCGGTTAAAGAAGTTATGTTCGACGAAGATAACGCCGCTCCTTGCATTTATTACACTTACAATCCTATCGACACTAACCAGTGGCAGGACAGAGATAACGCCACCGCCGAGAACTATTACGACGTTTACAGAGTAGACCTTGCCGACGGCAAAGCTACCGATAACCGTATTCTTACGGGCGTAGGCAAAGTTAAGGACGACAAGAGCGAAGAAGATCTTATCGGTCTTACGTTCGATCTTTTGAGACATAAGGACGGCAAGCTTTACTATTCGCAGACTTCGCTTAACACGAGCGTAGGTTCGGTTAAGTATTTTGCTTTGAAAGACGGCGAAAGCAAAGGCGAACTTCTCACTTACGCTACCACCAAAACGACCGCGGCTTTTGCGGACAGCGTTTTGTTCTATAGCGAAAACGGCAGTCTCGTAACGCTTTACGTAGATGCTTCTTTGGGTCTCGTTAAATTCGATTATACGAAATCGCACGACGCGAACTACGAATCCGATTACGGCGTTTACTCCGTTTCGGACGAAGAAGCTTTGAAAAAGGCTACCCTTAAATTTATAAATAAAGAAGGCTCGGACGATTACCTTTACTACGTTGACAGCAACAGCAATTATTATAAGGTCAACCTCAGCGCGCTTTTGAAAGGCGAAAAGCCCGAAGCTCTCAGAATCAATACCCTTTCGCTCAACACTTCGTGGTACACTCCCGAGGTTGTCGAAATCGGCGGTAAGTTCTATTTCTTCTGCGTTTACTCGGATTCCGATTATAAATCTTATGTCTACGCAATCGACATGAACGCTGTCGAAGAAGGCGTTAAGGCTGTTAAAGAAGAAAAGGGCGACGATTTCGCGGAAACCGATTACTATTCTTACGATAAGAAGAAAGAAGGGGACGCGGTTAAACTCGGACAGAAACTCGGCATTTACAGCGAGGCTGACAAACCGAAGGACAGCACGACTTCCAAATAAAACAAACGACGGGGTTGCTAATGCGGCAACCCCGTAATTATATATAACATTATTATATAAAAAGGCAAAAATGAGTACGGTTGCTTTGGTTTATAGGGCAAACGCTTTAAAAGAAAGGAGATAAATGTTACAGGTAAGCGGAGTAAGTCTGCAATTCGGCAGCAGGAAATTATTTGAAGACGTGAACATCAAGTTCACCAAAGGAAACTGTTACGGAATTATCGGCGCGAACGGCGCGGGCAAATCCACTTTTTTAAAGATACTTTCGGGAGAACTCGATACGCAGAAAGGCGAAGTTATTCTCGATAAAAACGAGCGTATGTCCGTTTTGAAACAGGATCAGAACGCTTATAACGACGAAACCGTTTTAAGAACGGTAATGCTCGGGCATAAAAGACTCGTCGAAGTGATGGACGAAAAGGACGCGCTTTACGCCAAAGCCGATTTCACCGACGAGGACGGAATAAAGGCGGGCGAACTCGAAACGGAATTCGCGGAACTCGGCGGTTGGGACGCGGAAAGCGACGCGGAAAAACTTCTCAACGCGCTTGAAATTCCGGAAGAGCATTTTCAGATGAAAATGGGCGAGCTTGACGGTAAGGAAAAAGTTAAAATTCTTCTCGCGCAGGCTCTTTTCGGAAATCCCGACGTTCTTATTCTGGACGAACCGACGAACAACCTCGATATCAAAACGACCGAGTGGCTCGAAAACTTTCTGATAGACTTCGAGAATACAATAATTATAGTATCGCATAACAGATACTTCTTAAATAAAGTTTGTACGTATATCTGCGACGTGGACTTCGGTAAAATAAACGTATACTTCGGTAACTACGATTTCTGGTATAAAACAAGTCAGCTTATCCAGCGCCAGCAAAGAGAACAGAACAAAAAAGCCGAGCAGAGAGCGAAAGAACTTAAAGAGTTTATCGCGAGATTCTCCGCGAACGCTTCCAAATCGAAACAAGCAACCGCGAGAAAGAAGGAACTCGAAAGTCTTACGATCAACGACATCAAGGTTTCTTCGAGGAAATATCCTTATATCAACTTCAAGTTCGACAGAGAGATAGGAAACGATATTCTTTTCGTCGAAAACCTTACGAAAGAGGGCTATTTCGAAAACCTTTCGTTCACCGTCAACAGAGACGAAAAGATAGGTATCGTCGGCAAAAACAGCAAGGCGATAACCATGCTTTACGATATCTTAACGGGCAACGAAACGGCTACGAGCGGTTATTTCAAATGGGGCAAAACGATTATCCCGACCTATCTTCCGCAGAACAACGACAGTTATTTCGTCGGGTGCGATCTTAACCTTGTGGACTGGCTTTCGAGATTTTCTTACGACCATTACGAAGAATTCGTGCGCGGCTGGCTCGGCAGAATGTTGTTCTCCGGCGAGGAATCGCAGAAGAAAGCTTCGGTTATTTCGGGCGGAGAAAGAGTAAGATGTATGCTTGCCAAAATGATGCTCGAGGGCGGAAACTTCATGATTATGGACGAACCGACCAACCACCTCGATCTCGAATCGATAACCTCTCTGAACGACGGTCTCGAAAACTTCAAAGGTTGCCTGCTTATGACCAGTCAGGACAGAGAGCTTATGAACACCGTATGCAATCGTATTATAGAAATCGACGGTACGAAAACCTACGACAGACCTGTCGATTACGATACTTATCTCGAAGAGAGAGTCATTGCGAATAAGTAAATATTGCGCTATAAGTCGATTAACGGCTATAAGCCGAAACAAAAAGACAAACTTATAACGCTAAAGGAGAATAAAAAATGGAAACAATTCTTGTTGCGGGAGGCGCAGGGTATATAGGTACCCACACCACCATCGAGCTTATCGAAAACGGCTATGACGTAGTCGTTGTAGACAACCTTTATAACAGTAAGGTTGAAGCGGTAAGAAGAGTAGAAAAAATCGTCGGCAGAAAGATTAAATTTTACAAGGCGGACGTTTGCGATAAGGACGCTATGCGAAAAATTTTCAAGGAGAATGAAATTTCCGCGGTTATCAACTTCGCAGGTTATAAAGCCGTAGGCGAATCCGTTCAAAAACCCGCCGAATATTACGAAAACAACATCGGAGGAATGCTTGCGCTTTACGACGTTATGAGAGAATTCAACGTCAAAAACCTTGTATTTTCTTCGTCTGCAACGGTTTACGGTTGCCCTAAAACTGTTCCTATCACCGAGGATTTCCCGCTTTCGACGACAAATCCGTACGGTTCGACAAAGCTTTTTATCGAATATATTTTAAAGGATATTGCGAAAGCCGATCCCGAATTCAACGTTGCGATTCTCCGTTATTTCAATCCGATCGGCGCGCACCCGTCAGGGCTTATCGGCGAAGATCCCAACGGAATTCCAAACAATCTTTGCCCGTATATAACTAAAGTCGCCGTGGGAAAACTTAAAGAAGTTCACGTTTTCGGTAACGATTATCCGACAAAAGACGGCACGGGCGTGAGAGACTTTATCCACGTTGTCGACCTTGCCAAAGGACACGTTCTCGCGGTTAAAAAGCTTTTGCAGAAATCCGGCTTGTTTATCGTAAACCTCGGAACGGGTCACGGTTACAGCGTTCTCGAAATGATAAACGCGTTCTCCAAAGCTCTCGGAAAAGAAATTCCTTACGTTATCGACCCGAGAAGACCGGGAGATATCGCGGAATGTTATGCGGATCCGTCGCTTGCGTATAAGATGATCGGATTCAAAGCCGAAAAAACGCTCGAGGATATGAGCAGAGACGCTTTGAATTGGCAGATGAAAAACCCCGACGGTTATCCCGATGACTAAAAACGGTTAATACTTTTTTATTAAAGCCTTTCCGCTTGTCGGGAAGGCTTTTTAAGTGTTTTCGGGTCAAAAGCCGAAAGGCGGGATTAAAACTTATTATGCTTATGAAGATAAAAGAGTGTTTGAAAAATATATTTTTCCCGAGAAATCTGACTTGTTCCTGTTGTGGAAGAGAAAGTTTTACGGGCGGAATTTTATGCGAAAGATGCCTTGAAAAAGCCGAAAGAAACGACGGCTTTATCTGCGATCACTGCGGAGTGAAAACCGCTGCGGGCGAGGCTTACTGCCCGAGGTGCAAGAACAAACTGACTTCTTTCGACAAGGCGAGGAGCGCGTTTGTCTACGGCGAAGTTACGGGTCTTCTTGTCCAAAAGCTCAAATACGGCGGCGAGAAATATCTCGCGGAGGAATTCGCAAAGGAATTATATCGCCTTTTCGTCGTGAGCGTAAGCCACGCGGACGGAATCGTGTGCGTTCCGATGAGCGAGAAAAGAGAGAAAAGCAGAGGCTACAATCAAAGCAAACTTATCGCCGAGGCTTTAGCGAAACTTTCTTCCGTTCCCTTTCTCGACGTAACTGTCAAGAAAAAGGAAACCGAATCTCAGGTCGGTAAGAATTACGGCGAAAGACGTAAAAACCTCGAGGGCAGTTTCGGCGTTAAAAACAAATCGGAAGTGAAAGGCAAACGTCTCGTTATCGCGGATGACGTAACGACGACGGGTTCAACCGCCGAAGTTCTGGCTGCGGCTTTGAAACACGCGGGCGCGGAAGAGGTTTTCGTTTTAACTTTCGCGTCGGTTTCAAGGGCAAATAAGGATAGAGACGAGGTTAAAAATGCCGGAAACGAAGAGAATGCTAATTTGCCGATGGAGCGCGAAAACCCGTGTTAATCGACTTATAGCTTACCTTTTGCCTTTTGAAAATGTTTCTGCCCGGAAATAAAAAACGAACGAAAATTTTAAATGTGGTAAGAATATGAAAAATAATGGTTTTTTGGCGAAACGGCGCATAATGTATTGAAAATTTTATTCGAATATAGTAAAATATACGGGAAGATTTATAAGCCGCAAAAGCGGCTTACCGCATTATGGCAGGCGTTTTACCTTGTTCGGGCATAACCGATATCGGTTGACCGTAATTTTAAATCGCAAGCTTTGCGGGAATGTCGGACGGAGATTTTATGGGAATTATCAGTTACATTCTTAACACCGACTCCAGAAGGAGTTTAAAAAAAATCAACTCGCAGGCGGATAAGATTATCGCGCTTGCGCCTAAATACGAGGGGATGACGGACGCCGAGCTTATCTCGCAGACGAACGTTTTGAAAGATCGTCTGAAAAACGGAGAGACGCTCGATCAGATTATGTACGACGCGTTCGCGGTCGTCAGAGAAGCGGCTTACAGAGTTTTGCATATGCGCCATTACAAAGTCCAGCTTATGGGCGGTATCTGCGTGCATCAGGGAAGAGTAGCCGAACTTAAAACGGGCGAAGGTAAAACGCTTATGGCAACCCTCCCCGCGTATCTTAACGCGCTTAGCGGAAAAGGCGTTCATATCGTCACGGTAAACGATTACCTCGCAAAGCGTGACGCGGAGTGGATGGGTAAGGTTTACAGATTTTTGGGTCTTACCGTCGGCGTGAATGTTCACGATATGACGGACGATCAGAAACGCGCCGCTTATAACTGCGACATAACTTACGGAACGAACAACGAGTTCGGTTTCGATTACTTAAGAGACAACCTTAAAGTAAGGCTTTCCGATATGGTTCAGAGAGAGCTTAACTTCGCCATCGTCGACGAAGTAGACTCGATTTTGATCGACGAAGCGAGAACGCCGCTTATCATTTCGGGTAAAGGCGAAAAGTCTTCCGATCTGTATGTCGAGTGCAATCGTTTTGTGAAAACCCTTAAAGCCGACGAAGATTACGTCGTCGACCTCGAGGATAAATCCGTTCAGATAACCGAGCAGGGCGCGAGGAAAGCGGAAAGTTTCTTCGGTATCGAAAACCTTGCGGATATCGAAAACGGCGACCTCAATCACCATATCCAGCAGGCTTTGAAAGCTCATTTTATTTTCAAGAGAGATTCCGACTACCTCGTTTCGGACGGCGAAATCATTATCGTCGACGAGTTCACGGGTCGTCTTATGATCGGCAGAAGATATTCGGAAGGTCTTCACCAGGCAATCGAAGCGAAAGAAAACGTTACGATCAGAAACGAAAACAAAACTTACGCAACGATTACTTTCCAGAACTACTTCCGTCTTTATCACAAACTTTCGGGTATGACCGGTACGGCTAAAACCGAGGAAGAAGAGTTCAGAACCATTTACGGACTCGACGTTCTCGAAATTCCCACCAACAAACCCGTTCAGAGAGTCGATATGCCCGACGTTATTTATTCCACGGAAAAGGGCAAGATAAAAGCTATCGTCAACACCATTATGGAGTGCCACGAAAAAGGGCAGCCCGTCCTCGTCGGTACGGTAACGGTAGAAAAATCGGAAGAGATTTCGAGATGGCTTCTGAAAAACAAAGTCAAACACAACATTCTTAACGCTAAAAACCATAAAAAGGAAGCGGAGATCATCGCTCAGGCGGGCAAGAAAGGCGCTGTTACGATCGCAACGAATATGGCGGGTCGTGGTACGGATATTCTTCTCGGCGGCAACCCCGAATTTCTTGCAAAGCAGGCTCTTATAAAAGAAGGTATCACGGACGACGTGATCGAGCTTGCCACCTCTTACGTTCAGAACGTTTCGGACGAAGTTAAGGCGGTAAGAGAAAAATACAACGAACTTTACGAAGACTTCAAGAAAGAAACGGACAAGGAAAAAGAAGAAGTCATCGCGCTCGGCGGACTTTTCATTCTCGGTACGGAGAGACACGAATCGAGACGTATCGATAACCAGCTCCGCGGTCGAAGCGGACGTCAGGGTGATCCCGGTTGCTCGCTTTTCTTCATTTCTCTTGAGGACGATCTTGCAAAGCGTTTCGGCGGCGAAAGACTTAAAGGTATTTACAATGCTTTCAAAGTCGAAGAGGACACGCCTCTTCAGTCGAAAATGCTTTCCCGTTCGATAGAAAACGCGCAGAGAACGATCGAAGGCAGAAATTTCGGTATCAGAAAACACATCATTCAGTACGACGACGTAATGAACATTCAGAGAACGGTTATGTACGGCGAAAGAATGAAAGTGCTTAAAGGCGAGGACGTTCATCAGGACGTTTTGAACCTCGTTCCCGATTTCGTTACGGAAATCATCACTCAGAACGTAAATAAAAACCAAGCTCCGTCCACGTGGGATAAAGATAAACTCAACAAGGCTTTGGAAGACAGGGCTTTGCCGAGAGATATCGCTTACGTAACCGACGAAATGCTTGAAAAGTGGGATTACGATTATCTCGTTAAACAGATAATTCAGAAAGTTATCGATTGCTACGAAGAAAAAATCGCGGCTTACCGCGAAGATGGTATCGATTACAACGAGTTTGAAAGATTCGTATTCCTTAAAGTCGTAGACAACAAATGGATAGACCATATCGACGCTATGGACAGATTAAAACGCGGTATTTCGCTCAGAGGTTATGCGAACGAAGATCCCGTTATAGCGTATAAGAAAGAAGGTCTCGAAATGTTCGAGGAAATGACGGCGAGTATTCAGGAAGAAGTCGTCGCGCTCCTTTTGAAATCCGAAATAAGAAAAGTTCCGCAGAAAGAGGAAAAGAAAGACCTCGTCGAGAACGGCGGAAGCCAGGGTGCGACTTCCAACGAACCCGTCGTAAGAGCCAAAACCGTCGGCAGAAACGATCCGTGTCCTTGCGGAAGCGGTCTGAAATTCAAGAACTGCTGCGGAAGACATCAACAGTAAAACATATTAAATAAAAAAAATCGCCGCGTAAAGCTTTGGCGAAACAGAAAAAAGAGCCGCATAAAAACGCGTTCCGATACAGAAAGAGCCGCGTTATAAAACGGCTCTTTTTAAAACTCAAAATTTGTTGATCGAAATCAAAAACGTCGGATAATCGGCTTATAGATAGACTTTTGAATTATACAGAGATTGTTTCGTCGGTTTTGGGGCGAAAGACAAAGGATAAATATGATCGATTGAAAAGCCCCGCAAACGGTTCCGTCGTCGATACGGATAATCCCTCTCGGCAACGGAATGAATGCAGTATTACGGGCAAGGCGAAAATCTCCCGATGAAAGCGGCATGAAAATCGTTTTTATCCGTTTTTCGAGAAAGTCGGGGATTTTTACGCAGTAATGTTTTATAAGGTTATTTTTTATCCGCGCCGGGAACTACGCCCACTTCCACGTTATCTATCGTGCGAGAGACAAGCGCGGGAATCGGGTGATCGGCAACCTGAAAACGATAATCTTTTCCGTGTTTTCCGATATAATCCGAAATGACTTTGTGCGACGGATTGTTTTTAACGGGATAATTGAATTTCGCGTTATATTCGAAAAATCTGTCGTCTTCGGGGAGCGAACTTATCTTTTTGTAATCGCCGAGCTTGCCCGTGTTTTCGACGGTGTTCGAAAGAACGGAGCGAACGTAGTCTATATGCTCCTTAAGTTCCAACGGTTTGGGAAATTCGGGCGTTAAAATAACGTCATCGTAGTCCTTTTTGTCATACTTTTTGAGCAGTTTCACAGCGGCGTGCAGGTGTGAAAGCTCCGTTTCGAACATATATTCCCAGATTTGTTTCATTTTTTCGTCCGTTTCCGTCATATAATTCGACCAGTAAACGTAACATTCGGTGTATTCGTGTAGGAGCGTACACTCGAACGGGTCGCAGGAAGCGTCGATAAGCGAGCCGTACTGCGTTACGTGTTCTTCCTCTACAAGACAGATTTCCTGATAAAGCCTTTTGCCGCCCTCGGTTTTGTAATGTGCGCCCACGTTCATATAAAAATTCATCGTCTGCTGTTCGGCGGCGGTTATTATCATCGTGTCGAGAACGGATTGAATGTCGTTTTTCTTCGACGAAATACAAGCTTTCACGTTGTCGATAGGGTGGCGGTGGTGTGCGACAGTCGGTCTTCCGGGCATAATTTCGGTGTATTTCCCGACGAGTTTTTCGGCGTGAATTCCGTAATCGTCGTCGAGAAGGTCGGCATAGCGGTATAAATGGTCGAAATCTTCCAAAAGGGCGAAATCGAGCGCTTTTTTAACGTTGGTATTCTTTTCTCTCAAAGCCATTTCTGCGGTTAAATCGACGGCGAGCTGCTCGTAAGCTATCGTCGTTTCGAGTATCGATTCGTCCGCGGGTTTAAGCTGAGCAAGATATTGCTGCTGCTGTTTTTCCACAAATCTTACGAGAGCAAGACTTCTTCTTAAATCCATATTGTCGTTGTGCCGTTGCATCTGGTGCGAATGCCAGTTGGCTTCGTATTCCGCGCCGCACGCGAGAATAATTCTCGTTTTCGTGTACGGGTCGGTGGCGTTTTTATCATACTGCCTGGGGTAGAGTTTTTCCAAAGAAGAAAGATATTCTTCGGGTTTTTTGGTTTTTTCTTTGAACGGGTTCATTAAAAATCTCCTTTTTATAAAATTCTTTTTTAATTGTTTCCGCAAATTTTTGTTTTTATACCTTTCATATCGGCTATCGTTGACATAAAGGGTAAAAAAGTGTATAATTTTTCTATGAAATATGCGGTATTTTCGGACGTTCATTCCAATGTGTTCGCGTTAAAAGCGGCGCTTTGCGAGATTGATAAACTTCGTCCCGACAAAATAATATGCCTCGGCGATATCGTCGGAAACGGATTTTATCCCGAAGAGACCGTTTCGCTTATCCGTGAAAGGGGCGACGTGATTTGCGTTAAGGGCAACCACGACATGTTCGTCACTATGGATTTAAGGAAATTTTCCAAAGAAGATTCGAGAGTGAAAGTGTTTATGTGGCAACAAAAAGCGCTTTCGTCGGCTTCGAAAAACTTTCTCTCGTCTCTTCCGCAAACGTTGAAATTCAAAGACGGAGCTTTCGACATAACCGCTTTTCATTACCCGACGAATCGCGGCGGCAGATTTAAAAATATGAAATATTTGCCGACGAGAGACGACTTGAATTATCTTTTCGGAGAAGAAAAGGGAGACGTTTTCCTTTTCGGACACGAACATACCGGGTCTTTGGACGTGATGAACGGCAGATATTATCTCAATTTCGGAACGCTCGGAAACTTTCTTCAAAAGGACACGGCGAGGTTCGGAATGTTAGAGATTGACGGGGAAAAGATAGCCTATAAGCCGATTAACGCATATTATGACGATTCAACGGCTCGCAAAACAACGGAGAGACTTAACGAAATTTTAAAAGAGAACAATAAAAATGAATACTGATAAAACGGAAAGAAAAAATTTAAGAATCTGCTTTTTGGGCGATTCCATGACTTACGGCGTGGGAACGACTAAAAAATATCAGGACATAATAGCCGAGCTTACGGGCGCGGAAGTTTTCGGTTTCGGGATCGACGGCGCGAAGACGATTCATCTTTTTACCGAGCTCGAAAATATGGAAAAAACCGTCGGAACGGATTTCGACGTTCTGAGTATTTTAATCGGAACGAACGATTTTTGTGGCAGCGTGCCTATCGGCGAGTTTTTCACCGAACACGAGGAGAATATCGTCGTTTCCACCGACGAAAATGGCGAGCCGAACGGATACGCGATAAGAAAAAAACGCGAATTTATCTTCACGGACGACACGTTTTGCGGCAGGCTCAACAAAATATTCGCTTACGTTAAAGAGCGTTACGCCGATAAAAGAATTATTCTCGTAACCCCGCCGCACCGCGCTTACGCTTATTTCGGGCTCGATAACGTTCAGCCGAGCGAATTGTACGCTAATTCCGCGGGAGAATATTTCGAAAAATACGTCGAAACCGAAAGAAAAGCCGCCGATATATGGTCGGTCGAGCTTGTGGACGTTTATCGCGACAGCGGACTTTTCCCGCTTGCGGACGCGAACGCGAAGCTTTATTTCCACGACGACAAAACGGACAGACTTCACCCGGGAGCAAAGGGCGACG
The DNA here is from genome assembly GCA_934271735.1 of uncultured Clostridia bacterium. Taxonomy (GTDB): domain Bacteria; phylum Bacillota; class Clostridia; order Christensenellales; family Borkfalkiaceae; genus UBA10281. Next base: position 17,754 of record CAKQSB010000014.1, on the reverse strand, counting down.
AGCTTATCGCGAAGACTATAATACGTAAGCTTGGCACTATCTGAATTTCAAGGAAAATTTATGACTATGAAGATCGAAAACATACTCAGAGGTAAAAAAATCTGGAAAGGAGACGCGACGACGAAAGACGTTTACGTCGATTTCGTTTCGGAATTCAAGACGGAAGAAAAGGGCAGAGTGTATCTCAGAATCTCCTGCGACAGTAATTACACCGCTTACGTAAACGGGAAAATCGCGGGATTTGCCCAGTGCGCCGACTATCCTCATTACAGAAACTTCGATAAACTCGACATAACCCGCTTTTGCGAACAGGATAAGGCGAACGTACTTAAAATCACCGTGTGGCATTACGGTGTAAACAGTCAGACCTATATAAACGCCGACGCTTTTCTTTTGTTCGACGTAATTCAGGGCGGAAAAACTTTGCTAAAAAGCGACGAAAACGTGCGCAGCGCGATAAACGAAAAATATAAGAACGGCTATCTTAAGCAAATTTCTTCCCAACTCGGCTTGAGCTTTCTTTACGACGCGAACGTTAAGGACGGAAAACTCGGAAAAAGCGAAGTCGTGGGCGAGGGAGCGGCGTTTGAAAGAAAACGCGGAATTTGCAGAATGAAACCTTCCGCCGCGAAAGCCGTTATAACAAAGGAAAACGGCGGTTATCTCGTCGACTTCGGAAGAGAAACGGTCGGATTTATCTCGCTTGACTTTAAAAGCGATATTGTTCAAAAAATCACTATTTCTTACGGCGAAAGGAAGGGCGAAAACGGAAATATTCCGAGGTTTATAGGCGACAGGGATTTCAGCGTGGAATATATCGCGAAAAAAGGCGAAAACTCTTATATAAATACTTTCCGCAGACTTGCGGGCAGATATCTCTTCGTGGAGTGCGAAAAGGAAATCGATATAAAATATATAGGAATCCGCCCCGTGGAATATCCCGTGAAGATAAAGCCCCGCAAGTTCAAAGACAAGCTTTTGCAGAAAATTTACGACGTTTCCGTTTATACCATTCGTTGTTGTATGCACGAGCATTACGAAGATTGCCCCTGGAGAGAACAGGCATTTTACGCTATGGACAGCCGCAATCAGATGCTTTGCAACTACTATATGTTCGATAAGACGATTTATCAGCGCGAAAATCTCGTTCTTATGAGCAAGGGCTTAAGAGCGGACGGACTTTTGAGCTTGTGTTTCCCCGCGGGGAACGATTTTCCGATACCTTTGTTTTCGCTTGTTTACATTATGCAGACTTACGAGTATATAAAGTATACCGGCGACGTTTCCGTCCTCAAAGAAACAGGCGGAACTCTCGATAAAATTATGGAGACGTTCACGTCGAAAATAGCCGATAATCGACTTATAGCCGAGTTTCCGGCGCCTTATTGGAATTTTTACGAGTGGGCGGAAGCCTCCGCTAACGACGATCAGATCGGCAGAAAAGCAGGAGATGTATACCCCGAAAATTACAGCCTTATATTAAACTGTATGTTCGCGTATGTCGCGAAAATGTACGGCGAGATGAGAAATCGGAAAATCGATACCGAAGCTATGCTTAAGGCTATAAGAGAAACGTTTTACGTCCCCGAAAAAAACGCGTTCAGATTAAGCACGCTAAGCGACAAACTTTCCGTTCTCGGAAATTCGCTTGCCGTTCTTGCGGGCGCGGGCGACGAAAAAGTCGCGGAAAGGCTCGTAAGCCAGAAAGGTATGATTCCCATAACCCTTTCTATGAACGCTTTCAGATACGACGCTTTGCTTCTTTTCGGCGATAAGTACAAAAAGTACATAATAGACGATATCAGGGCAAAATACGGAGAAATGCTCGAAAAAGGCGCGACCACGTTCTGGGAAACGGAACTCGGCGGCGAGGACTTCGGCGGCGCGGGAAGTATGTGTCACGGCTGGTCGGCAATTCCCGTTTACTATCTTGCGACTTTGGTGTGCGTATAACACGCGTACGCAACGATGTATTTGCCAAAAACACAACGCAAGACCGAGGTCAAGCGCAATCACCTGTGGCTAAAAACAGTTAAATTTCTTTGTCGTCGGGGCGCGATTAACCGCTCCGACGGTTTTTTTGGTCGCGATACTGCGATATATTCACGACATATTTTTTGTTGGGGTAAAAATTTTCGGTTTTGTCGGATAAAATTTTTGAAAAGGGTTGCAAAAGCTCTGTTTGTATGGTATAATCTCAATATAATTGTTTATCTGAATAAACATTCGATAAAAATTAACCTTAAAATCACCCGCAATAATCAATACAGAATAAAATATAAAAAAATATCAATAAAATAAACAATAAAAAACGGAGGTGTCCGATGATAAATCGACGCGGCAAATTTTTCAGAATCGCCGTTATAGTTTTCGCTGTAGCGATACTTGCAACGGTAACGATCGTAATTGCGTGTTGTACAAGCAAACCCCCCGCGGAAAGTAACGTTACGATTACTTTCGAAACAAACGGCGGAGAAGATTTATCTCCCGTAACCGTGAAAACGGGCGAAAAGTATCTTTTGCCGACGCCGAAGAAAACGGAAAGAGTTTTTTCGGGTTGGTATGCGGATAAAGATTTCGCGAAAATTTGCGGAGAAAGCGTTACGCCGACAAAAGATATGACGGTTTACGCGCGTTGGAGCGTTACTATAACGTTCGAAACGAGCGGCGGAACGGCGATCGAGCCGAAAACCGTTTACGAAAACGAACAAATAGGCTCGCTTTCCGCGTCGTATAAAGACGGGTATAATTTTTCGGGTTGGTATTACGACGCGGAATTTGCGAAAAAGGTGAGCGAAAGCGAAATTTTATCGTCCAACGTCACTTTTTACGCATTGTTTACGGAAATAGTCGATTCGCTAAAGAGAATTAAAAGCGTTAAAAACGCGTCGGTAACGCCCGAATTCGAAGTGATAACCGACGAAATTTTACATAACGACAACATTTCCGATTATATAACGCTTACCTCTTTGAGCGGGGAAGAAATCGGTCTACGCGTTAAGCCGTCGGGCGACGGAAGATACGTCGTCGAGCCGAACGTCAAGCTCGGAGAAGGCATAGTATATTCGGCTGTTTCGCTTTCCCAAAAGGTGAAATTCGCTTGCGTGGACGGGCGCGACACCGAAAGCGCGGACGAAGTTACCATAACCACTGCCAGAGAGGAAATAGAAGTAATCGAGAAAAAGCCGACCGTTCACCTTTCCTCGGCAAACCTTGCAAAATGGGAGGAAAACGTTTACGTTTATTCGGACGTCGGTCTTGAAAAGGACGTAAACAGAATAGTCGTAAGAACGGATAAGCAGATTGCCGAAGGCAGCGTTCTCACGATAGGCGAGAGCGAAACCGAAAGCGACGAAGATTACATCTGCAAAGTAATTTCCGCCCGCCGCGAAAGAATGCAATACGTTGTCGGCAGCGAAATTTTCGAGGACGAATTTCTTATTCTCGATGTGGTAACGCCGAACGTCGACGATATTTACGGCGACGTGGATATTTTCGGAATTAAACAAGCCGAACTCGAGGGCTACGTCGAGCTTTCGCCCGAAACGGTCGCGGCGAACCTCGAGGCAAACGAGGGCGTTGTCAAGCTTAAAAATTCGGTAAAAGAAGCGGTTACGAATTCCCCCACGGTACTTAAATACGCCGAAGGGCTTTCCGAAAACGATAAAAACGAGCTTATGGCAACGCTTATGGCGTTTTCTTTCCAAAAACCGAAAGTTAAAGTGAACATAAGCGGCACGGAACTGTCTTTTGAAATCGAACTCGGCGGCGAAATACAGATAAAGAGTTTCAAACTCTCCGTGAACGTGGTTATAGCCAACTCCACCTCGATAGGATACAGCTATACGATTTGCAAATCCAGACTTGTAACGCTTAACCCCCTCCTTTGGTTTTACACGAATATCTCCGTGGAACTTGCGAACGATTTTTCGATAGGCTTGCAGGTAACCGTCGAATTTGCGGACGCGGACGACGCGAAAGATATCGTCGGCAGAATAGACATTTCGGACGAAGTTCAGCAGATTCTGGACGCGAACAAGGACGGGCAGGACAAATTAGCCGAGGCAATTGCGGGCAGTCCGCTTTGGAACGAAGAGGATTCCGATCTCGAATACGTGGATATTTTCAATATTCCGCTCGGACAGATTCCCCTTTTCGTGCCGATAGTTTCCTTGCAGATTGATTTCAACATAGTAGGTTCGCTCGGCGCGAGAGCGGGGCTTTTCGTGGAATTCTCGCACCATTACGTTGAAAAAACGACCCTCGCCAACGGCGAAACCGATAAAGGCGCGAACGGCAAGCCCGTTATGTTCAACGAGTTCAAATTCTCGAGAGCGACGACGGCCAACGAAATAGAAATAGCCGTAACCTTAAAAGGACAGGTCGGTTTCAGATGCGGTCTCGAAGCGAAATTATCGCTTTCCGTATTGAAGCTCAACAGCGTGGCGGCGGTTTACGTTTCGTTCAGATTCGGACCATATATAGAACTCAGCGGACTTGTAAGTTTCAGATACGCTTACGACGCCGTGAACAGAGTTTCCACAACGAGTTTAATGGGCGGAATGTACCTCGAAGTGGGGTTATTCGTCAACGCCAAGCTCGGGGCGAAGTTCCTCGTTTATGACGTGAACGTGGATATTTTCGATAAGAAAATCAAGCTTTACGGAATGGGTGACAGGCTTATTCCTCTCAATTTCAAAGAAAAATCCAATTCTCCCGACGATCCTTACGTTATAACCCGGAATTATGCGGGCGTGAGTGCGAGTACGCTCGATATGGTTTATCTCGATATCGTGACGGGCGAAAAGGTTGTCGATAAAGCGAATTACAACCGCTACGGCGCGACTTTCGATTACGAACTCGAGTTTTACGACGCGCCCGATTATCAGACGGAAAATTATCGGGACTTCATAAGGTTTACGGGCGGCGACAGGCTTTACGTAAACAAAAAATATCAGCTCAAGAGCCTGAAATTCGCGGTTAAAATCAAAATGCTCCCCAAAACGGGCGTTCTTTCGAGTGGGGTAGAAATGATAGTTTACGTCGAATACCGCAATCCCGACGGAAGAGATTTAGTCAAGAAAAACAGCATTTTCCGCAACGATTATTATGCGGGCGGCGGCTCCTATTTCACAGAGGATCTCGCACGTCTCACGTTTACCGAGGGCGAGTTCGTTATTCCTCCGCAGTTTACCGTCGAAACTCTTCCGATAAGGCAGGGTTATTATCTCGATATAACCGACCTTTGGGAGAAATATTATCCCCATATGGGAAGGAAAGTCGACGAAAACTGGGACGGAACGTTCGGAAAGGTTAAATTCGAAGACATAACGAATACCTATTACAGACTTAAATGGAAACTTAAGACATACACGGCGAATTTCTACGCGCCCGAATACGTAAGCGCGGATATGATTTCCGGTTACAAGCTTTTATGCTCGTATAAAATGGTTTACGTACCTGTCTGGTCGGCGTTCATTTTAGAGGAAGCCAAGGACGCGAAGATAAACGCGCCCGAAATAAGCGGAAAGAAATACGAGTCTTTCGTAAGTTCGAGCGGGCTGAGCTTCTTCAGCGATTATTTCCTTGTCGACCCCGAGTCCGACGCTTTCTTAAATCTTCCCGTAACCGCGGGTTATCGCCCGATAATAAGGGTGGATAAAAACTCGGCGTTGTACCTCGGCGATTTTGAGGGCATTTCGGGAGGCGCGGATTTCTACGCGAACTACACCGACGAATCGGTATTTACCGAAACTTACGTTTTAGAGACCGAATCGTTAAAACGCGTGAAAGTAGAGTATAAACCGTTCGATTATCAGGGTAAAACAATCCGTCCGCTCCCGCCCGCGAGCTTCAATATCGGCGCGGAGTTCGAGGAGAACGGAAAGACTTACGTTATCACGGGCTACAGGGACATCAATGCGGCAAACGATGCCGAAAGTCGTTATTATACCGCCGATTCGATGCCCGACGTAACTAAAAACAGAATTTATTACATACTCTTCGAACGCAGGGGGCTTAGCGAATTGCCCGTTTATTACGTGAACATCACCGCGAACGGCGTAAAAGTCGGAAGCTACGGCGTGAAACAGGGCGAAAAGATAAATCTTGCGCTTATCAAAATCAATTTCGACGATAAAAGAGTAATTTCGGGACTTATAGGATACCCCCGAAACCTTGTCGACGAGGTTACCGATGGTTACGAGGTTATCTGGAACGACTCGAACGTTCCCGCAGAAATGCCCGAGAACGACATAACGATAGAACTCACGGCGACGTACACGTTCACCGCGCTCAAAGCCGAATTTGTTATCTCCGAACCTCTTCAGAATTTCGCCGCGGGCGTTGCTTACGAAACGAGGGCAAACGGCGAAAGAGTTCACGTCGCGACGGGCAGAACGTGGACTTTCGGCGGAGAAGAAGACGATTTGTTCTATTCCTTGCCGCGCCTTAACGATTATTTCGACGCGGAAACCAAGAAATATTATTCTTTCTACGGTTGGAAAGATACCAAGGGCAACGAAATGCCGTACGGCGTGAGAATGGCGTTCACGGACAGCGAAAGCTATACGCCGATTTTCGAAGCGAAACAAGTTCTTCCCACGATCGCGCTCAAAACTTACGACGATTACGGTTATGAGTATTTTTATAAGATTTTCGAGGGCGATTATTTCGGAAAAAGGCTTTCCGAAGTCATTTCGGCAGAAAAAATAACTCCGCCCGAAAGAGCAGACGCAAGCGGAGTTAAGGAATTCGAGTTTATAGATTGGGGCGTGAACGCCGAAAAATACGTTATAGGCAGCGAAAAGGATTCGGACGGAAACGTTAAAACTTATCTCGTGTTCAGGGCGAATTTCAACGAGAAAAATATGTCGCATACAGTCACTTTCTCGGCGATAAACGGAAAATTCGCGAACGGCGAAAACACTCTTAAAGTCACGGGAGAGTACGGCGAAGATATTTCTTATGTCAGGGCGGCGGACTACGAAAACGAAAGCGGAAAATTCGCGTTTATCGGCTGGACGACCGTTCCTTACGACAGGAATACGCTTGCAGATAAAGACGAACTTAAAATCGGAGCGGAGGACACGACGTATTACGCTTTGTATTCGCTCGATCCGGCAACGATAACGCTGACGTTCAAAGGTAAAGTTTCGACCGACGTTGACGACGGAAGCGGGAACGTTTACTTTAACGGCGACAAAAATCAGACCGAGTTTAAAGTTCAGGGGCTTTACGGGTCGATATATTATCTCACTGCGAATTTGTTCGCCGTTGACAGTAAATCCAAAACCTTCACTCCCGATTATCTCAAGTGGACGGCAGACGGAAAAGAATACGTCAGCGCATTCTATAACGACGGATATATGGCAAACATTCCGTTTGATCATAGCGCCGTTGTCGAAATAGTGTTCAAACCCGCCGAGGAGAAGATCGTCAACGTGGTGTTCGTTTCGGACGGTAAGGTTTACGAGCCGGACGGAACGGTTATAGAAGGCGTGATTTGCAACGGATTTATGAGCGGATTCAGACACGTTTTAACTTATAACGAGCCTTACGGAACAACGATATCCGCGCCGCTTGTGGATTTTTACAGCGCCGATTATTACGTTTTCGATTTATGGGAAAGTTTTGTCGTAACCGATGACGGAAAGACCGAAAGAGTAACCGTGAAAGCGGGCGGACAAATAACGTTCGAACGCGACATGGTGTTTAATGCCGTATACGTTCACGATACGTCTGCGGACGTGGTTTTAAAGTTCAGTGCGGAGACTTATCCGTTCGGTAATACGTCAACGGAAGAAGATCTGAGAGGCCTCGAGATTTTCGAGGGCGGAAGCGTAGAGCTCACGAATTGCGGCAAGGCGGGCGAAAAAATATCCTTTGCCGAAATTCCGCGCAGCACCGGTAAAAAATTCGTCGGTTGGACGACGGACGGGAAGAAGGTAATAACGGCAGAGGAGCTTAAGAACACGACCTATTCTTCGAAAGAAACCTATTACGCGGTTTACGAGGATGATGCCGAAACATTCACCGTAACGCTTAACGCGGGCAACGGTACGTTCGGTGGGAAAACGTCCGTAACGGCAGCCGTTCCGTTCGGCAGAGAAGCGGCGAAGTTGCAAAAGCCGACCTCGACCGTCAAGGAGCTTGTTTTCAGTCATTACGAAGACGAAAACGGTTATCCCGTTTCGGTGATAGAAAAAGACATAACTTTATATGCGAAATATGCAAAACCGATTTCCGCGTTCGACGATTTACGCGCGGCGGTCAATGCTCCGAAGGAAAACTATGTTTTAACGGGCGATATCAAGCTCGGAGATTGGGGTATGGCTGCGGGCGTTGACTGGACGGCTATCGGCAGCGGAGAGGAAAATGGCTTTACGGGAACTTTCAACGGTAACGGATATAAAATCTCGTTCACCGCGAACAGCGGAGATAAGAGCAACTTCGGTTTGTTCTCGAAGGTCGGCGGAACGGTGTTCAACTTAACCGTTCAATGTATGTTTGCGATAAACGGCGAAACGAACGCCGCATCGCTTGGCGCGCTTACGGGCGAAGTTACGGAAACGGGCAGAATTATCGATTGCGCCGTTATGACGGGCGTCGAAGCTTCGGTAAAGACCAAAGGCAACCTGTATGTTGCCGGCGCGGTCGGAATAAACCGCGGACTTATCGACGGGCTCCATTCCTCTTCTCACGGGCAGGTTTCGGTTGACACAAACGGCGAGCTTTACGTCGGCGCGGTTGTCGGCGCAAACTTCGGGACAATGAGAAATGTCGCTCAGACGGGTAGGGGCGGAGCGATGTACGTTTCGCTCACGAAGAGCTTAAAGTGTCATCTCGGAGCTTTTGCGGGCTTGAACGCGGGGCTTATCGAAAACAGCTTCAGCAGCAGAGCTTTAAACATAAACCTTGCGCAGGGCGATAACGTTTACTTTAAACACTCGATCGAAATCGGCGGATTTGCGGGCAGAAACGAGGGCGAAATGGTAAACTGCATAACCGCATATGCTTATCACGAGTACGAGATAAGCAATGTGACCTTAACGCAAAGCGGAATGAATTTAAGTTATTATCCTTACGACGAAATCCCGAAATACATCGCCTACGAAGTCGGAAAAGATAATCAGGGCATAACCTATACGACGAAATTCGTGCTTTATCTTGACGATAACGCCGTAAAGAAGGGTTCGACGGAATACGACGAATACACGATTTCCGAGTTTAAAAAGGCATTTTCCGATCTTTACGAGAAGATTATGGGTCTCAAAAATTCGATGCTTTTCGGCGAACTTGTAAGCGTCGATAACGGAACGCAGAAAAACTGCGGAGTCAGTGACGGTAACTACGGCGAGATAGTTGCCGCCTGCGGCTTTAACGAAATCAAGTGGGGATATCTGACCCGCTTACACAACAAAGTTTACGACTGACGGTTTTATTTTACACTCTCGTAAATCGCTGTATATCTTTGGCGCATTTTAATAAAATATTCATATATCGTAACTTGATGACAAAAACAATAAATCGGACGAAGATAAAAGGCGGTAGAATCAACGTTCTATCGCCTTAAATCGCAATATAAAGTTGTTTTATAAACAGACCTTTCGAGTCTCTCGGTTGAGTAAGATATACCGTGCTTTTGGGCGGTTTACGGGTTTCGAAAACGATGCCCGCAACGCCTTTATGGCAAAAATAAAGGAACCGCGCGTTCAAACGCAGTTCCTTGTGACCGGGGTGGAGAGATTTTCCTCTTGATATTTGCAAAGCAAATTCTGAAATTTAAGCCGATGCTTTGCAAATATCTTCGGTCATCGCTAAAAACAGTCCGCAGGACTGTTTTTCCGCCCGGCGGCGTCGCTCTTAGTTCAAATCTCTCTTTAACCGCTTCGCAAGTAAAACAAAAAGAACAGGCAGAAGCCTGTTCTTTTTGTTTGGCTGGGGTGGAGAGATTTGTAAGGAGCGGAGCGACGGAATAGCGTTTAGCTCGACAAAAAAATTTTATAAATTTGGCGAAACGCGTCACTCCCGGACAGTTGAAAAGAAATTTTCAACGATTCGGGAGGAAAACTCCCGCCCTCTCCGAGGGCATAAAGAAAAGCAGTCGCATAAACATATGCGACTGCTTTCTTTATTTATTTGGCTGGGGTGGAGAGATTTGAACTCCCGGATGACGGAGTCAGAGTCCGTAGCCTTACCGCTTGGCGACACCCCAAAATATTAGTTCCGACCGATTGATTTTGTTAAGCCGTACATCTCCGAATATTTTCGTAACGTAATCCTTAATATGTATCTTAGCGAACGCCTGAATGCACGTCCCTCAGTCGACCTTTTTATTTTACACGCTTTCGATTTTTTTTGCAAGCGTTTTGATAAAGTTTTATAAAAAATTTTTTATTCCCTATAAATCGGCTTCTTTCTTCAATCAACGATAATCGGATAGCGAAGTTGCAAATCCCCGCCTATAAGTCGATTAACACCTTTTTTTTGCAATAATCGGGTAGTGAAACACATCGGATTTGCCGCCCGGAAGCAATTCGCGGTTTTTCGGAGTTGAAAAGTATAGAGAAAAATATCGGGGTCTGCTTTTATGGAACGGGATAGCGGATAAATTGCAAAATCAACGGCGGAAACGATAAAAACAAGCGGAAAACATTGTGAAAAAGCCAAGTTGTTGCAAAAATGAATTGACATACGTTTTAATGATATATATAATTAAAGAAAAGAGCAGAGCTTAGCCGATGGCGAAGAAATCTTTTAAAAGGCGAAAGTCTTCAATGGAGGACGAAAAACAATAAGCCTTGATAAAGGAAGTTTAAATACGGTCGGCTGAGATTTCGGCATAAAACGGGAGATATAACTATGGAATTTTCACGCTTTTTGGACGGCAGGCGAGCGGAAGCGAAAAAGCTTGTCGACCTTCTCGGGAAAAAATTCAAATACGTCGCGATACTCGGAACGGACGTTAAGGCAACGCTTTATATGGCGGATTTCAAGTCATCCAACGCGCGCGACGGTTCGGGAGAATGCGGCTTTGTCGTGAGAATGTGGAACGGCAGAGCCTACTATGAATATTCGCTTGACGACATTGCGGGCGATACGGAGAAACTTGCGGAGAAAATAGTCCGCGAAGCTGTTCCGTCGGACAAAGTTTCGGATATGGAAATCAAACCGAGCGAGCCTATTGACGAGCCGCTCGTCAAATCCTTCATAAGAGAAAGCGATTTCGACGAATATACCGACGGCGAGCTTCTCGATTTCTGCAAGAAAATCAGGGACGACGTCAAAGCGAAGAGCGACAAAGTTGCGAATGCGACGGGTTACCTTCAGCCTTTCACCGTTTCCAAGCTTTTCGTTTCTAAAAACAGAGAACTCGACCAGTGTTACGGTTGGGTCAACGGAATGGCTATAGCCGTTTATAACGACGGGAAAATGGTCCGCGCGAGAGAAGACGCTTATTCCGCCAAAATTTCCGACGTTTTCGAAGAGCTTCCGAAAAAGCTCGACAGACTTATCGAAAAGGCGGCTTGCCTTGCGAAAGCTCAGCCGATTAAACCCGGCGTTTACGACGTTATTACGGACAGCTCCATAACGGGACTTATTGCGCACGAAGCGTTCGGTCACGGCGTTGAAATGGATCAGTTCGTTAAGGACAGGGCGCTTGCCAAGCAGTACGTCGGAAAATACGTCGCTTCGCCTATTTCTAATATGAGAGACGGCGCGGCGGCGACTCTTTCGGCGGCATCCTACTTCTTCGACGACGACGGCGTTTTGGCGGGAGATACTCAGATAATAAAAGACGGTATACTGGTTTCCGGTATGTGCGATCTCGTTTCGGCGAGCGAACTCGGCGTTATACCCACCGGCAACGGAAGAAGGGAAAGCTACAAGAGAAAGGCGTATACGAGAATGACGAACACGTTTTTCGAGGTCGGAACGGATAAGCTCGAAGATATGATAGCTTCCGTCAAACACGGATATATGCTTTTCGAGACTAACAACGGAATGGAAGACCCCAAAAACTGGCAGATACAGTGTACGGCGGAATACGGCATCGAGATAATCGACGGAAAACTTACGAACAATTACGTTTCGCCCGTCGTTATGAGCGGAAGCGTACCCGAACTTTTAAAATCGATTTCTATGGTTTCCGACGGCGCAAAGATAATCGGCGCGGGAATGTGCGGCAAAGGTTATAAAGAATGGGTGAGGGTTACCGACGGCGGCCCCGCGCTCAAAGTGAGGGTTAAACTGGCATGAAAAATCGTATCGAATTACTTAAAAAACTTCTCGGAGAGAATAAAGAAGTCTCCGATTATAAAATCAATTTCGTCGGCACGGAATCGAGCGAGTTGTTCTTCGTGGGCAAAAAGCTCGAAACGGCGAGAGCTACGGACGTATGCGACATCCTCGTGACCGTGTATAAAGACCACGACGGCAAGAAAGGCGAATCGGCTTTTTCCGTTTACGAATCGATGACGGAAGCCGACCTTAAAGAAAAAATCGCCGCGGCGGTTACGAGGGCGAAACTCGTTTCCAACGAACCTTACGATATCGTCAGCGGAAAAATCGCGCAGAGAGACGTTCCGTCCAACTTTTCGGATTACGAACCCAAGGAACTCGCCGCGCTTATCGCCAAAGCGGTGCAAAAAGCCGATCTTTTGGTCAGCGGCGCAATAAACGCTCTCGAAATTTTCGTTTACAGACACGAAACGAAAGTTTTGAACAGCAAAGGCGTGGACGTTACGGAAATTAAATACGACGCGATGATCGAAGCTATCCCCACCTGGAACGAAAACGGGGAGTCCGTCGAACTTTACGAGGCTTATCGGTTCACCGAGTTCGACGAGGCGGAAATTATCGCCGAAATCAACGAAAAGATGAGAGAGGTAAGAGACAGACGGCACGCCGCAAAGCCCGCCGAAAAAATCGAAGCCGACGTCGTTCTGAATATGCAGGAGGCGGGCGAGCTTTTCTCGGAACTTGCGGGCGATCTCAATTACGCGTCGGTATATTCTCATCTTAACCTTCATAAACTCGGCGAAGATTTGCAACACGGCGACGGCGATAAGATAACCATAACTATGAAAGGCGAAATGAAAGGCAGCGATTATTCCGCGGCGTTCGACTCGGACGGTTTCGAGCTTGCCGATAAAACGATAGTCGAAAACGGAAAGGTTACCGGTTACTACGGAATGAACAGATTCGCGGCTTATCTCGGCGAAAAGCCTACGGGGAATTTAAGATGCGTAGGCGTGAATGCGGGAACTCTTTCGGACGACGAACTCGAAAAAACGACTTATCTCGAATGTATATCCCTTTCGGGTTTGCAGCTCGACCTTTATAACGACTATATCGGCGGCGAAATAAGGCTCGCTTATCTTCATAAAGACGGGAAAACTATCCCTGTCACGGGAATTTCCATGAGCGGCAGACTTTCGAACGTTCTTTCTTCGATAAGGCTTTCCGATAAAGTCAAAGTTCGCAGAAATTACGGCGGACCTTACAAAGTTCTCCTTAAAGGCATGGAAATTCTTTAAGGTTTTTACGGGCGCTTGCGATTTTGCGAGCGACCGAGGATAAAAATATAACCGACAAAAACATAACCGAGGACGGAATAAATGGCAGAATACAAGAAAGAAGCTTTTGAATGGATGCAATCCTGGTGCGATCATACCGAAAAAACCGACTTGCCGAGAATTTTGCTTATCGGCGACAGCATAACCCGCGCTTACGAAAGTAAAGTAAGAGAACTTCTCGAGGGGCATTATTACGTCGATTATATCGCGACCTCTTATTCGATCGATCAGCCGATATACGCGGAAATCGTGAAAAATATCGTTAAAGATATGCCTTACGCGGCTATACATTTCAATCACGGTCTTCACGGACTTCATATGACGGACAAGGTTTACGGCGAAGGCGTTGACGCTTTGCTTGCCGAAATCGGAAAGGATAAAAGGGTAATCGTGGCGACGTCCACTCTCGTCAAGGAAAAGGGGAATCTCAGAGTGGATTACCGTCAGACGGGGATAGTCCTTCGCAGAAACGAAATACTGAAAAAGATTGCGGCGAAACGCGGTTATGAGGTCGACGACCTTTATTCGGTCAGCGCGAACATTCCGAACGAACACAGATGCGAGGACGGAACGCATTATACCGAAGAGGGCAGCGCAAGCCTGGCTTATGCCGTCGCGAGAGCTTTCAAATCTTAAACGGCGGCGGTTTTCGCGGTTTCGGTTTCGCAACCGTCGCGAGAGTTTTCAAAGCGTAAAATAAATTCGGGGCTGCGTGTTTTTAAATCGGGTTGCACGGCTTTCAAATCCGCAATTTCGGGGCGAAAACCTTAAAAATCCGACCGAAAAAAGAAAATACAGCCTTAAAACTTAAAAATACTGCCTTAAAACGCATAAAAAAAGTTGACGGGGCGAATAAAAAATGATATAATTCCAAAGTGATTATCTGTAAAGGTATGCGAAATTCAATTGTATGCGACCGCAGATAGTCCTTTATTGCGCTTTCTTTAAACGGGTTAGGGTCCGTTTTCAGAATATCCAAAATCTATAAGGAGGTAATAAAATGCCAACTATCAACCAGCTCATCAAAGATGGCAGAGTAACGGCTAAGGACAAGTGCAAGACTCCTATCATGGGTCATTGCCCGCAGAAGAGAGGCGTATGCCTTTCGGTTACGACCACTTCTCCCAAAAAGCCTAACTCGGCGCTTCGTAAGATCGCAAGAGTTCGTCTGACGAACAAGCAGGAAGGTACGGTTTATATTCCCGGCGAAGGTCACAACCTTCAGGAACACAGCTCCGTGCTTATCCGCGGCGGAAGAGTCAGAGATTTGCCCGGCGTAAGATATCACATCATCCGCGGCACGCTCGATACCGCAGGCGTTGCGAAGAGAAAACAAGCAAGAAGCAAATACGGCGCAAAACGCCCCAAATAATTTAAAACGCCCCAAATAATTTTTAGTTTAAACGTTTAAATTACTTTAATTTGCTTGAACAAATCCTACTTATGGCGGAAATTCTGAAACGCCCGAAAAGTAGGCAGTACGACGCTTTGAGCGTCGGAAGGTTCGCTCCCGAACGGTTTTAACCGAAATATAAGGGAAACCGAACGGTTTAAGAGCGATAGCTGTACACGGGTTATATTTATTATACCCTAAAAAATTTAAAGGAGGACAACAACTATGCCAAGAAGAGGTGGCGTTCCCAAGAGGGACGTATTACCCGATCCTATATACGGCAATAAAGTGCTTACCAAACTTATCAATCAGGTTATGCTTGACGGTAAGAAAGGTACTGCGCAGACGATCGTATACGACGCTTTGACCAAATCGTCCGAAAAACTCGGCGTTGAACCGATGGACGTTTTCAATCAGGCGATGAACAACGTAATGCCCGTTCTCGAAGTTAAAGCGAGAAGAGTAGGCGGTTCCAACTACCAGGTTCCTATCGAAATCAGACCCGAGAGAAGACAGACTCTCGCTATCCGTTGGATCGTTGCGAGCGCAAGAAAGAGAAGCGACCGCGATATGTGCAACAAGCTTGCATCCGAGCTTATGGACGCATATAACAATGCGGGCGGAGCCGTAAAGAAAAAGGAAGATACTCACAGAATGGCGGAAGCAAACAAAGCGTTTGCTCATTACCGCTGGTAATTCCGAAGCCGAGGGACTTGTTTTTGCGGCGTTCGCCGCGTAAAACGATAAACCCTCGCCGAGGACTGCATATATTAAGGAGTAATTTTACAATATGCCAAGACAATACGACTTACAACATACCAGAAACATCGGTATTATGGCGCACATCGACGCAGGTAAGACGACCACGACCGAGCGTATTCTTTTCTACACCGGAAAGACGCATAAACTCGGCGAGGTTCACGACGGCGCGGCTACGATGGACTTCATGGTACAGGAGCAGGAAAGAGGTATAACCATTTGTTCCGCAGCTACCACGTGCTTCTGGAAAGGAAACAGAATAAACATCATCGATACTCCGGGACACGTTGACTTCACCGTTGAAGTCGAAAGATCTCTGAGAGTTCTCGACGGAGCCGTTGCGACTTTCTGCGCTAAGGGCGGCGTCGAGCCTCAGTCCGAAACGGTATGGCGTCAGGCGGACAAGTATCACGTTCCGCGTATCGCATACGTAAACAAAATGGATATCAACGGCGCGAACTTCGACAATGCCGTACAGATGATGAGAGACAGACTTAAAGCGAACGCTGTTCCGATCTGTCTTCCCATCGGTAAAGAAGATACGTTCTGCGGAATTATCGACCTTGTCGCTAACGACTCGATAATTTACCACGACGACCTCGGCAAAGATTTCACCGTCGGACCTATCCCCGCCGAATACGCGGACAAGGCTGCCGAAGCGAGACAGGCTCTTATGGAAGTCTGCGCGGAGCAGGACGACGCTTTGATGGAGAAATTCTTCGAAACGGGCGAACTTACTCCCGAAGAAATGAAGACCGCCATCAGAAAAGGTACGCTTGCAATGAAGCTCAACCCCGTTCTTTGCGGTTCGAGCTACAAGAACAGAGGCGTTCAGCATCTTCTCGACGCTATCGTAGATTATCTTCCCAGTCCTATCGACGTAGATCACGTTAAGGGTATCAATCCCGACACCGACGCGGAAGAAGTCAGAAAAACCGATGACGAAGAGCCGTTCGCGGGTCTTGCGTTCAAGATGGTTGCCGATCCGTTCGTAGGAAAACTTGCTTACTTCAGAGTTTACTCGGGTACTTTATCCGCAGGCTCTTATGTATACAACGCTACGAAAGGCAAGAAAGAAAGAGTCGGAAGACTTCTTTTGATGCACGCTAACCACAGAGAAGAAATCGATAAGATTTATTCCGGAGATATCTGCGCTATCGTAGGTTTGAAAGAAACCACCACGGGCGACACGCTTTGCGACGAAAATCACCCGATTATCCTTGAAAAGATGGAATTCCCCGAACCGGTTATTCAGGTCGCTATCGAACCGAAGACCAAAGCGGGACAGGAAAAGATGACGCTTGCTCTTTTGAAGCTTGCCGAAGAAGATCCTACGTTCAAATTCTACACCGATAAAGAAACGGGACAGACCATAATCGCCGGAATGGGTGAGCTTCACCTTGAAATCATCGTAGACAGACTTCTCAGAGAGTTCAAAGTCGAAGCTACGGTCGGTAAGCCGCAGGTTTCCTACAAAGAAACGTTCAGAAAAGCAGTCGACGCCGAAGGAATGTACAAGAGACAGTCCGGCGGTAAAGGTCAGTACGGTCACTGTAAAGTCAGATTCGAACCTTTGGAACCCGGAAAGGGTTTCGAGTTCGTCGACGAAACCGTTGGCGGATCTATTCCGAAGGAATATATCGAACCTGTCAGAAAGGGTATCGAAGAAGCTTCCAAGAACGGTTATCTTGCGGGATACGAAATGGTCGATTTCAGAGCTACCGTTTACGACGGATCTTATCACGAAGTCGACTCTTCCGAAATGGCGTTCAAGATCGCGGGTTCGCTTGCGTTCAAGGACGGTATGAAGAAGGCTAACCCCGTTCTCTTAGAGCCTATAATGAAAGTCGAAATCGTAACTCCCGAAGATTACTTCGGAGACCTTATGGGTAACGTTTCTTCGAGAAGAGGTACTATCCTCGGAACGGAAGACAGAAACGGCTCGAAGGTTATCGATTCCTTCATTCCGCTTTCCGAAATGTTCGGTTATGCAACCGAGCTTCGTTCGAGAACGCAGGGCAG
>CAKQSB010000013.1 GCA_934271735.1 uncultured Clostridia bacterium | reverse complement strand
TACGCTCGCGGCTTATACGTCAAGTATTAACCCGTTCGCGTGCCTTGTCTTAGCCTAAAAATCCGCCGCCAGACTTGTAGCCGAGAAGAACCTCTGATAAACTCGCCTTGAAGCCGTCTTTTCTATGCTTTACGGCAAATCCGCCCTCGTAGTATTTGTATACAACTTCTGTCGCCTTCGCCATAAATCATTAGAAAATACGGCTTCAAGGTTGCCCTATATATTAAGTCATCGATACCGCAAATTTTCAGGCGCGCCTTGCGATTAAGGCAAGGCGTTTCCGCGGGTTAGTATACAAATACAAGCCGTGGAAAGAACGAAGAATTAAGCGTAAGGCACGCCTGAAAATCGAGTTTAGCAGGGGTTCTTCTCGACTATCAACCAAAACACCGATATTTTTGATGATTTTTGGTAAAGGCGAGTGCAGACGTACTTACCGTACTTCAAACGAGAATTTGCCAAAAAGCGCGGAAATAACGGCGTTTTGGCAAGGTTCGTATTACTCTTGTCTGGCATAATTCGGGAGACATTGCAGCGTCGGTAATAAGTCGGCAATAAGACGGCTTAAGAATAAAGAGGTAATATGAAAAAAACTAAAATCGTTTGCACACTCGGACCCTCGAGCTGCACCAAGGAAGTAATTTCCGCGATGTACGACGCGGGTATGAACGTTTGCAGGCTCAATTTTTCCCACGGCACCCACGAGGAGCACGCCGCGAAAATCAAAATAATCAAGGAACTTCGCGAGGAAAGGGGCATTCCGCTGCCTATTCTTCTCGACACGAAAGGTCCGGAGTTCCGTACGGGCAGATATGAAAAAGGTTCGGTAACTCTCGCCGCGGGCGACGAGTTCACGTTCACCACAGAAAATATCCTCGGCAACGAAAAGATAGTTTCGGTAAATTATCCTTATCTTTGCGAGGTTTTAAACGTCGGCGACACCATTTTGCTCAACAACGGGCTTATGGAATTTCTCGTTACGGAAGTAAACGACAAATCGGTAAAAACTGTCGTTAAAATCGGCGGAGAAACGCGCGATCACAAGAGTATGTTCTTCCCGAATAAGGACTTAAAGCTCGACTTTTTGTCTGAACAGGATAAAAGCGATTTGCTTTTCGGCATAGAGCAGGGTGTTGATTTTATCGCGCTTTCGTTCGTTTCGGATAAGTCCAACATAGAAGAAGTAAGAGAGTTTCTGAAAGCAAACGGCGGCGAGGATATCGACCTTATCGCCAAAATCGAAAATAGTTCGGGCGTTAAAAATCTCGAAAGCATCGTCAAGGCATCGGACGGAATAATGGTTGCGAGAGGCGATCTCGGCGTGGAACTGCCTTACGAAACTATCCCTAACGTTCAGAAAAGAATGATAGACGTTTGCCGAATCCTCGGTAAACGTTGCATAACGGCAACCGAAATGCTGGAATCGATGATTCACAGCCCCCGCCCCACGAGAGCGGAAATTTCGGACGTCGCCAACGCCGTTTACGACGGCACGAGCGCGGTTATGCTTTCGGGCGAAACCGCCGCGGGCGAATATCCCGTCGAAGCGGTTAAGGCTATGGCGAAAATCGTGGAGCAAGCCGAAAAATACGACGAATATCTTCAGGTCATTTCCGAAGATCAGTTTGTTATTTCCTCTCCCGTGCAGGCTTTGTCACATTCCGCTTGCACGCTCGCCAAAGATTTGCATGCAAAGGCGATCGTCGTATGCACACATACGGGTATGACGGCGCGAATGGTTTCCCGCTTCCGTCCGAGAATTCCTATTATCGGTCTCACCACAAGCGATAAGGCTTTCAGAAAACTTGCGCTTTCCTGGGGAGTTGTCCCGATGATGATCGATAATTTCGATTCCGTCGACGTACTTTTCTATTTCGCGAAAGACGCCGCGAGGAAAAGCGGACTTGTCAAAAAAGGCGAAAGAGTTGTTTTAACGGGCGGAACGCCCACGGGCAAAGGAGGCAACACAAGCCTTATAAGCATAGACGTTTTATAATTCCATTAAAATGCGAAAACCCTTGTATAAGTCGATTAACTCGGCTTTTACAAGGGTTTTGTTTTAGAATTTATCTCTGTCGAACAGCTCGTCTAAAGAGATATGATATAAGTCCGCAAGCTGAATAAGCGTTTCGTAATCCGGTCTCACAGCATCGGTTTCATATCTTGTGTAGTTCACACGGTTTATCCCGAGCTTGTCCGCAAGTTGTTGTTGGGTAAGCCCCTCGGATTTTCGTAGTTCTTTAAGTTTTGCTCCGATTTTAATCATATAATTATCTCCCGTTCGCTTGACATTGTACATAATATGTACTATAATTTGTAAAAAAGTACATATTATGTACATAGTAGGGAATTATATGTATTGTAAGAATTGCGGGAAAGAGATTGAAGACGATTCTTCTTTCTGTCCTTATTGCGGTAGTTCCGTAGATAAGAAAATCGTTGTTGAGAGTAAAGCGACGAAAGGTGATAAAGGAAATTCGGAAAACTGTTTCGGGGCAATCGGTTTTGTCGTGTCTGTTATTGCTGTTTTGTATAGCCATAGCAATATTGCATTGTGGTATGTTGCGTTTGCCCTTGCTTTTATCGGGATTGTTTTAAGTTGCGCCGGAATGAAAGATTTAAAAAAGGGGAAAAACGGAATTGCGTTTGCGGGATTTATTATAGGGGCGATAGCTTTGTTTGAATGTGGATATAGGTGGCTTGGGTTTTCTATAATGATTTCAAAATGCAACGGATATATTTAATCTGAAACATAAATATTTTCTAAATCGCTTAACGTCTTTAAAATTTCTTGATAAAACTTAAGTTTTGTGATAAAATAAGCGTATCAAAAATGCGATTGTATCGGAAAGATATTTTCTTAAGATATTTTCGCTTTGGAGCGTATGCGTGTCAAAAAAACTTCTGCTCGTGACCTCGCCGCCCGCTTGCGGCAAAACGAGACTTTCAAGGAGAATAGCAGCCGAGCTTTACGGTTCGGTTTATCTCGATAAGGATAGCCTTATTCCGCTTTCAAAGCGTATTTTTTCGGTTGCGAGAAAGCCATATAACAGAAGTTCGGAGTTTTTCAAACGCGAAATACGAGACTATGAATACGAAGCAATTCTCGACATCGCTTCCGAAGCTTTGAAATATAACGATACGGTTATTTTAAACGCGCCGTTCACTTCGGAACTTCGTGACGAAGAATATATGGCGAGGCTCAGAAAAAAAATAAATTACGCGGGCGCGAAGCTTGTGATAATCTGGATCGAGTCGGACGAAGACACTTGTTTTCACAATATGAAACGGAGAAATTCGGACAGAGACAGGTGGAAACTTTCCAACTGGAGCGATTATATCAAGAACGTGAATTTTTCCGCTCCCGAAAATCTCGGAGACGCGCTTCTTTGCTATAACGGCAAAAGAAACGGCGGAGAGGCGGAAGGTTTTGAAAACCTCGTAAACGACATAAAACAAATTTAACGAAAACCGGCGGCAACCGCAAATCCTTTTTGCGGCTGCCGCCTTAAATATTAAACAAAAAGCGAACGGCTTAAAATTAACCGTTCGCTTTTTGTTTTTTTGTAATTATTAAAAAGCTTTTATCACTTTGATTTTATTCGGAAATTACCGCGGTTTCGGCAAAACGTTTAGCCGAATCCAAAGCTTTTTCGCACTGGAATTTCGCGCCGTACTGATCGCTCGTTACAATCGTTCTGCCCGACGGGGTAGAGATCTTGAACACAAACTTTCCGTTTTTGTTTGCGGTGATATTAACGTTATCGGCCGCAAGGCATTTCTTTATGGAAGCTATGCCGTTTTTAAGCCCGATTTCGGATGTGTAAACGGGAGTGGTGAGAAGTATTCCTCCGTTCGAAGCTCTGAGCTTTGCGAAAATCTTTCCGTCTTCGGTCTTTTCCACTTTCCATTTTCCGAGGTACGCGCTCTTTCTCGGTTCTTCCTTTAAAGGAGCGGCAGCCGTCTGATCTTCGGTGACTGCGGGCTTTTTAACGAGAAGTCTCGTAACGGGTTTGGAGTATTTGCTCTTCTTATGAATGGGCGTTGCGGGTATGCCGTCGTTATAGTAAACTTTGGGCATACGAATGATTTTCTCTTCTTTAACTTCGGGTTCGCTTGCAACCTCGGGTTCTGCCGTAACGGTTTCGATAGTTTCGGCGGTTTCGATAGTTCCGGTTGTTTCGGGAACAACTTCCTCGGGTTCGGTTATGACTTCCGGCTCTGCGGTTGTCGCGGTTACTTCCTCGGCTGTATCGATTGCGGCGATTGCGGGTTCTTCCGTTGCCGCGGTTTCCTCGGTTGTTGCGATTTCGTCGCTTTCGGCCGTTTCGCTTGTTTCTTCAACCGTTTCGCCTGCGCCGTCGTCGGTTTCGGGGATGTCGCTTTCCTCTTCGGAAATTTCCTCGTCGATTTCGTCTTCTATGCCCGTAACGCCTATTTCGGCGATTTCGTTTTCGAATTCGTCTATAGAGGTTTCCGTAAGCGGTTCTTCCGCGTTTTCGGAAATTTCTTCGTCGGTAATGGTTTCGGTGTTATCCGCCGCTTCGTTATCCGTTTCTGCGGCAACTTCCGTGGTTTCCGTAGCCGTTTCTTCCTCGGAAGTCGTTTCTTCGGCGGCTTCTTCTGCGGTCTCTTCGGTCGTTGCGGTTTCTGCGGTCGTTGCGGTTTCTGCGGTTACTTCTTCGGCTTTTTCTTCGATTTCGAGTTTTTCGGCTTCCGAAGCCTCTTCTTCAACCTCGGCGATAACTTCTTCTTTGGCGCTCTTGTCTACGCCTTCCATGGTATTCTCGAGGTTCTCGAGCGCGGCGAGGGCTTCATCGTCCGTCGGTTCGGCGTTGTGTTCGTCCTCGGCTTTCGTTTCCGTCGCTTCCTGTTCGGGAGCGGTTTCTTCCGTGGTTTCGGTTTTAACGCCTTCCTCAACCTCGGCTTTAAGTTCTTCGTTAACTTCTTCTGCTATTTCCGCCGTCGTATCGTTTGCGGCTTCTTCGGTCGTTGCCGTAGCTGCCGTATCGTCTTCGGGAGCGTTCGCTGCGCTTTGGAACTCTTCGATTGTCTTGCGAGCTTCCGCGGCGTTTATCGCGTCGGTAACTTCTTTGGTTTCTTCCTTGTCAGCAAGCGCGGCATTCGGGGAGGAGTAGCCGACTTTGGCTTCCGTTTCCGTCTGAGCGATTTCCAAAGTGCGTTTGCGTTTAGCGTCCTCTTTGGCGGAGGCAACCGCGTCCGCGCGTTCGCGTTCGTAACGGGAGCGGAGTTCCTGCGCGCCGAGATATTCGTTTTTGGCTTTCTCGACGTCTTCCTGCGCCTGTTTCAAGCGAACTTCCTTTTCGGCTTCGTCGCTTGCTCTGAATTCCGCGAGGATTGCTTCCGCGTCCTTAACGCTTATCTTGACCTGAGTTGCGGCAAGCTTGTCGAGTTGGTCGGTAATCTCTTTTCTTTCCCTTTCTTTTTCGGAAAGTTTGGCAGTGTAATCGTCCTTTTTGAGCTTTCTTTCGGCTTCGGCTTTATCGAGTTTTTCTTTAAGCTCTTTGTCTCTTTCGTTTTTCTCTTCGCGCATTTTCGCCACGTCTTCGGAAAGATCGTCGTGTTCGGCTTCGATTTTTCCGAACTCTTTTTTAAGCGCGTCCGATTCGTCTTCCTTTATACCTTTCTTTTTAAGGCGCAGAGAAATATCCCTCAGCTTTTCGTTGAGCTTAAGGAGTTTGTCGCAGGAAAAACAGTATTCGCTGTCGGCTCTGCCGTATTCGTTGCGATAGTCGGAATTTATCTTGACTATCGAAGCGTCCGCGGCGGCTTTTTCGTGGCGATATTCGAAATTTATCGCGGCGATCTCGCTGTCAACGGCGCGGAGTTGCTTTCTGAGAAGTATCGCTTTTTCTTCGTTTTCGATATACTTCCTTATGCGAACTTTGCGTTTTTTACCCGATTTAATCGCGGCGATAACGATGCAGACGACAAGCGCGACGAGGAGTAATCCCACGACTGCGATTTGCCAAATTTCCACATCGAACCCTAAAAGGGTTACCAAAGAATTTTTCAGTGTTTGCATCGAAAAAGTTGTTCCCGGCATAATTTGTGACCTCTGAGTAAATTTCGACTGAAAGAGCAGTTAATTCAGGTCGCGCGTAGTATGCGCGTTCACTTTAAATAACTACTACTTTATTTTAAAGTAAAAAATCGTTATTGTCAACCGAAAACAGTAATTTATGTCAAAACATATCAAAATATTTTGAAAAAAATGGCGAATGTGGTATAATTCGTGTATAAAATCACAAGTCGTACAGCGTCGGAGGAGGATAAATGAAAGAATACGAAGTCGCAATCATAGGCGGAGGCTTCTCCGGGCTTGTCGCCGCAATCGTTTTATCGGAGCGTTTCGGCGGCGAAAATATTGCCGTTTTCGAGAGGAACGACAGGGTCGGAAAGAAAATTCTCGCCACCGGCAACGGCAGGGGCAATATTTCGAATTTAAGCCTTACCGCAGAACACTATCATTCGGCAGGCGAAAAAACAAACGCGGTGAACGCAATCGAAAAGTACGGATATAAGTCGATTATCGGCTTCTTTTATAATTTAGGAATACCCGTCGTTTACGAAGGCGAGCGGATTTACCCATCGAGCTTGCAAGCTTCTTCCGTTCTCGATATGATGCGCGTTAAACTCGACTTTTTAAAAACGGATATAAAAACGAATTCCGAGTGCGAAGAAATAAAAAAAATTTCGTGCGGATTTTCAATTTTGACGAAAAGCGGGGAGTATTTCGCGAAGCGCGTCGTGTTCGCCGCGGGCGGAAAAGCCGGAAAGCAGTACGGCACGGACGGCAAAGCGTTCGGAATTCTGGAAAAGTTCGGCGTTAAAATAACTCCGCTTTTCCCGGCGATCGTTCAGCTTAAAACAGACACGACTTATCTTAAGGGGCTTAAAGGTCTCAAAGAAAAAGCGACGGTTAAAGCCTTTGACGGCGATAAATTCTTAAGCGAATTTTACGGCGACGTTCTTTTCACGGATTACGGCGTGAGCGGAAACGCGGTTTTTTACCTTTCGTCATATCTTGTCGGCGCGAAAAATCCCGAAATATCTCTTTCTTTTACCGATAAAACGGAAGGCGAGCTTTTCGATTTCCTTTCGCAAAAGGTTAAATCGATGCCGTATATTTTGTCCGACGATATTTTAACCGGCGTTATCAACAAGCAGATAGGCAGGGCGATAGGGAGAAGATGCGGAGCAAACGATTTAAGCGAACGTTCGATAAGAAAAATCGCCGTTTGCGCTAAGGATTTCAGACTTAAAGTCGCGGGAACTCTCGGGTTCGATTATGCTCAGGTGACAAGAGGGGGAGTGAAACTCGACGAAGTTACCGAAGATCTGGAACTTAAAAAAATCGGAGGTTTTTTCGTTACCGGCGAAGCGCTCGATATAGACGGCGATTGCGGCGGTTACAATCTGCAATGGGCATATTCTTCCGCGATGACGGTTGCGGAAAAAATTTCGGCAAGCAAGCAAAGTTAAAGGATAATAAAAATGAAAATCGATAACATAAAAATGTCCGTCACGGCGACTTTCGAGGAAGTGAAGCGCGCCGCGCAGAAAAAATCGGGGATAAAAAACGCAGCGTATTTCCGCGTTCTGAAAAAATCTCTGGACGCGAGAGACAAGAGTAATATATATTATGTATATAGCGCGGAGATTTCCGATAAGCCTTTTGCCGAGGCGGATAAGCCCGCCGTTAAGCGCGCGGAAAAGCCTTGCGAAATAGTAATCGCAGGTTTCGGTCCGGCGGGAATTTTCTGCGCGTTATACCTTGCGAGGGCGGGTTATAAGCCGACGGTTTTAGAGCGCGGAAAAAGCGTAGATGAAAGGCAAAAGTCGGTCTATAAGTTCGTAAACGACGGTTTTTTAGACCCGAACAGCAACATTCAGTTCGGTGAAGGCGGGGCGGGAACGTTCTCGGACGGCAAGCTTAACACAGGCATAGGAAGTCCGCTTATAAAAACGATTTTACGCGATTTCGTTTCGCACGGCGCGCCCGAGGATATAGAATATCTCGCAAAACCTCACGTCGGCAGCGACAAACTTCCGTCCACGATAAAAAGTATGCGCGAGGAGATAGAACGGCTCGGCGGCAAGGTTTTGTTTTCTCATAAACTCGAAAAAATCAACGTAAAAAACGGCAAAGTCGTTTCGGTTATCGCAAACGGCGAGGAAATGAAAGCCGACGCGCTCGTTCTCGCGATAGGGCACAGCGCGAGAGATACTTTCGCCGAACTTTTAAGCGAAGGCGTGCCTATGGAAAGAAAAGCTTTCGCGATGGGCGTGAGAATAGAGCATAAACGCCGCGATATAGATATCGCTCAGTACGGCGAGAAATTCGCCCCTCTTCTTCCCGCGGCGGATTACAGACTTGCGAGCCATAAGGGAGAAAGAGGCGTTTTCACGTTTTGTATGTGTCCGGGCGGCTACGTAATGCCGTCCGCATCCGAAGAAAATATGGTCGTTACAAACGGTATGAGCCTTTATGCGAGAGACGGCGAAAATTCCAACAGCGCGGTTTTGTGCGAGGTTTATCCGAACGATTTTTTGAATGGAACACTCGGCGGCGTGGAGCTTCAGCGGCAGACGGAAAGAGCTGCTTTCCGTCTCGGCGGAGGGGATTACAAAGCCCCCGTTCAGACTTTGGGCGACTTCTTTTCGGGCAAACGTTCGGACAGACTTTTTGCCGTTAAACCGACTTATAGCCGCGGATATGAACTTTCCGACCTCAACGAGGGCTTGCCTGAATTTATATCCGAAAACCTTAAAATCGGCATAAAAGATCTGGGCGGAAAACTAAAAGGTTTCGACAGTTCGGAAGCGATTATAACGGGTTTCGAAACGAGGTCTTCCTGTCCCGTAAGAATAACCCGCGGAGACAATTTCGAGAGCATAGGCGTGGAAAATCTTTACCCCTGCGGAGAGGGTTGCGGTTACGCGGGCGGAATAATGAGCGCGGCGGCGGACGGAATCAGAGTCGCGATGAAAATCGGCGAAAAGTTTTCCCGATAAACAACTGCCCGAAAAATTTAAAATTTCAATTTGAAAATTAGCCGAAATGAACGATTTCGGCTTTTTTTGTTTTACTTTTTCGGGAATTTACTGTATAATATATCGTATCAAGTTATATTTACGCTCGCGCACGCGTGTAAAACGTAAGTAAACGTCGGAAAACACGTTGCTTAAACACATTAGGGCGGATTGATTTTTTACTTTATTTTCGGGAGTTTTTATGAGAATCGAATATCTCGGACATTCGTCGTTTTTTTTGCAGGGTAAAGACAAAAGCGTTGTAACCGATCCGTTCGACGGAACAGGTTTCGATATGAAAAGAGTATCGTGTGATTATTGCACCGTTTCGCATAATCATTTCGACCATAATTTCACGGCGGGCGTGAACGCGAAGAAGATCATAACTTCGAGCGAGGACGGATTTCTTGCGATAGAGTCCTATCACGATCCTCGTCTCGGCGCGCTCCGCGGCGAAAACCGTATTTTCGTTTTCCAAATCGACGGAATCAAATTTTGCCATATGGGCGATATCGGGGAGTATTTTACCGAAAGGCTCGTCGAGGAGATTGGCGAAACGGACGTGTTGTTTATCCCCGTCGGCGGAAATTACACGATCGGCGGAGCGGAAGCCGCAAAGTACGCGCAGGCTATAAAAGCGAAAATCACCGTGCCTATGCATTATAAGACAAAAAGATCGGAAATCGACATTTCGGACGCGAGCGACTTTTTAAGGCGTATGCCGGGCGTTACGAAAGTTTCCAACCCGATCGAAATCACAAAAGAAACCCTGCCCGAGTACGAAAGCGTTTACGTTTTCGCGGACGATAATTTTTAATCGATTTTTACTGATAATTATTAAATTTTTTAAAGAAATAAAGATATTTTAGAAAAAGAGGAAACAAAATGGCTTTGAACACGACGACAAACTACACCGAAGAATACCTTAAAGCGAAAAGTATATTCGATCTCAGAAAAATTCTGAGAAGTATGGGCGGAGTGCCCGGCGGAAAAGGAAAAGCCGACCTTATAGCGGCGGTTTTATCCATTCAGAGTAACCAGGTTGTCCCCAAACGCAGCGCGAGGGGCAGAAAACCGCTCGAAATGATCGAATACGCCGATAATTTCGAAAGAAACGCGTTGAGCGAAAGCGGAGAAGGGCAAAAAGCCGAACCTCTCCGCGACGGAGCGGATTATCGCAACGTAACAGATTATCGCAACGGAACGGAAATTTCCGAAAATAATCTTATGGAAAGCATGAGCCGTTCGAGTTTTTCGGACGTCGAGAAAAAAGACGTTCCCGCGCCGACCGACGAAAGGGCGGAAGGCGTTCTGGAGCTTCACCCCGACGGTTACGGATTTTTAAGAGCCGCGAATTACGAATGTACGACGAAAGACGTTTTCGTTGCGAGACCGCTCGTTAAACAGTACGGACTTCGCAGAGGCGACGTCATCGTGGGAACGAGCGCGAAACTCCGCGAAACGGGCGCGGCGGCTCTTCGAACCGTTTATTCGGTGAACGGGCAGCTCCCCGAAAGGCTTTTCCGTCGCCCGAATTTCGATGACTTAACCGCAAGATATCCTATGGAGAGATTTACGCTCGAGAGAAAAGACGCGGAAGACGATCTTTCGATAAGGAGTATGGATCTTTTCTGCCCGATAGGCAAAGGTCAGAGAGGACTTATCGTTGCGCCGCCGAAAGCGGGTAAAACGACCCTTTTGAAAAAAATAGCCAATTCCATAGGCGACAATTATCCCGACGCGCACCTGATAACTCTTCTTATCGACGAAAGACCGGAAGAAGTTACCGATATACGCGAAAGCGTTAAAGGCGAAGTGGTTTATTCCACGTTCGACGAAACGGCGGATCATCACATTAAAGTTTCCGAGCTTGTAATGTGGCGCGCGAAAAGGCTCGTCGAACTCGGAAAGGACGTAGTTATTCTTCTCGATTCGCTCACCAAGCTCGCAAGAGCGTACAATTCCACCGTGCCGTCCTCGGGCAAGATTTTGTCGGGCGGTATCGATCCGATAGCTTTGCAGCCGCCCAAGAAGTTTTTCGGCGCGGCGAGAAATATCGACAGGGGCGGAAGCTTAACGATTATCGCGACGGTGCTTGTCGAAACGGGTTCGAGAATGGACGACGTTATTTACGAGGAATTCAAAGGTACGGGCAATATGGAGCTTATGCTTTCCCGTCAGCTTTCCGAACGCAGAATTTTCCCCGCAATCGATTTGTATAAGTCCGGCACGAGAAAGGACGAACTTCTTTTATCCAAAGCCGAACTCGATTGCGCGTATTCGCTGAGACGACTTCTCGCGGAAGATAAAAACGCAAGCGAGAACGTTCTCGATATGCTGATGAAATGCCCCGACAATGCGGAATTCGTAAAACGCGTTCCCGAATGGATAAAGCTTGCGAGAAAATAACAGACGTTCTGGAAGCGATAACCTTGCAAGAAAATAAATATTACCGATAAACCGAAATCAGCTTTTTGAATTCGCCGAAAACTTGTTCCGTCGCAAGGCGGGAAAGTCTTTCGGGGTGAAACTGAACGCAAACGATATTATCAATATTCGCATTATCCGTATGCGTATTATCCCGATGTGAACCAACCCGATTTTTATCGACCCGATAAACCGCTGCTTCTACAGTCAGATCGGGCGCGACGGACAAAACGGTCGCGTTTCCCGGCAAACCGCAAACAGCCTGACGGTGGCAGGAATTGACTTTCTCGAAACCGCCGAAAATCTCCCCGACGGAAGAAACGGGGTGATAAATATCTCCTTTGCCCATATGTCCGCTCACGCACTTAAGCGTACCGCCGAAAAATACGTTCACGAGCTGAAAACCTCGACAAATAGCCAGAACGGGCTTGCCGCTGCGTATAAAGCGATATAACAGATTGAATTCGAGCTTGTCTTTGACGAAATTGACGTTAAAACATTCGATTTCATCGTCCGAAAAGCCGTAATACGCGGGGAAAATATCTCCTCCGCCGATCAAAAGCAACCCGCCGTAATCGTTTATGTTACCGACGGAAAGCGAAAAATCGTAATCGAGACCGACGGCGTTCAACGCGTCCGTATAAGTTTTCGGCGGGTTTTCGCTCGCAACAAGAACTTTTTTGACGGGCTTGGGTGAAATCGAATAATCGTTTTTCGGAAAAGGCGTAACGGTTGAAGAAACAAAAGGATATTTCATACGATATATTATATAAAAATCTTGAAAAAGGTGACAGATGAAAAAAATAGGAATGGTCATAGCTACGGAAGAGGAGCTTACTTCTTTTCTTAAAAAGCAGACCGCAGACATAAAAGAAAAACACGTCGGAGCGTTCAAGGTTCTCGAATTTGCGCTCGGAAAATGCGAGGTAACCTGCGTTAAATCGGGCGTGGGCGAAATTTTCGCGGCGGCGGCTACTCAGTATATCATTACGACGGTTAAACCCGACGCGATAATTAACTTCGGCGTTTGCGGAAGCTTAACGACCGACCTTAAAGTGGAAAAAGTCGCGCTCGTCAAAGGCGTGGTGCATTACGGCTTCGATACTTCTGCGATAGATAACGTGGAAGTCGGCAGATACGAGCAGTTCGACAGCACGGTTATCCCGTGCGACGAAACGCTTCTTAAAAAAGCCCGCGAAACCTCGGGTGAAAAGCTTCCCGAAGTAATTTGTGCGTCGGCGGATAAATTCGTCGCAGACAATGCGGAAAAGAGAAGTCTTCACGATAAATACGGCGCTTCGATTTGCGAAATGGAAAGCGCGGGCGTGCTTATAACTTGCAAAAACGCAGGAGTGCCGTGCCTTATCGTCAAAGCCGTTTCGGACGGCGAAGGCGGCGCGGAAGAGTTCAACGAACTTGTCCGCACGGCTTCGGAAAAGTACGTAAACCTTATCGGAAGGCTTTGCGAGGAACTGTAAAAATCGGCGATCTGTAATAAAAAAATCGCGAAAAACGATACTTAAAATATGAAGAACAAAAACAAACGCAAACTCGGTCTCGCACTCGGCAGCGGCGGGGCGAGGGGAATGGCTCATTTAGGCGCGCTCAAAGCGCTCGAAGAGGAGAATATAGAATTCGATATCGTCGCGGGGACGAGCATAGGCAGCGTTATCGGCGCGCTTTACGCGAAAGGTTATACCGTGGGGGATATGTTAAGGCTCAAGGACTCCTTAGGCGTGAGCGATCCGCAGAACATTCTGCTTTTTTATCTCGGCGGTACGGGGCTTGTCGGCATAATGCGAAGGGTAACGGGCGGGGCGTATTTCGACGACCTCGTTAAACCGTTCAGAGCGATAGCGACCGACCTTTTAAGCGGCGAAGAAGTCGTTATGGGCGCAGGCGAAGTGTCTACGGCGATAGCCGCTTCGAGCGCTATTCCGCCCGCATTCAGACCCGTTCTGAGGGACGGGCGGCGGCTTGTGGACGGCGCGTATGTGAACAGCATTCCGTCGGACGCGGTGAAGTCGCTCGGCGCGGAAAGAATACTCGGCATCGACCTCGGCAAAGAGGCGGATACGAATCAGAACATCAAAAAAACGCTCGACGAGCTTTATCCCGAAAACGGGGTTAAACTCGGCAAAAAGAACGCTCAGGGTTACGCGTATTCCGATTTCGTTTTAGCTCCCGACCTTAAAAACATTTCGGGCGCGGACATAACAAAACTTGACAAAATATACGATATCGGATATGAAGAAGCGGCGAAGAATATGGCGCATATAAAAGCCGCGCTCGATATAGATTAACTTGATACGGATTAAACGAAAAACGCAAACGTTCCGCGGTTTTTTACGGAACGAAAAACGGACAAAAATAAATTACAACGACAGAAGACAGAAACGACAGATTTAACGACGAGAGAATATGAGAATAAATCCAAAAGACAACATTTTCGGGCAGTATCGCGTTTCGCCCGATCCTTCCGTAACGCACAGAGCATTGATTCTCGGCAGCATTGCGAAAGGCAAAACTTACGTAATCAATCCGTGTCTGAACGACGATTCCTACACGGCTATTTCCTGTATAAAAAAACTCGGCGCAAAGGTGAGAATGAAAAACGGCGTAGCGGAAATCAAACCCCCGAAATATGTTTCGGGAGGCGCGAGGATAGACTGCGAACGCAGCGAAACCGTTATGCGTTTCCTTTGCGGAATCGCCGCGGGCAGCGGGCTTCGGCTCGAGCTTACCGGCGATAAATGGCTTTGCCAGAGGTCTATGAGAAACGTCAAAGAACCTCTCGAAGCGATGGGGGCGACGGTCGCGCTTAAAAATTACAGCGTGCCGCCTATTCTGGTCGAGGGAGAAACGGTGAGACCTATCGATTATTTTCTCCCGATAGGTAGTTCGCAGGTCAAATCGTCCATTCTCCTTTGCGCGCTCACAGGGGGGGTTCGGGCGAGAATAAAAGAAGGAATTCAATCCCGCAATCATATGGAAATTCTCCTGAAAGAAATGGGCGCGGACATAACGGTTAACGAAGCCGAAAACACGGTGGATATAGGCGAAAGCGAGATAAAAGGCACGAAGCTTTACGTTTGCGGAGACTTCACCGAAGCGTTGTATTTTCTCGCGCAGGGGCTTTTAAGCGGCAGAACGGAATGTAAAAACGTAGGCGTGAACCCTACGAGAACAAGGGTTTTAAACCTTTTGAAACGTATGGGAGCGAGAATAAAAATCGTGAACAGACGTATGCTTTGCGGCGAACCCATAGCCGACCTTATCGCCGAAAAAAGCGATCTTAAAGCAATTCTCGTCACCGACGAGGAAGCGTATTCGGTGTTCGACGAACTTCCCGCGCTGGCGATGGTTATGGGTATGGCGAGGGGCGAAAGCATAATAGCCGAGCATCAGGCGGTTCGCGAACTCGATAAAACTTACTATGACGAAATTTCGGAAATTATAAACGCGGTCGGCGGCAAATGCAGGCGTTTTTCGGATAAAAACATCGGCGGAATCGCCGTAACGGGCGTGGAAAGATACCTCGGCGGCGAAGTTAAAACTTTGAATTCCGCAAAAATCGGAATGGCGGCGGCTATTGCTCTTTCCGTTTCGGAAAACGGCGGCGAAATCCTGGACGAAACGCTTTTGAATGCGGAATATCCCGAATTTCTTACAACGCTCGCCGCAAATCATTTCGCTTACGTCTGCAAAACGGTCGATTACGCCGGTTATTCGGAAATGAATTCTTTCGTTTTGGAAAAACTCGGCGTTAAAAGCTATGTGTGCGAGGTGAAAGAAGCCCGCGCCGCAAAAAAGATGTTTTCGGAAACGAAAGATTCCGAGGGCTACGCGGCTTGTTTCGAACTCGCTTCGGACGCGGCTAAAAAGGCTTTGAAATACAAAGGTACGGCGAGAAATACCAAAGCCCCCGACGTGATTTTGGGAACGGAAGGCGTTTCAACCGATTCCGCGGCCTTAGAATACGCTTTCGCGATGAGAAAAATCGAAATCGAGAATAAAAAAGTGCTGATTTTAGGTTCGGGCGTGGCGGCGAAAAACGTTGCGAATATGCTCGCGGAGAAAAAAACCGTGACCGACGTTTTCGATCCCGCGAAAAAAAACGCGTCCGATTCTTTGAAAAAGAAATTCACGGACGAAGTTTACGCGCTCGGCGAACTTCCCGAAAACGTGAAGTACGATATTATCGTTAACACAACGCCCATAGGCGGCGGAGGGTTCGCGGGGGAGATGCCCGTCGGCGAAAATCTTTTGAAGAACGCGGGCGAGATCGTCGATTTCGTCTGCCACTACGAAGATACCGAACTTATTTCGGCGGCTAAAAAGAACGGAATAGGTTTTATCGACGGCAAGGAATTAGCGTTTTTCAAGGCTTACGCGGGGAGTTGTTTCTTCGCGCGGGTCGAACCGTCCGAAAGCGAAGCCATAGCGTTTTACGAAGAATATACCAAAACGGAGAAAATATCTTAATGATAAAACTTGTCGGTATAAAAAAGACATACAGATTCGACGAGAGAAAAACCGAGGCGCTCAGAAACGTTTCGGTCGAGTTTCGCCCCGCGGAATTCGTTTGCGTGCTCGGTCCGTCGGGTTGCGGAAAAACGACGCTCCTGAACATTATCGGGGGGCTGGACCGTTACGACGGCGGAAATATGTATATATCCGGTAAGTCCACGAAAGAATTCAGCGAAGAGGACTGGGACACTTACAGATCGAGACAGGTCGGGTTTGTGTTTCAGAGTTATAACCTCATTTCTCATCAGACGGTACTCGAAAACGTGGAAACCGCGCTTACGATAAGCGGAATTGCCGGCGAGGAACGCAAAAAACGCGCGGTCGACGCTTTGGTTAAAGTCGGGCTTTCGGAGCATTTGCGTAAAAAACCGTCCCAACTTTCGGGCGGGGAAATGCAGAGGGTTGCGATAGCGAGGGCGATCGTAAACGACCCGAAAATGATCCTCGCGGACGAACCGACGGGCGCGCTCGACAGCAAAAACAGCGTGCTTATAATGAATCTTCTGAAAGAGATTTCCAAAGACAGGCTCGTTATATCCGTAACGCATAACGACGAACTTGCCAAAGTTTACGCAACGAGAACGATAAAAATGACGGACGGACAAGTTGTATCCGACTCCGCGCCGTACGACGGGAAAAACGAAAAACAAAACGACGGCGAACGGCAAACCGCAGACGGCAAAGAGCGGAAAAAAGGCGAAAAGAAAAGGGCAAAAGGTTCTTTTATGTCTTATGCGTTGGCGGCGAAGCTCAGTATGCAAAACCTCGCGGGAAAAAAAGTGAGAACGATTCTCACGTCTGTCGCGGCGGCGATTTCCGTTCTCGGTATCGCGCTCGTAATCGCCTGTACGAACGGGCTTAACGCGTTTGTGAACAAAGTTCAGAAAGACGCTATGAGCAGTATACCGGTAACGGTGAGCAACAACCCCGTCAACGATTACACGTTGCTTATAAATGATTTTTTAGGCGCGTATTTTACCGATAAAACCTTTCCTTTCGATAAAAACGACAGGACGATAGCCATAAGAAAAACGTTGTGGGAGGCGGCGGAAAGAGCCGATTCCTCGAAAAATTCGATCGACGAAGATTATCTTGCGTTTCTCGATAAAAACATAGACAAATCCAAAGTTACTTACACGACGGAATATAAGGTTAAAAAGAACGTTTACAAAACGATTATGGCGCCGATTTATTCCGATAATTCGCTTAAATATCCGGTGAACGCTTTCGTGACCACGTCAAGCAGCTGGACGTGCCTGCCCGAAAACAGAAAGCTTGTCGACGAGCAGTACGAAATTCTCGCGGGCGATTATCCCACGCAGCCGAACGAGCTTATGCTCGTCACCGATAAAAACGGCAGGATTTCGGATACTTATCTTGTCGCATATTTCATCGACGTTTACGCCGCGCTTTACGAGGGGTACGCCGACAGCGATAAAATCAGCTATTCTTACGACGAAATCCTCGGTTCGGATCTCGGAAAATTCTATATCGCGCTCAACGACGATTTATATTATCGTACCGTAAGCGGGAATTTTTCCGCAAACGAAATAACGCTTGAAAAATACATCAACAAGCTCAATTATATCGGCAACGGCACGAACAAAACAAAAAAATGGGATGATTTAAACGCGAGTAACGGCACGCAGGGTAACAAAGTTCTTCTCACGCTTAAACAGAACTTGGGCGCGAGTACGGTGGAAAAGCTCACGCAGATTTTGGGCGACGATCTGAACAATCTTAAATGTTACGATAAAAACCCGTACGACGAAGAACTTCACCCGTCGAACGCGGGTGCGTATGAGCTTAAAATAACATGTATCGCCAAGCTTAAGGATGACACGCAGTACGGAATGTTATTTTCTCCGATTTGTTACACAAAGGCGTTGAACGATTATATTATCGAAAATTCGGTCCGGTCGGAAGTCGTGAAAGCTCAGAAAAGTTCGGAAACGGCAAGCGTGGTTACGGGAGCGGAGTTCAAAAATCTCACCGCCGCGCTTGAAAATCTTGGCTACGCGGAACTTCCCACGAGGATAAATTTTTATCCCGATTCGATAAAGGACAAGGAAGAACTTCTTACGGTTTTAGACGGGTATAACGACGGGAAAACCCGCGAAGAAAAGATTTATTACGTCGATAACGTAGGTTCGGTTATGGGGCTTGTGAGAACGATCGTGAACGGGGTTGTTTCCGTCCTCATCGTTTTAACGTCCGTTTCGCTTATCGTTTCGGCAATAATGATCGCGATAATAACTTATGTTTCCGTTATCGAGAGAACAAAGGAAATAGGCGTGTTAAGGGCGGTCGGCGCGAGGAAAAAGGACGTTGTGCGGCTGTTCGTAACCGAAACCGGTATGATCGGCGCGATCGCGGGCGCAATGGGTATTCTTACAACGTTTATCGCCGAAATTCCGCTTAATATAATAATGAAAAATATCACGGGCGTAAGTTCGCTTGTATATCTTTCGCCGCTGCACACGGTTATTTTATTCGTCGCGTCGATTGCCGTAAGCGTAATCGCGGGGCTTATTCCGTCCTTGCTTGCGGGTAAAAAAGACCCCGTAAAAGCACTCAGAAGCGAGTGATTATCGGGGCGCGGTTATACCGAAAAAGGAAGACTGTTAATGAATAACGACAGAAAAACAACAAACGCAAAATTTACGGAGGTCGGCTTCGGCGCGGCATACTTTTCCGTTGCGATAATTTCCGTTCTTCTCGTCGCGGCGATGTTCGCGTTTATCGTCGCGGGGGTTACGGGCGGCGGCTCGGGCGAAAATTCTCCCGCCGGGAAGGACTGGTACAAGCTTTTAAGCGCGTGCGTAACGCCGCTTGCGCTCGTCGTTTCCGGGCTTGTTTTCTGCAAGGCTTTCGGCGAGAAGGTGAAAGAAGTTTGCAGAATGGAAAAAGCAAAGCCTAAGTATTATTTATATGCGGTTTTGCTCGTGGCGGCGTGTTTTTTCGGTTTATCATCCTTAAACGGTTTGTTTATCGGCTTTTTAACCGAGCACTTCGGGTATAAACCCGCAGAGTCGTCGTTGCCGTCGTTTTCGGCGGTAAACTTTATTTTAACGGTGATAACGGTTTGCGTCTTGCCTGCTTTTGCCGAGGAATTCTTTTTCAGAGGAATCCTCACGAGAAGTTTAAGCGGCGCGGGGCGGCTTGTCGCTTCGGCTTTAGCGGGCGTTTATTTTTCGATATTCCATATGAACCCCGCGCAAACGCCTTATCAGTTTATCGCGGGCTTCTGTTTTTGCCTTCTCGCGCTCGAATCGGGTTCGGTTTTTCCCGCCGTGCTGGCGCACTTTCTTAACAATTTCGTAATAGTTTTGTTAAATTATATCGTACCGTCGTTCGACGGTTTCACGGGCGTTTGGCTCGTCGTTTCGGTTATAGGCGGACTAATTTGCCTTGCGGCGTTTCTGTTTTTAACCCTTAAAGGTAAAATTAAAGACGGAAAAACAGAATACGGCTATGATTATAAAACGTTTTTCCTTTATTCGGCGATAGGCGTTGCGGCTTGTCTTCTTATGTGGATTTCGGGGCTTTTCGTATGATAAAAATAAGGGTCGTTGCCGTAGGCAAAGTCAAAGAAAAATATTTTTCGGACGCGATAGCGGAATATTCCAAAAGGCTTTCGAGGTTCTGCGATTTTTCCCTCGTCGAGGTGAAAGAGGAGAATTACGACAAAGCCACGCCGTCCGTAATAGAAAAAATTCTCGCAATCGAGGGCGAAAGAATAGAAAAGGCGGCGAAAGGACTTATAGTTTGCCTCGCAATAGAGGGGAAGAAAATTTCGTCCGAGGATTTCGCGAAATTCATTAAGGATAAAACCGATTCCGGGGCGGGCGAAATCACTTTCGTTATCGGCGGAAGTTACGGAATTGACAAAAAAATCAAGGACGCCTGCAAGGATAAAATTTCCTTTTCGGCAATGACTTTTCCGCATACCCTTGCAAGGGTAATGCTCGTCGAGCAGATTTACAGGGCGTTTACGATAATTTCGGGTGCGGAATACCATAAATAAAAAAACAAAGGGCGGCAACTAATACAGGACGGCAACACCGAAAAAATAAAAATGAAAACCGAAAAAGAAAAATTTATGGCTCTCGCGCTTAAAGAAGCCGACAAAGCCGAAAAAAAAGAAGAAGTGCCGATTGGTTGCGTTATCGTAAAGGACGGAAAAGTGGTCGCGCGGGCGCATAACTTAAAGCAGACAAAAAGGCTCGCCACGGCTCACGCCGAAATCCTCGCGATAGACAAGGCTTGCAAAAAACTTAAGGACTGGCGGCTTGAAGACTACGAAATCTACGTAACGCTGGAGCCTTGCGCTATGTGCGCAGGGGCAATCGCGAGCGCGCGAATGAAAAAAGCGTATTTCGGCGCGTACGAACCCAAAGGCGGAGGAGTAACGAGCAAATTCGATATTTTATCCGAAAGCGGGCTTAACCACGTCACGGAATACGAGGGCGGCGTTATGGAAAAGGAATGTTCGGAGAAAATCAAAGGTTTTTTCAAATCGAGAAGAAAATAACGGTTATATAAAACAGAATAATCACCGCGAAAAAATTCCGGACGGAATTTATGAAATTATTTTTTCACCCCGTTTTTACTTGCTAAAATTTTAAGGATTATATATAATTATAAGGAAAGGGACGAAAAGGCGTAAGGCGGGAAAGGACGAGCGCTTCGGCGAAACACGATAAAAGGCAATAACGCAGGGGAGACTTGCGTAAAAAACGCGTTGCACGCGTAATATTTTGGAGGAAGCAATGATTACACACAGCACGGAGATAAAACTTTTTGCAGGCAATTCCAACAGAGAGCTTGCCGAGGCTATCGCCAAAGAACTTAGGATTCCTTTGAGCGACGTTGAGGTAGGTCATTTTTCGGACGGCGAAACGAGCGTTCACCTCGGCGAATCGGTAAGAGGCAGAGACGTATTCATAATCCAGTCCACCTGCACTCCGGTAAACGAAAACCTGATGGAGCTTCTCATTATGATCGACGCCGCAAGAAGAGCGTCGGCGGGAAGAATTACGGCGGTTATGCCTTATTTCGGTTACGCCCGTCAGGACAGAAAAGCAAAACCGAGAGATCCGATCACCGCAAAACTCGTTGCGGACATTATCACTTCCGCAGGTGCGGACAGAGTTCTTACGATGGATCTTCACGCAAACCAAATTCAGGGCTTCTTCGATATCCCCGTCGATCATCTCGTCGGCGGACCTATTCTTTACAAATATTTCCAGAAATACGTCGACGACGATTTCGTAGTAGTTTCTCCCGACGTAGGTTCTGTTTCGAGAGCGAGAAACGTCGCAGCGAAACTTAATTGCCCCATGGCTATCGTCGATAAACGTCGTCCCAAAGCAAATCAGGTCGAGGTTATGAACATAATCGGAGACGTTAAAGGCAAGAGATGCCTTATGGTAGACGATATGATCGACACCGCGGGAACTATCTGCCAGGGCGCGGAAGCTCTTTACAAAAACGGAGCAAAAGAAATTTACGCTTGCTGCACGCACGCGGTTCTGAGCGGTCCCGCCATAGGCAGAATTCAGGAGTCTCACATAAACAAGCTTGTCGTTTTAAATACCATTCCGCTTCCCGAAGAAAAGAAAATCGACAAAATCGAGGTTCTTTCGGTTGCGAAAGTATTCGCGCAGGCTATCAATATCGTATATAAGGACGCAAAGATGTCCGAAATTTACGAAAACTGAAATACATAAAAACAAAAGAAAAAGGGTTGCCGTTTATTTCGACAACCCTTTTCGGACGATAAAAAGGAAGGTAAAAATACGCCGTAATTCGCCCGATAAAGGATAAAAATGTATATTGTTGCAGGTCTCGGCAATCCCGGGGATAAGTATCTGAAAAATCTTCATAATTTAGGTTTTATGGCGGTGGAACTCCTTGCCGAAAAGAACGGCGTTTCTTTCGATAAAAAGGGTTTCAAAGGTGTTTTCGGAACGAAAACGATAGGCTTTGAGAAAGTAATTTTCTTAAAACCGCAAACTTTTATGAACTTAAGCGGGGAGTGCATAAGAGAAATCTCGGCGTACTTTAAAGTGCCGAGTGAAAATATTCTTGTTATTTACGACGATATCGATATAGATATAGGTGCGCTTCGCGTCCGCAAAAGCGGTTCGTCGGGTACTCATAACGGTATGAGAAATATCGTGAAAGAACTCGGCACGGAAAATTTTCCGAGGATAAGGATAGGTACGAAACCCGTCGGGGAATACGACATTATGTCCTACGTTCTGTCTGACATAAAAAAAGAAGACGAGCCGAAATTCCGTTTTTCGGTAAACGAAGCCGTCGCCGCCGCAGACGAATTTATCCGCGGCAAAAAAATCGACGACGTAATGTGCGCGCATAATGCCAAAAAGCCGCAAATTTAAAAAACCATGCTTAAAGATTATTTAACGGCAGAAAATTCGGGCGAAGAAGTCTCGTCGATAGTAAAAGCAGTCCGCGGAGGGATTCCCTCCGCGGTTTTCGGCGTTACTTTCGCGGAAAAATGCCACATATCCTCGGCTTTCGATTGCCCCGTTTTATATATCGCGAAAGATAGTTTGTACGCTATGAAAGTCGTCGAAGAACTCAAAGGACTTACGGGCGAGGATGTAGTGTTTCTTCCCGCCAAGGACGACGTTCTTCTTTTTAAAACGGCTTTCGATAAATCACGTTTTTACGAGAGATTATCGGCGATTTACAAAATCGAAAGGGGCGCGAAATACGTCGTTGCCACGTTCGAAAGTCTTTTACAGCTGTTCCCAAAAGAAATTCCTTTCGTCGAAATAAAGAGAGGGCAGACAATCGACCCGTACGAACTTGTTTCCGTTTTGACGAAAATGGGTTATAAAAGAGCGGAGTTTGCCGAGGAAAAAGCCACTTTCGCGCTCAGGGGTGATATTTTCGAGATTTACCCCGTAAACGGAGACAAAATTTACAGGGTGGACTTTTTCGGAGACGAAGCCGAAACGGTCACGGCTTACGAAAAGGACAATAAGGAAGAAAAGGTTAAAGTAAGCGGCTTAACGGCAATCGCCGCGACGGACGCGATCGTCAGAGAAGAGGATAAAGCCGCCGTAAAAGCAAGACTCAGAGAATCGGTTTTAAAGTTCAAAACGCTTGCCGTTAAGGACGACGCGAGAAGAATAAGCGCGGAAATTTCCGAGAAAATCGACGAGGGCGTGTGTTCGGACGCGTTTCAGTTCATAATGCCTGTCCTCCCCACGGTCACGGACGATATTTTATCGAGAATGCCTAAGGAAACGGTAGTTGTTTTCGACGAATGTAAAATGCTTTCGGACGGACTTTCTTCGCTCATAAAAGAGCATACCGAGAGAGTTTTAACTCTTTCGAGAAACGGAAAGGCGATGGATTTTTCCGTTTTGCAGCTTGCGGACAGCAATAAGCTCATTTCGCGGCTCGGAGAGTTCAGACGGGTTGCGATGCAGAATATAACCACCGCCGTAAACTTTTTCAATCCGCTTAAAACTTTCAATGTAAAATGTTCGCCTCTTGCGAGGTATTCCGCCAAGCCCGACGATTTGTTCCGCGACGTATCGAACTGGAAATTCTCGGGTTACAGAA
Source organism: uncultured Clostridia bacterium (assembly GCA_934271735.1). Lineage (GTDB taxonomy): Bacteria > Bacillota > Clostridia > Christensenellales > Borkfalkiaceae > UBA10281. Next base: position 38,617 of record CAKQSB010000013.1, on the reverse strand, counting down.
TTATTCTTTGTTGCGGAAACGAAACGCGGGCGGAGAAAATGGCGGACGAGCTTTTATCTCACGGTTCGCCGTGCGTAAAATCGGACAACCCCGAACTTCGCTACGGCATCGCCGCCGTAACGACTTATTTTCTCCCGTCGGGATTTATTTATCATTCGGCAAAGCTCGTCGTTATAGGTACGGGCGATATGTACCTCGATTCTTCCAAAGAAAAGAGGATAAAACGCAAGAGGGGCGATTTGTTCCAGGCTCCCGAAGTCGGCGATTTCGCCGTTCACGAGGTACACGGCGTAGGTTACGTCACGGGCGTTCAGAGAATAACCACGCAGGACGGCAGCAAGGACTACGTTGCCGTGCGTTATCTCGGCGGCGATATGCTTTACGTCGGCGTCGACCAGATGGACAGGCTCACGAAGTATGTCGGCGGCGATAAACCCACGCTCAATAAAATCGGCGGCAAGGAGTTCGACCGCATAAAACAGCGCGTCAGAGCTTCCATCGCCGAAATGACGATAAACTTAAAGAAACTCTACAAAGCGAGAAAGGAAAAGAAAGGTTTCGTCTTTTCAAAGGACAACGAGCTTACCGAGCAGTTCGACGAAGCTTTCGAGTTCGAGCCGACCGAAGATCAGCTCCAGTCGATTGCCGAGATAAAAGCCGATATGGAAAGCGACAAAGTTATGGACAGACTTCTTTGCGGAGACGTCGGTTTCGGCAAAACCGAGGTTTCGTTCAGAGCGGCGTTCAAAGCCGTTATGGACGGCAAACAAGTCGCGCTCGTTTGTCCGACGACCATTCTTTGCGAGCAGCATTACAGAGCCGCGGTTAAGAGATTTTCGCCCTTCGGCGTAAGGGTCGCCGCGCTCAATCGATTCAGAACTCCGAAACAGACTGAAACCGTCGTTAAAGGGCTTATAGGCGGGGATATTGACTTTGTTATCGGCACGCACGCCCTCTTTAACAAGGATATAAAATTCAAAGATTTAGGTCTTCTGATTCTCGACGAAGAGCAGCGTTTCGGCGTCGAGCATAAGGAAAAACTGAAGCTTTTGAAGGACAACGTGGACACGCTCACCATGACGGCAACGCCTATCCCGAGAACTCTTCATATGTCGCTCAGCGGCATAAGGGATATAAGCACCATTTCCACGCCGCCGAAGGTCAGAATACCCGTTCAGACTTACGTTACCGAGGAAAGCGACGCGCTCATTGCCGACGCGGTGAGAAGAGAATTATCGAGAGAAGGACAGGTTCTTATCCTTTACAACAGGGTTGAAACAATTTACAAATTCGCCGAGAGGGTGACGGAAATATTGCCCGAAGCGAAAATAATCGTCGCTCACGGAAGAATGGATAAAAGGACGCTCGAAGACAGCGTTATGAGCTTTTACGACGAGAAATACAACGTTATGATAGCCACGACCATCATCGAAAACGGTATCGATCTCCCGAAAGCCAACACGCTTATCGTAATCGACGCCGATTATCTCGGGCTTTCCACTCTTTATCAACTTAAAGGCAGGGTGGGGAGAAGCAACGTTATGGCGCACGCTTATTTCACGTTCAAAAAGGAAAAAGTTATATCCGATACGGCATATAAAAGGCTTTCCGCGCTTATGGAGTTTACCGAAATGGGCAGCGGCTACAAAATCGCCCTCCGCGATCTCGAAATAAGAGGCGCGGGCAACGTTTTAGGCAGAGAACAGCACGGGCATATGGATAAGATCGGTTACGAGCTCTACAGCAAATTACTGAAGGAAAGCCTCGGCGAAACGGTAAAAGATTTCGACACCGAACTCGATATAAATATGGACGCTTACATTCCCGAAGGCTACGTTTCTTCGCCGCCGTCGAGAATGGATTCTTACAAACAAATCGCCGAAATCAGAACGGCGGAAGACGAGAAGAGGGTTCGCTCTTCGCTTGAAGAAAACTACGGAAAAGTGCCCGTAGAAGTCGATAATCTGATACTTATCGCAAAATTGAAGGTCGCCGCAAGGAAGCATAACGCAACGAAAATCACCCTTTCGGGAAGAAAAGCCGAGGTCGAACTCAACGGTCTGGACAGTCTGAAAGAAGAGGGGTTCCTCGACAAAATCAACGCGGAGAAAAACGCCGTAACGTTGTCGTTTAAAGAAAATCCGTTCCTTGAGTTTTCCCTGAAAGAAACGCCGAGACGAACGGCGGAAGCTATGCTCGAATTTTTCTCGTTTTAAACTCGGGATAATACGGAAATAACCTCGGACGGGGTCTTGTTTTAATCCGTAATTCGGGGATAAAAAGCCGAACCGTGGCAACGAGCCGACGGAAAATCGGATAAAAACAGCGGAGGTAAAAAAAATTTTTTGTCATTTTCGCAAAAACGGCATAAAATGCCTTGCAATCATCGTCTAAATTTAGTATAATATTGTCATTACGTAAAGTAAAAGGGATATAATGTAAATTTATCCCCGAGCTTGACAGGAGAACGTTATGAAAAAATTATTGTTCAAACTCATTGCGGTCATCTCGCTTGTCGCCGTTACGTTCGGAACGCTCGCAGGTTGCGCGCTTTTCGAAACCAACAAGGACAGGGATATGGCTCAAAAGGCGGTCACCGTCGATATTTCCGCCGGTGCGGAAAAGGGCGTTGCCACCGATATTTTAAAGCGTGATTTAATCGCGGGCTATATGTCTTACGGTTACTATTACGTTCAGAACTACGGTTACACCACCGCGAAAGCTTATCAGCTTGTTCTCGATAACCTCGTAAACAATGCGGTAATTATTCAGCAGTCCAAAAAAGAACTTGCGGGCGATTATAAGTCCAAAGTTTACGTAGACGACGTAAAGGTTCTCACCGCTGGCGACGTTGAAGCTCTGGAAAACGGCGCGGAAATGCTTTCGCTCATCGCTTCGGATAACGATATCGCCGCTTACACCGCTAAAAAGGTGGGCGAAACGGGTTACGCGGCAGGTCTTGCGGATTACGTAAAGAGCGTTTACGGTTCGACCGACCTTAAGAGAACGGACGCTTCGTTCAGATTCATAGGCGACGTAAACGAAGTTCTTAAAGCCGTTTCGGACGCGATCGACAATCTCAATTCGTTTATTAAATCGTTTATGGACGAAGACGATCACGAACATAATCACGACGAAATAACTTATTCGCCGAGAACAACCCCCACGATGGATAAAGAAGAAGACAAAATCGACGTCGAGGCTTGCTACAAAGTAATCAAAGACGATCAGACCGGTCTTAAGGCGGAAATCACGGGCGACAGACTCAAAGCTTTCAAGAAAGGCTATAAGAGACTTCAGGAACTCGGAGTTGTCGAAACCGATTCCAACAACGATAAATATTTCGAAGGCAAGGAAGTTCCTACCGTTCTTTCGGCTCTTCAGTTGGATTACTTCAAAAATTCCGTACAGTCCGCGCTTGACAGCAAAGCCGTAGATAAGTACGAAAAAGCTTTGAGAGCGGACAGAGTGGCTACTGCGGACGAACTCTGGAAAGAATATCAGGATCTCGGAGAAAAACAGTCTTCGGAATACGCGGGTAACGTTTCGGGTCTCGAAACCGCGCTCGGCGAAGTTTCCGACAGCAAGTTCGTCGTTTACAATTCGGGTATCGGTTACGGTTATGTTTCTCACCTTGTCGTGGAATATACCGAAGCTCAGAAAGCTCTTATAACCGAAAAGAAAGCCGAAAAAGATATAACGAAAACCGAAATTGCCGATTACGTTAAAACTCTTGCGGGCGGAATCGTCGCCAAGGATCTCAGAGATTCGTGGGTTAAAGCGGGTTACGGCAACTATGACGCTGAAAGCGGCGAGTTCGTTTTCTCCGACAAATATGTTTACAACACTTCCGATAAGGAATGGAATCTTGCGAAGTTCAACGGAACCGTCGGCGGAGTTACAACTTACGAAGAAGAAACGAACGACGGAACGGTCGTAAAATTACGCTTTGAAAACGTAACGGCAAACGAACTCGGTTATAAAGATTTCGTCGGCATTGTTGAAGGCGCGCTCGGCGTTGCTCCCGTTCTCGACGAAGCTGTCGTTATTCCCGATTTCGCCGCTAAGAAGTACGACGAAAGAAAAGAAATCCTTAACAGATTCGAAGATATCAAGTTTGCGTTCAGCACCGATACGGGTAACTTCAATAAATATCTCGGATATGTTTATTCGCCGCTTACTTCCAAAAATCAGTACGTACCCGAATTTGTTGACGCTTGCGCGAAAGCTCTTGAAAAAGGCGAGGGCGGCGTTGTAATGTTTATGTCCGAATCCTACGGCTTGCATATCCTTATCTGCACCGCTAAAGAAGGCAACTATGGTTATTACGATACTTTAGAAGCTTTCAAGAGCGATATGGAAATCAAGGGAACGGTTGCTTATAACTTCAAGAAAGCAAACGCTTCGCTTATCGAAAGCAACTACGTTTCCAAAGAAGCAGATCGTTTCATTAAGGAATACACCAACAAGAACAAGGACGGTAAGTACGATTACATTACTTACAACGAAAAAGCTTACAAAGATCTTGTTACCGAATAATGAATTAAAACAATAATTAAAAGCCGATCCGAAAATTTCGGGTCGGCTTTTTTGTTTCTTTGATTGTAATGTTTTAAGACAATTGTAAGGATTTAAGATTAAGGTTGTTTAATTATAAAGCTTTAATATTGCGTTTGCGGCGTGGGAAAGATCGTCTATAAGCCTTTTGGGGCGAAGAACTCGTACCCTGTCGCCGTACCCCAAAAGTTTTGAAATGAGCCAGTCGTCCAAAGGCATTTCCGCCGAAGCGTAATATCTTCCGTTCACGCCTTTGTAAACGGCTTCTATCCCGAGCCACTCTTCAACGTCCGCGCGCGCGGAATCGGAGACTTCGAGTTCGATCGTTTCGCACGGGAGGTTTACAAACCACTTATCGAGCCGTAAATTATTTTTAGCGTCCTCACGAGGGGTATAAATCTTTTTTGTCAGATTTGCGTAAACGATTCTCGAAGCTTTGAAAATTCTGAAATCGTTTCTGAGAAGGCAGTAAGCGTAAACGTACCATAAGCCTTGTTTTAAAATGATTATCTGCGGTTCGATTTCTCTCAGCGTTTCGTCGCCCGACTTATCGCAATATTTAATTTCGAGCGTAACGTGGCTTTCGATAGCTTTTTCAATGGTATAAATCACGTTTTTAACGTTATCGTTTCCGTTCCAGCTCGAGCCGTCTATGATAAAATGCGACGCGGGCATTTCATCGCTTAAAAACTCCGAGCGGTTCAGCGAACAAAGCTTATCGAGCGCCGATTCGAGATCCTTGCTCCCGAGCTGTTCGTTGCACGATTCGAGCGTGGAAACAACGGCGTTGAACTCCTTTTCCGTCATAACGCTTGCGGGGAGTTTAAAAGATTCGGCAATGTAATATCCGCCGTATCTGCCCGGTTCGGAAATAAGCGGAATATTCGCCAGGCTTATCGCCGTCAGATAACGGAATGCCGTTCTTGTCGAAATTTCGAACCTTCTTGCGATATACGCCGCGCTTACCTTTTTTTTCGATAAGAGCAGAAATAAAATTTTTAACATCAATTCGTATTTCATAGCAAATTCCGAGAAATTTTTTCTCCATTATTTTACAATAGCGTACGTTTTTTGTCAATAAAATTCGCCCCCAAAAAGCCTCGTCTTTACCTTGACAAACCCGAAAATTTTAAAAGAAAAACGGTTTATCAATCGTCTTTTTTCATCATAATTCCGAAAAATATTATTGCAAGAATAACGGAAACGATAAGGTAAACCGAAAGAACGACTACCGAAGTTATTCCCACACCGTCGAAAGAATAATATACGGGAACGGGGTTGGTGTAGTCTGTCGGCGTATGCGTTGCGCCGGTAATAATCCTCCCGAGATAAACGGACGGGTAGAAAGGCAGAAATCTGCAAAACACCTCGAAAGAGCCCATCGTGTCGAGCGGCATCCACGCGCCGCCGAGTATTCCCGAGGCAGAAATGAACACCGAAGTTATCGCGGGCGCGGATTTTTCGTTTAAAAGGCAGCCTATAACTATTCCGAGGAATATATTGACAAACAAAGACGGGAGTTGTTCGAGAGCAAGCAAAGCGCATTTGCCGAAAGCAATGTATCCCGAGCCTATAATAAGCGAAATTATATAGCCCGAAAAGAGCGTTACGACTGTTTGCGCAATTCCCACCGCCAGCGAAGGCAAAACGTACCCGAAAACGAAATCGGTTCTTTTCATCGGCGAAGTGTAAAGTCTTTTAAGGAGTGAACTCGTTTTGTCTTTGGAAACGAGCAGACATACCGCCAGCATCAGAAAGGAATACGAAAACGTAAGCACGCCGGGAAGCAGAGACGTGAACTCGAACACAGGTGTATGTCCGTCCGCAAATTTGTTTATTATAACGAAAAGCGCGAGCATCGCGACGGGAAAAGCAATACAAAAAATGTAAATAACGGGGTCTCTCGTCATTTCTTTAACGTTTCTGCCCGCAAAAATCAAACCTTTGTGTTTAGTTTTTCCCGCCGTATTCGGTTTTTCCGAGATAATCGGAATGTCTCTCATAATTCGCCCTCCGTGATTTTAATGAACGCGTCTTCGAAATTGTTTGTTCCCGAAGCTTTGATAAGATCTTCTATCTTACCGACGGCGCAAACCTTTCCTTTTGCCATAATCGCCACCTTGTCACATAAAGCCTCGGCTTCTTCGAGGTAGTGAGTGGTGAGAATTATCGTTATTTTGCCTTTGAGTTTTTTAATGATTTTCCAAAGTTCTCTTCTTGCGATAACGTCGAGACCGAGCGTGGGTTCGTCCAGAAAAAGAATTTTCGGCTTCGAAATTATGCCTATCGCAATCGAAACTCGTCTTTTCCAGCCGCCCGAAAGGTTTTTTGTTTTTCTGTTTAAAACTTCGCCCAAAGAAAACGCGTCGATAACCGAGGAGACGTATTCTTCGTCGTTTATACCGTAAAGCGAAGCGAAAAACTCGAGATTTTCCTTTACCGTAAGGTTCGGCGCGACTGCAGTTTCCTGCGGCGAAACGTCGACGATTTTCTTTATCTCGTCCGGATTTTCTGTAACCGAAACGCCTTCGATTTCAGCCTTTCCGTTTTGCGGGAAGGAAAGGCAGGTAAGAATTTTAATAAGAGTGGTTTTGCCTGCGCCGTTTATGCCTAAAAGCCCGAAAAGCGAATTCTTTTCGATTTCGAGCGACACGTCTTTAAGGGCGTGAACTTTTCCGTAATACTTGTTAAGATTTTCGATTTTTATTTCCGTCATATTTTAATATCAATCCTTTTTTGTCTGAGCGAAAAAAGCCTTGAAAGAAGTCGAAAGTATGTCCGAAACGTCCTCTTCGGAAAGGGTAAGGTATTCGGTTGCGATCTGCGTTGCAATGCCGTGAACAATAACCCACATAATAAGATGAAATTTCTTCGCCGTCTCGAAGCTGATATTAAACCTTTCGGCAACGCCTTTCACGGTTTCGATAAAGTATTCGTCTTCGCGTTTTCCGTCCTCGTTCTTTCTTGAACGCATAAAAAGAGCCTTAAAAAGCTCGGGTTCTTGTCTTGCGAAATTAACATAGCCCATCCCCGAAGCTTTATACGCGGGATATTTGCCTTTGCCGATTTCCTTTTGCAAAAAATCGAGATAAATATCGTTTATTGCCCTCAAAACGCAGTCTTTAAGGTCGTTCAAATCCTTAAAATTGCAGTACAGCGGCTGAGTGGAGACGTTCGCAAAGTCCGCCAAAGAACGCATTCCGAGGCTCAAAAATCCTTTTTTTCTTATCATTTCCACGGCTTTTTCTATAAAAATCTGTCTGGTGTATTTCTTTATATTCGCCATATATACCTCAAAAAATAACGCACGTTATTTTTTAATAATGATAACACCGATTTTAATTTATGTCAAGCGTTCCGACGAAAAAATAACCGACAAAATTTTATTAAAAGCAACAAAACAGGCTCTTTTTTAGCATTTAAAAAATTTTATAATGGAAATATGGAAGTGTATATAGAATATGTTGCGATAAACAATTTTCTTATCGATTATATGCTTGTTTCGCTGACGAGAAAATCGATGAATCTGCCTTATAAAAAAGCGTACGTTTGTCTTGCCGCGCTTGTCGGAGTGGTTTTCGCGATAATAACTCCGCTTTTTAAAATGAACGCCGCCTTTACGGTTATTGCGAAGTTTTTCGAGGGCGCGCTGATAATTTTAATATCGGGTAAATTTACGAATTTCCGCGCGTACGTAAGAAGTTTTTATTTGTTTTTGTTCTTTACGTTCGCGTTCGGGGGAGCGGTTTTCGGTGTGTTCTGCCTGAGCGGAAAGTCTTACGACGTGTTTACGAGAACTTCGCCCGAAGAGCTTACGCTCACAATTATTTTAGCAATCGTTTTCGTTTTATACGTGATAACGAAAAAAGTTATCGGGAAGCTTTATAAAAAGCGGGAAATTACGAATTTCATCAGAAAATGCGAATTTACCGTCGGCGGAAAAACTTACGTCGCGAACGGTTTTTTAGACAGCGGAAACAGACTGCGTTATAAAAACGAACCGATAATAATCGCCTCGCAGAAACTATCCGAAAAACTTTTAAGTGACGGCGCGTTTTCGGGCGTTATGCCGAGGTTTGCGAGCGTTTCGACGATAGCGGGAGAAAGGCTTATAAAAGTTTACAAGATAAGCAGAATTAAGATATATAACGGCGAAGCCGAGAATATAATAGATAACGTAATGCTGGGGATAACGGAAAGAGACGTGAGATGCGGCGGGGAGTACGATCTCATTCTCGGAACGGTATTCGCGTAACGTAAAGATCGCTTGGCTGAAGGAGAATTAAAATGTTGTCGGAAATCATTGCTTTTTTAAAACGGATTTTTGAGGAAGAAGGCGGGAGCATACATTATCTTTCGGGGGCGGAAGCTCTTCCGAAGCCTTACACTCCCGACGAAGAGCAGGAACTTGTGTCAAAGCTCGGCGGCGACGACGAAAACGTTCGTCAGGGGCTTATCGAACACAATTTAAGGCTCGTTGTTTACATAGCCCGGAAATTCGACAACACGGGTGTTGAAACCGACGATCTCATTTCCGTGGGAACGATAGGTCTTATCAAAGCCGTGAACACGTTCAACGCCGGCAAAAACATAAAACTTGCAACTTACGCTTCAAGATGTATCGAGAACGAAATACTTATGTATTTAAGGCGGGTGGTCAAGCTTAAAGGCGAAGTTTCCCTGGACGAACCGCTTAACGTCGACTGGGAGGGCAACGAACTTCTTTTGTCCGACGTACTCGGAACGGACAGCGACGTGGTGTATAAGGATATCGAACTCGGCGTGGAAAAGGAAATGCTTATGGAAGCGATAGGGAAGCTTTCGCCGAGGGAAAAGGAAATTATGAATATGCGTTTCGGGCTGAACGGGTGTAAGGAAAGAACTCAGAAAGAAGTCGCGGATATGCTCGGAATTTCGCAAAGCTACATATCGAGACTCGAAAAAAAGATTGTTTTAAGGCTTAAAAAAGAACTTGTAAAAATGAGCTGATTGAAGTTTAAATACTGCGATAATCGACTTATAGGCGGTTATTTTCGACTTTTTATTTTCAAAAATGCCAAAGTGTGCTTTTCTTTTTAATTCATTGTAAGATAAAATATCTGTAACGCCGTCGGTAGGAAACGTAAATCGGTATCCGTAACCGATCGGCGGAAAGGAGGCTTAATGAAACAAAAAGTTGTCATTTGCGGCGTGGATACGTCAAGGCTTAAAAGGCTTTCCGTTAAAGAAAGCGAAGAGTTGCTCGGAAGAATCAAAGAGGGCGATAAAGCCGCCCGCGACGAATTTATTCTCGCTAACATCAGGCTCGTGCTGTCCATAATAAGAAGATTCGATAAATCGAAGGTCAGCGCGGACGATATGTTTCAGGCGGGAATGATAGGTCTTATAAAGTCGGTGGATAATTTCGACTTGTCCGTAGGCGTGCGTTTTTCAACGTATGCCGTACCGATGAATTTCGTCTGTCGAAACGTTGCGACAAAACAATTTACTTATTCTGATAAAAAACCTCTCGGAAGCTGCTTTTCCGAGAGGTTTTGTTTTGCATTTAAAAGCAAATAATCGATATTCGTATGGGAGATCGACGATCTCCCGCTGTTACTAAGAAATTTAAAATGGCGAGGTGTTTAAAATATTACCATCTCTGACACCAGTCCGCAAAATCGCCTGCGAGATCCTCTCCGTTCGCTTCGATGTTTTGTTCGGCGATTTCGTCGTAATATTCAAGCTCGTGGATCAAAATCGGCAATTCTTCCCCGAATTTTTCCGTTAAAACGCCTTTTTCGTGAATGTCTTTTACTATATCGACAAGAACGGCCACGAAAGCTTTGGTAATTTCAGAAGAGCCGTTTTCGTCGGAGAACTCGGAGTCGTCGCTGTTTTCCGAATATTCGAAACCGTTTTCGATAACCCATTGTTTTACGGCTTCGGCTGTTTCTCCCGTGCCGAAAACAAAAAGTTCGTTTTGAAGCCAGCACGCATAATTCCATCTCGCTTCCTCTTCGTCCGAAGCAAGTCCGTCGCCCGATGCTTCCGATTCGTATTGTCTTTCGGTGTTGTATCCGAGGGTGACCGTCGGTTTGCACGGGTTTCCGTCTTCATCGGAAACATAAAGCGAAACGGCGTAAATATCCTTATCTGTCCAGCTGTTTATGCTGTCGACGATCATTTTTTCAAGCAACTCTTTCATCTGATTTTCCTCCAATTTTTTTTACGGCTGTCGAAGCCCGTCGGACAGGCGACAGAAATCTCAGTCTCTGTCGTCGATTTTGTAGGTCGGAACTATTTTTTTGACGAGAGCTTTCATATCTCCCGTTTCGGAGTACGCCGCCTCGTAAAGCTCGTTTAAGTTGTTCCATAAAGAAGCTTCGTCGAATTTTATCGGCTGAGCGATATTTATAAGTCCGTTGGGGGTTTTCTGCATACCCTCTTCGTCCATAAGCCTTTCCTCGAAAAGCTTTTCGCCGGGGCGAAGACCCGTGCATTTGATATCGATATCGACGTTCGGTTCGAAGCCCGAAAGCTTTATGAGGTTGTATGCAAGATCGTAAATCCTCACCGGTTCGCCCATATCGAGAACGAAAATCTGTCCGCCTTTCGCGTAAGCTCCCGCTTGCAGAACGAGCGAAACGGCTTCGGGTATGGTCATAAAATAACGGATTATATCTCTGTGCGTAACGGTAACGGGTCCGCCCTCTTTGATCTGTTGTCTGAAAAGGGGAATAACCGAGCCGTTCGACCCTAAAACGTTGCCGAATCTGACGGCTACGAATTTGGTTTTACTGTGTCTTCCGAACGCCTGAACGATCATTTCGCAGATACGTTTCGTCGCGCCCATAACGTTGGTGGGGTTGACGGCTTTGTCCGTCGAAATCTGAACGAAGGTTTCAACGCCGCAATCGTTTGCGCAACGCGCCACGTTGAACGTTCCGAAAACGTTATTTTTAACGGCTTCGTTAGGGCTTGTTTCCATTAAAGGCACGTGTTTGTGCGCCGCGGCGTGGAAAACGATCTGCGGGCGGTATTTCTCGAAAATATCTCTAATTTTGCCGAGGTCTCTCACGCTCGCGATTAAGGTTACGAGGTTTAAAGCGGGAAGTTTTCGCTTAAGCTCCTGCTCGATTTCATAGGCGTTGTTTTCGTAAATGTCCACGATAATAAGCCTTCTCGGGTTATGCGAAGCGATCTGTCTGCAAAGCTCGCTGCCTATCGATCCGCCGCCGCCCGTAACGAGAACTGTTTTGCCTTCGATATAACCTATGATTTCGTTGATATCGACTTCCACCGCGTCTCTTCCGAGAAGATCCTGAATGTCGACCTCACGCATGGCGGAAACGGAAACCTGACCGTCCGCAAGCTGATAAAGTCCGGGGAGAATTTTAACGGGGCAACCCGCGTCGTTACATCTTGCGATAATTTTGCTGAGTCTCTTTTTATCGACGGAGGGCATAGTTACGTGTATTTCGTTCACGCCGTACTTTTTGACGAATTTTCTTATTTCGTAAGTAGAGCCGACGACCTTAACTCCGTTTACCGTTCTGCCTATTTTTTCGGGATCGTCGTCGATGACGCAGACGGGATTGAAATCGGTTTTATCGGAAGTCTGCATTTCGGTGATAAGCGTCGCGCCCGATTTTCCCGCGCCGACAATCATAACCCTCGTTTTTTTGTGGTTGCCTAAGGTGAAATAGTGTCTTCCCACGTTTATCGCACGCTTGAAAAACCTCGTCATTCCCGTGAAAACGAAGAGGAACGAAGCGTAAACGCAACAGGTTGAAAATCCGATTACGTCTCTTCCGATAAGCGCGGCGTAAATAATGTTCGCAACGACGATGCAAGCCATCGCGAAACACAGTTTCATCGCGTCTATTATGCTTGCCGAATTGAAAATAATCGAGTAAAGCCCGAGCAGTTTATAAACAGAAACGACGAGCAGGATATTCCCCACGAACCATATGATAACCGACAGATAATTCGTATCGGGCGTTGTGTTTTTCGTTATGATATACGAAAATACGAGCGACACCAGAATGGAAATCACATCGATAAAAAGTACGATTATTTTTTTGAACGTATCGTTTTTTCTATGCTTCATAACCACCGTAACGATAAAACGACGGGGAAAAATCCCCGAACGCTTAATAAAAACCGCATTTTAACGATAATCGGCACATAAACGCCGTCTGCGGCTTACATAATTATATCACTTTAATGAAATTCCGTCAATGTTTTTGAGTGTATCGGTTTAAAAATGAGTAAAATGTTTGTTTTCGAAAAGATTTAAGGGTAAAACACGGTCTAATATTTGACTTTTCGGCAAATAAAGTATATTATAATGACGTAAAAACAAATTTTTGCAAAAAAGGAGTTAAGACTATGAACAAAAAATCGATAAGAGACGTTGACGTAAGCGGAAAAAGATGTCTTGTAAGATGCGATTTCAACGTACCTATGAAAGACGGGGTTATTACCGACGAAAATCGTATTCAGGGCGCGCTTCCCACTATCAAATATCTTATGGAACACGGAGCTAAAGTTATTCTTTGCTCGCATATGGGTAAACCGCATAATATATTCACCGAAGGATTCGGTCTTAATAAAAAGGAGAAAAAGGCTGTCGAAGCTCTTCCCGAAAACGAGAGAGCGGCGGCTAAAGCCGAATATATCGCAAAGGCTCTTAAAGGAGATCTTAAAAAGTTCACGCTTGCGCCCGTTGCGGCAAGACTTAACGAGCTTCTCGGCGGCAAAGTGGCGTTCGCAACGGATATCGTGGGCGACGACGCCAAAGCAAAAGTTGCCGCGCTTAAGGACGGCGAATGCGTACTTCTCGAAAACCTTCGTTTCGACGCGGGCGAAGAGGGCAGAGACGAAGAATTCTGCAAAAAGCTCGCATCGTTTTGCGATATCTATGTAAACGACGCTTTCGGAACGGCTCACCGTTCTCACGCTTCCACGGCTGCTATCGTAGAATACGGTTTCGTTAAAACGGCTGTATGCGGATTTTTGATCGAAAAAGAACTTTCCGTTATGGCAGACGCCTTAGAACACCCCGTAAGACCGTTCGTAGCTATTCTCGGCGGCGCGAAAGTTGCGGATAAGCTCAATGTTATCTCCAACCTCCTCGAAAAATGCGACACGCTCATCATCGGCGGCGGAATGGCATATACTTTCCTTAAAGCTCAGGGCTATGAAGTCGGCACTTCGCTTGTCGACGACACCAAGATCGATTACTGCAAGGAAATGATGGCTAAAGCCAAAGCCGAAGGCAAGAAACTTCTTCTTCCTATCGACGGCGTCCAGGTAAAGAGTTTCCCCGATCCTATCGACGCTCCCGTCGAAACTTTCATAAGAAAGGTCGGCGAGTTCGATCCCGATATGGAATCGTGCGATATCGGTCCCGCAACCGCTAAACTTTACGCGGACGCTTTGGTCGGAGCTAAAACGATTATCTGGAACGGACCTATGGGCGTATTCGAAAATCCCACGCTTGCGGCCGGAACCAACGCTATAGCAAAGGCTATGGCTTCCTGCGAAGGCGCGACCACCATTATCGGCGGCGGAGACAGCGCGGCGGCGGTCGCTCAGCTCGGCTATGCGGATAAAATGACGCATATTTCCACGGGCGGCGGAGCTTCCCTCGAACTTTTCGAAGGCAAGAAACTTCCCGGTATCGAATGTCTTAACAATAAGGACTGATTTTACCGCAAATAATATTACTGCAATTAAAAAATTACTGCAATTAAAAATTCGGAGACAAATCATATGAGAAAAGCAATTATCGCAGGAAACTGGAAAATGAATAAAACTATGGCGGAGACCAAAGAAATGATCACCGCTTTGAAGCCCCTTGTTGAAAACGCGTCTTGCGACGTGGTTCTTTGCGTTCCGTTCACGGATATTCAGACCGCAAAGAAAGCCGCTAAGGGTTCCAACATCAAAATCGGCGCGGAAAACGTTCACTGGGCGGAGAAAGGAGCTTTCACGGGCGAAATTTCCGCAGACATGCTTAAAGAACTTAAGGTTGATTACGTTATCATCGGACACAGCGAAAGAAGACAGTATTTCGGCGAAACCGACGAAACTGTAAACAAGAGAGTTCAGGCTGCTTTGAACGCAAAGCTTAAACCTATCGTTTGCGTAGGCGAAACGGAAGCCGAAAGAGAAGGCGGACTTACCGAAAAGGTTCTCGAAAGACAGATTGTCGAAGGTCTTAAAGGTTTCAAATCCAAGGATTTCGACAAAATCGTTATCGCTTACGAACCCGTCTGGGCTATCGGAACGGGCAAAACCGCTACGGCTACCGACGCTAACAACACGATCGGCTATATCAGACACATTCTTGCGAAGAAATTCCACAGATCGATTGCCGAAAAGACGAGAATTCAGTACGGCGGCTCGATGAACGTGAAGAACTGCAAAGAGCTTATGGCTCAGGAAGAAATCGACGGCGGACTTATCGGCGGCGCTTCCTTAAAAGCCGAGGACTTCTCGGTTATCGTAAATTACGATAAATAATTCATATCGGGCGGAAAACATACTTTCCGCCCTTTTTTAAAGAAAGTGATGTCGGGCGGGAATAATTTAACCTTGCCCGGCATAAAGGAGTTAAAATTATGAAAATGAAAACGAGACCCGTATGTCTTTTCATTATGGACGGTTACGGGCTTAATCCCGATAAAAAGGGCAACGCGATAGAGATCGCGAACGAAGGCGTAATCAAAGGTCTTATGAAAAAATATCCGTCCGCAACTCTCGGCGCAAGCGGACTTTGCGTAGGTCTCCCGGACGGGCAGATGGGCAACAGCGAAGTCGGTCACCTCAATATGGGTGCGGGCAGAATAGTTTATCAGGATCTTACGAGAATAACGAAAGCTATTCAGGACGGAGACTTTTTCGAAAATCCCGAGCTTATCAAAGCTATGGACGGCGCGAAAAATAACGGGAAAAAACTCCATTTGTTCGGACTTTTGTCTTCCGGCGGCGTTCACAGCCACATAACCCATCTTTTTGCCCTTCTCGAAATGGCGAAGAGAAGAGGTCTTACGGAAGTTTACGTTCACGCTTTTATGGACGGCAGAGACGTTCCCCCCACGAGCGGGATAGATTTCGTTAAAGAACTCGAAGAAGAAATCAAAAAAGTCGGCGTAGGCAAAATCGCCACGGTAAGCGGAAGATACTACGCAATGGACAGAGACAATCGTTGGGAAAGAGTAGTGAAAGCTTACGAAGCGTTGACTCTGGGAAACGGCGTTAAGGCAAACAGCGCGGAAGAAGCCGTCGAAAACAGCTATAAAAACGAGGTTACGGACGAGTTTATCGTTCCCGCAAACATTTATGAAAACGGCGCGCCGGTAGGTCTTGTCGAAAAAGGCGATTCGGTTATCTTCTTCAACTTCCGCCCCGACAGAGCAAGAGAAATAACGAGAGCATTCACCGAAGAGGAATTCAGCGGTTTCGAAAGAAAATCGGGTTATCTCGGCTTGACTTACGTCGGTTTTACCAAGTACGACGAGACTTTCTCTCACGTTTCGATAGCTTTCAAAAAGCAGGAACTTCATAACACACTCGGCAAATATCTTTCCGATAAGGGTTACACACAGCTCAGAATCGCCGAGACAGAGAAGTACGCGCACGTAACGTTCTTCTTCAACGGCGGCGTGGAAGCTCCCGAAAAGAACGAGTACAGAGACCTTATTCCTTCTCCCAAGGTTGCAACATACGACTTACAGCCCGAAATGAGCGCGTATATCGTAACCGATAAAGTTTTGGAAGAAATCGCTTCCGATAAGTTCGACGTTATCATTTTGAATTACGCAAACTGCGATATGGTCGGTCACACGGGGGTTTTAGAGGCGGCGGTCAAAGCCGTTAAAACGGTTGAGGATTGCATCGCGAAGATTACCGACGCCGTTTTGAAGAAGGGCGGCAGCTGTATAGTAACGGCGGATCACGGCAACGCAGATAAGATGATCGATTCCGACGGCGAGCCTTTCACGGCGCATACTACTAACCGCGTACCCGTAATTTTAGTCAGCGAACAGTATAAAAACGTAAAGCTCAGAGAAGACGGCGTTCTTGCGGACCTCGCTCCTACGCTCCTTGAAATGATGGGCGAAAAAGTTCCCGTCGAGATGACGGGCAAGTCGCTAATCGTTAAATAAAAATGCCGTTAATCGGCTTATAGGCTGGCTTTTGCGGTTTATTGCATAATAAATCGATTCAAAATCACGCCTTTGAAATTTAAGATAAATCTGTAGATTTTTGCGTACGCCTTAACACGGCGTACGTATTTTTTTGTTTCGGGAAAAGGTATATCGTTTTCGGAAAGTTTTCCGCCGCATTCGTTTTTCCATATCTTAACGTTCCCTTCGCCCGCATTGTAGGCGGCGAGAGTTTCGGTTTCGTTTTTGAATTTTTCCCGCAGGTAGCTGAGGTAAAAACAGCCCGTTTCGATATTGTCTTTCGGTAGCGTCAGGTCGATTTCCCGCCCGCCGAAAAATTCTCGTGAAACGTATTCGGCGGTTTTCGGCATAATCTGCATAAGTCCCGTCGCACCCTTTTCGGAAAGCTTTTTGCTGTCGAATCCGCTTTCGGCTTTGATAACGGCGAAAATCAGTTCGTTTTTCAGCTCGTATTTTTCCGAATATAAAAAAACTTCGTCCGTATATTTCAAAGGAAAGAAAATTGCTGAAAAAACGACCGCAAACGAGACGAAACAAGCGATAAAAGCCGTTAAAACGAAAAAATTTTTCATATAAATATTATATTTCATATTATATAAGATATAAGAAAAACAAAAAAACTTTTATTTCAATACGATTGACAGTTTATCCTCACGCGACTATAATAAAATAGTTGTTTCGGAAGACCGAAATTCTTTTCCGCGGGTAATTGCCTGCGGACAGCGGAGGGTTATATGAAATTCGAAGGCGAAAACGGAACGAGAATTCCGTCCGGATGTGCGGTCGCGGGGCTTTTTTCCTCGTCGGGAGGAAAGGTATCGGGCGGAGTGATTACAAACGCGATGCGTACCATGCGCGAGCGTTCTAACGGACTCGGCGGAGGTTTCGCGGGTTACGGGATTTATCCCGAGTATAAAGATTACTACGCTTTTCACGTTTTTTACGAGGATAAAGAGGCGAAAAAGGCTTGCGAGGAATATCTCGACGAAAAATTCGAGATAATAAACCTTTCCAAAATTCCCGTAAGAAAAAATCCGAGGATAACGGACGAACCGCTTATCTGGCGGTATTTCGTTATGCCCGATCATAACCTTTTAAGAGACAGTCAGCTTGACGAACGGGAGTACGTCGCCCGCCGCGTTATAAAAATCAATAACGAAATCAAAGGCGCATACGTCTTTTCGAGCGGTAAAAATATGGGGTGCTTTAAAGGCGTGGGTTATCCCGAGGATATAGGAGAGTATTATAAGCTCGACGAATATTCGGGTTACGGCTGGACGGCGCACGGAAGATATCCCACGAACACTCCCGGTTGGTGGGGCGGCGCGCACCCGTTTTCTCTTCTCGACCTCACCGTCGTTCACAACGGCGAAATTTCTTCTTACGACGCGAACCGCAGATTTATCGAGATGTTCGGCTATAAATGCACGCTTTTAACCGATACCGAAGTTATAACTTACGCCCTCGATTTCCTCGTGAGGAAAAAGGGGCTTACGATGTCCGAAGCGGCGGCTGTAATCGCGGCTCCGTTCTGGACGACGATAGAAAAAATGCCCGACGAAAGGCGTACGGTGTGCGATTATCTCCGCAGAGAGTTCCCCGGGCTTCTGATGACAGGTCCTTTCTCGATTCTCGTCGGCTGGAACGGCGGAATGATGGCTTTAAACGACAGATTGAAACTTCGTTCAATGGTAACGGCAAAAAACGGCGACACTACCTATTTTGCGAGCGAGGAATGCGCGATAAGAAAAATGGACAAAAACGTCGGCGAGATATTCGCGCCACGTGGCGGCGAACCCGTTATCGTAACTTTAAACGGCGAGAGGTCCGATCCGCCGATAACAAATCTTAACTGTTTTGCGGAGGGGCATATATGAGCTACGTTTACGCCGATTACGAAATAAAAAGAGATACCGCAAGGTGTACGGGTTGCGGCGCGTGTATAGCGCAGTGCTATAACGGCGTACATTCTTTCGTCGAAACGCCTAAGGGGAAAATCCTCGTTTCGGACGAATCGAAATGCGTCAACTGCCACAGATGCGTGAGTTTTTGCCCGACGCGAGCGTTGAAAATCGTCAAAAGCGATTTGTGCTTCAAACAAAACGATAACTGGAGCGATTCGGTTATCAAGGAAATATACAAACAATCCGAAAGCGGCGGCGTACTGCTTTCTTCGATGGGTTGCCCCGACAAATATCCCGTCTATTTTGATAAAATTTTAATTAACGCGTCGCAGGTTACCAACCCTTCTATAGACCCGCTCAGAGAACCTATGGAAACAAAAGTTTCTCTCGGCAAGCGTAATCACGAAATAGTAAGGGATAAAAACGGACACATCGTCTGCAATCCTTCGCCGAGAATAGACCTCGAGCTTCCGATAATGTTTTCGGCTATGAGTTACGGCTCGATAAGCTACAACGCGCATAAGAGCTTAGCTCTCGCCGCAACAAAGCTCGGCATTTGCTATAATACGGGCGAGGGCGGCTTGAACAAGGACTTTTTCGGGTACGGAAAAAACACGATAGTACAGGTCGCTTCGGGCAGATTCGGGGTTTATAAAGATTACCTCGAAGCGGGCGCGGCTATCGAAATCAAAATGGGACAGGGCGCGAAACCCGGCATAGGCGGACATCTTCCCGGCGCGAAAATAACCGATGACGTTTCGATGACCCGTATGATTCCCGTAGGAACGGACGCGATTTCTCCCGCTCCTCATCACGATATCTATTCGATCGAGGATTTAAAACAGCTCGTGTTCGCATTGAAAGAAGCGACGGAGTATAAAAAACCGATAATCGTCAAGGTTGCCGCCGTTCACAATATCGCGGCCGTCGCAAGCGGAATTGCGAGAAGCGGCGCGGACATAATCGCGATAGACGGTTTCAGGGGCGGCACGGGCGCGGCTCCCACAAGAATAAGAGATAACGTCGGTATTCCCGTCGAGCTTGCTCTCGCCTCGGTCGATTCGAGGCTCAGAGAAGAGGGTATAAGGGAAAACGTTTCGCTTGTTGTCGGTGGTTCGATAAGGAGTAGCGCGGACGTAGTAAAAGCGATAGCTCTCGGCGCGGACGCCGTTTATATAGGCACTGCCGCGCTCATAGCTTTGGGTTGCCACCTTTGCAGAAATTGCCAGTCGGGCAAATGCAACTGGGGTATCGCGACGCAAGTTCCCGAGCTTGTCGGCAGACTCGATCCCGAAATCGGAAGTAAAAGGCTTATAAATCTTCTCACGGCGTGGGATCGCGAAATCAAGGAGTTTATGGGCGGAATGGGCATCAACTCGATCGAAGCGTTAAAGGGCAACAGACTTATGCTTCGCGGGGTGGGGCTAAACGAAAAAGAACTTTCCATTCTCGGCATAAAGCATGCGGGTGAGTAACGGAGATATAAGGAGCGGCGATTTATGAAAATCATCGATTGTTCGGGTAAAAACTACGAGCAACTTAACGAAGAAATAAGAAAAGAAAAAGAAGTCGAGCTTGTAAACTGCGAGGGACAGCGGTTTATCGGTTGCGGAACGGAAAATAAAACGATTGTCGTAAACGGCGTTCCCGGGAACGGGCTTGCCTCGTTTATGAGCGGCGGAAACGTGGTCGTCCGCGGCAACGCGCAGGATCAGATTTGCGATACTATGAACGACGGAAAAGTTGTTATTCACGGCTTAGTGGGAGACGCGGCGGGTTACGCTATGCGCGGCGGCGAAATTTATATCGAGGGCAAAGCGGGTTATCGTACGGGCATACATATGAAAGAATACGGCGATAAAAAACCCGTAATCGTCATCGGCGAAACGGCGGGCAGTTTCCTCGGCGAGTATCAGGCGGGCGGAATTATAATCGTCCTTAATCTTGCAAATTCCCGCCCGACGGGTTTCTTCACGGGTACGGGTATGCACGGCGGCAAAATGTTTATAAGAACGGAAAAATCGCCCGAAAACCTTTCCCCGAAAATCGAAGCCGAAAAAGCGAGCAAAGCCGATTTAAAAGAAATACAAAAATATATAGAGGAGTTCTGCAGGCTTTTTTCCAAGAATAAGGACGAAATTCTTAACTCTTCGTTCTATGTGATAACTCCCGATTCCAACAACCCCTACAAAGAACTTTACGTTCAGAATTAACCGAAACGCATAATTGAAAGAATAAAGCATTCCCCGCTTGTTATGCACGCCCGAATATATTTTAAAAAATTTTCAAATACTTGATAATTTTTTAAAAATATACTTGACTTATTTTGTACAATATTGTATAATAACGTCAAAAATATAAAATAATGTCGATTAAATGATGAAAAATCTTATTTTTAACATAATTTTTTCAAGAAAAAAACAATCGGCATTAACGGGAGAAAAATGAAAGGGATTTTTATCAGTAATGATGAGGAAACGGAAAAACTGGCGCAAAAACTTCAATTCTGTTGTGATTTCGACGCATATAAGGTTGACGAATCGGACGTTTTGAATTTGTGTAACGTAATCACGGGCAACTATGATCATATCCTGATCGGCGAGGCTCTTTACAAGTCGTCGTTTTACGAAATGTCTTTAAGGCTCGGTTGGTTCAATATGCGGTCGGGAACGGTAAACTTTGTCAAAGGGTTTTCGTCTTACAGACTGTATCACATTTGCAGGGGAGATTGCGAAAGGATGTTTCCCATCGAGCTTTACACGAAGCGGCTCGACGAAGATAAAATCGTGGATTTGTTCCGTCGTACGCTCGGCGGCGGGGTTCGCGGCGGCGCGCCCGTCAAAATAAATTCGTTCTTCAATAAAATCGGTTTATCGAGAACGCTCAAAGGTCACGATTATCTTGTCGAAGCCATTCGTCTCGTAAACTCGTCTCCCGAACTTATGAGTTCGCTCACCAAAGGCTTATATCCGATGATCGGTCACAAATTCGGCGTAAGCGGAAGCGTTGTCGAAAGGTGTATAAGAAACGCAATCGATTCCGTTGTCAGCAAAGGCAAATTTTTCGAAGTTGCGAACTGTCTTTACGGCGGTAATTTCGGAAAATACGAAAAGCCTACTAACGGTGAATTTATTTCGTTTATCAGTCTGATATAGATTTTTTATCAGTAAACAAAACTATGTAATCAAATTTAAAAAGCCTCGATAATCGACTTATACGAGGCTTTTTTGTTTCTTTTTTATGGCGAAATATCTTATTTGTTTTTTACGGCGGAAATAATATGCTTTGCGTAAAGTTCGGCGACGTTTATTCCCGTCGTTTTTTCGAATTCTTTAAAGAACGCGTTGGAATTCACTTCGCAAAGAACAAGTCCGTCTTTTCCGAAAAGAAAATCTATTCCGCAGTAATCGAGTCCGAGAAGCTTCGCTATTTTTTCGGATAAAGCAATAGTCTTTTCGTCCGCCGCGTAAGTTTCGCCTTTGCCGCCCGCCGCAATGTTGGAGCGGAAATCGTCAAAGGAAGTTCTTTTCATCGCGCCGACGTATTTCCCGCCGATAACTATAACTCTGAGGTCCGTTCCGAAACTCTCGGCAACGAATTTCTGATAAATATGCGGTTTAAGTTTAAGCTCTTCGGAAAAATGTTTCAGTTCGTCTTTGTTTGTCGCAAGTCTCACGCCTTTGCCGAGTGAACCGTAACATTCCTTAACGATCATCGGGAAACCGAGTTTTTTTTCGAGAAAATCGAAAAATTCCTCCGTGGCGGAAGAAGACGGTGTGTAACAAAGCGGCGAGGAATAAGTTTCGGGCATAGGAATATCCGCTCCCGAAAGCGCGATAAAAGTCAGCATTTTATCGTCGCACAAAGTTATCGCGCGGTAATTGTTGAAACACCTTATCCCCGCTTTTTCTATCTCCATAAGCGCGTAACGGTCCTTGTCGTAAAAAACGCAAAAGTCGCAGCCGTTAAAAGATGAACGGATTTCTTCACCCGAAATTCCCGTAAGGGAAACGCTCATCGGAATAATTTCCGTTTTAACGCCGAGCTTAAAAAGTTCTTCTTTAAGCCTTAACGGCTGATTAAGCATATTTTCGTTTTTTGAGTACGCGTTTACGATTATTAGTCCTTTCATAATCAGATCATAAATCCTTTCAATCGGGATGTTTCCCGAAAGCTTTGGCGGATTGTGGCAAAAACAACTCCCGCACGCTGATTTTAAGCCAAAATACACAAAAAGTCAATCGTTCAAAGAGGAAAGAGCGAGTAAAGATATATTTCGGGTTGAAATTTTTCAAAATAAGTGTTATAATGACGTTATGATTTATGAAATTGCCGATTTGAAAATAAAAATCGATAACCCCGATATTTACACGGAAAAAACTTTCCGCGATTTCGTTTCTTCTTCCGAATATTTCGATTTCGACGTTTCGGTTTCGGAAAATCAGATCGAAGAAGAGCGGAAATCGCATCCGTCGCTTCCCGATATACCGCCGGATAAAATGCGGGAGTATCTCAAAAGCGTGGCGTTATTCCGCGCTTTATGCGGAAAATTTCCTATTCTCGATCGGTTTTTGTTGCATAGTTCGGTTGTGGAGGTAAACGGCGGGTGTTACGCTTTTTTAGGCAGAAGCGGAGCGGGCAAAACCACACATTCCCTTTTGTGGCTGAAATATCTTTCCGAAGCGAAAATTCTAAGCGGAGATAAGCCTGTCGTCGCTTGCGAAAACGATCGGCTCATTGTTTACGGGACGCCCTGGAAAGGTAAGGAAAAATTCGGAGAAAAGGGAAAAGCCGAATTAAAAGGCATATGTTTTATAGAGCAAGCCAAGGAAAATTCGATAATTAAATTAACCTCGTCCGAAATAAGCGAAAGGCTTTTTTCTCAGGTTTATTTTCCGGACGCCCCCGTTGCCGTTGCGAAAACTCTTAATTTTTGCGATAAAATAACGGAGGAAATTCCCGCGTACCTTTTAAAATGCGATATCTCGAAAGAAGCTTTTCGCCTTGCGTATTCCGCGCTTACGGGGAATGGGAAATCTCAATAAACATCGAGAAGTCGCACAAAAACGCCGCTTTGATAAAAGAAGGGGAATGCCAATGAAAAAAGACAGCGTAGATATAAAACCCGTAGATATAAAAACCGCGCTCGAAACCTATGGGCAGTACGTGGGAACGACGGTCGGCGTGAGTATGCGCCCGATGATAAAAAGCGGAAAGGATATAGTCGTTATCTCGTCGAAAATTCGCAGGCTTAACGTGTACGATGTCGCGCTGTATAAACGCGGCGAGGAAAACGTGTTGCACCGCGTGTTAGAGGTTAAGGAAAACGGTTACGTCACGCGTGGAGATAACTGTTTGCAGAACGAATTCGTTCCGGAGGAAAACGTTATCGGCGTACTCGAAACCTATTTCAAAGGTAAAAAACAGGTTGATTTAAAAAGTAAAGAATACTTTAAATACGTAAAAAGACGATTAAAATATTATCCGTTAAGGAAATTTTTCTTTACATTAAAGCAAAAAATAAAAGAATTATTCGGTATCGGCAGATGAAAAAGGACAAAACCGCCGCGCGGCTCAAAAAAACGATAAAACCGTACTTCGCGACTATAAATTTTATAGCCGCTTTTTCGGTTGCGGCGGCGCTTTTATCGGTTGGTTTTGCATACCTCGCAAAATATCTCGTAAACAGCGTTGCCGATAAAAATACCGAAAAATCCTATATTTTCGCTTGTTGTCTGGTTGCGGCGGCGAGTTTAAGAGTGGTTTTTATGTCATTGTCGAAGTATTTTTCCGAGAAAACGCGCGCGAAAATGAGCGTGGATTTAAGGAATTACGCTTTTTCGAGAGTTGCGGGGGCAGAGTATCGGGAGGTAAGAAAACGGCATAGCGGCGAACTTGTTTCGGTGATAACGCAGGATTCGGGTGAAATAGCGTCGGACACCGTCGCGTTGTTGCCCGCGGTTTTGTCTATGTCGGTTCAGCTTTTCGGCGCGTTTGCCGCTCTTTTTGTTATCGATTGGATTTTCGGGACGATAATAGTCGTCGGCGGGGGCTTTGTGCTTGCGCTCACGGCGTTAAGCAAAAGAAAATATAAGACTTTTCAATCGAAAATTATGGATGCGGACGCGAAAAACCGCGCGTTTATGCAGGAAAGCATTTCCTCTTCGGTAACGATAAAAGCGTACGGCGCGGAAGAAAAAACGGTCGAAAAGTCAAAAAAAGTACTGAACGATTATCTCGAAAATCGTATTTCGAGGGCAAAATTCAACGTGGGAATAACCGCGGTTTATTCGGTTTTTGCAAATCTCGGGCTTGTTTTCGCCATAATCTGGTGTTCGGCGCGCGCGTTTTCGTCATCGGCGGATTACGGCGCGATTTTGTCCGTCGTGTTGCTTATGGAACAGCTCCAACGCCCGTTCACGTCGTTCTCGTCCGTGATGCCCGTTTATTATTCGAGATACGCGAGCGCGGAGAGGTATTTCGGAGTTTGCGATTTAGAGCAGGAGAGTATCGGAAAGTCCGTCTGCGCAGCGGATTTCGAAAAGATCGAAGTTAAAAATGTTTCGTTTTCATACGGGGAAAAATCCGCGCTCGAAAACCTTTCTTTCGAAGTCGAAAAGGGACAGACAGTCGTTATAAACGGGACTTCCGGTGCCGGAAAAACAACGCTTTTTATGCTTATTCTCGGCATTTTCAAACCGCAAAGAGGTGAAATAACGGTTACGTCCGGCGGCAAAGAAAATGCCGTAAACGAAAACACGCGGGATTTGTTTGCGTATGTTCCGCAAAAGAGTTTTGCGTTTTCGGGAACGATTTACGAAAATCTTACTTTTTTCGGTAACGAGAACGCCGAAACAACGGAAAAACGCGTAAACGAAGCGATAAAAATAGCTTGCGCGGAGTTTGTTTACGACTTGCCCGAGGGGTTACGCACAAAGCTCGGCGAGCAGGGCGCAGGGCTTTCCGAAGGTCAGCTTCAAAGGCTTGCCGTCGCGAGGGCTTTATCGAGCGGCAGACCTGTTCTTTTGCTGGACGAAGCTACGTCTGCGCTCGATATCGGAACGGAAGAGAAAATGCTTGAAAACATAAGGAATAAAAATATTACCTGTATCGAGATTTCACACAGGACAAAGGCGGAAAATTTCGCGGATAAAACTGTTTCGATTTCGTAAGGTTCCGGAGCTTAATAAAATATAGGTTTAATCGCAATATTAAATACAGGTTTATATTTTCGGCGGATTTGTTTGCTTTTCGGCTTAACGTCTTCGCCGAATTTTTATATGATTTTTTGGATGGAATTTCTTATAAATATTTCTCGGAATGATTTATTGAATAAATTGCAAAAACCTGTCTATAAGTCGATTATCGGGTAAAATAAAGTAGAATTATGTAAAATATTTTGAATTTCGGTATTGACAATCGGCGTATCGTGATATATAATTAAATAAAAGTAAGTTATAAAAACAATTTATAAAAAACACTTAGACAATAAACAGCGAGGTATCCGCCAATGAATCGTGTCGAATGAAAGCGCAAACGAGAAAGATAGTTTTTTTGTTTGCGCTTTTTTGTTTTCACTGAAAAAAAAGTTTAAAATAGCAAGGAGCAAAAATGAAAAGAATTTTATCAATTTTAATGAGCTTGGTTGTGGTGTTGGGCGTATGCGTTGTCGGGACGGGGTGCGACCCGAATAAGGAAACCGAAGCCGAATACAAAGCAAGGATAAAAAAGGAGCTCGACGAAATCCCCGTCGAAGCCACGGGATATAAACTTGTTGACCCGACAAAACAAGAAGTGACATATCCCGAAGGGGAAAAACCACAACGAGACAATCAAAACCTAATAATTGATGGGCATAGATATACTTTCATTTGTAAGGATGAGAATGGTTTTGACTCTGAATCCCTCCGTCAATGGTGGCACGAGATTATTTTTAGCATTGATGACGAAGGTTATAAACCTATAATATTTTCTGATAATGAGTTTTTTGAACGTTATAATACGGATCAACTGATTGTTTATTACTACAATGAACAGATCTTTATTGTTAGATACAGGGAATTTAATCCTTCTCCATATTTATATTATGGTTGTTTTCTTCCACCGATTCTCTTTTGTTACGATATGGAAGAAAATACAGCAAGGTATATGGGATACTTAGAGGAGTGGTTTGAATATAAAATAGCGGATATTAGGGATAATTATCTTACAGAAAAAATGTTTACCATTATAAAAGTATGAATGCCATAAACAATGTATAAAAATCAAAAAATATAAAAATCATCGATTTTACTTAAATAATCAGTAAAACTATGAAATAAAAAACGATAAGGAGAAAATATGAAGAAAAAATTAGTTTGTTTAATGCTTGCCGTAGTGGTCGCTCTTGGTCTTTGTGCGGGAATAACTTCAATTTCCATTGTAGCAAATGCCGATACGGAGAGGATATGAAACACGGGTTTAAAAATTATGTAAAATATTTTTAATTTAAGTATTGACAAATATTGTAAAGTGATATATAATAAAATAAAAGTAAGTTCTTAAAACGATTTATAAAAAACACTTAAACAATAAACAGCGAGGTATCCGCCAATGAATCGTGTCGAATGAAAGCGCAAACGAGAAAGATAATTTTTTTGTTTGCGCTTTTTTATTTGGTAAATAGAAAAAGCAAATTGTCGGCAAAGACCGTGAAACAAAGGAAAGCCTTCCCACATAGAAATGGATAGATAGAGCGTGAAATGCTTAAAATCGGGGGAAGGTGGCGGCGAAGCCGACGGATGAGGGGCAAAGAGATTTGTTTTTTGAAACAGATATAAAAAGTCTGTTGTAAGTCCCCTCATCAGGCGCAGTACGCGCCAGCTTCCCCCGAATGGCTCTATACTTCGAAAAAATCTGTTGAATGGGGAAGCCGTTTTGATTGTCCTCTTCCGTCAAATCGTTGCGGAAAGCCGCTCGATTTGCCACCTTCTCCAAAAGGCGAAGGCAAGAAAAATAAATTCATAAGGAGAAAATGAAAACAAATATGAAAAGAATTTTAGCTATTGTAATGAGCTTGGTTGTGGTATTGGGCGTTTGCGTTGTCGGGACGGGGTGCGACCCGAATAAAGAAACCGAAGCCGAGTACAAAGCAAGGATAAAAAAGGAACTCGACGAAATCCCAGTCGAAGCCACGGGATATAAACTTGTTGACCCGACAAAACAAGAAGTGACATATCCCGAAGGTGAAGAACCTCAAAGAGACCGTCAAAGCTTAGTCGTCAATGGGCTTAAGTATACTTTCTATTACCATAATAAGAATGAATTAGATGATGAGTCTCTTCGTCAGCGGTGGGATAAAATAATTTTCAGAGTTGAAGGTGAAAGTGGAAAACCTATAATATTTTCCGATAACAAATTTTTTGAGTATTATCACGATCAGTTTTATGCTTATTATTATGATAAAAAATTTTTTATTGTGAGGTATAGGTCATCGGCATCATTGCTTTTGCATTATAGCGGTTTTTATCCGCCCATTCTTTTCTATTATGATATCGAAAAAAATATCGCAAAATATATCGGGTATTCGGAAGCGTGGTTTGATTATAAAATAGCAGATTTGAATGGGAATGGTAGTGAAAATTACTCATTTACAATAATAAAAATATAAAAATATATAAGGAGTTGCAAATGAAGAAGAAAATAATCAGTTTAATACTTACAGTAGTTGTTGTTTTTTGCCTTTTTATAGGAATTACTTCTATCTCTGTCGTTGCAAAGGCAGATACGGGATTTTTTGTAAAAGATCTGTTTGAAGCAACAAATACATATGATCTTGATGGAAATATTACAAAAATAGATGATTATAGTGTGTATCACGATCAAATGGGATATGACAATCCGCAGTATTCTTTTGAATATGACTTTTCTGCAAAAAACGCAAACACAACAACAACTGTTCCGTATGTAACTGTTTTTACTCACGGATATTATTCAAAAGCATCGGATTGGTGCAATAATGCGGAAAATTTATCAGATGGAGCGAGTTTCGATGAGCTTAATTTTGAATATTCTGTATTTTCTATGGTGCATCAAGTTGCAACTGAAGTTTATACAAACAATGCAGTAGTTGTTAGAGCGATAATGGAGAAAAATTCTCAAGAAAACTCTGATTATAAAATAACCATAGAGCAAGAGTATTGTGACAACCCAAATTTTTTGAAACCGGATTCGGAATTAACAATGGAAAATATAAATGAAATCGGTAATTATCACTTGATTGTAATTTTCGATGGTTACAAGACAGATGGGTCTAATGATAACATATACTATCAATTAAATTATATGCTCAGCTCCATTTTATATAAGCTGAAAGATAATTACAATGGCAGAATACCTAAAGTCAACCTCATTGGTCATAGTCGTGGCGGTATTACTAATATGCAATACGCATTGGATCATCCGGATATCGTGGCTAATCTTATTAGTATTGGCACGCCTTATAACGGTTCGACGACTGCTGTTCTTTCAAATACTCTCGGAATATCTAAAGGAGATGGGCTAAATGATATAATAGACCCAGATAAATACCGGAATTACAGGGAGAGGTGGAATAATGGATATAACACGCTGTATAAAAATATTAACACGTTAGCAATCGGAGCGTTTTCTTCATTACCATTTTTAAGTAAGATAGCGCATGGGGATCGAAGCGGGGTAATACAGCCGCGGATGGCTAAGGGTATTGATTATGCAGTGGCTATTATTTCTGCATTGAAAGCTCGTGATCTTATTGATGCCGTTTTAGATCCTATGAAACTGTTAAAAAGAATGGTTATTCGCGCGGTTAATAAAGTTTTAAAATGTATTTTTGCTAAGAGTGTTGTATTTAATGTTGCGGATATTTTTTTAAATGAAATGCAATTTGCATTTTGGTATAGTGATATAATTGTGCCACTTGATTCGCAAATGGGGATTCTTTATAATGGATTTCATAGGTTTACGAAAGTATTTACAACTTTTGGGAAATATAATTTAGAAAGGGTTGCACAATGGGATCCGCCTGTTGTACATAATCTCGAGCCGTGGGACGAGGAAATTATAAACAGAGTTGTGGAAGAATTGAAACCCTCGGTTACGGACGGCACGGAAAACTTTAAATATAAAGAAAATTCGGACGGAACGATAAATATAAGCGGCTTGAAAGCGGCGGCGGACTCGAACATTCTGGATATCCCCGCGGCTATAAACGGCAAAACCGTCAGAGGAATAAGTTCGGGCGCATTCGCGGGCGAACCGTCGGTTATCGGTAAACTTAACGCAAGCAATGCAAACGTTGCAAGTTATGCGGCAAACAGCGAAAATTATCTTGCGAACGTGACTACGATAAATATTCCGTCGACCGTTACGAATATAAGCGCGGACGCGTTCAGCGGAATGGAAAGCTTAACAACGGTTAATTTCGGAAGTAATTCTCAGTTGAATACTATCGGCGAGAACGCTTTTGCGGACTGCGTAAACCTTAAAAATATAAGTCTGCCGAGCGGAGTAACGGAAATTCCTTACGGCGCGTTTGAAAATTGTAAAGAACTTGAAAGCGTTACCATACCGAGCGGAGTTGCAAAGATAGGCGCACAGGCGTTCTGCGGAGCGGAAAAACTTTCGTTTACGAGGTTGCCTGCGAGCGTTACGGAAATCGGCGAGCTTGCGTTTTTCGGTTGTAAGGGCAGTTCTTCTATCGCTTTGCCGAGCGGAGTTACTACGATAGGCGACGGAGCTTTTGCGGGAATAGAAAACGTGACGGCTTTCACGGTTTCGGGTTCGAACGCAAATTACACCACGGAAAACGGCGTTTTATACAACAAAGCGAAAACCGAATTGCTGCAATATCCCAAGGCGAAAACGGCTACGACGTTTACCGTAAACAGTGACGACGAAGTTGTTTTATCGAATGTAAACACGATTAAACCTTATGCGTTTTACGGTTGCGAAAACCTGACGGAAGTAAATATAAACTATGTAAGCAAGGTCGAAACTATGGCGTTTGCGAATTGCTCCTCGCTTGCGACAATTTACGCGCTCGGTTTAACGAACGCGGAGCTTGACGCTTTCTCGAATACGCAATGGATGGAAAATCAGCTTAACAATAACAACGGAAAGGTTGTTTTAGGTGAGCTTCTTGTTTTGTATGCGCCCGAAAATAAAACGGTTATGAATCTTTCGGAATGGGATTTCGGAGTGGCGGCGATTGCGGAAAATGCGTTTGCGTTTTCGGATATAGAAACGATTTATATCCCGAGCGGGGTGTCGCGCTGGAACGAATATGCTTTCGCGAACGCGCAGGAACTTAAAGATGTTTACGTCGAGAAAATGAACAGCTCGCTGCTTTCCTCGTTACGTATCAAAGAAAACGTGTTCGGAGGCAATCACGCGGATTTAACATTGCACGTTACGAGAAGCGACAACGAAACGATTGCGGCAATGGGGCAAAATGCGCTTTCGGATATACCTCGGGAAGTAATTTCCACAAACGTAACCTGCATAAATAACGTAGTAACGACCACGCGAACGATTTATTACGACGAAGAATACACTCTTGCCGGGAACGGAAGCGTTGTTTGGGAGAACGAAGCGGGCGAAAGGTATCAGAATACCGGAGTGTGGAAAAGTTTTGAAACCGAATTGACGTTAAATTCTTTGCAGGTGAATAATAGTTGGCTTACTTATAACGGTGAGAATAAATCGCCTGTTTCGCTCGTTGAGGGAGACGTTGTTTCGCTCTCGTACACGGAGAGCGGAGTTATAACGGTTACGGTAAACGGACAAGTTTATACTGTCGATTTGAAATTGCCCGTGGGAACGAAAATTTCAAAAATCGAATCTTCCGACGGACAGGTCGTAAATCTTAATAACACTGTTTACACGGGGCAATTTACTTCGTTTGAAATTAAAACGACGGAAATCGAATATACATTAACTTATACCTATGAGTTTTTCGATTCGAACGGTTCACCGGGAGACAGGGAAGACAGAGTGAAGTTTACCGCAAGCAATTATTCGAGCGTGGTAAGAGGAATTTTCCAAAAGAAACACACGAAAGTAATGTATAATGGTAATGAATATTATGTTATGGGTGTTTATGATAGTGAAAATTATACAAATGAAATAACTTCATTTACACCCGGAACGAACAGATATATTTACTGGTATCTGAAATGCAACAGAATAACTTACACTGTAACGCTTGATTACGGTAATTATACTACATATTCTAATATATTGTATACTTCGGTAAGCAGTTCTGGAAGTTATTCATACGAACTTCCGAGTCGTTCTCGTGCGGGATATACCGTTACATGGGTAGATAAGGACAGCAAAGCGAGTTATACCCCCGGAACAACCGTAACTCTGAGCGGTAGCAGAACGCTCATACTTACTTTTACCTGCGCTAACCACGTTTTAGTTAAAAGTTCCATAAGCGACACGCAACACGAGGAAAAATGCAATAATTGCGGGTATAGAAAGGTGTCCGATCACAGTATCATCGTATTGGGTACAACAGAGAATTTGTTTACTCACAACAGATTATGTAATAAACATTGCGGCTATCAAGAAAGTGAAGCGCATAACTGGCAGCCGTACAATAAAATGTTTAAATGTACCATTTGCAATATACGGGCGGCAACTATTCCTTCGATATATGATTCGCTTAAATTCATGATAATAGACGAGCAGGGAAATATTAAGGAAATAAGCCGCGAAGAAGCTATGCTTATAATGAAAAAATACGAGCTTGAGGAGGAAAGCGACATAGCGGCATAAAGTAGATTTCGGCGTTCGGTGTTTGGCGGGAGGTTTTAACCAACAACTTGCAAAAACCCGCCTATAAGTCGATTATCGCAGTATTATAATGTAAAATTACAATAAAATCAACGGGGTTCGGGAATGGCACGAAAACATTTCCGAACCCGATTTTTATGTTTACTATGAGGAGGAGAATAATGAAAGAATTGTGTAAAAAACTCCTCAGGTGAAATATTATTGACAAAAACCGCGGAATATTATATTATGTTCTCATTATAATAGTCGGAGAAAAACATAATGTTCGGTTACGTTAAACCCGACACGCCGTATTTGTATATAAAAGACGACACGTTATATAAGTCGCTTTATTGCGCGGTGTGTAAAAGTATCGGGAAAAGGTGCGGTCAGAGAGCGAGGCTCGGACTGACGTACGATATAGCTTTTATGTCCGCGCTTATCCATAACGTAACGGGGGTAGACGTTAAAATCGAGAAAAAGCGTTGCATAGCGCACCCTTTGATTTCGCGTCCTATCGCTTCAACAGACGAGATAACCGACATATGCGCTTGCATAAACGTCGCTTTGGCGTATTACAAAATCGAGGACGATATTATCGACGGTAACGGCGGTAACGTTAAAAAACTGTTCTTTAAAAAAGGTAAATGGAAGGTTGAAAAAAGATATCCCGAAATCGGCGTGATTATCCGAAAGAGATACCTCGAACTTCGCGAAAAAGAAAAAGCGCAATGCGACGGTATAGACGAGGTTTCCGAACCGTTCGCGCAGATGATGGTCGAACTCGGTGAGTTTGCGGTCAACGGCTATGCGGGGAGAACCCTCGCCGATAAAAGCTATGCGGGAAAAACCCTCATAGATAAAAACCCGACGGAAAAAAATCTTGCCGATAAAAACCCGACGGATAAAAACATTTCGGAGAAAAGCCGTCGGGGGCTTGATTCGCTTTTGTATTATCTCGGGAAGTGGATTTATTTAATCGACGCGCTCGACGATTACGACAAAGACATAAAAGAAAAAAATTACAACCCGATTTATTATTCGTTCGGTAAAATAAGCGATTTCAAAACGCTTACACGCAGCCGCGGCGAGGATTTATCCTTTCTGTTTTCGGATATTTTTTCGGGGCTTAAAGAGGCGTTTTCGGATATCGAATTCAAATTCGATTCCGCGCTTTTAGGCAATATAATTTTAAGAGGTATACCGACGGTAACTTCTAAGACTTTCAATAAGACTAATAAGGAAGACAAAAAGAAAAATGGCAAATAATTTATACGAATTGTTCGGGCTTGACGAGGGTTGCACCGACGAGCAGCTCGACGAAGCTTACGGCAGAATCAGATCGAAATACGCAGAGGACAGATTTTTAGAGGGCGAAGCGGGCAACGAAGCCGCGAGAAAACTTACAGAAATCGATAACGCGTACAGAGATATTATCGCTTTAAGGCGCGAAAACGCGGGCGGCAATTCAAGCTCCGGCGACGCTTTTAAGACAATCGAAGAAAAAATCAAAAACGGAGACCTTGCGGGCGCGCAGAGCGATCTCGACGCGTTCAACGAAAGAAACGCCGAATGGCATTATCTTCAGTCGGTGGTTTTCTACAAGAAAAAATGGTCAAACGAGAGCAAAAAACAGCTCGAAATCGCCTTGCAGATGGATCCCGGCAACGAAAAATACAAAACGGCTTACGATAAGCTTACCGAAAAGATAAAGTCCGATTCGGACAAGAATTTCACGAGCTATTCGGACAATAAAGGTTACGGCAGAAATACTTCGGGCGATACGGGCGCTCCGCAGATGGGCGGAGATACCTGTCTCGACTGGTGCTGTCAGATGGCGATTTGTAACCTTGCGCTTAATTGTTGTTGTAGCAGTTGCCATTAAAACCGAATAAAAATGAAAAATTCGAGACTTATAGCGCTGTCCGCGATTGCGGCGGCGTTTTCGATAATTTTTATGTCGCTCGGCGCATTTATCCCCGCACTCGATTATTCGGGGATTTTTATGGCGAGTTTATGCGTTATGCTTCCGCTTGCGAAAAAAAGTTACAAAGCGGGGCTTATGACTTATGCGGCGACTTTATGCCTGTCCGCCATTTTAATCGGCGCGACGACGGCGCGATGGGAGCTGATTGTTGTTTACGGTCTGTTTTTCGGACTGCATCCGACGATAAATTATATTTTCAGAGAGAAGAATTTCAATAAAATTCTCGCAACCGTGATAAAGCTTGTCTGGTTTATCGGGGTGATGATACTTATATACAACGTTTTTACCGATTTCTTGTTCGACGCAAGCTTTTTGCAGAAAGAATGGGTTAAAAAGTATATTTATCTTATTATTGTCGTCGGCGGAGGCGTGCTTTTTATCGTGTACGATTTGCTGATGATAAGATTTCAGCGCGCGGTGGACGTTTTAACTGAAAGAATGAAGTTTTAAACGCTTCGCACGATAGCTACGTACTTTTACAGGCGAAATTACGGTCGGCAGCCCGACTTACGATTTACAGGGGAACGAAAGAAATGGAGAAAAACGAGGAATACGTAGGGCTTGTCGAGAGAGTAGGCTCAAACGGCGAAGGAATTTTGAAAAACGGCAAATATACCGTTTTCGTGCCATACGCGCTCCCTACGGAAAAAATCAGATATAAAGTACTGAAAGTAAAAAAGAATATCGTTTACGGTAAATTGACCGAGCTTTACGTTCCCGCGGAAGTGAGAATACGTCCGAAATGCGCCGTTTACGAAAAGTGCGGCGGTTGCCAACTTCAGCATTTCAAGTATAAAGACCAGTTGGCTTTAAAGAGGAAAATCGTCATAGATTGTCTTTCCAAAATCGCTTTTATCGATCAGAAAGTTTTGCCGACTATCCCGAGCGACCTCGAATACGAGTACAGAAATAAGCTTCAGCTCCCGATAAGAACGGAGAAATACGGGATAGCGATCGGATTTTTTGCTCAGAACAGCCATAGAATCGTGCCGATAAACGATTGCCTCATTCAGCCGTACTGGTGCAAGAAAATCATCAAAGCCGTCAGAACTTACATTTCGGAATGTGACGTCACGGCATACAGCGAAGAGAGTAAAGTTGGACTTTTAAAGCATATCGTCGTTCGCGATGTGGACGGAAAACTTATAATTACGATAGTTATCAACGGTAAAGAATTGCCGAAGGCGGACAGATTTATAGAAATTTTGTCCGAAAGTTTTTCGGATTTCAGTTTGTACGCGAATATCAACAGAGACGATACAAACGTTATTTTCGGCAAGAAATTTATTCTTTTGCACGGAAAGGGAAAACTTGTGTCATCCGATATGGGGATAAAATACGAAATCGGTCCGGAATCGTTTATGCAGGTGAACGACACCGTTCGTAGAAATATTTACCGCGACGCAGTGAGGGCTGCCGGAATCGATTCCGAAACGATTGTTATCGACGCATATAGCGGGGCAGGGCTTTTAACCGCAATTTTCGCGAGCAGAGCAAAGAAAGCGATAGGTATCGAAATTGTTCGCGAAGCGGTCGATTGCGCCGACGAGCTTAAAAAATTCAACGGTCTCGACGGCAAAATGGAAAATATCTGCGCGCCTTGCGAAGAGGCGTTGCCGATTGTTATGAGGAGAGAAAAGGCTTCCGGTTCGAAGTGCGTGCTTGTTCTCGACCCGCCGCGGCAGGGTGTGAACGAAAAGCTGATTTCGGTTATAAAGGAAACTTTACCCGAAAGGATAGTTTACATATCGTGTTCGCCGCAAACTTTATCGAGGGATCTCGGCTTGCTTACGGGAACATTGGTTCGCGAGGGCAACGAGCTGAAACGCGCGGAAAATGCCGTGGGTAAGCCTTCGGAAAACAACTCGGATAAGCTTTCGGACGGTACATCGGACATGTCGGGTAGCATGTCAAAGAACGATGAAGAAAATCACTTCTATAAAATCGAAAGTATTCGCCCATACGATATGTTTCCGCAGACAAAACACGTCGAGACGTTAGTCGTATTATCCCACAAAAAACCGGATTCGCATCCTGAAGTGAAAATCGATTTTGACAACACCTCGCTTGATAAAACGGCAATTTCGGAGCGAGCGAAAAAGAAAACCGAAGAGAAAGACGACATATTGAAAGATTCAGGATTGGATTGAAGAGAATTACGGTTTCAAGGTGCATGCGGCATATGTTGCTGAAGTAAAGCGCGAACTCGGCTTGCCGATGTACGATGCCCCGTATGCCGCGGACAAACTGAAACGTCCGCGTTCGCACCCGGCGGCAGAAATGTCGGACGCGATCAAAGCCGCATTAAAACATTTTGAAATCATATAAAAACAACATAAAATAAGTAAATAACTCGGAAAACGAAATCCGAGTTTTTTATTTTACTGTTTATAAGACAAAATGATGGACCGCATATAATTATGTGCGGTTTTTGATGTGATTTTTAATGTTGCGCTCAATTCGTAACAATGACTTGTATAATAACATTGTCATTCATAAAGAGGCGAAGAAGAATGCCCGCCGGTATGGTACCGAGCATTGTTTTTGCAATAAAAAACAAGGAAAACTACAGAATATTTAATAAGTACGATTGTTTTGGGTTTGTTTATTTACATTGATAGTTGTGCGAAAACAAAAATTTTTAAAAAATAGCGAATTAACCCGTAAAACTGTTGACCGAAATTAAAAAATATGGTAATATATACGAGCAATTAAGACATTAGCGATATGTGGTGAGAGTAGTTTACCGTATAAAAGCTTGTGAATATTGCAAAATTAAATCGGGTTGGAGAAATACCCAAGAGGCCGAAGGGGCTCCCCTGCTAAGGGAGTAGTATGGCTTTAAACCGTAGCGAGGGTTCAAATCCCTCTTTCTCCGCCAATCAAAACCTAAATCGAATACGAGAGTGTTTGGTTTAGGTTTTTTGTTTGCAGAAATGCAGTATTTATTAGCGTTTTTGGGCTTT
Organism: uncultured Clostridia bacterium; assembly: GCA_934271735.1. Taxonomy (GTDB): domain Bacteria; phylum Bacillota; class Clostridia; order Christensenellales; family Borkfalkiaceae; genus UBA10281. The sequence continues at coordinate 1,227 of CAKQSB010000013.1, read as the reverse complement.
TAGGGTGTCAAAATAGTAGACCTTTCAGGGTTCGTACGGGTGTGTTCGTATCCCTTTATCCGTAGCAGTTGCAGACGGTTTTATGCCGCGAAAGGTTCTTGACGTGAGAAAGGAGTGTGTCAGGCTATCTTGCCAAAGGCAAACGAAAAGCCCCTCGGGGCTGTCGGTTGGCGGTTTATTTGCCTACCGACACGCTCCTGAGAGGCTCAGGTCAAGAACACCGTGGAATAAATCGTCTGCGTATGTATCAAATACGCATTATAAGTCTGAAATCTTTAAGTCCGTAATACTCTCTGTTTTGTATCACATACGGCATTTTAACGTTTTTGTCGTAAAAAGAAAAACCCTGACTTTCGTCAAGGTTTATCGTCTTTGGGGTATTGTAGATAATTATCATTTTGTCGTCATACAACTGAATTTCTTTTATGAAGTAATTTATCAGTTGTAGCGGCTCTTTTTCAAGCGCGGATTTGTAATAGTCAATTATTTGCTCTTTGGAAAGCCTGAACGCCGTTTGAGATTTTTCAATCGTCAATCGCTTTTCGATGTCGGTCAGTTTTTCTTCGAGTTCTCGCATACGTTTCATAACCGTTGCGCTTTGTCCGCCTAATTCTATGGCTTGCATAATGTTGTTTATCGTATTCTCGGTTTGGCGTTTCTCTTTTATGAGATTTGTCAGAACCGAGTTTTGTTTTATGCGGTTTTCCTGCACTTGCAGTAAATACGTTGCCATTTTATCTAATATTTCGGGGCGTTGCATTTGCTCGCATACGTTGTCAAGCACATATTTTTCGAGTATTTCTTTTCTGACTTGCGACTTCTTGCAACCGCTTTGGTGTTTTCGTCCTAAACATTTGTAATAGCGTATTTTTTGTCCGTTTTTAGCCGTTCCGCATTCCGCAGAGATAGGACTGCCGCAGTATCCGCATTTAATTTTGTTGCGAAGAAGATACACGACTTCAACGCTACGAGTTCCGTATTTGTTGGTTTCGGTCTTTCGTCTTACGTTTTCGTAAATCTCCGTCGGCACGATTTGCGGATACATATTTGTAAAAACTTCGTTACCGTGTCTGTAAATACCCGAATACTTTTCGTTTTTGAGTATGTTGTAGACGGTATTTCTCGCAAACTTCTTTCCGCGGTTGAAAATACCTCTTTCGGTAAGCGTTTTTATTATGTCTTTAACGTAAACGCCTTGCGCGTATTGGTCGTAAATAAACCTTACTA
>CAKQSB010000012.1 GCA_934271735.1 uncultured Clostridia bacterium | reverse complement strand
CGAATAACGCAGTAGCAATCCTTACTCATTACTTCGGTGACGCTAAAGTAGGCGAACTTGTTCAGATTGCCCTTGACGACCTCAAGTACGACGGAACGAACTGGGTAAACGGCGCAACGGTAATGAAACTTATCGTAACCGACCTCTTCAACGTTTCCGTAAACGATATCGGCAACTGGTTCAACGCGATTAAGGACGGCGAAGAATATCAGAAAGTCGTAGACCTTATCGCGGGCGACGTATTCGGAACGAGAACAATCAAAGAATATCTCGAAGATATCGGCAACGAAACCGTAACGAAGATCGTCAACAAAGCGGCGCTCAAGAAGCTTGTTGCAGACGAAACGCTTGTAATGGTAATCGACGAGATAATCAACGATATCAAAGCGAATAACGCAGTAGCAATCCTTACTCATTACTTCGGTGACGCTAAAGTAGGCGAACTTGTTCAGATTGCCCTTGACAACCTCAAGTACGACGGAAAGAACTGGGTAAACGGCGCAACGGTAATGAAACTTATCGTAACCGACCTCTTCAACGTTTCCGTAAACGACATCGGCAACTGGTTCAATGCGATTAAGGACGGCGAGAAAGCCGAAACGATAATCAGAACTATCGTCAAAGATATCGCGGACGGAAGATATCTCAACGATTATCTTGCGGATATCGGCAACGAAACGATAAACAGAGTCATCGCGAAAGACGCTCTCGATAAACTTTTAAGAGAAGAAACCGTAGTTATGGTTACGGACGAAATTATCGGAAGGGTTCAGAAGGGCGATTATCTCGGACTTGTCGTTTATTACTTCGACGATATCAAGATCGGTCAGTTCGCGCAGCTTTTCGACGGCAGATTTACCGAAGAAAAAGACGTATGGAGTCATAACGGCAACAAAGTTAAACTTATCGTAACCGATTTGTTTAATATAACCGTAAACAACATAGAAGGTTGGAGAAAGACAATCTTCACGGATAATAATTATAAGAAGGCGATAAAGGATATCGCGAGCGACGTGTTCGGCGAAAGAACGTTCGAGGATTACACCAAAGACTTCGGTCTTAACATAATCAGCGAAAAAGCGTTGTTCGAAGTTATCCGCGAAACCAAAGTAAGCGAATTCGTTCAGAGACTCGTAGACGCAGAAACGACGGAAGACAGACTCGACTATCTCAGAACGTTCATTATGGGCGTTAAGATAGGCGCGATCGCGGAAGTCGCGGGCGTTGCGGATTCTCCCAACGGCGGAGATAAGTGGACGACGAGCGACAAGAAAGAGATTACGTACGCGCTCAGCGATCTTTTAGATCTCACGTTCGACGACGTAATCGATATGTTCTTCGCGAGAAAGGGCGAAACGCTTCCTTCGTGGCAGAACAGAGTGTCCACGCTCGTTTCCAAGTACACGAAAGCAGATAAGCATACTTTGAAAGTTTATATCGAAGACGCTGTAGGCAAAGCTATCAACGTCAAGGGTCTGGCGGATCTCTCCGATATAAGAATCGCGGAACTTGTTGCGGTAGCTTTGAAAGTGAAGACCGACGTGATAGCGGACGAGAACGGCACGCTTGTTAAATTCAACGCGGTAAGTCAGCTTCCCGAGGACTTCAAGCAGCTTATAATTTACGTATGTAACATAACGGATAAGGTACTCCTCGGAGATTACCTCACCAAGCTCGATAACGTCACCGGCGGAGTTTACCGCGACAACGACGGCAAGTGGTTCAACAAGACCGAAGAGGTCACGGGAATTCTCAAGACGATTTACGACATTCCCACGACGTATTTGTTCGGAGTTATCCTTGCAATCGCTCAGCCGCAGCTCATCCTCGACGCGATCGGCGGATACAAGATAGGTCAGATTATCCAAAAACCTTACAACGAAGCTCTTACGTACTTCAATTCCGCAATCAGAAATAACGAAAGCGATTATTACGTAGAGGGATCGTTCAAGGAGGTTATGGAAGAGTTCGTAAACATTTCCGTACTCGATATTTACAACGATATCAAAGACGGCAAGTTTATCGAAAACGTCAAGAATAAATTCGTACTTGACAGAGAAGTCGGCGATTACCTCTTCGACGTCATCGCTCAGCTCGCGAAGAAAGCTTCCAAGCTCAATTCGGGTCTCGACGGTTACGCTTACGAAAACGTAAACGAAACGACGGGCAAGTACGAACTTAACGGCAACTTCAAGGTCGTATACGAAACGATTCTTAACCTCAGATTCAAAGAGGATATGATCGATCAGGGTAAAAACATCGGAACGCATCTCAAAGAGATTTTCGAAAAACTTTACCTCGGCGATATCTTCTATGATCTCGCAAGACACGTAAGCAAAGGCAAGATCTGCGAGGGTTACGCGTTTGAAAACTTCGCTTCGCATGGAGATAAATTCGAACTCGAAAAATCGCTTGCGGCGGTTATAAGCGCAACGTTCAACATTCAGATTGCAAATATAACCAAGTGCTTCAAAGGAAACGTCGGCGTAAACTTCAAGAAGCTTTTCGAAGACGCGTACACCGGTCTTACGGTAGGCGATTTCACTTACGATCTGTTCAGAAAGTTCGTTGCGAAAAAACTCAGCCTCAGCGCTAAGGGCTACGCTTACGATTACAAGAAGGACAACACGCTCCTTCAGGGTAAGATAGCCAAGCTTATGAGAGCGACCTTCAATATCAAACTCGGAGATCTTAACAATCTCGTCAAAGACTTTGCTAAACCCGAGGGCAGAACGGTCAAAACCATAATTCTCGACTTCGTAAGCAAGATTTACGGTAACCTCGAAATAGGCGACGTAATCGGCGCGGTTATGGAAAAACTTACCGCAACCAAGCTTCAGATGGTTTACGAGTACGACGAAGAATACAATCTTACGGTTAAGGGTAACTTCAAGGAAATCGCGAACAGCGTTTACTCCGAGAAACTTGCAAATCTTATCGCGGCAGTGAAAGAAAACACCGTAAGAACTTACTTCATAGGCGACAAGGAAGGAACTACGGACGGCGTAGTCGGTAAACACATTGCCGGCGACTTGTTCGGATATATCCTCAAGAGCAAAGCCTTCAAAGGATTTACGAAATACACGACTGTCGAAAGAGACGACAATGCGAACGAGTGGATTGCGGAAAAAGCGTTCTCTCACCCGATAAACATTCTCTTCAACGACCTGACGATTTCCGCGCTTTTGAGAGGTATGGATCACCCGAGAAGCTTCCTTATAAAACACTTCGGCAACGTGCTTTTGGGAGAACTCCTCGGCAAGTACAGAGTCGATAACGTCTGGTATATGGTAGACGGCAAGCAGGAAGAAATGACTGCGGAAAACGGCGGCGTGATAATGAAACACGTTTACGAGATTACGTTCGAACAGATTCTCGACGAAGATTTCAATATCAACACGGCGATTGCGGACATTTACGTCGGCGAACTTATAGGTTACAGCCACTGCGGCAAGAAATACACTAAGACGGATGAAAAACATTCGGCGTATATTCTCTGCAAGGTCGCAGAACACGTCGATAACGCAGACGGATATCATATCCACGCGGACGAATGTAACGTTTCCGGCCACGATCACGGCGCGAATACTTACGAGCCGGGTTGGTATAAGACGACGGGCGGAGTAGTTTCCGAAGTCGGCGCGGTCGAAGGCGTAATGGCAGATATGAGACTCGGACATATTCTCGGCAACCAGAACTTCAGTTGCGGCGATTTGTTCGGAGATATGAGAATAGGCGAAGTCCTCGATTACAAGTACTGTGACAAGAACGGCGCAAGCGGAAAATGTACGGTTGAATCTCATACCGACGCAACCCACAACGCGAGAACGTCGATCACCTGGTACGTAAAAGACGGCGCAACTTACAAGATGGCGGGCGCACTCGAAAGAACGATAGCGAACGTTAAGATGAAAGATATCTTAAACGGCTCGTTCGACGTAGACGCAACGCTTAAAACGCTTAAACTCGGCAACCTGATGAACTATGAGTACTGCGACGGAGCTATGGACAGCACCGAGTGCTTCCTCACTCACACGCACCGTCAGGGCTGGTATCAGTTGACCGATGAGGGTGAATGGAAGCTTATCAGCAGAGAATTCTATTGCGACGGCTTGGCAAACAGCAAGCACTGCGCGGCGGAACTCAACCACGATCACACCTCGGCAATGGTTTATAAGGCCGGCTGGTACCATATGGAAGACGGCAGCTGGATAATCAACTACGAGGGAGACGCGACAAGCGAAGGCAAGCGTATGAATAACAACATTATGCTTTGCATCTTCGATTACTCGATGGACGGACTCCGCGGAAACGACTTCTCGAAAGATCTTATCGACAGTATCAACGTAAAAGTTCTTATCGGCGATATTTACGACCCGAGCACGGCTACAGGTCCGCTTAAACTCGTATCGCCCAACACTCCGATAGGCGAAATCAGTACGGCAATAGAAACCGCTATGGACACCGCTACGGCTAAAGAGCTTAAGGACTGCGGGCTTCTTCCCATAAAAGAAGACACCGGCCTCAAGATGAACACCATTTACGGCGCTACCTTGATGATGTCTTACGACGCAACCACGGGAACCTGGAAACCCTCGACCGATTCCGACGGTATCGTTGCGGCGACGGGAACGGAAGCGGAAGCGAACGCGGCTCTTGCGGCTCACAACATTGCGGACTACGGCGGAGACTATGTCGCTTACGAAAAAGCGGTCGGCGAAACTTACTGGAACTCCCTTACAATCGATAAGCTCGTAAATGTACTTTTGACGAGAGTAGAGTCTCTTTAAGGGCTTGACGAAGTTATAGTTGTTATAAGCTTTAAAGCGTAAGGAAACTTAAAACTTTATTTTCGCGGGCGGAAGCGTTAAAAAGCCCGCCCGCGGGAAATGAATTTAAGGTTTGAACAAGTAAACACGGTTGAAAGGTTTTTAACGCCGAAAGGTTTTTAAACGCTTGACAACCGAAAAAAAATAGAATATAATAAAAAGGCTTATAATTTTACCGTGGTAAAATACGGCTAATTTATAACAAAAACCTTGCTTGCGGCGTATGTCCGTAAGCCGAATAAGTCCGGGAGGTAAAAAAAATGAACAAGTACGAAATGATTTACATTTTGGAATCTGCTCTTTCCGACGAAGCCAAAGATCAAATCATCGAGAAGATCGATGGCGTTGTTACGAAAAACGGCGGAGTTGTCGAGAAGACGGAAAAGTGGGGCATCAAGAAGCTCGCTTATCCTATCGACTATAAAACTGACGGTTATTACGTATACGTTGCTTTCGAAGGCGACAGCAATCTCGTTTCCGAGATTAAGAGAATCGTCGGCATAACCGAGCACGTACTCAGAAGATTGATAACCAAAAGATAATCTTTAACTAACGAAGTCGGCTCTACAATTCAAGGAGAAAAATTATGAATAAAGTATTTTTAATAGGTAATTTAACGCGTGACCCCGAAATGAGCGAAACCCCCAGCGGAATTCCTTATTGCAGGCTCGGTTTAGCTGTCAACAGACCTTATTCCGGAAGCGACGGAGAACGCGCTACGGATTTCTTCAATATCACGGTTTGGAGAGCGCAAGCGGAAAATTGCGGAAGATACCTTAAAAAAGGCAGCAAAGTTTCGGTTGTCGGAAGCTTGCAGAATCGTTCTTACGAAGATAAGGACGGAAACAAGAGACAAGTCACCGATATCATTGCCAACGAAGTAGAATTTTTATCCGTCAGAAACCAGAGCGAAGCTTCGGGAGAACCGGAAGCCCCCGTCAGACCGTCCAAACCCACTTTGCAGCAGGTTGACGACGATGAACTTCCGTTCTGATAGTTCTTGTATAGATTATCGTCTATCGGCAAAGCGTTAAGTAAGATAAATGGATGTTTTGCCTATCAGAAGAAAGAGAATTTCAAAAGGAGTTAAAATCATGGAAGAAAAGACTACAAACGTAGCGGCAACGCCCGCAGCGGCTCCCGCTGCTCAGGTAGCTGCCAAAAAGCCTATGAGAAAAGCGCCGAGAAGAAAGGTTTGCGCTTTTTGCTTGGAAAAAGCTACCGAAATCGATTATAAAGACATCGCCAAATTGAAAAAATACGTAACCGAGAAAGGTAAAATCCTTCCTCGCCGTATGACGGGCGTATGCTCTAAGCACCAGAGACTTCTCTCTACCGCAATCAAGAGAGCAAGACTTATCGCGCTTCTTCCCTTCAAAGGAGAATAAGCGTAAGCTTAATTTAATGAGCTTATTTGCGCCCTTTTGCCGAAATTTTTTTGTTTTCGGCAGGTGTAAAAGCCAATTAAACTAAAACTAAAATTAAAACGGCTTGACCGAGCGTTCTTATAAAGGACATTCCGTCGAGCCGTTTTTTTAGTCTGAAAATTATGTGCAACAAAAATCTTTATTTTTTGTTAAAACTTAAAATCTTTACTTTTATTTGCGCGTTCGGATAAAATCTTTAAAGCGAGCCGGTTTGAAATAAGGCGATTTGCATATAATAAAAACGCAAGGCAAGACTTGTCGGCAACCACAACATCGTTATTTTCGATGAATTTTGGCGAAGGCGAACGCAGATGTACTTACCGTACTTCAAGCGAGAATTTGACAAAAGGCGCGGAAATAACGGCGTTTTGGCGGGTTCTAACCTAACTATATTAAAACGTCGCTTTGATGAAGCGGCGTTTTTTTGTTAAGCGGTTTTTAATTATAATATTCCTGCTAAAGCGAGGAACTTTTTATCCGATTGAATAGCGTGGGTTAAATATACGCCGTCTTTGAAAAGCGCGTATGTTGACCACGGCGCGGGAACGTTTTGAGCAGAAATTTTGTCTGTTATATGTATCGTTTTTAAGGGTATTCCGTTTTCTTTCGCCACTTCTTCGAGCCTTGCAACCCAGTAATACGTGAAAGGGCATTGATCGGCGTAATATAAAACGAAACCGCTTTCCGAAATTTTCGGGGCCTTAGCGCAAGGCTTGAATCTCGGCAGCTCGGCGTCGGGCGAGAGCGGAAGATACATCAAAGTTATGCCGTTTGCCGATTTGTCCGCAACTTTAAAGCCTTTATACGCGAGAAATTTCGGGTCGGAGAGAAATTCCTTTTTCTTTAAAGAGGAAATAACGCAAATTCCCTTTTTGTTCTGTTCTTCTGCGTCTTTAATACATTCGGCGAGCAGTTCGTTCGCGTAGCCGTGACCTTTCAAAGTCCCGGCAATCCACATACAGTCGATATGAAGATATCCGTCCGCGTCGATCGCCGCCCAGGCGTTTTCGGCGGGGATATATTCTATAAAACATTTGCCCCTTTCTTCGCTTCTGTAAAAAACAAGCCCTTCGTCGAAACGCTCTTTAAGCCATTCTTTTTTGGCAAGACCTTGTTTTCCCGACATAGCGCAACAAATATGCTCCTTGTCGATATTGTCTTTTGTTATTCTTATAAATCCCATATGTTACCCCATCGACAGTCTTTCTATAACAAGCGTTATAATTATAAACGACAAGGATCAAGAAGTCAATTAAAAAGCGCGAAGTTTTTTTACGCGTTCTTCCCGACGAGCGTTATACCGCGGAGCGGGGAGTATTCGTCGGTTACGAGCAGCTTTCTTTCGATAAGTTTTTCGTTGAGATATTTTTCGATAACGCCCGCGCTCCTTATTCCTTTTTTGGGGTAAACCATCTGTTTGGTTTCGCCGGGGAATAACTCGCTCGTGTAAACGATTTCTTCGGGAAGCGGGTCTATAAGTTCGTTAACGAGCGAAATTCGCTTGTATCGATAACAATTTTCTTCGCCGTAAATGCGTATTCTGAGGCGTTCGCCGTTCGCGTCGGCAACAATCAGAACGGGCGAGCCGCTGTCGTTTAAGAACCGTAAATCGGCGTAAGAGAAACTGACCATAGCGTCGAACGACGGCTCGACGTAAGAAACGGCTAAGCTGTGGCGATGTCTTTCGGTAACCGTCATTCCGGAAAGCAGCGCGCAGTTGTAAACGGTGGAGGAAACCTGACACACGCCGCCGCCAACGCCCTCTGTAAATCTGCCGTTTTCGATTACTTTTGCCGAGAAAAACCCTCTTTCTTCCGTCCTGTCGCCGACAATTTCGTTAAACGAGAATTCTTCGCCTATGCCTGTTTTCGTCCCGTTTAAAAGCTTGCAGGCAAGCAAAATATTGCTTTTCCTCGTGGCTGCAGAAGCAGAATAACCTGTCGAAAATTCGCCCCTTTTCAAAAGTTGTTTTTTTAGTTCGGGCAGAGTGATTTCGGGTTTTACCGGCACGAATTTATCGACGTTTATCACCCCTCCGCCGCTGTTTAAAACTTTATCGATTGACGTTAAAAGAGCCTGTTTATCGACTCCGAGCCCGACTTTTTCCTCTTTAAACTCGAACGGTTGTTCCATTTCGGAGTGTAAAACATACGAAGCGTTTACGGGGAAATCGAGCGACGAAAAATAAATATCTTCGGCGACTTCTTCGGCGTTTTTAAGATAATATCTCCCTTCGGAAATATCGATTTCCGGGTAGTAATAGCAAAAGGTTTTTCCGTTTACGTTTATCGTAAGATTTATTTCGTTTTTTTTCAAAATCTCTGCGCGCGCGAAATAACCGTCGCGCCCGCGAGAAAAAGGCGAAACGATCGCCGGGCAAGCGCTTAATGACAATATAAAAATCAACGCGGCGCGGGTTATCCGCCTTATAGCTTTTTTCATAAAAAAAGAATGGGCAAAAAGAGCAAAATTATGTATTCGGATAAGCCGTATATCGTTGACAAAACAGTTTTGAAGTATTATAATTAAAACACTTGTTATAGAACGATTAAAGGGAGAGATATGGAGAATATAATCAGTATTTCGGGGCTTAAAAAGAGCTTCGGGGAAGTCAAAGCCGTAAACGATTTATCCTTCAAGGTTAAAAAGGGCGAATTTTTCGCTTTTTTGGGCGTGAACGGCGCGGGAAAATCGACTACGATATCCATAATGTGCGGTTTAACGAAAAAAGACGGCGGAAATGTGGAAATCTGCGGTAAAAACGTAGAGACGGATATCGAGGAAATTTCGGGCAGAATAGGCGTTGTGTTTCAGAGTTCCGCGCTCGACGGCGTGCTTTCGGTTAAGGATAACCTGATTTCGCGCGCGAGCCTTTACGGGATTTACGGCAAAGAGGCGATAAACCGCATAAACGAGCTTGCGGAAATGCTCGATTTCAAAAATCTTCTTTCGAGAGACGTCGGAAAGCTTTCGGGCGGGCAGAGACGAAAAATAGACGTTGCCCGCGCGATTTTGCATAAGCCCGAACTGCTTATTTTAGACGAACCGACCACCGGTCTCGACCCACAGACGAGAAAAACTCTCTGGGAAGTTATCGACACGCTCAGAAAAAGGGATAAAATGACAGTTTTCCTCACTACGCATTATATGGAAGAGGTTGCGGACGCCGATTACGTCGTTATCCTCGATGCGGGTAAAATTTCTGCGGAAGGCACGCCTCTCGAGCTGAAAAACAAGTATACGGGCGATTATATCACGGTTTATAATGCCGACGAAAAGAGAATCGCCGCGCTCGGGTTTAAATACGAAGTTATCAGAGACGCGTGCAGGATTTCCGTTAAAGATACCGCGGAGGCGAGAGACCTTATAATCAAAAACCCGGATCTGTTTTCCGATTTCGAGATAACGAAAGGCAAGATGGACGATGTTTTCCTTGCCGTTACGGGTAAAAAACTTTCGGGGGAGAATTGAAATGAAAACGTTTTCGGCGCTTACAAAAAGAAACGTAAAGTTGTTTTTCAAAGATAAAGGAATGTTTTTCTCGTCGCTCATAACGCCGATTATCCTTTTGGTTTTATACGCGACGTTTTTGGCGAAAGTATACCGAGACGCGTTCGTCCAAAGCGCGGGAGATTTTGTCGTTCCCGAAAAAATCATCGACGGAATAGTCGCGGGGCAGCTCGTTTCGTCGCTTCTTGCGGTTACGTGCATAACCGTCGCGTTCTGTTCCAATCTTCTTATGGTGCAGGATAAAGTGTCGGGCGCAAGAAAAGATCTGCTCGTTTCGCCGGTCAACCCCCGCACCGTACCGCTGTCATATTTCGCGGCTGCGTTTTTCTCCACGATTATCGTAAACCTGATAGCTCTTGCCGTCGGATTTGTTTATATAGCCGTTCAGGGTTGGTTTTTAACATTTACCGACGTTCTGCTCCTTTTGGTCGACGTGATTTTGCTCACGCTTTTCGGAACGGCGCTTTCGTCGATCGTAAACATATTTTTATCGACGAACGGGCAGGCTTCGGCTGTGGGAACGATCGTTTCGGCGGGTTACGGATTTTTATGCGGCGCGTATATGCCGATCGATTCTTTTCCCGATTACCTAAAAGGCATTTTAATGTTCCTGCCTGGAACTTACGGAACTGCGCTTGTAAGAAACCATTCGCTTTCCGGTTCTCTTAACGAAATGGCGAGTATTCTTCCCGAAGCGCAAAAAGAAATCGTTATCAAAGGAATGAAAGACGGGATAGACTGCAATATTTACTTTTTCGGGCATAACGTCGATATTTGGGTTATGTATCTTGTTCTTGCGCTTGCCGTTGTCGTTTGCGTGGGCGCGTACGTGACGATCGGCAGAATCCTTGCAAAAAAACACAAATAACGTGAAATGAAATCGCTTGATATAATACAAAAGATATGTAAAGTTTTAAAGACTTTAACGAAAATATACTTCATTTTCTGTATGGTCGCCTTGGCGCTTAATCTCGCGGGCGCGACAGTTCTTTTTCTGATAAAAGAGGATTCCGTGCTTTGGCAGGAAATAATAAAGCTTTCGGGCAGCGAAGGGGCAAACCTTGCTTTAGCGAGATGCGGAAGTTTAAGCTCGTTTTTCACTTTCGCGATTTCGGCTGTTGCCGGTTGCTTTGCGAACAGGTTTTTCGCCGACGAGGTTGCCGCGGGTACGCCTTTCGACAGAACGATATGTAAAAAAATGCTCAGAGAGGGTATTATTTATATATCGCTTGCGGTTCTTTCGGGGATTGTCGCTACCATAGTATACGCTTGCTTCGATATTTCTTATAACGGTATGGACTACGTAGAATTCGATTCGGGGCTTGTATTTATAGCTTGTTCGTTTATGTGCCGCTACGGCGCGGACGTTAAGGAGATTGCCGATAAAAAAATCGCCGAAAGCAATTACGCGGATTTTGCGGATTGCGCCGATTGCCGGAAAACCGCTGCCGACGAAAAGAACACTGCTGCCGACGAAAAGAACGATGCGGCGGCAGAGTAATTAAAAATCTTAAATAATAAAATTCGCCCTCGCGGGAACGGTTTCGGCTGTTTTTGCGAGGGCTGTTTTAAATTGCGGTTTATGTGATTTTTTATTGCGTTTGTAAATGCTCAAAGCGTTTTTTCTTTTATGTATTTGCCTTTTCTGCAAGTTATCGTGCGGAACGAAGAACGGCGGATTTTTAAAAGTTCGTCCATTTCGTTCGCGGCGTTTTGGCGGGGTTCGTTTTATTCTTGGCCGGCATACCGTATCTTCCGCGCCACCGGAAGCCCGCCGCTTTGTCCGTCTTTTCGGTCGATTTAACCTCGTAAACGAGCGCGCCCGTTCTGTTTGCTTCCTCAAAAGCCTTTTTCCGTAACAAATGTTTTGTTTCGCTGTAAATAATACGATTTTTTAACCGCAAAGTCAAATATTTACAACGCGATTGCCGAAAAAATCTTCGTTAATCGGCTTATAGGCGGGTTTTTTAAAATTTTACACAATTTTTATAATGTTTCCCGTAAAGTTGTGATATAATGTTCTCAAGGTATATTATGTTGTATTTTATTTATTATGCAAGTTTCATAATCGTTGTGCCGGGAATTATCCTTTCGCTCATATGTCAGCTTATGATAACAATCCGTTTCAACAAATATTCCAAAGTGCAGTCAGAGTCCGGCTGGAACGCTCACGAAATGAGCGATATGCTTTTGGAAAGACAAGGGATAAGGTCTGTCGAAATCCGAAGAATAAGAGGTTCGCTCACCGATAACTACAACCCCTCGAACGACGTTTTAAGTCTGTCCGAAAAGGTTTACGACGGAACGGATATCGCTTCTTTGGGCGTCGCCGCGCACGAATGCGGACACGCCGTTCAGAAACACAGCGGTTCGTTTTTGCTGACGTTGAGATCCGTTCTCGTCCCCGTAACGAATATCGGTTCGCGACTTGCCGTTCCCGTTGCGATAATCGGCGTGTTTTTAACGTTCTGGGCGAGCAAGTCGCAAACGGGCGATATTATCATCGCTATCGGTATCGCTTTGTACTCTCTGTCCACGCTTTTCGCGCTCATAACCGTTCCCGTCGAAATAGACGCATCGAGACGAGCTTTGAAAATGCTCGGCGAATCGGGCGTTATGACGGACGGCGAACTTAAGAAGACGAAAAAAGTCCTTTCGGCGGCGGCTATGACGTACATCGCCTCGCTCATCACTTCCTTTTTGTATCTTCTCAGATTTATCGCCATTATCGCGATGATGAGAAACCGCAGAAGAGATTAAATTAAAAATAAATTTTTACCGAAGCTGTTTGGCTTCGGTTTTTTTATGCGGAAACGTTATACGTAATTGCGTTGAAATACAGAAAGAAAGATTTATCGTTTTTTTAACAAAAGAAAGCGTGTTGTTCACAATACGGATATAAAATACAAATATAAAATCATAATCTGGAAACGGACAGACCGAAACGGGTCCGGGTTTCCGTAACGATTTACCGAAAAAATCGATTGATATCCGAGGAGGCGCGATATGAGCTTTTTAACACTTGAAAACGTAACGAAAATTTATAAAAGCGGAGAAGTGGAAGTTCCCGCTCTCGGCGGCGTTTCGCTTGCTCTCGACGAGGGCGATTTCGCCGTTATTTTAGGAAGTTCCGGCGCGGGTAAAACCACGCTTTTAAATCTTCTCGGCGGAATGGACTCCGCAACGAGCGGAAGTATAATTCTCGGCGGGAAAACCGTTACTTCGCTCGATAAAAAAGGTTTGTGCGATTACCGCAGAAACGACGTGGGATTCGTTTTTCAGTTTTACAATCTCATGCCGAATTTAACCGCGCTCGAAAATGTGGAAATCGCCGTGGAAATCTGCAAAAATCACCTTAAACCCGAGGACGTTCTTCGTCAGGTCGGGCTTGAAAACAGGCTTATGAATTTTCCCTCTCAGCTTTCGGGCGGAGAGCAGCAAAGGGTTTCGATCGCAAGGGCGATAGCCAAAAATCCCAAGCTCCTTCTTTGCGACGAGCCGACGGGCGCGCTCGATTACGTAACGGGCAAGAAAATTCTCAAATGTCTGTACGACGTTTCGAAAAACAACGGCAAAACGGTTGTCGTCGTAACGCACAATCAGGCGATAAAGGATATCGCCGATAAGGTTTTCTATATCAAAAACGGAATAATCGAAAAAACCGTTGTCAACGAAGTTAAAAAGACGGTAGACGAGATAGAGTGGTGAGCCTATGAAAGTATATTACAAATCGGTCGGGCGAATGTTCAAAAAGAACTTTTCGCGATTCATTTCGATAATTTTCATCGTGGCGATAAGCATAAGTCTCACTTCGGGCGTGGGGTCTTCCTCGGGAAAGATAAACAATTCCGTGGAAAATTTCAAACGCGAGCAGAATGTGAGCGACGTTACGATAAAAAGCAAATCGCAGACGGGATTCGATAAATCGCAGATTTCCGCAATCAGGCAGGAGTACGGCGAGGAAAACGTAGCGACGGGTTCTTCGTTCGACGTTTATATCGATTATAACGGCGAAAGGCGGCTTACGAGACTTGTTTTTCTGGATAATTTCGGAGCGTTTACGGTCAATAAATTTTTGCCTGTCAACGACGGGGTCGACGGCGGCGCGGTTATTCCCGAGGGGGCTTACGTCGCTTACGCCGAAAAAGCGGACAACGCTATAAAAGGTTACAACGAAGGCGACGTTATTTCGCTCGACTTCAAGGATATTTTCACGCAACTTGCCGAGCAGGACGGAAGGGGATTAAGCGATTTCCAGAAAAGATTATTCGAAACGCTTCGTCCCGTCGAAGCGGTGGTTACTAAAATCGTGGAAAGTCCGCTGTTGTTCGCGAGAGACGGCGAGCCGAGCTATCTCAACGGCGACAAGGAAATTCCGGACGCGATAAATTCCGGCGGACTTATCTCTCTGGACGACGTTTTGTACCTTCCGTCCGAAGCCATACCGATGTCCTCTGCGACGAGCGATATTTACATATCTTTCGCGAACAAAACAAAACTCGGATTCTACACGAGCGAATATTCTTCTTTCGTGGAAAACGAAAAGAAAAACATTCTCGGTATTCTGGCGGAAGCCTCGGGCAAGGATCTTTCGGCTGTCGAAGAAGATACCGCGTTTATAACCCTCGACGATAATTACAGTTTCAAGTCTGTTTCGTCTTACGCTAAAAAGATAACCGCGCTCGCGATTGTTCTGATGGCGGCGTTTATGTTTATAACGGCTCTCGTGGTTTTGTCGAATATGACGAGACTTATGGACGAGGAGCGGCCGCAGTCGGCTTGCCTTTCCACGCTCGGTTATTCTTTCGGGAAAATCATCGGAAAATATCTTCTGTTTGCGTTCACGGCAACGGCGATAGGCGGCGCGGCGGCGTATTTCATCGGAACGGGGCTTTGCTCTTTTATTTATCTCACGTTCGGTTACAGCTACGCTATGCCGCCCGAATCTTCGGTTTTCGGCATTACGTTTTACGTGATAACGTTTGTCTTTATTGTCGTTTCGGCAATCCTCGCAACGCTTCGCGCGGGAGTTAAAAACGCGAACGAAATGCCCGCGGAACTTTTAAAGCCTAAATCGCCCGTTCCCGGGAGAAAGGTTTTTCTCGAGAAAATTCCGTTTATATGGAACAGATTGTCCTTTAAATATAAGTCCACGGCGAGAAACGTTTTGCGTTATCGCAACAGATTTATAATGACTGTCACGGCGGTCGCGGGGTCTATGGGGCTTGTAATGGCGGGGCTTGCGCTGCTTGATATGTGTCTTTTCCAAAACTTCGGAAACGCTTCGATAGCCTGGCTTGCCGTCGTCGTCGTTGTTTTCGCCGCGCTTTTAACGTTTACCGCGATTTACACGATAACGGATATTTCCGTGAGCGAAAGAAAGCGAGAGATCGCAACGCTTATGGTTTTGGGGTATTACGATAGCGAAGTCGCGGGGTATATTTATCGCGAAATCTATATCGACGCCGCGATAGGTCTTATTTTCGGTTACGGCGCAGGCGCGATTTTAATGAGCGTGATTTTCTCCGTTATGGGCTTCGGTTCGCTTTGGGGAGTTTCGTGGTACGTGTGGCTTCTGTCCCCGGCGCTCGTTCTGTTTTTTACGTTTTTAGTTACGCTTATGCTCAGAAAACGCATAGTTTCCACCGATATGAACGCAAGCTTAAAAACCGTCGAATAAACGTTATAAGACGGGCTATAAGTCGATTATCGCGTATTTTTATAAAAACAGGCAAATACCTCCCGTAATAAAAAAAACAGATTAAGGCATTATGCTTGACAAATTTGCGGGTATAATATATATTAAATATACAATAACAACAGAAGGGTCGAAAAAACTAAAAAGGATAAATTGCCTGAAAAATAAACAAATCGTCCCCGAAAAAGGAGTTTAATTATGGTCAGATACGACGTTTACGAAGAAAAAGTGAGAGGACTTTACAAGACTTTGGAAGAGGCAGGATACTCTCTTTGACGTCGACAATCTCAGAATAAAATTAAAAGAACTCGAAGCCGAGCTTGAAAAACCCGAGGTGTGGTCGGATATAGAAAAGTCCAAGCATATTTCGAGAGAAGCTCAGAGCATAAGAAACAAGCTCGACGTTTTCGATAAAGCCCGTAAAGCCGTTTCGGACGCCGAAATCATGATTTCCCTTGCCGAAGAAGAGGACGATGAAAGCGTTCTCGCGGAAGTCGACAAGGATTTAAGCGAAGCCGAAAAAGAAATAGAAGATATACGTCTGAGAACCCTTTTAAGGGGTAAGTACGACAGTTGCGACGCTATTTTAACCCTCCATGCGGGCGCGGGCGGCACGGAAGCGTGCGACTGGACGGAAATGCTTTACAGAATGTATATCTGCTACGCGGAAAAGCACGGTTATAAAATCACCGAGTACGACCGTTTGGACGGCGACGGCGCGGGGCTTAAATCGGTATGCTTCAAGGTCGAGGGCGAAAACGCTTACGGTTATCTCAAAGCCGAGAAGGGTATTCACAGGCTCGTGCGTATTTCTCCGTTCGACGCCAACGCGAGAAGACAGACTTCGTTCTCGTCCGTGGACGTTATGCCCGATATTCAGGACGAGGGCGATATAGAGATCCGTCCGGACGAAATCAAGGTCGACACCTATCGTTCGTCGGGCGCGGGCGGTCAGCACGTCAATAAAACGGAATCCGCCGTCAGAATCACGCATATTCCCACGGGCATTATCGTCGCTTGTCAGAACGAACGCAGCCAGGTTCAGAACAAGGAACAGGCTATGCGTATGCTTATGAACAAGCTCCTCGAAAAACGCGAGGAAGAGAGAATGCAGGAAGCCAGCGCGATTAAAGGCGAAGTTAAAAAAATCGAGTGGGGCAGCCAGATAAGGAGCTACATTTTCTGCCCGTACACTCTCGTCAAAGACCATAGAACAGGCTCGGAAACGGGTAACGTTCAGGCGGTTATGGACGGCGATATAGACCAGTTCATTATAGATTATCTTAAGAAGAGTTAAAATGTACGCCGATATAAAAAAGACGTTCGCCGTCAAAAAGGACGCGGTTATTCTCGCGATAGAATCTTCGTGCGACGAGACGGCGGCGGCTGTTATCAAAGGGGGCAGGGAAATCCTGTCCTCGAAAATTATGAGTTCGGCAACCGAACACGTTCGTTTCGGCGGGGTTGTTCCCGAAATCGCTTCGAGAGCGCACACCTCCGCCGTTTCGCTTGTCGTTAAAGAAGCCGTCGAGGCGGCGGGAATCGCGCTTAACGATCTTGACGCTGTCGCCGTAACTTACGGCGCGGGGCTTTTGGGCGCGCTGCTCGTCGGCGTTTCTTACGCGAAATCGCTTGCGTACGCTCTGGACAAGCCGCTTATCGCCGTCAGCCACATAAGAGGGCATCTCGCGGCGGCGTACCTTTCGGACAAAACGCTCGAACCGCCTTTCGTTTCGTTGCTCGCAAGCGGCGGGCATACGGCGGTCATCGTAGTAAATTCCTATAACGATTTCAAAATTTTAGGGACAACCTTAGACGACGCGGTCGGCGAAGCTTTCGATAAGGTCGCGAGGGTAATAGGCTTGAATTATCCCGGCGGACCGAATGTGGAAAGGCTTGCGAAAGAAGGCAAAAACTGCATTAAATTCCCCAAAATGCTTAAAGGCGAGGGCGGGTATAATTTTTCTTACAGCGGGCTTAAAACCGCGGTAATAAACTACGTTCATAACAAAGAGCAGCTCGGCGAGGAAATTCCGAGGGCGGATATCGCCTGTTCGTTCCAGTCCGCCGCGCTCGATATTCTCATAGAAAAAGCCGTTCAGGCGGCAAAAGAATATGCTTTGAATACGATAACCGTAGGTGGCGGGGTCGCCGCGAACGGTTATTTGAGAGAGGGGCTTAAAAAAGCGTGCGAGAAGAACAAACTTAAACTTGTTCTGCCCGAAAAAATTCTTTGCACGGATAACGCCGCAATGATCGGCGCGGAAGGGTATCTGAGATATTCAAACGGCGAATTCGCCGATCTCACGCTTAACGCGAAAGCAAGGGTAGAACTTAAATAATCCTGTGTCTTATCGGAACAATAAATTGCAAAAGTAAGGCTATAAGTCGATAAACGGCGTTTTTTAAGCGTGTAAGACGGGCAGGCGGCTTGTTACGTCACATTCGTTATAACCCAGAAGTTGTTCACGAACCCCACGACGATAAGGTAAATATTCAGAACGATAAGAACGGGCATAAAAACCATCAGCATAAGACTTCTCAAGCGGTATTTCAAAATGAACATGGCAAGGTAAATTCCCGCCGCGCCGCCTAAGATTGCCGCGATGAAAACGCTTCCGTCGCGTACTTTGGAACATTCGCCGTCTTCTTCGGAGTTCTTCTGCGCCCGAAGTAGCAGAAAAGAATATACGTTTATCGCTATATAATACACCGCGACGAGAATCTGTATAAGTACAAGCATATAAAAAGTATGTCTTATAAAAGCGAATAAATTCAAAAAAAATAGCCGATTCGAATAAAAAAACGGTTAAACCCTTTGCAAAATCAAAAAAATATGTTAAAATATCCTTGTCCGATATTCGGGTAGCCCCCGCGGCTCGGCTTTTTTATGGAGGAAACCGTATGAGATGTATGTATTGCGGTCATCTTGACAGTAAGGTTGTGGATTCCAGACAAACAGAGGACGGAACCGCCATTCGTCGCAGAAGGGAATGTATGAACTGCGGCAAGCGTTTCACCACTTACGAAACTATCGAAACGACCCCCGTTCTCGTCATCAAGAACAACGGAAACAGGCAATCGTTTGACCCGAACAAACTTAAAAACGGTATCATAAGGGCGTGCGAGAAACGCCCCGTTCCGATGTGGAAAATAGATAAACTCGTCGAAGATATTCAGAAAACCGTTTATAATTCGCTCGAGCAGGAAATAACAACCAAGGCTCTCGGCGAAATGGTTATGGACGGCTTGAAACAGATCGATGAGGTTGCTTACGTAAGGTTTGCGTCGGTTTATCGCCAGTTCAAGGATATTTCCACGTTTATGAACGAGCTTAAAAAGCTTCAGAAAGATAATAAGGACTTGAAAAACGATCGTGAAGGAGAGGAAAACGCCTGAAATCGAAAATAAATCCGGACGGCGAAAATCACCCGGATTGTCGAAAATCGAATCGGGCAAAGGAAAACGCTCGTATTAAAGAGAAAAGAGGAATTAAAAATGAGAAAAATAATTACTGCATTGCTTGCATTTATGCTTACCGTAACGGCGGTTTGCTCGCTTGCTTCGTGCAAAAACGAAAACGCGCCCGAAACAGGCTGGAAAGTTCAGAGATATGTTGTAGATTCCGACAATTCGGACGAAAGCGTTGTCAGCGGCGAGGAATATCTCCACAAACTCGGCTTTAACGTAGGCGACGGAACGAAAGTTATTTCCGAAATCTGGGTTAATATCCCCAAGACCAAGGACGACTCCGTCGAACTTTCTTTCGACGTTTATTCGTCTTCGAGCGATAAACTCGTTCGCAGAACCTCGCCCGTTTATCCCACGTTCGCCCGTAAAATTTCCAAAGACGAAGTTACGGACGCGAAAAAGAACCTCAACAGCTGGATAAAAATCGGTTTCGACAGCAACTGGAAGGACAAAGAAGTAAGAAATACCAGATACGTTATGCTTACCGTTAAGGGAAGATTCGATTTCAACGAAATCGTGTTTATCGACGAAGACGGCAAAAGATTCAGCGTATCTCTTTCCAAAATCGATTATTATTATGAAGACGGCTCGATCGTAAGAAACGCGACGAGTACTTCTCAGATAACCGCTCTCGAGGAAAGCCCGCTCAAACTTATCGACGAGCAGGATAAATTCGACCTTCGCGACAAGAAGTAATTTGCTTTTTCGTCGGGAAAAGTTTTAATCTGAGAAGTTCCGTTCGGTAAAGTTTTCGGCGGATTGTAAAATTTAAGACTTAGAAATTAAAAGCGGAAACGTTCGGTTTAATGCCGTTCGCTCCCGCTTTATTTTTATATCGAAATTTAAAAAACGCGGAAAATCCGTTGATTTTCCGCGCGTAAATTTAAATATTATTGCTTTTCGGCGAGCTTTGCGGTTTTTAAGAAACCTCTTACGCTTTCTATCGCGCTCTGACACGCGGAAAGTTGGGAGTAAGTTTCGCCAATGCAAAGCGTAAGTTTGCGGTCGTTTCTGAGTTTAAAGAAGTATCTGCCTTTTTTGTCGCTGTCGATAATGAAATTACCGGCTTCGGCGTTCTGGGTGATATTGTCTATAGCGTCTTTTGCCGAAGCGTAAGAGGAATACGACTCGCTGCTTAAAAGAAGTTCGCCGTTAGATGCGCGAAGCTGAGCCATAAATTCGTCGTCGATAGGCGTGATTACCCATTTGCCGCTATACTTTTTCGTCTGAAAATCCTGTCCTTGCGTGGGAACGTATTTTATTATCGTTATATCTTTTTCGATCGCGTCCGAAACGGGGGAGTCCACGAAATTTTTAACGGATTCGATCGATTTCAAGCAGGCCGACTTGTTCGGATAAGTTTCTCCGACGCATAAAAATCTGTTCTGGCTTGTTTTAAGCTTGAAGTAATAATTCTTTTTCTTGTCGCGGTAATAGGTGAAATTCTCGTCCGAAGCGGCGTTTTTCTGTATCGTGCCGATACCTTTTCTCGCTCCGTCCGGAGTGGAGTAGGTTTCGCTCGTGAGCATAAGTTCTTTGTTGTTTGCGTAAAGATAAGCCACGAATTCGCCTTCGCCCTTTTCCTTTATAACCCATTTTCCAACCGTTTTTTTGGCGGGAGTTTTAGATGTTGCGGAAGCTTTTTCGAGAGCTTTCACCGCAAGTTTTTCGGCAAACTTCGCGTTTGCTTTGCCCGCTTTCTTTTCTGTTTTGTTTTCGGCCTTTTTTTCTGCCATTTCTTCATCCTCCTTTTCTTCTGCGTTTGTTGCGACGTTTTCTTCGGCGATATCGTCTATTTTTAGCTGACAAATTTCTGTTTCCGTTGCTACGATTTCCTGTTTGTTTTTCGTTTCTTCGCCGTTTTGTTCCGTTTCGGACTTATCTTCGGCTTTTAATTCTGTCTCGGGTTCTTGCTCGGTTTCGGCTTTCTGCTCGGTTTCGGCTTTCTGCTCGCTTTTCGCGCCGAGGAAAATTTTATGTTCTTTTATGTTGTTTTTCTTTTGTTTTGCCGCTTTCTGAACTTTTCCGTTCTTTTTTGGATTTTCCGTTTCGGGTTTTAACTCGCCTTCGGCAGTCGTTTCCTCGTTTTTTACTTCGGTTTCGGGGTTCGTTTCGATTTTTGCTTCCTTCGGTTCGGTTTTAAGTGGGGGGAGCGTCGTTCTTATAACGCCGAAATAACCTTGTTCGCCTTTAAGCCAGTCCATTTCCGTTTTTTCGAATTCCGGGTTTTGTCCTTTTCCGAAACTGATGTCCTCGCGGCTGTCGTTTTCTATGGGAACTTCCTCGAACATTTTCGCGTACTCGGCGTCCCGCTTTTTTCGCGCGTTTTTCGCCGATATCGAAACAAAAACGATAACGAGCGCGATTATCGCGGCGGCGAAAACGCAAATTATAATAACGTTATCCGCCAGAAATTTTAATAGTGCTTCCACAAATTCTCCTTTGATCGGGGATAAACCGCCCGTAGAAACCGTTTTTAAACGCTTTACTCTTGTTTATCCTTTTGTTTCGGGTGTTTTTCACCCGTTCTGTGTTTATTATACAACTATTTTTCTTTGTTGTCAAGATTATTGCCGCGGGGCAGATTTTGTTGCCGAAATTCAAGAAATATGCTACAATAAAAAGACGAAACGCGAGAGGAAAAACGATATTTTATCCGGCGAGGCAACTTATGAGAGGAGACCTATGATACTTTTTTTCGATACCGAAACGACGGGGCTTATCCCCGGGCGGATAATTCAATTATCTTACATAATGCAAAGCGAAACGGAAACGGTTGCCAAAAACTTCTTTTTTGCCGTGTCTTATATCGAGCCGTCGGCAATCGCCGTTCACGGTTTCACGCCCGAAAAGCTCGCGGTTTTATCGAACGGGCATACTTTCTCGACGGACACGGAAGAGATTTACGACGATTTCTCGTCTGCCGACCTTATCGTCGCGCATAATGTGAAGTTCGATATAAACTTTATGATTGCCGAATTTTGTTATCAGGACAGGCGTTTCCGCTATAAGCAGGAATTCGATACGATGAAGTTTTTCACCGAAATAATGAAATTGCCCCGCGAAAATCATAAGGGTTATAAATACCCGAAGCTTTCCGAACTCGCGGAGTTTTTAGACCTTTATCCTTACGACGTGACAAGAAAGACCGATGAGCTTTTTTCGATAAATACCATCGGCGGACATGACGCGAGATACGATGCCGTCGCGCTTTACCTTGCCTTTAACGAGGGCGCGAGAAGATATGCCGAGCTTAGCGAAATCAAACAAAAATATCTCGTCGGCGAGCAGTGTGATTAAGTGAATAATACGCCGATAATCGACTTATAGCCTTATTTTCAACAAAAATAAAAGCTTCTTCGCAAAACCGCGAAGAAGCTTTTTGTATGTTTAATATTAAACGAGTTTTTTGCCGAAGAACATAAACACGCCGTCGATTATCATCAGAACGCCGATAACGATAAGGAACGTGTCGACAAACTGCCAGGTCGAAGCGATGAGCAGAACGCCGAGGACTATAGTGAATATAGCCGAAAGAAGGGCGATTATGTTAATCTTCGAAAATCTGAAGCAGGCGATAAGTTCGATAACGCCTTTTGCGGCAAGAATTACGCCGATTACGAGAAGGATTATCTGTAAGAACAAAAATCCGCCTAAGATAATAAGCGCGCCGATCGCCGCGGTTACAACGCCGTAAATAACGTCGCCTTTTAAAATCGCGAGAACGCCGATTACGATTGCGATGATACCGACTACGAGCATTGCGTATTTAAGAAGTTCCGTTCTGAAAATGCAGAGCATTGCGCCGAGCGCGATGTAGATAAGCGAAGAGATAAGAAGGTTTTTATCTTCCGATGTACGCACTCTTCTGACTTTTGTTTTGTCGTTTTTTGCCATAATTTTTCTCCTTTTCGCTTTTCCGCCGCCGGATATCCGAACGCAGGGGAAAGCAATTTTTTTAAATTTTTATTTCAAAAAGCCTTCGACTATTTTTTCTTCGGCTTCTTTTTCCGTAAGACCCAGCGAGGTGAGCTTTATGAGTTGTTCGCCCGCGATTTTGCCTATCGCCGCTTCGTGGATAAGGCTTGCGTCGATATTGTTTGCGTTAAGTTCGGGTTTTGCCGTAACCGTGCCGTTATCCATAATTATCGCATCGCATTCTGTGTGTCCCGAGCATTTGTTGTTGCCGTCCATACACGAAATGTATTTCTGATGCGAATCGTCTTTGGCGATGGATCTCGAAATGACGTGCGCGCCCGAGTTTTTGCCGTTTAACGCAACGCGGAAATTTGTTTCGGCGTACTGCTTGCCGTGGGTCATTATCTTTTCGTGAATGATAAGCGTGGCGTTGTCTTTTAAAACGGCTTCGGTTTTTCTTATCGCGGAGTCAACTCCCTTGATCTGCGCCGTTTCCATAGTCATCGAACCGCCTTCGTCTATCTCGACAAGTGTGGTGGGGTTTAAAACTCTTTCGCCCGAGCCGTCGCCCTCTCCGTAATGCTTTTCAATGTATAAAACTTTGGCGTTTTTGCCT
Organism: uncultured Clostridia bacterium; assembly: GCA_934271735.1. GTDB lineage: Bacteria > Bacillota > Clostridia > Christensenellales > Borkfalkiaceae > UBA10281. The sequence continues at coordinate 40,685 of CAKQSB010000012.1, read as the reverse complement.
ATGTGGAAAGAATGGATTCCGTCGTGTTCGCTTTTATCTTTTCCGCCGTTATGAATTCCGCATCCCGCGACGATAGTTACGTCTGCGCCGTCGGCGACGTAAAAGTCGTTATAAACGAGGTCGTTCAAGCCCGTTTCGGTAAGGATTACGGGGATATCGACCCTCTCGCCTTTGGTTTCGGACTTGATGTATATGTCTATGCCGGGTTTGTCGGTTTTCGTTACGATATCTATATGCGCCGTGGTCTTCCGCCCCGCGAGCTTTCCGTTTTCGCGGACGTTATAAGCTCCCGTCGGGATACCCTCTAACCCCGCGACTTCTTTAAGAAGATTTTTTTCTATTCCGCCGAGTTCCATCATAACGCCTCCTTGGATTTGTTTTGTAAAACGTTGCAGGCGGAGGGAACGCTTAAAAGCTCGGGCAGAACGTCTGCGCCCTTGCCGTCTTTCGCTACTTTTCCGTCCGAAACAACTACTATTCTGTCCGCAATCGATAAAATTCTTTCCTGATGCGAAATGATAAGAAGCGATTCCGAAGTTTTAGCCGCGAGATTCTCGAAAACCTTTATGAGACTGTTGAAACTCCACAAATCGATGCCTGCTTCGGGTTCGTCGAAAATAGTGAATTTACTTTTTCTCGCAAGCGTTACGGCGATTTCGATACGTTTAAGCTCGCCGCCGGAAAGGCTGGAATTGATTTCTCTGTTTACGTATTCTCTCGCGCAAAGCCCCACTTCCGAAAGGTAAGAGCAGATTTCGGAAACCGAAAGTTTTTTTCCGCTCGCGATTTCGATTAAATCGGTAACGGTGATGCCTTTGAATTTAACGGGTTGCTGAAACGCGAACGCGATTCCCGCCCGCGCACGGTCGGTAACGGAAAGGTCGGTTACGTCTTTTCCGTCGAATATGATTTTGCCGCTCGTGGGTTTTAAAATACCCATTATAAGTTTTGCGAGCGTGGATTTTCCCCCGCCGTTCGGTCCTGTGAAAGCAATGAACTTTTCGCTTAAATTAAGGCTCACATTCTTTATGATGTCTTTTTTCTCTCCGTTGTTTTCTGCGGAGTAACAAACGTTTTTTAATTCGAGCATAAATTCTCCTCGATGTTTTTCCGTCAAAATTATATCACTTGCAAACAAAAAAAGTCAACAGCTTTGGCGAAGTAGTTGACTTTAATATAAATGATTTCGGTTTTTTAATAAATTTTTTTTATCTTTTAACTATCTTTTTGTTTAAAGATTGCATTTAAAACTGTTTAAAATATGCCTTTGAGGAAGATTTCGAGACCTTCGCACACAATATAAACGCGTTATAAAATCCGTAAATTTCAGCCCGCGATTTTATCTGTTCCGGCTGCGGATTTGTTTTTGCGTTTTATCTGCGTTTTAGTCTCGTAAATTAAAGCAAGCCGGGTCTTACGGAATTAAAATCCATTCGAGCGGTGTGTTGACTTGCTGCGTCGTTTGCCGTAAATAAAACGGAAACCGACGCTTACTACTCCCTATCGTCTTATCTATTTCAGTACAACGAAAAGTTATTGTCAACCGATTCGGCACAACGAAAATAGCCTTTAAAATTATCAGAGAAAAACAGCCGGACGGCAAAAGTCAATCCGTTTATTTAATGTTAAAATATTGTGTTAATCGACTTATAGACGGGTTTTTTAGCTTAAAGAAGCGGTTTTCCTGAATTGAAGAGGAGTTGTGCCTACGTTTTTTTTGAAGATTCGGCTGTAATAACTCGGATCGTCGAAACCGAGGCTTTCCGCGATTGCGGCGACCGAAAGATCGGTTGTTCCGAGCATCTTTTTAGATTCGTCGAGTTTCTTATCGAGAATGTATTTGCCTATGCTCACGCCCTGAAACCTCGTGAAAAGATGAGAGAGATAATATTTGCTCGTGTAGCACTTTTCCGCAATTTCGTCCAGGGTGAGTTTACGGTTGTAATTCTCGTCGATATAAGCGAGAACGGTTTCTATCGTCATACTTTTATCGAGCAGAGCCAAAGTGCTTTCGGTACGGTTTATCAGCCTGAAAATGTACATTATGAGCGTTCTGGAAATATTCTGGCAAATTTCCATATAAAAACGTTCTTTAAGTTCGAATTCGGTGATAAGAGCGGTGAAATAACGGTGAAAAACGTCGTACATTTCCTCGGTGTGGAAAATCGGACCGTAAGAATCGGGCAGAAGACTGTTCGGCGGAAGGTTTGTTATTTCGAGTTTGTCGTAAGCGATGAAAAGAATTTCCATAGGGTCTTTTTCGTTACTTTTCTCGAAGTGAGTAACGCCGTTGTTGTAAATGAGCAAATCGCCTTTTTTAACCTGATAGTTTTTATTGTTTACCGTTACTTTGCCTTTGCCGTCCGTAATGAAAATGATTTCAAGGAACTCGTGAGAATGGGGTTCTTCCGTCCAGCCGCCGTGTTTATCGAGCGAGCCGACGTATAAAAGGCGGGGTTTTAACTTGAACGAATAGTGGTTTTCAAGCAGGTGGTGCTGCCGTTCGTCGCTGTCGTATCTGTGCGTTACTATCATTTTTTCCCTTTGCCGCAAAATCAGCTTCCCGCTTTTTTGCGTTTTCATATTTTTCACGGATATAATAACATTATTTAAAAAGAAAATCAATACATATCGCAAAAATTTCCCGAAAAAGTTAGAAGTTTCAATCCGACTTTCTCCCCGCCGACTATTCCGCCGGCGGAAAAAACAGGATTTTGTTGCTCTCGGAATTGGGCAAGTAAATGTCTTGAATTTTGCTAAAAAGGGTGCGATAATTGAAAAGGCGACAGGGAAAACATCCCGTTCAAAACTCCTTTGAAAATGGTTTAAAGAGGCTTTGAAACGATTTTTCCGAATACGCAATCTTATGGTAGGGCACAGGAAATATGAGCGAATTGATTTTGAAAATGACAGGTATAGACAAGCGTTTTTCGGGCGTTCACGCTTTGAAAGGCGTTGATTTCGACCTTTACGCCGGGGAAGTTCACGCTCTTATGGGCGAGAACGGAGCGGGTAAGTCAACGCTGATGAAAGTGCTTTGCGGAATACACGCTTACGACTCGGGAACTATCGAATACTTCGGAAAGAAAGTTAAATTTGCGTCGATAGCCGAATCGCAAGCCGCGGGCATAAGCATAATTCATCAGGAACTCAATATGATGAATCACCTTACGGTAGCGCAGAACATTTACATCGGCAGAGAGCCGATGAAATGTGGTTTTATCGACGACAAAAAAATGGAGGCGGATGCGAAAGAGTTGTTCAAACGCATAGGCGTTCGCATCGATCCGTCGGTTAAGCTCGGTTCGCTCACCGTCGGAAGACAGCAGATGGTCGAAATTGCGAAAGCCGTTTCTCACGATTCGAAGCTCCTTATTCTCGACGAGCCGACAGCCGCTCTGACTCAGCCCGAAGTCGAAGATCTGTTCCGTATAATGCACGATCTTCAGCACAAAGGGATCGGTATGATATACATTTCTCACCGAATGGACGAAATAAACCGCATATCGGACAGAGTAACCGTTATGAGAGACGGCGAATACGTCGGTACGGAATATACGAAAAACCTGACCAAAGACGATATCGTAAAAATGATGGTCGGCAGGGTTATTTACGGCGAGCAGAAAGAAAAAAGCCTTGTTGCGGACGACGCCCCCGTGGTTCTTGAAGCCAGGAACATCGTCAGCGGCAAAACGCTCAGAGACGTAAGCTTTAAACTGAGAAAGGGAGAAATTCTCGGATTCGCCGGGCTTATGGGCGCGGGGAGAACGGAACTTGCGAGAGCTGTTTACGGCGCGGATTCGTTCGACAGCGGCGAGATTTTCGTAAACGGCAAGAGAACGGAAATAAAAACCCCCGAAGTGGCGGTTAAGCACGGAATCTGCTATCTTTCGGAAGACCGCAAACGGTACGGGCTTATGCTCGGGAAGTCTGTTACGGAAAATACGGTGATAGCGTCTTTAGACGATTATATCCGTTTCGGCTGGATAAACGACGCCGCCGCAAAAGCCGCCGCGGAAGAGAAAAACAAGCAGCTCAGGACGAAGACTCCTTCCATGGATCAGCTTCTTAAAAATCTTTCGGGGGGAAATCAGCAGAAAGTAATCGTTGCGAGATGGCTTTTGAAAGACTGCGACGTGTTCATTTTCGACGAACCCACGAGAGGAATAGATATAGGCGCGAAAAGCGAAATGTACGATCTTATGTCGGAGCTTGCGGCGCAGGGAAAATCGATAATAATGATTTCTTCCGAGCTTGCGGAAATTCAGAGGCTCAGCGACAGAGTAATAGTTATGTGCGAGGGCAGGATTACGGCGGACTTGCCGATAGAAGGTCTCACGCAGGAAGAAATTATGAAATATGCCACAATGCGCCAATCGGCGTGATAAGGCGTAACTATCCGCAGACGATTGCGTCCGAATGCAATCTCTGCGGCTAAGGGAAATAACCGATAAATTACGGAGGAAAATGATATGGAAACCAAAAATTTGAGTTTGCCGTTTAACCGCAGAATACGTAAAGCGGCGGTAAAAGTAAAAGACGCCGCTGTAACCAAGGGCAAGCAGAATATCATAATTATTGCCGCGCTCGTCGCGCTCTCTCTGATATTCTATGCTTTGAATCCCAACTTTTTCGGCGGATTCAACGTCGTCAGTATGACGCAAAGCCTTGCGCCTTATGCGATACTCGCACTCGGCGTAACGTTCGTTATCGCAACGGGCGGAATCGACCTTTCGATCGGTACGGTCTGTATAGCTTCCGCAGTAATTGCGGGATTTTGTTACACGAAGGGAATGCCCCTCTGGCTCACTATTCCTATGATGATAGCGATCGGCGGACTTTTCGGACTTTTAAACGGATTTCTGGTTGCAAAACTTAAGCTTCCCGCGTTCATCGCAACGCTCGGAACGATGATGCTTTCGAGAGGTCTGAGCGCGCTTATCGTTTCCGTTCCGAACATTTTCTTCCCGAGCGGAACGTGGTTCAACTCGACTTTCTCCAATCTCAACGGATTCCCTATAGGTCTCGTCTGGATTATAGGTCTTATGCTTCTTTGCATGTACCTTATGTATAAAAACAAGATAGGCAGATACATTCTTTCTATCGGAAGTAACGAAGAAGCCACGAGACTTTCGGGTATAAACACCGATAAATACAAAATGCTCGCTTACGTTTTCTGCGGTATCGGCGCAGGCGTTGCCGCGATTTTCTGGGCGGCTTCCTTCACGACGGTAGCTTCGGCGACGGGTAACGGAATGGAACTCGACGCGATAGCGGGCGTTTACATCGGCGGAACGAGCGCGGCGGGCGGCACAGCTTCGGTTGCGGGGTCGGTTATCGGTAATATAATGCTCGTAGTCATAAGAAACGGACTTAACTTCGTTCTTGCGAAATTCAACCTTAAAATGAACTCCACTTACGTGACTTACGTTCTTACGGGTATCATAGTCGTGGCGGCGGTTCTGATGGACACCATCAAAAACAAGAACGCGATGAAAGTCAAAGAAGACACGCCCAAGCAGAAAATCAAAAAACATTACGTCGAAAGAAAAGCCGCGCTTAACGACGGAATCGACGCGATACTTGTAGACGGAACTATCGGCGACAAAGAAAGAGAATCGAGAGTGGCGGTTTTAAACGACGAACTTACAAAACTTAAAGCCGATTATTTAAGCGAAATGGAAAAGCTCAAATCGCAATCGGCGAAAGCCTGACGATATTTTCGGCGGTCGATAAGACAATCCGGCGAGAATATCCGGCAGGATATAAAAAATATACGGAAAAATCCCGAAAGGGTAAAATAAAGGAGGAAAATTTCCTATGAAAAAATTCAGAAAGTATTTCTTACCCATCGTATGCGCAATCGCGTGTATGTTCACAACGCTCGCTTCCTGCGGCGGTAACAGCGAAAGTAACAGCGAAAAGACGATCGCGGTAGTAGCGAAAGGCGAATCCCATGCGTTCTGGCAGTCCGTTAAAAAGGGCGCGGAAGACGCAGGCGCGAAGTACGGTTACAAAATAACCTTCCGCGGCCCCGCAAGCGAATCCGCAAAAGATCTTCCCAGCCAGAAAGAAATGGTTACTACGGCTCTCAGCAATAAACCCGCGGCAATGGTTCTCGCAACTATCGGCGAAGGTTTTGTGGACAGCCTTAAAAGCGCGTATGATCAGAAGATCCCCGTCGTTCAGTTCGACAGCGGTATCTGGGAAAACGACGTAAAAGCTCTTAACGCGGCTAACAAGAATCCTATCAAATCCTCTGTTGCGACCAGCAACACTTTGGCGGCGGGACTTGCCGCAGAGAAGTTCTTCGAAGCAATCAAAGGCGACATCGCGGCTGCCGGAGGAACTTACGTAGTAGGTATAATTCAGCACGACGAAACTCAGACGGGTATCGACCGCGCGAGCGGTTTCGAAACCAGATTCAAAGAACTGGCAGACGCCGACGCTACGACGAAAGGCAAATATAAAATCGAGAAGGAAGTTAAACCCGGCGACGCCGATCAGGCTTACAAAACCGCGCTGGAAGCTCTTTACGAAAAGGGAATAAACGCGTTGTTTATGAGCAACGAAGGCGTAGTTAAACAGGTTAGCGACGCTATCGCTTCTTCGGGAACCAAGTACGACGCTATCAAGTTCTGCGGATTCGACGCAGGCACGAAGCAGATCGAATGGATGAAGAAAACTACGGGCGCGAAACTTATCGGCGCGGTAGCTCAGGACTCCTATCAGATCGGTTATAACTCCGTCGAACAGGCTGTTTTCGCTGCGGAAGGCAAAGCCGTTACCGCAACCGTCGCAATCGCCGGTTCGTGGTGGGACGCAACCAACGTCAACGAAATGATTAAAAACAACATCGTTTACGAAGGTTAAAAACCTTAATAAAAAACCCGGAGCGAGCAGCTTCGGGTTTTTTGTTGTTTTTATCGATTTTGTGGAGATAATCGACTTATAGAATGACTTTTACTCTTTATTTTTGTCGGAAGAAATCGTTTCTACGGGTTTTTCTTCGGTTGTTTCCGCATCTTTTTTAGCGGCTTTCGCGGCGATTTTGCCGCCGACCACGCCCGAGATAAGCGCGTTTACGTCGATACCCGTCGATTCCTTAACGCCTTCCATAATCTGGCTTGCGCTTGACATAACGTCCTTGACGACTTTCGTCGCGTTTCCGTCGCCGTACATAACGATTTTGTCGGTACGGGACAGCGGAGCGGCGGCGTTTTTGACGACTTCGGGAAGAGCCGCGAGATACATTTCGAGAACGGACGCCTCGCCCATTTTCTTCTGCGCTTCGGCTTTTTTCTCGATAGCTTCTGCCTCCGCAAGACCTTTGGCTCTGATACCTTCGGCTTCCTGCTCCATGGCGTATCTTATCGCCTCCGCTTCGGCGCGTTTCGCTTCGGCTTCCATAACCGCCTGATATTTCTTAGCCGCAGCTTCCTGTTCGGTCGCGAATCTTGCCGCTTCGGCGTCTTTCTGACGTTTGATAAGGTCGGCTTCCGCCTCTTTCGCCACGCGGTAATTATTCGCGTCGGCTTGCTTTCTGATTTCGGCGTCGAGTTGTTTTTCCTTTAAAACGATAGCTTTATCCGCAAGTTCGGATTCCTTTTCCTTTCTCGCGATGTCGGCTTCGGTTTTGGCGATTTCGATCGTTTTTCTCTGATTTTCCTGCTGAATGGAATAAGCCGCGTCCGCCGCCGCCTTTTTGGTGTCCGCCTGAACTTTGAGTTCGGCTTGCTGAACGGCGAGGGTGGTATTCTGTTCGGCGATTTTCTTTTCCGCCTCAACCTTCACGGCGTTGGCTTCTTCCTGAGCGTGAGAAGTTGCGATGGCGATGTCTCTTTGAGCGTTCGCCTTTGCGATCTGCGCGTTTTTGCGGATCTGTTCTACGTTGTCGATACCCATATTTTCGATGGTTCCCGCATTGTCCTTAAAGTTCTGAATATTGAAGTTTACTACTTCGATACCGAGCTTTTCCATATCGGGAACGACGTTTTCGGTAATTTTTTTGGCAACGCCCTGTCTGTCCTGAACCATTTCTTTAAGACCCACGGAACCCACGATTTCACGCATATTACCCTCGAGAACCTGAGTTACGAGACTTACGAGTTCCGCCTGTTTCATTCCGAGAAGGGATTCCGCGGCTCTCTTTAAAAGATCGGGGTTAGAAGAGACTTTAACGTTCGCAACGCCGTCCACGTTCACGTTGATGAACTCGTTCGTGGGAACGGCTTCGCTCGTTTTAACGTCCACCTGCATAACTCTGAGCGAGATTTTATCCACTCTTTCGAAAAACGGCATTCTCCAGCCCGCTTTACCTATGAGTATTCTTTTCTTGAATGGACCGGAAATTATGTAAGCCGTGTCCGGGGGAGCTTTTAAATAACCGGCCACCAGAAAAAGAATTACTACGATTGCTACGACAACTAACGTCGTGATTAACCACGTCGGCATAATTTTTACCTCCTTGTTTTTCAGCCTTAGTGCATTTTACTGAAAAGAGCGATGAAATATGCTTATAACCTGCCGAAATTCGGTTATAAAAAAAACTTTTACGGCGTACGTCCGTAAAAGTCTCAAAATACCGTGTTCGGTTCGCGACGCCGGAAAACTTAATTTTCGTCCTGGCGACATCGCAACATAGCTAAGCTACGTTTCTACTCCCTTTCAGTGATTGTATGATAACATACGTTCGCTTAAAAGTCAAGTATCTTCACCGTTTTTTCATTTTAAATTAAAATCCGCTTTATTTAGCCGCGTTTTCGCCCGAGTCGGCTTTCGTTGTTATGTCGAAAAAGTAGTAGCTGTTATATATGTACGTTACATACGACAGATTTCCGGTTTCGGGGTTAAACTCGAAAATCATATTCGCGGTGTTTCCGAGCCAACCGAATTGACACATGAACGAGATAAACAGCCTGTTTTCGAATACGGTAGCGCCTGCGCCCGCGCCGATTCCGTCGCAGTTACGGTACACTCCGAAAAGTTCGGCGTATTTGGGGTTGTTGTCGAACGCGTATCTGTCGTTTATTTTGTATAGCGTTTCGCCGTCTTCGTTTTTAATTGTTATGCCGTTGCCGCGGTAATCGTTGAGATAGTCGTCTTCGTAATAATAGGTTTTATCTCCGACTGTAAAACGTTGTTTATCGGCTTTGTTTTGACTGTCTTGTTCGGCTTGTTCCCGCTCGCGTTGTTCCTGTTCTTTGTGTTGTCGGACGATGTCCATAAAGCAATCGCGGTCGGTTTCTTCGCCCGTTTTCAGATTTATGCAATTATAGTAATCGTAAGTCAAATCTTTGATATAGCGGGAAGTGTAGACGTAATCGCCGAATCTGTTCACGTATCCGCTTTTTTCGTCGACCGTAAAGGAATGATCGATAAGTTCTCCGTCACGATACTCCGCATATCTTAAAACGCCGTCGCCAAGCATATAGTAGTAGTCGCCGTATTCGTTACCGTGTACGTCTTTATACTCTATGTTTCTGAAAAGTTCTTTGTCGTAAAAATGCAACGTCTGCGTTATGGACTCCGTTCCGAGATCGAAAGTCATCAGATCTCCGTTGTAGATAAAGATTAAAGTTTTTTCGTCGGCATAGCGACAGCAATCGTAATTGCTGTAATTGAACCGACCTCGCGGAACGACTTTTTTAAAGTCGTAAAGAAGCTTGGTTTCTGCCGTTTTCAGATTTGTTCTGAATAGAGCTATGTCGGCTGTATAAGGGTTTTCGTCGCTGCTCGCGAAAAGTTTTTTGCTGTTTTTGTATTCGTAACTGTAATACAAGTAGTTGTCGATAAGAACGGAAAAGGTGATATAACGTTGGTTTTTCTTGCCGGAAACGTCATAGGCAAGTTCGTTGATATCGTAATGATTGCCGTTAATTATAACGTTGTCTCTGTTAAAAATCACGAAATCGTAATCGACGTCGGGGAGAATTTTATTCAACTTCTTTTCCCGAGCCGAAGAGCAGGAAGTCGCGCCGAGTATAATCAGAACGACATAAATGAGTAATAAAGCTTTGGCTAAACGTTTTTTCTGAAATTCCCTTGTCATATATTCCGCTTTGCAGCCGCGTGTTTCGTGCGGCTAAGTTTTAAATAAAGTGTTGTTTGCAATATTTCTATTAAAAATAGCCGGGCGGAATTCGGACTCCGCCCGGCTAGCCGAGAGGGATTCGAACCCCATCAAGCCTAAAAGCCGTCTTTTTTGCCTGTTGCGGCAAATCTTTGCTTGAAGTACGCCCGGTACGTCTGCGCAAATCTTCGTCACAACCGCCTAAAAAATACAGCTTTAAGGTGCTACGCATTTTAACGGCGAAAAATTTAGGAAAATCAAGGCAAACGAACGCAATCATACTTGCCGTATTATAAGTGAGTTTAACGCCGATTTTACAAATTTTGCGCCGTTAAAACTTAATGTGGTTCGAATCCCGCTCGGCAAATCCGTTTTTAAAGCGGAAATTTTTCTGTCGTATTAGTTTATTCTGTCGTTATTTTATTTGCTCAAAACCGCGTTTCCGAGAGCGCATACGCCCGAAACGATTGCGGTGATTCCGCCCGTGATTGCGGCGTAACCGAGCTGCCATGCTTTGGCGCTGTCGGAGTTCAAATCGGAAAATTTAACGGTTTTTTCGCTGCCGAAGCCGATAATCGAGCCGGAAGTCGTTATCGTGGAGAAGTTAAGCGCGAAGAAGAAAAGAATTCCGCCCGCAACCAAAGCCGCGCCCGCGATGAAAGTCATAAGTTTGCTTTTGCCGATACCTACAAGCTGCAGAACGTTGATTGCAAGACCTGCGACAACGAGAATGTAAGCGAGAAGGTTGGGAAAGGAGAAGTCGATTGTCGTCGAACCTTTGAAGAAATCGCCGCCGTCGACGGAAGAAAGTTCTTTGCCGAATGCGATTGCAAGTCCGTTATAGGTCGTGTCGCCGTTTACCGCCGCAATTTGCGGAAGGAATATCATAACTACCGCTACAATCGCTAAAAGCGCGCCGACAAGCGCAAGAAGTTTGTTAAGTGATTTTGCTTTTTTTGCCATAAAAATTTTACCTCACATAGGTTTAGTTATAGTACATTATATCATATGGGTAAAAATTGTCAAGCGAAAAACAAAAAATAAACTGTACAAAACGCGCGATTTTGTACAGTTCTACGTAAAATATCAGATTATTTCTTAAATTTTCTTTTTTCGGCGACGAGTGCGAAAAACAACTCGGGTTTGTCGTTTAAAATAAGCTCCGCGGGAAACGAAACGTCCTTTAAAACCTTGAGACAGTTGTCGAAATCTGCGATTTTTTTCCTGCCGTGGCTGTCGCTCCCGAGCGAAACGTAAACGCCTTTGTTTTTGCACAGCAGCAAGGTTTCGATAATGCCCTCTATGTTTTTCTCTCTGTAACCGTCGGGCGAAACGCCCACCGCGTTGAATTCTATAATCGTTCCCGTCTTTTTCGCCGCATCGGTAAGAGCGGAGAAGTTGACCGAAAAAGTCGGGTCGTCGGGATGTCCTATTATATTTATATATGGATTTTCGGCGGCGGCAGTGAGAGCCGCGGTGTCGAGATTTTCCGAACGCGGTTTTATCGCGTCCTTATGAAGGCTCGCTATCGCGTAGTCGAGATTGCGAAGAATATCCTCGGGCAGATCGACTTCGCCCTTTTCGTTTAAAACGTTAAGCTCCGCTCCGTATAAAATATTCACGCCGTAAAGTTTTTTGTCGCAGTACTTCAGATTTCTGAAATAGCTCGCGTTCGCGGCTCCGGGCATTTTCGGCGCGTGATCGGTTATTCCGAGGTATAAAATACCTCTTTTAAAAGCTTCCTCCGCCATAAACGTAACGGTGTCCGTCGTGTGGTGACCGCTCGCGATTGTGTGCGTGTGAAAGTCCGCTAAAATCTTCATACGAGAATTATACAACATTTCACGCAAAAAAACAACGAAATTAACATATCTTATGAAAAAAATCGGCAAAAACAACAGAAAACAACATTTTTTATGAAAATTTTCAAAAAATTTGTTGTTTTGTGTTGACATTGTTTCGCCGATGTTATATAATGAACGTGAAATTTGCAAATGTGGAATTTTGTTGATTTCCGAAATCGGGGCAGGGCGCGTTTATTCCGCCGCTTCGATACAGAGGTAAAATGGATTTAAAAGATTTAGCCGAAAGCAACGGAAAATTAAGAATAGTCCAGGAGCTTGTTCCGGGCAAACAGATAACTCTCGCGCACGTCATCGCGAACCCCGATCCCATTCTTTACAGAAAGCTCGGGCTTAACCCCTCGGTGGATTATTCCAAACAGGCGATAGGCATAGTTTGTATGACCCCCGCGGAATCGGCGATAGTCATGGCGGATATAGCCATCAAGGCGAGCGGAGCGGAAATCGGCTTTGTGGACAGGTTCAGCGGAACGCTTATTCTTCTCGGTACGGTTTCCGAAGTTTCGGAGTCGATCAGAGCCGTTCTTTCTTACGCGGAAGAGACTTTGAAATTCACCGTCTGCAAGCTCACGAAAACCTGATTTTTCATAAAAAGTTATGAAAAGAAAAATAATGTTTATGGGGCGAAGCGGAGCGGGCAAAACGACGCTTACGCAGGCCCTTTACGGCGAGGATATAGAATATCACAAAACGCAGTACGTAAATTACAGCGAGTATATAATCGACCCCCCCGGGGAATATATAGAGGATAAGCAGTTCGGCTTTGCCCTCGCGCTGTATTCCTACGAGGTCGACGTTATAGGGTTTATTCTCGCGGCGAACGAGCCGTTCTCCCTTTATTCTCCCGCGTCCACCGCGACGGCCACGAGAGAGGTTATAGGGATAGTCACCCAGATAAATTCGGACGGCGCAGACCCGATGCTTGCCAAAGAGTGGCTCGAAATCGCGGGATGCGAAAAGGTTTTCTTCGTCGACTCGGTAACGAGAGAGGGGCTGGACGAGCTTATAGATTATCTCGGTTGGAACGAGGACGAAAAGAAAACCGAGGGCAAAAAGAAAGCAAAGCCCGCGGCGAAAGACGAAGCTCCGGCAAAAAATAAAACGGATAAGGTTAAACCCGACAAGACCGGAACAAAAGATAAAAAGGTAAAAGGAAACCCGTTAAAGCGGGGGACTGAAGATAAAAACAAAAAATAATTACATACCAAAAACTTTAAGGAGACAGATATGGTAAACGAATTTGAAATCAAAAAACAGATTTGCGACATCGGCAAGAGAATTTACAATCAGGGCATGGTCGCCGCAAACGACGGAAACATTTCCGTTAAGCTCAACGATCACGAATTCCTTTGCACGCCTACAGGCGTATCCAAGGGATTTATGACTCCCGAGTACATTTGCAAGGTCGACGAAAACGGAAAGGTTCTTCAGGCTAACGAAGGCTTCAAACCCTCTTCCGAAATCAAAATGCACATGAGAGTATACAAGGAAAGACCCGACGTTAAATCGGTAGTTCACGCTCACCCGATTTACGCTACATCCTTCGCTATCGCAGGCATTCCGCTTACTCAGCCCATAATGCCCGAAGCCGTTATCGCTCTCGGATGCGTTCCCATTGCCGAATACGGCACTCCCTCGACCGAAGAAATTCCGGACGCGGTTTCCAAATATCTTCAGTATTTCGATGCCGTTCTTCTCGCAAACCACGGCGCGCTCACTTATTCGGACAGCCTTTTAAACGCTTACCACAAGATGGAATCGGTTGAGTTCTACGCTAAGCTTCTCTTCAATTCGAGACTTCTCGGCGGACCTAAGGAACTCTCCAAAGAACAGGTTGCTCGTCTTTACGAAATCCGTCGTCAGTTCGGTCTTAAGGGTAAACACCCCGCTAACATCTGCCTTAACAACAAGAAGGGCGAGTTCAGCTGCCATAACTGCGAATCCTGCGGAGCAGGCGTAAGCGCTCCCGCCGGCGCGGACGAAGAAGCTATCGCGGAGATCACCAGAAAGGTTATCGAACAGCTCGGTCTTAAGAAATAATCGATTAAAAAAGTCGGCTTAAGAAAATACAGTAATCTCCGCTTTCGGAAATGCTTGCGGAGAACACGGGAGACACAAAATATGAATATAACCGATAACGAGGTTTCGGCAATCGTTAAAGAAGTAGTCGCAAAACTTCAGCTTGCCGAACCCAAAGCTTCGCTCGGTATTTTCGACGATATGAACGAAGCGATTGCCGCCGCCAAAGAGGCTCAGGCAATCGTTAAGAAAATGCCGCTTGACGCAAGGGAGAAAGTTATCTCCAACATAAGAAAGAAGACGATTGAAAACGCCGAAATCCTCGCTCGTATGGGCGTTGAAGAAACCGGTATGGGCAACGTCGGACACAAGATTTTAAAACACAAGCTCACCGCAGAGATGACCCCCGGCACGGAGGACATCAAAACGACTGCCTGGTCGGGAGACAAGGGACTTACCCTTATCGAAATGGGACCGTTCGGAGTAATCGGCGCGATAACGCCTTGCACCAACCCCAGCGAAACGATAATCTGCAACACGATCGGAATGTTCGCCGCAGGCAACACCGTCGTGTTCAATCCCCACCCGGCGGCAATCAAAACGTCGAACTATGCGGTGAATATGATAAACGAAGCGAGCGTAGAGGCGGGCGGACCCGCGAATATCTGTTGTTCGCTTCATCACCCCACGCTTGAAAGCAGCGGAGTTATGATGCACCACAAGGACATTCAGTTGCTTGTCGCAACGGGAGGTCCCGGCGTCGTTACCGCGGTTCTTTCTTCGGGTAAGAGAGGTATAGGCGCGGGCGCGGGCAATCCCCCGGCGCTTGTCGACGAAACCGCCGATATCAGAAAGGCGGCGGAAGATATCGTAAACGGCTGCACGTTCGATAACAACCTTCCGTGTATTGCGGAAAAGGAAATCGTTGCCGTGGACAGCGTTTGCGACGAGCTTATGCGCTATATGGTGGAAGAGCAGGGTTGTTACCTCGCTTCCAAGGAAGTTCAGGACAAACTCGTAGCCACCGTTTTAACGCCTAAGGGTCTTAACAGAAAATGCGTCGGCAGAAGCGCGAAAGCTCTTCTTAAAATGGTCGGCGTGGACGTACCCGACAATATCAGATGTATCACGTTCGAGGGTGAAAAGGAACATCCGCTCATCGCAACCGAACTTATGATGCCGATACTCGGAGTCGTAAGAGCAAGAGACTTCAAGGACGCCGTGGAAAAAGCCGTATGGCTCGAACACGGAAACAGACACTCCGCTCATATCCACTCCAAAAACGTAGATCATATCACCGAATACGCGAAAGCGATCGATACGGCAATCCTCGTTAAGAACGGACCGTCTTATGCGGCGCTGGGTTTCGGCGGAGAAGGCTACTGCACGTTCACGATTGCAAGCCGTACGGGCGAAGGGCTTACCGCGGCGCACACCTTCACGAAATCGAGAAGATGCGTAATGGTAGAAAGCCTTTGCATCAGATAAAACTTTTAAAAAGAGAGTTATTCTCGCATTAAAGGAGACTATATATTATGGATAACAGCACTATCGAAAGCATTGTAAGACAGGTGCTTGCGGGAATGGGCAACGGATCCGCCGCTCCAAAGGCTTCGGCAGGTCCTATCCCCGAAAAGGCAAGAGTCGCTATGCTCGTCGAAAAGGAAAGATTCGAACTTCAGGAATATAAAATTCCCGAAGTCGGAGACGACGATATACTCGTTAAAGTCGAAGGCTGCGGAGTCTGCGGCACGGACGCTCACGAGTTCAAAAACGATCCGTTCGGTCTTATCCCCGTCGTTTTAGGACACGAGGGTACGGGCGAAATCGTAAAAATGGGTAAAAACGTCGCTAAAGACAGCGCGGGCAAGCCCCTCGCTATCGGCGATAAAGTCGTAACCTGTATGATTTTTGCGGACGATCCCGAAATCACTATGTACGACCTCAATAAACAGAACGTAGGCAAAGCCGACGTTTACGGACTTATAAAGCCCATCGGCGACGATTATTTCACGGGTTGGTTCGCGGATTACATACTTATCAAGAAGGGATCGACGGTATTCAACGTTTCCGATCTCGACCTCGATTCAAGAGTACTCATCGAGCCTTGCGCCGTTCTCGTTCACGCTGTGGAAAGAGCTAAAACGACGGGTATTCTTCGTTTCAATTCGAGAGTAGTCGTTCAGGGCTGCGGACCTATCGGTCTTATCTGCATCGCCGTTTTAAGAACTATGGGTATCGAAAACATCGTTGCGGTTGACGGAAACGAACAAAGACTTGCGTTCGCTAAACGTATGGGCGCGGAAAAGTCGGTCGATTTCAGAAACTACAAGGGCGCGGAAGCTCTCGGAAAAGCCGTTTACGAAACGTTCGGCGGACATTATTCGGACTTCGCGTTCCAGTGCACGGGTAACCCGATCGCTCACGCAAACATCTATAAGATGATAAGAAAGGGCGGCGGACTTTGCGAACTCGGCTTCTTCATCAACGGCGGCGACGCTACGATTAACCCCCACTTCGATCTTTGCTCCAAAGAAATCACTTTGGTCGGAAGCTGGGTATACACGCTCAGAGATTACGCGACTACGTTCGACTTTTTGAAGAGAGCGCAGGCGATAGGTCTTCCTTTGAAGGATCTTATCACTCACCGCTTCCCGCTCGAAGAGATTAACGAAGCTCTTAAGACCAACCTTTCTATGAAAGGACTTAAGATTGCCGTAATCAACAAGTAAGAGGAAAGTAAATTATGTCGAAAGCAGTAGGTATTTTAGAAGTTTACGGTCTCACGACGGCATTCTGCGCGGCGGACGCCGCCTGTAAAGCCGCAGACGTTACGCTGGAAAATTTCGATAAAAATAAACCGGCTAACGCCGATAAACTTCCCGTACCGCTTCTCGTAACGATAAAAATAAGAGGCGACGTCGCGGCGGTTGAAGCCGGACTCAAGGCGGCTCGTCAGACCGCCGAAGCGATGACGGGAGTCGTTGCCGAATATGTGATCCCGAACCCCGCAGAGGACACCGAGAAAATGCTCAGGCTCAGCGGAATGGATAAAAGATAAAAAAAATAAAATTCAAGTTAATAATATCGGAGGATAAATATTATGTCTATGGAAGCATTAGGAATGGTAGAAACGAGAGGACTTACCGCAGCTATCGAAGCTGCAGACTCTATGGTTAAAGCCGCTCAGGTTACTTTGATCGGAACCGAGAAAATCGGTAGCGGACTCGTAACCGTTATGGTAAGAGGAGACGTAGGCGCAGTTAAGGCTGCAGTCGAAGCAGGCGCCGCAAACGCATCCAAACTCGGCGAACTCGTCGCAACTCACGTAATTCCCAGACCTCATCAGGACGTTGAAAAGATTTTACCCGGTTTCAATAAATAATTTCCGATTATAATAAAAAATCGGTAAAATCTGATTCCGAAATAAATTAAAAGGTAAAATCACTATGGGAAAAGCTCTTGGTTTTTTTGAAATATCCGGCGTAGTCGCGGCTGTGAACGCTCTCGATATAATGTGTAAAACCGCAGACGTGGAGTTTGTCACCTGGGAGAAAAAGCTCGGCGGCAGACTCGTTACGATCATAATTCGCGGAAACGTCTCGGCGGTGAGAGAAGCGATAGAAACGGCGGCGGCAAACGGAATAAAAAAGCCCGTGGGCAAAGCCGTTATCGCAAATCCGCACGAAGAGATCGAGAGAATCGTCAAAAAAAGCGCGGACAGGCTCGCAAAATCCAAAGGTTGGGATACGGGCAGCGGCGATTCGGACAGCGAAAGCTTTATAAAAGAAGTGTAACGGGTTTTATATAACCGTTTAGCGGGTATATAGACTTGTTGCGAACAAAAATCCCTTTCGGGAAAAACGTAAGCCGACCTCGAAAATTACGTCGGCTTACGAAAAAAAATAAAAAGAAAACAAACAAAAGGAGAAAAATATTATGGCACTCGAAGCATTAGGAATGGTTGAGACCAGAGGACTTACGGCGGCAATCGAAGCTGCGGATTCTATGGTTAAAGCGGCTAACGTCGTTTTGATCGGAACCGAGAAGATCGGTAGCGGACTTGTTACCGTTATGGTAAGAGGCGACGTAGGCGCGGTTAAATCCGCTGTTGAAGCCGGCGCTGCAAACGCTTCCAGACTCGGCGAGCTTGTTGCTACTCACGTAATTCCCAGACCTCATCAGGACGTTGAGAAAATTCTTCCCGTTTTGAAATAATAAACGACTGAATTTTTGAAAAATCGGATTTTGTTCGCCGCTTTAAGTTTTTTACATAGTAAATCCGGATATCGGATATACAAGCTTTAAGCTATAAGGTTTTAAGCTGTCAGGACTTTAAGCGGCGGAGAGAAACCGAACGCGTAAACGGAGACGTTTTACGCAGAGAAAACCTCGCGGTAATAATCTCGACCGAGCTTTGTTGCTTTGTCGGTTTTATCTTCGGCGAAGACAAATCGGATAAAGGCGCGTATACCGCAAAACAAATAGGGAAGAATTACCCCGCCTGCGCCGAAAATCGCAATCGGAAAACGGCGTAATCGGAAGAAAATTCTGTCCGTATATTTTAAGTATACACAAAAATAAGTCGCAAAAAGGAATTACTTATGAATAGTTGCGATATCGAGAAGATCACGAGGCTGGTTTTAGAGAGCCTTAAAAAAGACGACGGATCTACGGGCTTTATGGTACCCGTGGGCGTTTCCGCAAGACATATTCACTTGACTCAGGCGGACGTCGAAACCCTTTTCGGAAAGGGATATCAACTTACCAAAAAGAAAGATCTTATGGGCGGACAGTTTGCGTCCAACGAGCTTGTAACCATCGTCGGTTTAAAGCTCCGCGCGATCGAAAACGTAAGAATTTTAGGACCCGTAAGAAAAGCGTCGCAAGTGGAAATTTCCGCAACGGACGCTGTTAAACTCGGAATCAAAGCTCCCGTGAGGGAGTCCGGAAATATAGCTGGATCCGCGCCGATAGCGGTTGTGGGTCCGTGCGGAGTACTTTATCTTAAAGAGGGCTGTATTATAGCCAAACGTCACATTCATATGTCTCCCGCCGACGCGGAACGCGCAGGCGTTAAGAACGGAGATATTGTTTCCGTTAAAGTGGATAACGAGAGAGCGACGACCTTTAATAACGTACTCATAAGAGTAGACCCGTCGTTTACGCTCGAAATGCACATCGATACGGACGAAGCCAACGCTGCCGAAATCCGTACGGGTATGAAAGCGGAAATAGTCAAGGGTTAAAGAGAGGACTATCTAATGATTATCGGAAAAGTCGTCGGAACGGTCGTATCCACGAGAAAATGCGACAATCTTATCGGAAGCAAGTTCATGATTGTCGAACCTATTCCGAGCCTTAAGGTTGACAACAGGATAGTAGCCGTAGATAAAGTCGGCGCGGGTATAGGCGAACTTGTTCTCGTTGCGCAAGGCAGCGCGGCAAGAATCGGTTGCGAGATGGAAAAATCACCCGTGGACGCGGCTATCGTCGGCATCATAGACGAAGGACAAAATTTAGAATAATATGGAATTAAGCGCTTTAAGCAAAATTTATAAGGAGGCGGGCGTCGTCGGGGCAGGCGGCGCGGGCTTCCCCACATATGCAAAACTTAATAGTAACGCTCAGACGATACTGCTTAATTGCGCGGAATGCGAACCGCTTTTAAGACTTCACAGACAGCTTCTGAAGTTCCACGCCCCCGAAATCGTTTCCGCTTTCGAAGAAACGAGAAAATCGGTCGGAGCGGCAGAGGGTATCGTTTGCATCAAAGATCATTATAAAGGCGCAATCGAAGCGGTAACGGCTCTTCTGCCGGAGTACCCGTCGTTAAAAATTAAGATTTTATCGAGGGTTTATCCTGCGGGAGACGAGGTTATGCTTATCTACGACGCGACGGGCAAAGTCGTTCGTCCGGGCGGGTTGCCCATCGAATGCGGCGTGGCTGTGTTTAACGTCGAAACGATGTACAACGCGTACCACGCAATCAAAGGCGAACCTCTTTATTCGAAACTCGTGACGATAGCGGGCGAAGTGAAAGAGCCTAAAACATTAAGACTTCCTTTGGGAGCCAAGCTTTCCGAGGCAATAAAATTGGTTGGCGGCGAGACGATAAAGGATTACGTTTACTGGGTCGGCGGACCGATGATGGGAAGAATCGCTTCCCCGAACGAATCGGTTACGAAAACCACGAACTCGGTATTCGTTTTTCCTTCCGACTGTTTCGTCGTGGGAAAATCGAGGTCGGATGTAAAAATCGAGATGGCGCGAGCGGCGGCGAGCTGCTGTCAGTGCAGGTCGTGTACGGAAATGTGTCCGAGATACAATATCGGTCATCCGATAGAACCGCATAAAATTATGCGCGCGGCGGCTTGCAACGATTTCAGCGACACTTCGGCGTTTTTGAACACGTTTTATTGTTCGGGCTGCGGCGTTTGCGAAATGTACGCCTGCCCGCAAGGGTTATCGCCGAGAAAACTCGTACAGACGGTTAAAAACGCGCTCCGTGCCAACGGCATAAGACCTCCGAAGGACGTTAAGAGCGAACCTGTCAATCCTATGAGAGATTATAGGAGGGTTCCGCTCGAAAGGCTTGTTTCGAGGCTCGGCGTGAAGAAGTATCAGACGGACGCGCCCCTTGATAATCGACTTATAGACGGGTTTTCGGAAGTTAATATACTTTGTAGCCAGCATATCGGCGCTCCTGCCGTTCCGGTCGTAAAAGTCGGAGACAGGGTTGAACAAGGACAGCTTATCGCAAAGGCGGCGGAAGGTCTTTCCGTCAATATACATTCGTCGGTCAAAGGTTTGGTCACGGACGTTACGCCGAAGCAGATAACTATTAAAAGGGTAGACTAATGAGCAAAGCGATCGGAATGATAGAATACAAGACGGTGTGCGCAGGCATTACCGCAACGGATCTTATGGTCAAAACGTCCGAGGTGGACATCATCGAGGCACAGACCGTTTGTCCGGGTAAATATATAGCGATAGTTACGGGTGATTTAAGCGCGGTCAAAGCCGCGGTCGACACCGCGAAGAATATGGACGGAGAAAAGAACATCGACAGTTTCGTTCTCGGAAATCCCGATCCGTCGATTTTCCCCGCGATTATCGGAACAACCGACATAAGCATCGAAACTGTAAATGCGCTCGGCGTTATCGAAACATTCGACGCGGCGCAGATAATCGTCGCCGCGGATAATGCGGTTAAAACGTCGGATATAACTCTTATCGAGATACGACTTGCGAGAGGAATGTGCGGTAAATCTTACGTTACTTTCACGGGCGAGGTGGCTGCGGTTCAGACTGCGGTCGAAAGAGCGAAATCGGTTGTTTCGGAAAGCGGAATGCTTCTCGACGCTACGGTAATCGCCCGTCCCGACAGAAAACTTATCGAAAAGATTTTATAACCCGAAAAGCTTTCGCAAAAATATCTTTGCGAAGGCTTTTTTTGTAATTTTTTAAGAACAGGAGCTTTTAAACGCGACCTCACAGGGGAAAAGATGCTTGCAGTTGAAAGAAAAAACAGAATATTATCCATTTTACAAGAGGAGAAAAAAGTCGTCGTAGGCGAGCTTGCCGCGATGTTTCAGGTTTCTGAAGAGACGATCAGAAGAGATCTCGAAAAACTCGAATCGGAAGGGCTTGTCGTCAAAGCGTACGGCGGAGCGGTGCTTAACGAGAATTTGCAGTCCGATATGCCGCTTGCCGTAAGAAAACGTACGAACGTCATCGGCAAACAGAAAATCGCAGAGCTTGTGGCGGACAGAATAACCGACAATATGAGCGTTATGCTCGATTCTTCCTCGACCGCGCTTTTTATCGCGCGGAGAATAAAAGACAGAAAAAATCTTACGATTATAACCAATTCTTTGGAAATACTCATCGAACTTAAGGACGCAAAAAACCTCAAAATCTTTTCGAGCGGCGGACTTTTGGGTGAGGATTCGTTTGCGCTCGTCGGAAATCAGGCGGATAAAATGATTTCGGGGTTTCACGTGAATGCTTCGATAATTTCTTGCAAGGGATTCGATATCGACAAGGGGTTCACCGATTCGCACGATATGCACGCTTCAACAAAACGCGTTATGCTCGAAAACTGCGACACGAGGGTTCTCGCCGTGGATAGTTCGAAATTCGACCACATTGCGTTCAATGTCGTCGGCACACTTTCGGATATAGACGTTATCGTAACGGACGTCAAGCCGCCGAAAGAGTGGCTCGAGAGATTCGAAAAGGCAAAAGTCGAGTGTGTGTATCCGAACAACGATGGACTGTAAGTTGGGCTATAAGTCGATTAACGCTTATTTTTTAAACTGATTAACCTTAAAAATCCGGAGAAAAATAATGAAAAAAACGAAAGTTATATGTTTTGCAAACAATAAAGGCGGCAGCGGGAAATCCACCACGTGCGCGAGCCTCGGCTACGCGTTCGCCGCAAGAGGTAAAAAAGTTCTGCTTATCGACGGCGATATGCAACTTAATCTTACGCTTTCGTATTTCGATGAGGATAAGGCTCTCGAAATCGCGAAAAGCGATAAAAATCTGTATGTGGCGATAAGAGAACAAAAGACGCTTACCGATTTCATTTATAAAACCGATTACGACGGAATAGATATAATTCCCTCGTCCACGCTTATGAGTTCGATAGAGTTCGAACTTTTCGGTAAATGGCAAAGGGAAGTCATTTTTAAAAAAATGCTCAAATCCGTAGTTGATAGCGGCGTTTACGATTTCGTGCTTATCGACGCTCCGCCCACGCTCGGTTGCTGGGTTATGAACATTCTGTGCGCGTCGGATAAAATCGTCGTGCCGGTCGAGGCAAGTCCGTGGGGGCTTTTCGGTCTCGCAAATATGTTCGATTTCGTCGCGCAGGTCAAGGAAATTTCGCCTAATCTCGAGCTTGCGGGTATCGTCGTAACAAAAGTCGATTCGAGAAAGAATTATTTCAAACAGACGATGGAAACGCTCAGAGAAACGAAAGGAATAAATGTTTTCGAGAACGTAATTCATCTCGACAGCTCGGTGGAATGGGCGCAGGATAACAGTAAGCCCGTGGGAGCTTTCAAGCGTTCGTCGAGAAGCGCGAACGAGTACGGCGCGCTTGCGGACGAGCTTCTCGCAAAACTTTGAAAAAAATATAGTTATAAGGAGTAAACTAAAATGGCAGTAGGAAAAGACAGCTTGAAAAGAGCGGTAACAAAGAAAAAAATAGACAAAGAAGAAGAAAAAGCCCCGGATATGGTCGTGGAAGTTTCGCTTAAAGATATTTCTTTCCGACATGCAAAAGCTTGTCCGACGCTTGTTCAATCGATAAAAGAAAACGGAACGTTATTGCCGATAGCCGTTGTTAAGGACGGCGATTCGCTTAAAGTCGCGGACGGAACGAAAAGACTTAACGCTTTGAAGGAACTCGGCGTTTCTGTCGTGAAGGCGGTCGTAATCGAAGGCGACGCGAAGAAAATTAAAGCCGAACTCAAAAAATGCGGAGCTTCCTGCGAGGCAAGAAAAGAGGAAATTGCGGAAGTTTGTAACGACGTAAAAGAAGAAAAATTCAATCTGATAAAGAAACTCGGCGACGACGATTTCCCCGTTTATCTTCTTTAATAAATGTCGGATAAGAATAAAACGAGTCTTGCAAAAACGCCGCAATTTACGCGCTTTTTGTCAAAAATTCGCCCTCAGACCACGGTTTGTATTATTTTTGTTCGGCATTGGAAAATGTCGTTTAATCGACTTATAGCTCAGTTTATTTATGAATGTATACGATTTTGACGAAACGGTTTACTTCGGCGACAGCGAATTTCATTTTATAGAATACGTTTTCGCCAAGTATCCGAGAATGAAAAAGTACTCACGAAAATATAAGTTTTACAGGTTTTTGCAAAAGAAACTCAAACTTGTCTCGCGTGATTATGCCCGCCAAAAGATTTTCTCGTTTTTAAAGAAAATCCCCGATATCGACGGGGAGCTTGCGACATTCTGGGCGGAACACGAAACAAATCTCAAAAAGTGGTATCTTGCGCAAAAGCGGGAAGACGACGTAATTCTTTCCGCCACGCCCGAATTTATTTTGAAACCGATAACGGATAAACTCGGCGTTAAGCTTATCGGAACAAAGCTTGACAAAAAGACGGGGAAACTCGACGGAACATATAATTTCGGCGAGGAAAAAGTCCGCAGATTTAAAGAGGCCTACGGCGATATACGCCCCGAAAAATTTTATTCCGATTCTTATTCGGATCAGCCCGTGGCGCAAATCGCGGAAGAAGCTTTTATGGTTTTCGGAGAGGAAATAACCCCTTGGGCATTCCGTTGAATGTCTTTTCGGACGGGTTTGAAAAAAAATTCAAAAAAAAGTCGAAAACGGCGTTAAAAAAGTTGTTTTTTTAAAGGCGATATGGTAGAATAATATGGCGTTGAGAAACGAAACAAAAAATCATATCGCGAAATGCTGCTATGGCTCAGTTGGTAGAGCGCGTCCTTGGTAAGGACGAGGTCACCGGTTCAATTCCGGTTAGCAGCTCCAAATTGGACCGAGTTGAACCGAGAAAATAGGTTTTCCGCTCGGTCTTTTTTTTATCGTAAATCGAGTCCAATCCGGAGTTGCTAACCGGAGATGTCACCGTTGACGACGGCGCGCCTGAACAATGGAAACAAATAAGTTATTGCGCGCCGCGTCACGGTGACGCGATTGCGGACTTTTACTTTCAGGGAAAAACGAGTTTGCGTGTCCGAACAATCACTATTCCGTCGCAAAACGAAACCAAGTTGATAATGTTATTGAGTGTGGTTATCGTTTTGCTCCTTACAATTCCGAAACAGTGTGAAGCGCGATAACGAAACGAGTTGAACCGAGAAAATAGGTTTTCCGCTCGGTCTTTTTTTATCGTAAATCGAGTCCAATCCGGAGTTGCTGACCGGAGATGTCACCGCTGACGACGGCGCGCCTGAACAATGGAAACAAATAAGTTATTGCGCGCCGCGTCACGGTGACGCGTTTTGCCGAAAATTTGTAAAAAGAAAAGGAGTCGGGCAAAACGCTATTCCGTCGCAAAACGAAACGGACAACAAAGTGATTTGAAGTAACGTTATCGTTTTGCTCCTTACAATTCCGAAACAGTGTGAAGCGCGATAACGAAACGAGTTGAACCGAGAAATCAGGTTTTCCGCTTGGTCTTTTTTTTATCGTAAATCGGGTCCAATCCGGAGTTGCTAACCGGAGATGTCACCGTTGACGACGGCGCGCCTGAACAATGGAAACAAATAAGTTATTGCGCGCCGCGTCACGGTGACGCGATTGCGGACTTTTACTTTCAGGGAAAAACGAGTTTGCGTGTCCGAACAATCGCTATTCCGTCGCAAAACGAAACGGGGAATAAATTGTTTTAAAGCAGTGTTATCGTTTTGCTCCTTACAATTCCGAAACAGTGTGAAACGCGATAACGAAACGAGTCGAATCGGGAAATCGGGTTTAGCAGGGGTTCTTCTCGACTATCAACCAAAACGCCGATATTTTTGATGATTTTTGGTAAAGGCGAGTGCAGACGTACTTACCGTACTTCAAACGAGAATTTGCCAAAAGCGCGGAAATAACGGTGTTTTTGCAAGGTTCGTATTACTCTTGTCTGGCATAGCGGTTGGATGCTTTATCCCGAAGGAAAAATAAAAAACACTACGCCGTTTTGGGGGTGGAAAAATGAAAAAATCAGATTTAGTGAAACTTAAAAACGACAATTACAAATCGTATAATTTAACCAAAGATATGCACGGAATTGTAATCAAAACAAATTACGATAATGCGGACGTTTTATTTTTTAACCCGCACAACGTCGGAGATTACGCCATTGTTAATATAAGAAAAGAGGATTTAGAATCAGAAAAAGAAAAACTCCCGGCGGAACTTGAAAAGGAATTGTTATCCAAATCTGGCGCCTTAAAATCAAGAGCAAAAAGCGTTCTTGTACCGGTCGTGATAAACGAATATGACATGGTTGAATTGTTGGTTGAAGAAGAAAGGTATGCCAAATTCGGAGTGCATAAAGGAGACGTCGGGTGCGTAATGGATAATAATGCCATCCAAAATTATATCGAAGTCGATTTTTCAGGGATAGATAAAAACGGTAATTATTACGGCGATTGCATTTCCGTAAAGATTAACGATTTAAAAGTTATATAACATATAACAAGTATGCCTATAAGTCGATTAACTAATAAAAAATCATGTTATTAAACAAATTTTAACGATGTCGGGTCGATATTTTCGGATTTTATTTTTTTCTCGGTATAGCAAAAAGCGATTACGCAAAAGTCAGGCGCGAAGACAAATTTAATTAAACAGATTCGAATAAACAAAGTTAAGTAAATTGTTCTGAAAAGCCGACTCTTGTAACCCCGAAAAGTTGTTTGAAAAAAATTTTTGGTTTTCTATTGACAACGGACACAATGCGTGTTATAATGTAACCGACAAACGGGGAAATAGGATTTTTTATAGAAAGATTTTTCGTTTTAACCCGTTTTAACAGAAGATTTTTACGAAAGAGGTTCGATGAACCTTTTTTAAAACGAGTAATTTGTACCCAGGTACAAAACAGCGGAAACCGTCGCGTTCCGAGCGCCTGCCAAGATGTGCATTATTCTTGCCCGGCATCGCATTCAAAACGCATTTGAAACGCATACCGAGCTGCCGAAAAATCGTATTCGACAGAAGAATATCTTTCGGCGGCGGAATAATTATCTTCGCGCATTACATATTATATATGTTCGGTCGGACGGCAAAAGTCGGTTAAGTCGGGTCGGAATCCGGACAAGGGAACGCAGATGGAAAAAAACGTAAGCAGAAAATCGATAGCCGAAATGGCGGGCGTTTCGAAAACGACGGTTACGAGAGTTTTGAACGGCTCGGAGTCGGTTTCGGAAAAAACCCGCGAGAAAATTCTTTCGGTGATAACGGAATGCGGATATACGCATAATAAAATCGCGGTTAATATAAGCAGTAATAAAAATTGCGATTTTATCGCGATGCTTGTTCCCGATATGTCTAATTACTATTACCTCGAAATGTTCAACCGAATGGTTACGGAGCTCGAGGATTACGATTACACGATATCTATTTACCGCGTTAATAAAAGTAATTTTTCAAAGGTGCTCGATAAAGTCATTCAGAACAGAGTCGCCGCGATAATCAACCTCGCTTTCGAACCTATGACGGAAGCGGACTTAAAAAAAATCAGATGCGCGAACATAAAGGTCGTTCACCCTGGGCTTGGCGAAGACCCCGTGAAAGTGAAGATAAATTACAGACCCGCGATGGAAAAAGCCTTTGCCGAAATTAAAGACAAACGTGCCGACGGACTGTATTTTATCTGCGGAGCGGGTAAGAGTTTTTCGGCCGATAACCGAATCGTGACTTATCTCGCTTTAATGGAAGAAAACGGCATAGAAAACGCGAAAAATACTATAATCTGGGGAGATTACCCGAAGATTTCCGCAATGGACGCGGGGTATATCGCCGGCGCGGAACTTATCGAGAAAAAAGGCAAAATCGGCGGATTGTTTTGTATGAACGATATGATGGCTCTCGGCGCTATAAAAGCTCTGAGAGACAGAGGGGTAAAGGCGGGGAGAGACGTTAAAATCATCGGTTTCGATAATATTCTCCTCGGGCAATATTCCGTTCCCGCGCTTTCCACGGTCGATTCGCATATCGACTTGGAAGCGAGACGTTACGTCAATTATATCCTCGGCGAACCTATCGACGAAAAGGAAATCGAATCGGTTTTCATAAAAAGAGCAAGCTCGCGTTGATTTGCGGGTTGTAGTCGATTTGCGGAACATATATGTCGCCGACGAATGCGAAAGCGATATCGACGGATATCGACAAAAAATCGATAACGAGCGAAAAGGTATTAAACAAAGGCTTTAACTAAAATATAAAAAGACGGTATGCGGCCGAAACGTCGCGAGACCTTCGAAAATATAAAAAACGAAAAGGACGCGTCCTTTTCTGTTTGTCTTTGACAAACAGAAAGAAGAGTTATCAGGGATGATGAAAAGCGAAATCAAAACAAAAAGACTTTATATCATAGGAACGGTGGTCGCCGCGCTTTTGACGATAGCGGCTATCGTTTTCGGCGTGTATGCGGGAGCGCAGGCTTCGAAAACGAGCGAACTCGGAATCGATCCCAAGGAGAGCGTTACGAAGATTTATTCCGCGGGAGACGGCGTTTCCGTTGCGGGGCTTTCGAACGGCGAAATTTACGCGGTTTCTTCAAACGGCGAAAAGCTGTGGAGCGCGGGCGTGATTTTTGAAACTCCGATTTACGATATCACCGAGAAAAACGGCGTTGTTTACGCGGTTTTCCAGAACGGCAAAATCGTGAGATTTAATGCGGAAGACGCTTTAAACAGAGCCGAAGGCGAAGATTTTTCGGAAAAATGCAAGGTTTACGCGGCGGGCGATAACATCGACGGCAACGTGAGCAACACTTCGCTTATTGTTTCCGACGACGGAAAGACCGTTTATCTGAGGTCGGCTTTCCGCGTGAGAGGGCAGAAGAACAGAATTTACGCTTTCGACGTCGAAAGCGGTGAAAAAACGCTTGTGGCGCAGTCGGCGAGAAAGCTTGCGGGCAACGCGCTCGGCGGCAACGAGTTGTTCTATTCCGACGGAAGCAAAATAATGAAATACGACGGCAACGAAACAGCCGAAGTATGCGATATCGAAGAGCAGATAAATTCCGTTTCCGCGGGCGAAAACTTCGTAGCCGTAATAACGGATAACAACAATATCGTCAAAGTGAACAAACAGGGCGGAGACAAATCGAGCGCGAAGCTCGACGTTACGCTCAACGGAAACTACGTTTTCTCGACGGGCGAGAATTTCGTCGGAAAAATAAACAACGGCGGCGTTGCGATTATAAGTTCGGAAACTATGAAAGTTACCCTTTCGATGACCGCCGCGGACAGCGCGAACCTTATTTTGTGGTCGGAAGACGGATTTGCTTTAAGAGACGATTCCGACGTGAACAACACTTATATCGTAAATTACAGCGTGGCGCAGGTGAAAATGAAAAACACGTTCTCCGCGCTTAAAACGACAAGCGTTATCGCAGCCGTTATAATGCTTCTCGCAACCGCTTATTTCGGGCTTGGAATCAAGTCTAAAGCGAGAAGAAAAATCAACGGTTCGTTTGTTGCTTTCTTTGCCGCGCTTAACAAGCATAAGTTGGTCTATATATCGATGATCGTGCCTTTTGCGCTCCTCATCGTGTTCTACTATATACCCATCGTTTTGGGTTTCAGATTGTCTTTTTACGATTATATCCCGGGCGTAAAGGACGTGTTTGTAGACTTTAAATATTTCAAGTCGGTTTACGCGTCTTCGGAGTTCTGGCATTCGTCGCTCATAATGCTTGTATTTCTCGTAGCCGACCTTCTGAAAGCGATCATTCCGCCGATAATATTCGCGGAAGCGATCTGTGCGGTAAAGCACGAGAAGTTCTCGCTCGTCGTAAGAATACTTCTTTTCCTGCCGGGCGTTCTGCCGGGAGTTGCGACGACTCTTGTCTGGAGTCAGGGTGTGTTCGGGGCGACGGGCAACGGTCTCGTAAACTCGATCGCGGGCATATTCGTTCCCGGGTTCGCCAAAAACTGGATCAACAGTTCGTCTACGGCGACTTCGATATGCGCGCTCATCGCATTCGGCTTCCCGTGGATCGGATCTTACCTTATATTCTACGGCGCGATTTCGGGTATTAACTCTTCCTATTTCGAAGCGGCGAAACTCGACGGTTGCTCATGGCTGAAACGTATAATCAAAATCGACTTGCCGCTTATAATGCCGCAGATTAAGTACATTTTCGTAACGTCGTTCATAGCTTCCGTACAGAATTACACGAACATATTCGTTATCTACGGAACAACGGGCGGAAACAAGGGCGAGATAAAAACCCCGGCTCTTCTTATGTACCGCGAGATAATAAACGCGAACTACGGCGTGGCGAGCGTAATGGGCGTAACGGTGTTCTTGTTCTTAAGCGTCGCGACGTTCCTGAATTTTAGAATGCAATCGGATAATTCCTGAAGGAGTGGTGGAAAATGGTTGCCGAAACTAAATTGAATGTAAAGATAAAAGTCAAAAAAACAGGCATAGACGGACCTGTCGCGCAGACGATACTTATAATATTCCTGCTTATAACGCTTGCCCTTTCTCTTATGCCGATATTCATAACAATGATAATGTCGGTGAAATCCCCGCAGGACATACAGTCGAATTCTATATGGTCGCTTCCTAAGTCCGGGTGGTATTTCAGCAACTACTCGAAAGCGTTGACGGTTCTTTCCGCACCGCTTTTGAACACCGTCGTTATAGACCTTATTTCGACGGTCGTGGTGTTGTTTTTAAGCTGTTATATAGCGTTTTTGTTCGAAAGAAAGAATTTCGGCGGCAAAAAGGTTCTGTTTTACCTTTTCATCGCGCCGATGCTCGTTCCGGGCGTAGTTCTTCTTTCGCCGACGTACATCGTTGTTGCGAACTGGCTCAACCTCAACGAAAACTGGCTCGGACTTATCATTCCGTATATCGCGGGTAACCAGATAGCCTCGGTTTTCCTTATGAGAACGTTTATGGGGCAACAACCGCAATCGCTTTACGAGGCGGGGCAACTCGACGGGGCGAACACGTTCGACTCTTTCGTTTATATCTGCCTGCCGCTTACGTTCCCGATAATGATGATACAGGGCATAGCCATTTTCGCGGCGATGTATAACGACTATATGTGGCCGAACCTGCTGTTTATCAACAATCCCGAAAAGGGCGTGCTTATGCCGTACCTGCGCTCCGTCGTAACGGATTACACTCAGGGCGTTCAGTACGCGATGTATCTCGTCGCGGGCATACCGCTTATAATCTCCACGGCGGTAAGCGTCAAGTTCTTCATCGGCGGCGATTTCGCAAGCGGAATGAAGCTTTGATTTCCGCAAGCGGAATGAAGTTATGGAAGTTATAAACCCTAATAAATAAAAAGTCAAAATCCGAAGCTCCGACAAATGACTTCGGAAAAAAATAAAAAAAGTTTCTTCAAAGGAGGAAAAGAAATGAAGAAAATATCTAAATCATTACTTGCTGTGATTCTTTGCTTCGTTATGATGCTCGGCGTCATCGCGTGCGGCGGGAACAAAAGCAATCCCGATTCAAACGGCGGTTCGACGAGTACGTCGGAGAAAACGTCGACTTCTACAAGCGACAAGACGAGCGCGTCTCAGGGCGACGGCGAATCCACAACGATTATGTTGTACACTGCCGTAAACGCTATCGAGCAGAGTGCGCTTCGGTCGGTTGCGGACGCTTATTCGGATTATCAGTACAACGTACTCGGCAAAGATATTCAGATTGTAATCAACAACAGAACAGACCCCGAAGCATATATGCAGGCCGTAAGAAATATGGCGAGTACTTCGGTTTCCGTTCCCTCGATCGTTCAGACCTCGATTATCCCCGAATATTACGGTTCTAACAAAATCGTAGACCTTACTCCTTATCTGGAAGAGGCTAACCCCTACATCAAAGGCAACAAAGCATGGAAGGACGCTCTCGAACCCGACGCTTACAGAACTAAGGTTTCGGGCGCAAGCGAGACTATCCCCGGCGTAAGCTATTCGTCCAACTACCTCACCGTTTTCTATAACAAGAAAGCCGTTCTCGACGTTTTAGGCGAGAGCGAAGTAGTAGGTAAGGACGGAACTATCGACAACAGCAAAATCACCTGGTCGTGGCTTATTTCTTCTCTGAAGAAAGCTAAAGAAGCTACGGGCAAGAACTTCAAGAATCCTCTCGGACTTTCCAGAAGCGAACAGTCCTGCGGGGAAGGCTCGTTCAATATGCTTTCTCACCTCGTGAATATGTATCTCGATCAGTACTTCCGCGATTTCATCGAAAAAGTACATTCGACTTCCGACGATTACAGCTACGTTTCCGTCGACGCCGACTGGACTTACGACGCTGCAGATCCGAGCGTAGACGCGGTTGACAAATATTCTTTCAACCTCAACAAAGTAGTAGATTATTATTTCAATCAGACGGGTTACAATCCCAACTCCGAGCGTTACACCGAAGTTATGGAAAATCTTTACGACCTTATGAGCTACTCCGATCCCGACGCGGCTTACCTCGATACGTTCCACCGTTTCAACGAAACCACGCTTAACTATGAAAAAAACGCAAGCTACGCCGATCTTAAACTCTTCTATGTCGAAGCTCTCGACTATGTAAGAACTTACAGAGACGCGTTCAAGACCGAAATTCAGGGTAAACCCACTCAGTATCCCGACGCGGCTACCATTTCGAATCAGCTCGGCTGGTTCCTTATGCCGGCTATGGAATCCGATCTCGAAGGAGTTGCGGATAACGTGAGATCTTTCGGCGGTCCTCAGGAAAACTTCGGCGTTTTAAACACCGGCAACACCAAGACCAACGAATACGCTATAGACTTCCTTAAATATCTCCTTTCTCCTCAGGGGCAGCAGGGTATTTACGCTACCTACAGAAAGGAAAACGACGCTCCCATAACTCTCGTTCAGCTCGTAAAGAACATCGAGATTCCCGCGGAGATCGACTACACTTACGTTAAGTCGGCGGGCGATTGCTCCACCTCTCCTTACCTTATCTTCGGTAAATGCTCCGGTATGACCGACGCTACGGTAGGCGATACGAGCGAATACGTTTACAACGACGTTGCGAAGATTCTTTCCAAGTACTTCCGTTCGACTAACAGAACGTGGAACGGCAACGAGCTTTTCGCTTCGATTAAGTCCGGCTTTGCAAGCTACGCGACCAAGAACAACTTCATCTACACCGATCCCGCTCAGGTTT
Organism: uncultured Clostridia bacterium; assembly: GCA_934271735.1. Lineage (GTDB taxonomy): Bacteria > Bacillota > Clostridia > Christensenellales > Borkfalkiaceae > UBA10281. Next base: position 7,855 of record CAKQSB010000012.1, on the reverse strand, counting down.
CGGAAAAGACAAACGGACTTAAAAATTCTCCGTACAACACGGCTGCTTAACGTTTAAGGAGTTTACGCAATGAATAAAAAAATTCCCGCTCTCGCGCTCGGATTATCCCTTGTTTTCGCCGCCGCGGCGTGCGAAACGACTCATTCCGGCGAGAGCAAGAATAACGGCGAGAAGAAAATTACGGGTACGTATGAAGTTTCCGCCGATCTTGACAACGGCTTTTTAAGAACTGCGGGAACGGACGACTTCGGTCGTTCGTTCGAGCAGGTGAGCGGTTATAACGATAACGTCGTGGGCGTTTTCTATTTCCTTTGGGCAAGTCAGGCGGGTACGGCGGTGAACGTCGAATCCTACGAGCAAGAGGGTAAGGTTGAAAACACTCTTACGGGAGAGGAGGTCAAATACGGACCGAATTTCACGTTCTGGGGCGAACCTATGTACGGATATTATCAGATCGAAGACGAATGGGTGGTTCGTAAACACATCGAGCTTTTCATCAACGCGGGTCTCGATTTTATCTGTTTCGACACGACCAACAACGATTATTACGCTCCCGCCGCAAGAACGGTTTTAAACGTACTTTTAGAGTATCAGAACCTCGGGTATAAAATTCCCAAAGCTATGTTTATGACGAACTCCGATTCCACGAACAGAACTTCGGAAATTTACAACGCGTTCTACAAAAGAGGAAAATACGACTCTGTGATGTTCAAGGGTAACGGCGATAAACCCTGGATAATTTCCTCTTACGCAGGCAGCGACGAGGCAATCAAAAACACATTCTACTTTAAAGCCGCTCAGTGGCCGAACACCACATACAACGCGAATAAATTTCCGTGGATATCATGGAGATATCCGCAGGAAACGTTTACGGACGACGCAAACGATTACACGATTATGAACGTTTCCGCGTCTCAGCACACGGGTATCGGCGGCGGATTTTCGGACGCTAAGATAAGCGGAATAAACTTTTCCCTGTCCGGACTTTTCGCTCCGCATAATTACGATTCTTTGTCCGATACTTTGAAAAGCAAAGTTTCGAAAGAACAGGCTACGAAGTATTACAACGCCAACCGCGGAAGAGGCTGGTCGAATACGACGAACACAAACACTTACGAAAACGCGGTTAAAAACACGAACTTCGAAGAGCAGTGGGATTCCGTCTGGAAAAACAAGGACGTAAACCTCGTGTTCATAACCGGCTGGAACGAATGGATGGCGCAAAAGCAGAGTAAAGATCCCTTCCTGGGTGATTCTTACGGTTATTTCGTCGATACGTTCGATATGGAATTCTCGAGAGACATCGAAATGATGAACGGCGGATATCTTGACAACTGCTTTATTCAGATGGTTAAAAACATCAGAAAGTTCAAGGGTTCGGGACATAACGACATAACTTACGAAAATTACGTCGACAAAGATATGCTCGATCTTGCGAATTGGAACGGCATAACTTCTTACGCGGACCTTACGGGCGATACAAAACCCAGAAATCACCAGGGCGCGGGCGCGACTTTTTACAAGAACGATACCGGCAGAAACGATATCAAAGAGTTAAGAATCGCCGCGGACAGCGACAACGTATGGTTTATGATCGCGACGGAAGGCGATATCACGCAGAAAGCCGCGGAAGATACGAGATGGATGAACCTCTGGATAGGTCTCGAGGGCGCGGAAGGCGGCTGGAACAATCTTCAGTACGTCATAAACCGCGAACTTAACGGAACGAAGTCGAGTATAGACAGAATTTCGGACGGCGCGTTCGAAAAAGCGGGCGAAGCCGAAACTTATGTTTCCGGCAACGTTATGATCGTTAAAGTAAGCAAATCCTCGCTCGGCATAACCGAAAAACAGTTCGGGCTTCAGGTTAAAGTAACCGATAATCTTCAGAAGGATCTCGACGTGACCGACCTTTACACTAACGGCGATTGCGCGCCTTTGGGACGTATCAATTACAGCTGGTACGTCAAATAAAATCGGAGAAAAATATGACGAACGCTAAAAAGAGTTTAATTTACAAAATAATTTCCGTTTTAATGGTAATAGCTATGTTTGCAATGACGGGTTGTTTTTCGGGCGGTACGTCCGATTCTACGGGTAATTCCGAAAAAGATTCGCAAACCGCTTCCGACAGAAATTCCGAAAGTAATTCTCAGTCCGAAAGTAATCCGGAAAGTCAGACGACTTCCGAGCCGCAGGGATATAACTACGGCGAAGACTGGCTCGACGTTTACGACGCGGAATACACCAAAAAGCTCCTCGATATGGGCGAGCAGTATTTTACCGCGTCGCAGCTTTCTTCTGTTTTCGAGGGCGGCGAGGTTAAGGCTAAAGGCGTTAAAAAGAAGAGCAAATACGTAGGTATTTTCTACTTTTTATGGCTCGGCAACGATATAGGCGGCATTTACGATATATCGAAAATGCTTGAAACGTACGATCCTTACGACCTTACTAATCCTCTCTGGGCGCTTCCCGGGGCGGCTAATTACAACTCGAAGATTTCCCCGAAGAACGGCTTCCATTATTTCGAAGAACCGCTTTACGGTTATTACCGTTCCACGGATAAGTGGGTTATAAGAAGACATCTCGAGCTTTTGACTTTGGCGGGGATTGACTTTTTGTATCTCGATTTCACTAACGCTAATATGAACGGCGAAAACGCGATCAATATTTATAAAGACGCGACGATCGCTTTGATGGACACCATTCTCGAAATGCAAGCCGAAGGCTTCGAAGTTCCGAGAATAGTTCCTATCTGTTGTAACCCCTACACCTCTTCGGACGAAACAGTCCGTACGAGAACGACGACGAGAGTTATCGAATGGGTATACAACAACTATTACGCGGCAGATAATTTCAAGTATAAATCCTGCTGGTTCACGGCGGATAAAACGAGAAACCCCTCCGGCAAACCCCTTCTCGTAACTTACAGTTTCGATAAACAGTATCTTACGAATCAGGCCGTTGCGGACGCTTTCTGGATAAGAAACGTCGTCTGGCCGACGGCTGTTACGCCGAGTTCTTACGAAAACGGTTTCCCGTGGATGGATTATTCCTTCCCGCAGAAGAACTATAACGGTATAATGAACGTTTCCGTTGCGCAACATATCGACGGAAACTGGTCGTCCGAAGCATATCTTGCGAGAAGCAGAAAGGATATGAGCTATAAGTATCGCGGCAGAGGAGCTTTACCGAATCAGATTTTCGCTTATCAGACGGACAGTATAGACGCCGCGCTTACGGCAACGAACTTTGTCAGCGAATGGGATAACGTTCATAATTACAGCGGAAGCGACGAAGTATGGATGGTAACCGTAACGGGCTGGAACGAATGGGTTGCTCAGAAACTCGATCAGAACGGCAGATACGCTACTTTCGTAGATACGTTCAGCATAGCTTTCTCGAGAGACGTCGAGATGATGAGAGACGCGGGCGGTTACGGCGATACGTATTTTTTGAACCTCGTGGAAAACGTAAGAAAATTCAAGTATGAAGACGGCGGAAAAGCCTCGGCTGCGGCAATGTGGATGAGACAGACCGTCGACTACAAGAATATCTCCGCGTGGAACGACGTGAAAGCGAAATATATCGACTTCACGGGCGACGCCGTGAACAGAAACGCGAAGAGCATCGCAAACAAGTACACCTACACGGATAACACGGCGAGAAACGATATAGATTATATCAAAATCGCTAACGACAGCGAGTATCTCTACGTTCTTGCGGCTACTAAAAACAACGTTACGGCTCACGAGCAGGGCGACAAGGGCTGGATGAACCTCTGGATTTCCGCAGGCGGAAGACAGGGTTGGAACGGTTACGACTTCGTAATCAACCGCAGCCCGAACGGCGAACTTACCTCTATCGAAGCTCTCGGAATGAACGCGGACGGCGAAATCCTCGCAACGACGCTCGATTTCGAGGCGGATATTTACACAGAGGGCAAATACGTTGCGTATCGTATTCCGCTCGAAGCGTTAGGCGTTACGAGCGCGAGCGAAATAGGCGTTAAGATTTCCGACAATATTTTTGCGGGAACTAAAACCGAAACCAACGACGGCGTAGGCGTTTATTCGTTCGGAGATATATTCGCGTTCTATTGCGGCGGCGACTGCGCTCCCGCAGGCAGACTTAACTATACCTACAGAATGGGTTATTAAAGTTATTGAAAACACCGAAAGTTTTATGATTTTCCGCGGAGCGAAAAATCTCCGCGGAGAGCTTAAAAGATAAAAAATATACCGGGAGGTAAACTAAATGATGAAAACAAAAAAGGCTAAGTCCATATTTTCCGCGCTTTTTGCGGTAGTTATGGCATTGTGTCTTGTTGTCGGGCTTAATCTCGTTAAAACCGACGCCAAGGCAGAAGGAGAGGCTGCTGCGGCAACCACACAGTGGAAAACAAGCAGAACCAAACAGCTTGTTGAGCTCAACAACTCGGGGCTTCAATACAGCGGACAGAGTGCAACGGTTATCAACAACACTAACCTCGTAGACGTTCCGGGAAGAACGGTTACGTTCCAGTTTATGTCCGCAGGACAGGATGGCTGGGGTGCGTTTATGTTCCTTAACGGACAAACCAACTGGACGGCTGCAAACTGGCCCGGCGTAAACAAAGACTGCGACACGCTTCCCCACATTATCGTACAAAACGGGGCGGCTCAGGTTTACGGAAATACGACGCAGGCTATTTATGGCTTGCCTGATAGTGCGCCGGCAGTAGGCGTTAAGGGAATGGCTGCAAACATAAGCGATCAGCTTCACACCGTAGAGGTTCACCTCGGAACGGGCGAGGGCGGAGATGTTTCCACCATTAAAATCGACGGCGTTAAGCTTTATCAGGACGGAACTGCGGATACCACCATTCTTCCCTGGCTTAAAGCGGGTGATTTCGCTGAAAAAGGATGCTATCTTGCATTTTCCTGCAACCAGGTCGGCGGAGCAGGCGGCGTAACTCTTTTCGGCGAATATAATACTCCTTACGTAGAGTATTCCACCGTTCCCGCAGCTTTAAACGGAACGATCGATCTTTCCACGGGTTCTCTTCCCGCAGAAATGTCTTTCACCGTAAAGAATGTCACGGGCGAAGCTAAACTTCAGGTAAACGGAACGGAAGTTACCGATACGAACGCTTACGCTATCGAAGCCGTCGAAGGCGACGAGACCGCTAAGAAGGTTACTATTAAACCCGCGTTCTGGAACGCATATATCGCTCAGTTAACCAAGGTTACTACTTTATCCGTAGTTGCCGAAAACGGAAAAGGCTCTGTGTACACCACCGTTCAGAAGGCTGCTCCTCCCGTATGGAAAGGCGCAACTTATCTTGAACTCGACGAAATCAAAGACGTAAGCTACACGTTCGAATATGACGGAGCCGTCACTCAGGACAGCATCGTCGTTAAAACGGGCGTAAGAAACATCACTTCCGCCGCTTTGACCGCGGGAACAGATTACACCCTCGCTCAGGACGGAAAGACCTACACTTTCACTTTAAAGAAAGAATATCTCGAAACACAGATCGGCGCGCTTCGCAGCCTTAAGTTCAGAATCGGCATCGGCGAAGATTCCCTGGAAGGTTCGCTTTACTGCAAGGTAGCCACGGAAGGCTGGGTTGCAAGAGCAAACGACCTTGTTAAGGACACAGAACTCGTAACCGACGGACATTACATTTCCGCAAACCTCAGAGCGTTCAGCGAAACGACTCTTTCTTCGAGAATTTACTATAACAAAGCGTTCGACGTAACGAAGCCTATTTCTCTCGAAGTAGAGGCTTTCGGCGACGGAACCGAATGGGCGCTTCTCGGCGTTATGGATTCGTATAAATATATGGATTATTTCTCCGACGGCACCGCAAAAGACATCGCTTTGACGGCTCTTTTCTTCGGAAACGGCAGAAAGGATATCCAGAAACTCGGCGGATTCGTTCCGACTGCTTCCACCAACGCGAACTACGAACATCTTCCGAAGATTAAGAATCTCGTTATCGAAATGTATTTCGGTAAAGACGCTGCCGAAGAAGGTTACTTCAAAGTAAACGGACTGAACATCGCGACTCCTGCCGCATTGCAGAAAGATTTCGCAAACGGCAAAGCGTACGTAGGATTCTTCTTCAACCATCAGATCACTAACTTCGGCTTTAAAGCCAACAAGGATATGAACGGCGTCGGCGTAACCGGACCTGTAGGAGCTTCCGACGAAGCAAGCTACACCGTTGATATAGCTAATCCCGCAAACGACCTCGTTCTCGACGTTATCAACACCGACGGAACCAACCTCAAAGTTTCTTCCGACAGCGGAGTTGTAGCGGCTGCAGAGGATATCGCTTATGAAGGCGGCAAACTTACGATCAAAAAATCGTTCTTCAAAAAACTTCCGTTCGCTAAACAGGGTCAGCTCATCATCGAAGACAAAGCTAACGGAACAGGTACGGCTATCAATATGACGTATGTCTCTTCGGCAATGGAAAAAGCCCACATCGCTTTCGCAACGAAAGGCGAACTTACCGACGTTAAATTCAACCTCGGTCTTGCTTCCGTCGAATCGGTTATGAAAGGTGACGAAGATATCGCAAACACCGAATGGAGCTATACCGACGGAACTCTTACCATTAAGAAAGCCAACATTGCAGACGAAGTAGGTTCTACCGAATTCATCGCGGTAAGCGGAGGAAAACTTTATCCGCTTTACGTTTACGTTGCAAGATTTAACGACGGCTACGCTAAGACCGGCGACGGCACTGTAGAAACCGGTAACGGCGCATATATGCTTACGAGCGACAACTACGTAACGCTTATGAAATCTTACGATTTCAACGCGGGCGTAAACTTCAAGGTAGACTTCAAGTCCACCGTAGGTTACTATAAGAACGGTCGTGAGTGGCAGACCAACGGTTACGTAAGATTCGATTTCTTCGATCCGTACAGCCGTTATACGTTCACTTATATCCTCTTCACGAATTACGCTCCGGAAGAAATAACCGCTAACACCACCGCGCTTTACGAATTGTATTACGTTAAAGACGCTAAGGGCAACATAATAGTTATGGAAAATTCGAGAACGATTAACGTTTCGAAGTCCGAAAACCCCAATGCTCTCGGCGTTCACAACATTTCGTTCGCAGTTGAAAACGGCAATCTCACAATAACCGTTGACACGGCGAGAAAGACCACGATAAACGAATCGCTCGGAACGTTCAACCTCGAAGCGAGCGTTCTTACCGTTGAAACTCCCGCTTCCTCCTCGAGCGCCGAAATGAAAGTCGGTTTGAAAGAATACGGCGAAGGCGAAGAGCTTAACTTCAAGGCGATCGAATTGACCGAAACTCCCGAGCCCGGCGAATCCGTCGAACCCGAAAAGCCGAGCGAATCCGAGAAGCCTTCGGAATCCGAAAAGCCGAGCGAAGAAAAACCCACCGAATCCAAGAAGGGCGGTTGCGGAAGCAGCGTTGCGGTCGGTTCGGTAATGTTGATTCCCGCGCTTGCGGCGGCTCTCTTCTTCGTTAAGAAAAAAGAGGAAAAATAATAACAAATAACAAAACTTAACCGACTGCTTTTGCGTTTGGTCGGTTGCACTAAAAAAGCGGCTTGCGTTTTACGGCGCAAGCCGCTTTTTTACAAAGGTGTGAGAAAGAATAATAGAAGTATGTAGTAAAACGCCGTCCGAAGGGCTTTTAAAGCCTTCGGACGGCTGAAAAACGATTATATAGGTGTGAAGTTGTCGGCATTTTCGTAATGCGAACGGTGGCAACAAGTTGCCGCGTCTCCATTTTAGTTTTCGTCATTGAAAAAGAGGGATTTTGCCGTTTCCGTTTATATATCCGATGTTTAAATTTATGCCCGTAAACGGAACGGCAACA
>CAKQSB010000011.1 GCA_934271735.1 uncultured Clostridia bacterium | reverse complement strand
TTCATCGGGAAGCCGAAATCGGAAGAATAATCGTCGAACGTTCTTACGAGTATCGCGTTTGCTACGGACTTAATGCCCGCTTCTACGCTTTCTTTCGTGAATGCGTCTGCGATATCGAGAATATCGCTTACGGTCACGTTGAATACGTCGCTTACGATAAGCGGCATTTCACCCGCGCCGTTAGTCCATTTGCTGCCGGGAGCTTTAGCCGCGAGGGCGAGCGTAGCCGCCGAATCGACGGGTTTGGTGTCCATCGCGAGGTTTATAATCGCCCCGAGAGGAATATCTCCGAAATAATCGTCAACTACCGCGAGCTTATCTTCCTTGTCTATAAGGTCGATGATAAGATCGGCTACGACTATATCGTAAATGTAATCCTGAAGAAGTATCTTATCGATATTCGCAAGGTCGTCGCTTATCGACATAAAGTCTCTTACGGTGAGCTTATCGAATATTCTTATTATATAATTGCGTTTCTCTTCCGCGGAGTAGTCGCCGAGGATATGATCGAGAAGATCGCCGAGATATACGCTGTAAACGCTGCCGAGCGGAGCGTAAACTTCTTTGCCGTCCTTCACCCACTTGCCGCTCTCGTAAGAAATACCGAGAAGGTCCATAACGGTGAGGTAATCGCCGAGCATATAGTCGATGCTTACCGCTTTTTCTATTCTGTCGAGAACAGTTCCGTCGGAAGTCGTGAAGATATCGATTATGCCTACGATTTTAGCGTCTAAAAGCGCGGAAATACCGAGACCGAGCGTTTTCCCTCCGAAGAAGTATTCGTTTACCGATCGCGAAGTTCCGTCAGATCCTTCGTAAGCCTTGGTTTCGCTCGTCATTCCGTCGTAGAAGGCGAGAAGGTCGCTCAAAGCTATATCTCTGAACGCGTTCTTTATGTAAGCTACTTTGTCTTCCGCGTGGATAAGATCGTAAACGTTGATGTTGAATACGGCCGCGATAACCTTCTTTTCGGTTTCGTAATCGCCATCTCCTGCCTTGTTGTTGCAAGCAAAACCATCGAGTTTAAGGAAATCGCCTACGAACATTGCGAGCGGTTCGTAAAGGATATCGCCGAGTCTTCTGTTATAGAAGTATTCGGCTATCCACATCGAATTTTCTTTGGTCTTATCTCTGATTTCTCCGAACGTATAGTTGGAAAGTCCGGTAAGGAGATCCTTGAACAAACCGTTTATCGTGTAAACTTTGTCTGCCTCATTCTCGCCCGTACAGGTCATTTCGCTTTCGAAGCCTTCGAGATTCTTGAACGCTTCGTTGTAAATCGGCATAAGGACAGTTCCGACCTTATACGTCATAAGCATATCGATAACGCCCTGCGGATCGGTTGCCACGACGTAAATTCCGCCGATTACGAGAAGAATATAAGTCGTCGGGCAGCTGTAAAGCTGATTGAGAATATCCGAACATTCTTTGCCGTCGGCGTCGTACCACTTACCCGCTTCCTTATCGTATTTATATCCGCCGATTCCGTTGGTATTTCTTAAGAAATCTCCGATAAGAACAGGGTCGGTGATATTGTCGCAGATATAGACTATAAGGTCTCTTAACTCTGCGGGAAGCATACTTTCGAGATCGAATTTGGCAAGCGTGCCGTCCTTGTTAAGCTTGATATCCGTCTTTTCTTTAAGAATTACGCTTACAAGTTCTGCAATCTTAATGTCGGTTATACCCTTAAGACCGAGGTTTTTCTTGATAACGCTTTCGGCTTCGCTGCCCTTTAAGATATCGTCTATGTAATCTCCGAGGTGGTGTCCGTCGGCGTCGTTATCGGTTATCTTGTTAAGAATCTTGCAGACGTTCGTCTTTATTCTGTCGCTCTGCGTAGCCGTGTCGATTATATCTCCGACGGTTACTTTGAACACGTCTCTGACGATAAGCGGAAGTTTGCTTACGCCCTCGCTTCCGAGCGGGATTTCCGCGATCTGTCCGAGCGTTATGTCGTAAACAAGACCTTTGAGGTACTCGACGGGGTTTTCGTCTTTAAGAATATGATAGATGAACTCGCCTACTTTTTCGTCCTTTATCTTGGCGAACGCTTCGTAATCGTCAAGATAGGTAAGACCGAGATCCAACATATAATCGTTGAACGATCTCGCCCACGACGCGTCTTCGGGACGGTTGTTTATCGGATCGCCGAAGATTTCGTCGGTTATCGAAAGAACGATATCCGCCGCCGATTCGTGAGTTCCTAAAATCGCGTCGAAAATCGTTGCGAATTTAAGGTTGAACACGTCCGAAAGGATAAGCGGAAGATCTCCGTCCGTCTTGTTCATTCCCCAGACGTTTGTGTATTTCCCTCTTACGCAGTCGTCTCTGAGATCGAGTATTATCATATTGATAAGGTCGCCGACTCTTCTTTCGGGGAAGATTTTGTTGAATATGTCTACGATTGCGTTCGAGCCGCCCTCATTAACCTTATCTACTATAAATCTGATATCTTTAACGGTTATATCGAAGATATCCCCGAGCATAACGGGAAGATAGTTGCCGTCCGACTTCTTCCAGCCGGTTTCGTCTCTTTCGATTGCGACGAAGAACGCGGCAATATCGCCCACTCTCGCGTCTTTGAAATACTCTTCGAGCTTATCGAGAGCGTCGTCGCCGAGCATATCTTTGATAAACGTACTGACTTTTACGTCTTTTATCCCGACAAATATATGATTATCGTTGAGATCGTAACCGAAATCGAGAACGTATTCGCGGAAGGTGTGGCCGAATATATCAGCCGCCTTGCTTATTCCGCTCTTAACTCCGTTGTTCGTAAATTCGTCGACGATATCGAGAATATCGTTTATCGTAACGTTGAATACGTCGCTTGCGATATAAGGCATATCGTCGGAGCCGTAAGTCCACTTGTCGCCGTTGGGCTTGGTGTCTAAGGCAAGGTTTGCGAACGCGCCGAGAGGAATGTCTCCGAGATATTTTCTCACGACGTCCGTAATCGCCGTTTTCTTGACGATAATATCTTTAAGTACGTCCGCGACGACTATATCGTAAATATAATCCTGCAAAAGTATCTTGTCGATATTCGCAAGATCGTCGCTTAAGGACATAAAGTCTCTTACGGTGAGGTTATCGAAAATGTTTATTATGTACTCGATTTTCTCGTCGTTCGTGTAATCGCCGAGAAGGTGATCGAGAATATCGCTTACGTAAACGGAGCAAAGGTTACCGAGCGGCGCGTAAATTTCTCCGCCCGCCTTTACCCATTTGCCTTTTTCGTAAGAAATTCCGAAAATATCCATAACGGTAAGATAATCGCCGACCATAAAGTCGAAGCTTACCGCTTTTTCTATTCTGTCGAGGACAGTTCCGTCGGAAGTAGTGAATATGTTGATTATTCCTACGATTTTAGCGTCTAAAAGCGCGGAAATTCCGAGACCTAACGTCTTGCCGCCGATAAAGTATTCGTTTACCGATCTCGAAGTTCCGTCAGATCCGACGTAAGGTTTGGTTTCGGAATCGATTTTCGTAAACAATTCGACGATATCGATAACTCTTACGTCCTTGAAATAGGGATCTTTAAGTTTTTCGAGCGCGTCGTCGCCGAGCATATCCTTGACAAAATCGCTTACGATAACGTTGCTGATTCCGTCGAAGAGACGTTTTTCTCTCATATCGTAACCGAAGTCGATTACGTATTCGTAGAATTTATGCTTAAGTATCGTTTCCGCGGTTTTGATTACTCCGCCCTTGACGTCGCTTGTAAACTCCGTAACGATATCGATTGCGTTTTCCACGCTGATATCGAACAGGTCGGACAAAATCGTGTAAATATAGTGGTCGCCGCTTATCCAGCCGTCTTCGTCCTTTCTGAGGGATGCGAAATACTGAACGATATCGCCCGTTTCGACTTTGCCGAATTTGCTGTCTCTGACCGTTTTGAGGATGTCTTCCGACGCAATAAGTTCGCGGATAAACGGGGCTATGCCGACATCGCCGACTTTCTTAATAAGATATTTATCGTCGGAAACGAGATCGTCCGAGAACGAAAGCGTATCTTTAACGGTGATATCGTCTACCAAGCCGTAAAAATAATCCTCTTTTTCTTTATCGGTGTACGTTCTCGTTATATCGAGGATATGATCGAGAATATCGAAAACGTTTGCGGAAATAAGTTTTCCGAGCGGCGCGTAAATCTCTTCGCCTTCGGAGTTCTTCCATTTTCCCGTAGCCGCGTCGTAATCGAGGTTAAGGAATGTATAAACATAATCCCCGATCATATGATCGACGTTTATCGTCGCGTTGCCTCTCGGAGCGAAGAAGTAATAAGTAAAGCTCTTGCCTTCGTCCTTTAAAACAAAGTCGAGAACACTCTGAACAAGACCGTAAACGCTTGTTTTCAAGAGGTCGGTTATACCTGTACCGAGCGATTTTCCGTTGCCGTCTTCCAGAACATAAACTTCTTTGCCGTTATCGTAACCGTCGCCCGTTACGGTTACGAGTTTCATATTAAGGACGGGCGCGAGAAGTTCGCCTATCGTAAGATCGCCGTAAATACCTTTGATGAAATCTTCGATATTAACGTTGCCGTTGATTAGGTCGAATATGAAGTTGATATATACTTCGTTTTTGGTGTTGAAGAGAGGATCGAGCAAGCCCGCAAGCTCCTTCATAGGAGTGAACGTGTACTTGCCGTCGACAATATCGGTTATGTACGGTCTGAATGCTTCGCCGAGGTCAAGGTCGCCTATCGCGTCGATAAGATCCTGTCTTAACCTTTCGGTGTCTCCGCTGTCGATAAGGTCCATTACGTACTGCGTGGTGAGCTTATCCCATTCGAAGATCCTGCAAATGAAATCGTTTACGCTTGTATCGCCGAGAATAGTCTTCTCTTTCGCGTCGTAAGCGAGAGCGAACGAAAGCAGGCTGCCGAGACTGACGTTCATCGCCTTATCGGTGAGTGTGTCTTTAATTAAATCGGCGTCTCCCGAGAAGAAAATATCAAGCGAAACGTTTAAAAGATCCGCAAGTCCGTCGCGAGCGACTCTGTCGCCGAGCGTCCAGGTATTGTTTTCTTCGTCGTACGTCGCTCCGATAAGGTCGCCGAGTCTGACTCCTTCGAGTTCGGCTTTGATATCGAAACTGCCGTTTTTATCGAACGCGGCGGCAATCTGCCATAATCTTATTTTTAAGAGTTTGCTTATTCCGTCGACGAGGTTACCTTCCTTGTCCACGAAATACGCGCTGTCGCCGACGCCTATTTTAGTAAGCCCGAGGAGCGGACCGACGAAATCGCCGATACACGTTTCGGGCATAAAGCCTTTGATTATTTCGGAGTAGGAGAGCGTGTCGGGGTTGGTGAGTTCTTTTATTAAGCTGAACAAGCCTTCGACGCGAAGATCGTATATAACGGCAAATACGTCGTCGACTCTTTCGCCGTCTTTATACCAGTAGCCGTCGATTCTTTCCGCGCCCAGAATCGAGCCGATATAAAGCCCGCCGGCGGCAGATTCAACAACGCCGTAAATTTCGTCCAAACTGATTTCGTCCTTACCGAAACAGGAAACGAAATCTCTTACCTTGATATCGAGAAGACGGGTAAGCGCGTCGTTTACGGGACTGCCGTCCTTATAGTAAACGCCGTCTTTGTATTCGATGCCGAAGAGTTCGCCCAAGCCCTCGCCGAAAGACAAGTCTCCGCTTAAATCCGCGACAGCTCCGATAACGTTCTTTCTTATCTGCGTAAGCGTGAGATCCTGACTTTCCGAACCGACGAGATCCTTCACCGAGAAATCGAGAAGGTTTGCGAGAAGTTTGCTTTCGAACTTCGTTCCGTCGGGCTTAATCCAGTTTCCGTCCGCGTCTTTGCCGTAACCGAGCGACTCGAAAACGTCGCCGACGGTAAGGTCGCCGAAGATAAGAATTATCTTATGTATTTTGTCCGAAGTGGAACCGGCGTCGGTTAAGGCGTGGTAAACGTCGGTCAGATTGAGATCCGCAAGGAATTCTAAAAGACCGGTTATTCTGATGTCCGTTCCGTCTTCCTGCGTAACGTACCAGTATCCGCCTTTTTTGGTCAGACCGAAAAGAGTACCGAATCTGATACTGTCTAAAAGCTTATCGATAACGAAAACGTAATGATCGTCTCCGCTCGTTATATCTTTCGCGAAAAGGTCTCTTATTCTGATAGGTTCGCCGTCGTCGCCCGTGAACACGCCGTCTAAAATATCGGAGACGTTTTTATCTTCTTCGATACCGAGACTGCGATAAATTTCGCCGAGCGTAAGCTCGCCTATGGACGAAAGACCTCCCGTAACGAGTTCGTCGCCGAAAGAGGAAGAACCTACGAGCGGATTGAGAATTCCGCCGAGTTTGAGGTTCGCAACGAGATTTAAAGCAAGGGGTTTGCCCGCTCTTACCTCATACTTATCCCCTACCTTTTCGAATATACCGGGAAGAATTCCGCCTATCGTAAGATCGGACAACGCGCCGATGATAACGGGAAGCTCGGTGTTCTCGTCTTTCGCGAGAAGAGAGCCTAAACTGTATTTACGCAGCTTTTCGCGCTGTTCGTGATCTAAAATCGTATCCGCGGGGATAAAGCTCATAAACGCGCCGAGCGGGATTTCGGAAAGGAATTCCTTAACGTTCACCTGCCCGGATAAAAGCGAGAACAGCGATATCGATTTGAGATCGTTTATGTAAGGCTTGTTGCTCGGGTCGTTCGTATCGATAATATCCGACCCCGCAGCCTGATTGATAAGATCCACAAGATTGAAGCCGTAATCTCTTTCAAGGTCTTCGATCGTGTAGTTCTGGGGAGCTTTCAGCGCCTTCATGATAAGAGCGGCGAGATCGTCCGCGGAATAATTACCGAGGTCGCCCAGCGCGTCTTTCAGACGGTCTTTATCCTCGGGAAGCACATCCGAAACCGTGAGATTTCCGTACAGGTAAAATACGGAAGTGGCTATCGAGCCGACGGTTGCGGAAACGCCTATGATGATACCGAGTAAAAGACACAACAGCCTTTTGAAAAGTTTACTCATAACAGCATCTCCTACGTTGCATGTGAGTTTTCCGTTATATCCCCGCGTCTCGCTCCGCCCGCAGGCGTTCACGCACGCACGAATATAATAGATTTGCTTTTTTATTATATATTTTTATAGGCGTTTTGTCAACAAGACTCGAAAAATTTTTTGCAAAATCGACTTGTCGGACAAAAAAAACGAAGAAAAATTTACTTTCGCTTTACTTTCGTGTTTTTCAAGCTTTGAAACAGGTTCGTTTCCCGACGAGCCGGCGGGAGAATAATTTTTCTCTTTTTTTGTTTTTTTCGAAAATTTTCGGAGTTTGGTTTCAATCGATTGCTTTTTCCGTGATTTTTGATTATAATGTGAAATAACGGCTTACCGATAAACTTGGGACGAAAAAATGATAGATATAATAGTCAACCCCGCGGCTAACGGGAAAAAGTCGCCGAAATTCTTGAAAATCGCCGAAAAACGGCTTAAAGAAAGGGGCGCGGAATATAAAATACACCTGACGAACGCGCCGAAACACGCGACGGAAATCGCGAAAAAACTTTCGGAAAGTTCGGATACGATAATCGCTCTCGGCGGAGACGGAACGATAAACGAAGTTTTCAACGGAATAGACACCGAAAAGGTTAAATTCGGAATCATCCCCTGCGGAAGCGGCAACGATTTCATAGCTTCTGCAAAGATTCCCGAAGACCCGACCGCCGCCGTCGACCTTATTTTAGACGGCGAAGCAAAACCCACCGACTATATGGTCTGCGGCGGGGTGAGAGGGCTTAACATAATCGGCACGGGCATAGACGTGGACATACTCAAAAGATGCCGCAAAAGCAAGATTCTGAGAGGAAAACTGCAATACGTGGTATCGCTTATAATATCTCTCATCAAATTTGTGTTCTATAAATTTTACATAATCCGCGACGGGGCGGACAAGCGCGAAGAAAAAGAAGCGCTCATCGCCTGCGTGGGCAACGGAAAGAGATTCGGCGGCGGCATACGAATGTGTCCCGAAGCCGTTATCGACGACGGACTTCTGGATTTCGTGATTGCGGGCAAGCTTAAAAAAAGCAAAATTCCCGGCGCGTTCATAAAGCTTATGAAAGGAAAAATTCTCGAACAGGATTTCACTTCTTTCGAAAGGGTGGAACATATCCGTCTCGAATTCGACAAACCCGTCACCGTTCAGGTAGACGGCGAGCTTTACGACGGGTTGGACTTCGACCTTTCGATAGTCAAAGGCGGCGCGAAAATTTTCCGCCCGTAAGGCAAATCTTCTATCCTATCAACAACCAAAAACCCGTCTATAAGTCGTTTAATCGGACATTTAAACAAAAAACGATGTAATCGCCACTCGCTTTTACATCGTTTTTTTAGTTCGACTTTTATCTTTTACGCTCATTTTTGCCGGATTCATTTTAGCATATCTGAAACGTAAAACGTTTATTTGCTCCTCTTCCTCGATTATTTCGTATACCAGCACATAATTATCAATGACTGCGCGGCGTATATTTTCGTCTTTTATCAGAAAGCAAGAACAATCGGCAAACGAATACGGAAATTCACATATCCGTTCGATTGCAGTCTCGATTTTTGTTAATAAATCGTCTGCCGCCTTGCCGTTGGAAAGTTGCTCCGATATGTACTTTAAAACCGAATCGATATCCTCTTCCGCGAACGGCGTGAGTTTATAATTATACTTTTTCGGCATACTTTTTTCTCAACTTCCTCATCGTTGACGGACCGTCAAGCAACTGTCCGTTATCGGCTTGCGCCTTTCCTTCCGCTATTTTTGTATACATATCCAGGCGAGCAAGCTGCTCTTCGTATGTCTGCATACTCATAATAACCATATCGCCGTAGCCGTTCTTGGTTACGAAAATCGGTTCGTTCGTTGCGTTACACATCTCCGACAACCTCGTCGTATCTCTCAAATCTCTTATAGGAATAATCTGCGGCATTTCAACCCTCCCGTATATTTTATTCTTTGTGGCATTATTGTAACATAATTATGCTCCGTTGTCAATACTTTTATTTGTTTTTATAAAAAGGAGTTTTTTACGGAATTTCAATCGCGAATACAAAAAGAGCTTAGCGCATAAACATTTTGTATGAAATTCATCAAAATGCACGCCGCGGGTAACGATTACGTTTACGTCGACGGCGATAAATACGATTTTGCGGACTTTTCCGTCGCCGCAAAGAAACTTTCCGACCGCCGTTTCGGGATCGGCTCGGACGGACTCATCGTCGTCTCTCGCGACAAAACGGGCAAAGCCGACTTTTTTATGCGGATTTTCAACGCAGACGGCTCGGAAGGCTCGACCTGCGGAAACGGCATAAGATGCTCCGCCGTGTTTGCTTTTCTCACGGGTAAAACAACGAGAAAAAGCGTGACCGTGAGAACGCTTTCCGCCGTCCACACCGTCACATACGAAAAGCGCGGAAACGAGTTCTTTTCCTCCGCCGATTTCCCTTTGCCGAAGATTTTGCAAATGCCGAAAATCATAGATAAAACCTTTGATTTTGAAAATGTCGCAAAAAGAAGCGCCCTTGTGGATAACGGCAATTTGCACGCGGTGTTTTTCGACGCGGGAAAAAGCTCGGAAGAACTTTCGAAAGCAATTTCCCAAGCGGGGATTTTCCCCGACGGGGTGAACGTCGAAAGCGCGAAAATCGACGATGGAGATATTCTCTGCGATGTTTGCGAAAGGGGTTCGGGAACGACTTTTTCGTGCGGAAGCGGAGCCGTTGCGACTGCGTTCGCCGCCCGCGAAAAGCTAAATTTTCGGCTTGAAAAATATCCGATTTTAATGCGCGGCGGCACGCTTTTTGTACAATTCGACGATAAAAAATCTTATCTCGAAGGGGTCGTATCGCCCGTTTTTTACGGTGAAACATTTATATCGGAAGGCAACGAACAATGAAATTCAACAATAATTTTTCGCGCCTTCCCGCCTCTTACGTTTTCGCTTCTCTCGCCGCGAAAAAGGCTCTCGCAAAGAAAAAATGGGGAGACGAACTGATCGATCTCGGCATAGGCGACGTTAAACTTCCGCTTTTCGGTTGCGTTAAAGACGAAATGCAAAAAGCCGCGGAAGAGCTTACGAAAACCGATAAATTCAAAGGCTATCCGCCGTCTGCCGGGTATGATTTTCTTAGAAATTTAATCGCCGAAGACTACAAAAAATCGGGGATAAACATAACTCCGGACGAAATTTTCGTAAACGACGGCGCGAAAGGCGAACTTTTTTCTCTGAACGCTCTTCTGGACGGAAAAAGCAGAATTCTTTTCCCCGTTCCGTGTTACCCCGCGGGAATAGAATCGGCGATTCTTTTCGGGAACGAGCCGATTTTCCTGAAAGCGGACGAAAATCAAAGCTTTTATCCCCCGTTTTCGGCGCGCTACGACGCAATTTATCTTTGTTCGCCGTCCAACCCGAGCGGCAAGGCGTTTAACAGGCAAGAGCTTGAAATGTGGATAAATTACGCGATTTCGACGAACGCCGCGATATTTTTCGACGGCGCTTATTCCGATTACGTTTCCGACGGCGGCGTGAAATCGATTTTCGAAATCGAGGGGGCGAAGCGTTGCGCCGCGGAACTGAGGTCGTTCTCCAAAGGTTACGGTTTCACGGGGTTAAGGCTCGGATATATCGTTATCCCCAAAGAACAGCCCGAACTCAACAAGCTCCGCGCAAGACTTTCGGGCTGTCTCGATAACGGCGTTTCTTACGTTACCCAACGCGGCGGCGCAGCGTGTTTCTCCGAAGAGGGGCAGGCGGAAATGAAAAAGCGGGTGAACTACTACAAAACCAACGCCGAAATAATAAGACGGTCGTTTGAAAAAATAGGCGCAAAGTGCCTTCCCGGCAACGATTCGCCATACATTTACGCAAAATGCCCCGAGGGCTACACGGACGAAACGTTCTGTTCCTTTTTATCGGACAAAGCGGGCGTTATAACCACCCCCGGAAAAGGTTTTTACGAGGAAAACGGCGAATTTTTCCGAGCTTCGGCATTCCTTTTCCGCGATGACGCTTTGAAAGCGGCGGACAGAATATCGTCGCTCGGTTAGGATATCACGGCTGAAATATCCCGGTCAGTCTACCGTCGCTCGGTCAGGATATTTCCCGGTCAGGACATCCAGGTTAAAATATCGCCGTTAGGTTAAGAACTTAACGGTTTACCGCAAACTTCACGTAGGTCGCGGTACCTTTACGCGAAGAATTTCTCTATTCCCCCCGCAACGGTCTCCGCGATTTTATAAACGAGCGAAAATCTGACAAGCCCGAGGTTTCCGCCCGATTCTTTTTTCTCGTCCACGATTCCGATAATCGAAACGTCGCCCGTGTCGCTTAAGTTTTTGTTTACGCCGAGCCCCGGCTTGACGGGCGAATCGGCAACCCGCACCCCGCCCACTTCTTCTTTTTTGCCGACGGCAGCGTCTATCGCGACTACTTTTCCGTACGGGCATATCCTTTTGATAAATTCCGCCGCCGAGTTCACGTCGCGAGCGGTGAGAGGGCGTTCGAGCGTGCCGAAAACATAGGTTTTTCCGCATAGTTTTTGCGCCAGAAGCGTTCCGATAAGAGGACCTAAACTGTCGCCCGAAACGGCGTCCGTGCCGATACAGACGAACACGGGCAACGCCTTTCCGACGACCGATTTCAAAGCAAGCGCGATGTTTTCTTCCGCGCGGGAACTTCCCGCATAAATTGCATACGTTTTCATAAATAGTATTATTCACATAAAATTATTTCTTAAACGCTTGCAAAAAACCTGTTTGTGTGGTAAAATCAAATAAAGTGATAAGATAAAAAGGGGTATTCCCGTTTTCGGGCTTGTCTTATTACGGGAGGATTTACCTGATGGCTCCGATAGATTTTATATGTATTGGAATAATGGTCCTTTTCGGCCTGATAGGACTTTGGCGAGGACTTGCAAGACAACTTATGACGTTGTTTTGCTGGTTTTTTTCGCTTATCGCGGCAATAGCGCTCGTACCGATTTTTTACAAACTGTTGTTTACGGACGGGGCGGCGCTCGCGTCCTTAAGGACGACGCTCGAAGAGGCGTTCAAGCTCTTTTCGGTTTCCAAGCTGGACGAAATCGCGGCGGCAAACGGAATCGCGAACGGCGGAGCGATTATGGCGAGATGGGTCGTTATGTTCGGCACGTTCCTGCTTTTGTGGATTGTCGTAACGATTATTTTTAAGCTTTTAAAGCTCGCTTTAAAGCCCCTCGCTTATAAAGACCCGCTTTTCGAAGTGGACAGAATTATCGGTTTGTTCTTCGGAATAGCTATCGGTTTTGTCGTTTGCGTGGTTATCCTTGCGGTGTTATACCTGCTCCGCGACGGCGTTCACGAAATAGATAATTTCCTCACGAACACGGTAACGCCCGGTTGTTTGACCGACAAAATAGTTTATCCCGTAGCCGTTAAATTCGGCGATTATCTCAAAGCTTTGGGAAGCTTTTATAAAACGACCGTCGTCGCTTAAAGTTTTCCCTCTGTCGGGCTTCTCCGATTGAACATAATCGAACTGCCCCGATTGAATTTTATATCGCGGAACCGTTTAAAATCATATTATAACAAAAACGCCGCCGCACCTCGGAAATCCGAAGTGCGGCGGCTTATTTATTATCTTTATTCAATATTTACGCAATTTTATATCCTTTAAAACTTTAATCAGAGCTTTCGCCATATAATACATTCCCAGATCGTTCGGGTGAACGCCGTCAATCGTAGCGTATTCGACTGCGTCTTTCGGAAAAACATCTCTGCAATCGATAAAATATACGTTTTTATCTCCGTTTTTCAACGCATTCTCGTAAGTTGCGCGTATCACTTCGGCGCGAGCGTTTCTTTCTTCGTCTATTCCGTTTTTCTCGTGTTTATCGGGTTTTGTCAGAAAAATCACCGGAGTGTCTTTTTGCTTTGCTCTGAATATCTTAAACAATCTCTCGTGCGTGTTTTTTAAATATTCCACGCTCGGAGCGTTGTGATCGTAATCGCAAACGAATGCGGAACAAGCGTTATTCGCGAGGTACTCCGCCATCTCCGTCTCCGCAAACGCGTTACCCGAAAATCCGTGATTTATAAAATCCATGTTTAGTTTTTCGGAAACCATACATTGATAAGTGCTGTCGGATCTCGACGCGCTCGCCCCCTGCGTTATGGACGACCCGTAATACATTATCGGCAAAACATCTTTTTTATAACCGAAAAATTCTTTTATTTCCGCTTCCTCGTCAACCGTAATTTCCAGCCTTTTAACCGCGCTGTATAACGGGAAATACAAAATATAATTTCGCATTTTACCGCCCTCGAGGTTAAACGTCATCGAATAGTTGCGAAGCAAATCGACCCGATCGGATTCGTCCTGCTCGACGGGCGGCGTCACCATTCCCACGAATTTATGCCTTCCGCCGACTTTTTCTTCCAGAGAAAATCCGCTGTTGGAAGAAAAAGCCATATTTTTCATAAATATCGGTAAAGGATTTTCAACTTTTAACGTAAGTTTTGTGCTGTTTGTCGAAAACGTCAACCGAATACCCGACGAACAATGACTGCCCCACACGACTTTTTCGCTTATATTTGTCGCAACTTCCGTCGGCATTGAAATAAAGCCGTCGGTTTTATCGTAAAACCCGCCGTGGATCGTGAACGGAAAACACGGAAGCGTATACGTTTTCCCGATATCGGGACACGCCTCGCTGTCCTTAAAATTCTTGTCTATTTTGCTTATTTTCATTATTCGACCTCCGGATTTTCCGACAAAACAATCAAGATTAAATCATAATGATTTTATCACACACGCTTGTCGTTTGTAAAGTTTTTTTCCGGATATTTTCCGATAATCAAAAACGCAGACGATTTGCTTGTCTGCGTCGTTTTTCGGTTTTACATAAATTTTAATCGTCCTCGTTCTTTTCGTGGACGAAAATTCTTATGGGCGTGCCTTCGAAGCCGAAAGTTTTCCGGAGCGTGTTTTCGATATAACGCTTATACGAAAAATGCATAAGGTCGGCGGAATTGACGAAAAGAATGAACGTCGGCGGGCAAACCCCGTCCTGCACGCAGTAATAAATCTTGAACCTTTTCCCGTTTTTCGTAGGAGGCTCGTTCGCGCGGACCGCGTCCGAAACTACGTCGTTGAGCGTACCCGTGGTGATACGCTTGCAGGCGTTCGCGTAAACTTCTTCGCAAAGACCGAAAATTTTGTTCGTTCTCTGCCCGTTTTTCGCTGAAATGTAAATGGATTTATAGTAATCCATAAACGCGAGGTCGCATTTGAGCTTATTCTCGAACTCGTTTATGGTATGAGTGTCCTTTTCGACCTTATCCCACTTGTTCATTACGATTATCGACGGCTTGCCCTGTTCGTGAACGTATCCCGCGATTTTAACATCCTGTTCGGAAAGCCCTTCGAACGCGTCCACGACGATAAGACATACGTCCGCTCTGCGGATTGCCGCGAACGAGCGAAGAACGCTGTAATACTCGAGATCTTCGGTTACGGAACGCTTTCTTCTTATGCCTGCCGTGTCGATGAGCATATATTTTTTGCCGTCAACCTCGAGCGGCGTGTCGATCGCGTCTCTCGTCGTTCCCGCAATGTCGGAAACGATCGTTCTGTCGTAACCCAAAAGGGCGTTCGTGAGCCTCGATTTGCCCGCGTTCGGTTTTCCGACGATAGCGATTTTCAGTCTTTCGTCGTCATCACTCGTTTCAACGGGTTTGAAATGCGAACAAACTTCGTCCAAAAGATCGCCCAGACCTTTGGACTGTTCCGCGGAAATACCTATCGGATGACCGAGTCCGAGTTCGTAGAAATCAAAAAGAACTTCGGCCTTATAGTTATCGAGCTTATTGACGGCAAGGACGATAGGTTTGCCCGAACGACGCAGAATTTCCGCAACGTCGTAATCGGCGGCGGTAAGTCCCGTTTTCGCGTCGCAGAAGAAAATAACGACGTCCGCCGTTTCGATGGCTATGGTCGCCTGTTTTTTGATATGCGTCCACATTTCGTCCTGCGACTTGATTTCGATTCCGCCGGTGTCTATGAGCGTGAACGCTTTTCCGCACCATTCCGCGTCGGCGTAAAGTCTGTCTCTCGTTACGCCCGGAGTGTCCTCCACTATTGAAATTTTCTGACCCGTAACCTTGTTGAAAAACGTGGATTTACCTACGTTCGGTCTTCCCACGATCGCTACGAGCGGTTTGTTGTATACTGCCATTATGTCACCCCGTTGTTCGAGTTTATCCGTTTTATTCGTAAAATTTTATCAATCGACCTGAAAAAACCCGCCTATAAGCCGATTATCGGCGGTTTTGCCCGTTTAATACCGTTTGAAACAGGCGTTAAAGAACGTGAAATTTCGCGTTGAGTTTTTCGAAAATCTCGTCGGCGATGCCCTCTCCGCCGAAGTCCTGAAGCTTATCCACGGAATTTTGCATAGCCTTGAATTTTTCCGAACCGTTCAAAGCGTCCTCTATGAATTTAACGCTTTTTTCCGCGTCGAAAATCCGCACCGCGTCGCCCACATACGAAACGTAATGTTCGGCGATAAGCTTTTCTATCGTGTTCGCGGAATGCGTTACGACAATGGGAATACGGAAAAACGCCGGTTCTAAAAGTCCGCTGCCGCTTTTGCCGAGATAGAGGTCGGAAGCGGAGATATATTCGAGAATATTTTCGCAGAACGCGAACGGATAAAACGCCGTTTTAAGCCCCGTGCCGAGCTTGTCGAGCCGAGCTTTGAGTTCGGGATTTTTCCCGCAAATCGCGATTAAATTTATCGGCAAATCCTTTTCGAGAAGAAGCCGACAGATTTTTTCCGTCAAACCTATTCCGTAACCGCCCTCCATAAGAAGAACGGTAAATCTGTCCTGAAGACCGAGTTTGTTTCTAAGAACGCTTTTATCCCTTTCGACCGAAAATGCTTCCTGCCTTATAGCCGTTGGAACGAGTTTTAAATTATCCTCGTTAAATCTGCGGGGGAATTTTTTCAACGCCCGCTTATACCCCTCGGGAATGGAAATCATATCGAGATCGCACGGGTAACGGAACAACGCGTTTAAATGCGCGTCGGGTCCGTACATAGCCGTTATCGGCTTGTTTTCGAGCCTTTCGGCGTAATAATTAGTCGCCCAGTGCGTAGAAACCACGCAATCGGGTTTGAGTTCCCGCATATGCTCCATAGAATCTCTGAAAAGATTTTTATAAAGCTTGGACATTATGAACCAGCTCGAAATTCTCGGTCCGAACAAGTTCATACAGGCAATGTTCAGATAGCCGTAAAAATTGCATTTATTGTACATACGGACTTCGTTGCAAAGCCTTTTTTCGAATTTCAGCATAGCTTCGCTGCCCGTTTCTTTGAAAAATTCCGACCGAACGACTTCGAAATACTCGCCGTATTTTTTTTCAAACGCGTCGGCAATGGACTTTTCAGCCATTATATGTCCGAAGCCCGCTTCGACAAACGGGAATACCACTCTCGGTTTTTTTTCGCTCATTTTTTAAGTTTGCCTCCGATACCGCCGAAAAATTCGCAAATGCGACCGCATCCTTATGTACTTTCATACTTTCACGCTTCCGCGAAAGGTCGGTTTACGTTTTTGCGGCTTTTATTCCCCGAATATTTCTTGTCTTTTGTTTTACAAATCTTTTTTATAAATCTTTTCCGTTTTTTTATTCCGCTTCCCGATTTTGCAAATCCTCTTTTTTTTCGGGCAAATTCGTCTTGCGGTTTTTATAAATCTGTTTTTCCGCAACGACGACTATAAACATCACGAAACACACTTCGTAAGGTACGAAATAAATTATATCGAACAACGATGCGACTAAAAACGCGATTATAAAACAGAACACGAAGAATTTCCCCTCGAATTTCTCTCTGATAAATCTTATAGCCGTATCTGTAAGCGCGTAAGCCGCCGCGGCTATTCCGACAAGCCCGCTCGAGCCTAAAAGCTGGAAAAAGAAACTGTGATAAAGAGCGCGGAAGATAGAAGTCGATTCGCCGACGAAGGAAATAAACCGCGGGTCGTAACAAGGATAGGCGAACCCTACCCCGAACACGGGCGATTCCTTGAAATATTCCACCGCCATTTTCCAAAACCTGTTTCTGCCGTTAAGCTTCGGTCCGGTACTCGGACGGATATAATCTATAATGTTCACGTCGTATTTGAGCGTTATAATCGTAAGAGCGACGAGCGCGAGCGTTATAAATGCTCCGTAAACCGCGAAATACATCGTTTTTTTCTTGAGTTTTATTCCCACGAAAACAGACAATACGATAAAAAGCGGTCCGCCGACGAGCATTGCCGTTCTCGAAAGTGTGAAAACGATCGAAACCGCCGTTAAAAACGCAAGCAGTTCGTACCACACGTAACGCTCCGTTTTGTAAATCTTGTAAAACACGGCGGGAAGAAGAAACGCGAGCATCGCGCCCGACTGGTTGCTTACTCCGCACCCCGTTACGATATACGGTTTCCATTTAAGTATCGACCCGAAAAAATCCCCCGACCGCATACAGTTTTTCCAGTTATCGGGTAAAAAATCGAACGGCGGAAGAAGATTCAGAACGTAAACGTAAATGACTTCGAGCGAAATTATCAGCGCGACGCCCGAAAACAAGGTCATCGCGAAATCGAAAATTCCTTCGAAACTGTCGGTAACGCCCGAGAAAACCGCATAAAGCCCGAGATAGGATGCAACGCCCACGAGCGAGAACAACAAACTTTCCCCATAGTGATACTTTTTCGCCGCAACAAAGCCCGACAAAACGAGCGAAACAGACAGCGCGAATAACGGAATAAGCGATTTTGACGTGAGAAAATTCTCTCTTTTTTTAACGCATCTGAAAATAATACACCCTAACAGGAAACACCCGCCGAAAACAAGCGGAATTATCGTCGAATTTCTGAGGTAATAATCCGGTCTGTCCTTCACGGGGAAACCCGTGCTGTTCTGCGTGGAAACGACGAATATCGCAAAGAACAACACCGTCAGAGCAGGGCGGCAATCGTCGAGGAAGACGAAAAACAACCCTCCGCAAAAAGCGAAAATCAAAAGCCCCGCCAAATCCAAAGCTAAAGCGTGAAATACAAACGCGACGGCGCAAACGACGAAAACAAACGCCGGTTTCAACGCGAAATTTTCAATTTTATCTTTAATTTTTACAACCGATTCAAGCATATTTTCGCCTTGCTGCAGAGAAAATCCGCGTTTAGGTACATTGCCCCAAGTCTGTTTATGGGAATATATACGGATATAATACTATATTTCAAAATAAAAAGCAATCAAAGAGAGGTCGTTTAGGCTCACAGATTTTTATTTCACCGAAAATTTTGGGTGAAAACGGCTTTCTCTTTTGTCCGAAATTTGTTTTTTAAACGTTAAAAAAGCGTTAAAGCCCGGACAAAACCGTTGTTTAACGGTTTGAAATTCAACCGATTAAATCTAAAAATGCCGGTTAATCGACTTATAGCCCACTATTTTGGATTTACGGGAAAGACTTTTTGTGTGAATACCGTTTTAAAAAACAAAAGCGGCTGCCGCGGTTTTTATCGCCGCGACAGCCGGAATGTAATTTGTTTTTATTTATCTACAGGTTTTTCTTTCGTATTTCTCGTAATAACAACCTTTGCAGGGGTCTTTTTTCTTTGGTTTTTTACAGTTTCCGGGAGGACAACACGGACAAAAACCGAGCGGAGGCATTATTATCGGCGGACAATCGCGTTCGGGAGGAGGAGTACCGCCCGAACAATCGCATTTTTTTGTTACGCAACCGATAACCGCTCCGACGACGACCGCGCCGAGAGCCGCGCCGAGCAAAAAATCGCAATTTTTCATAAGTATAACCTCGAGTATAACCTCGGCGGCGAGAAACTTTTCGTTTTATTCGCCGCTACTATATATTATGCGGTAAACTCATAAAATGTTTTTGCCCGACAAACGGTCTCTCGAAAAAGCGAAAACCGAAAAGTCGACAAGCAACAAACCGACAAGACCGGCAAAGATACAAAACAAGGCTACCCCGACGGTTTTTTGCAATCTTACGCGCACATATATCCGATATCGTCGATGGCGGTTTTTGCAAACGTAAAGCCGTTTTCGAGAGCTTTCGTGAGATATTCCCTCGCTTTTAAGGAGTTTTGCTTCACGTAAATCCCCTTGGCAAAACACAATCCGAGATAATAAGCCGCCTCGGCAGAGCCGATTTCCTCGCCCTTCTCCCAGCACAGAAAAGCTTTTTTTACGTTTCTTTTAACGCCGTAGCCGTAATAATAATTTCTTGCGAGAAAAAGGAGTGCGCCGTCGTGATTTTTTGCCGCCGCCTTTTTAAGATACGCCGTACCTTTTCTCACGTTGCTTTTCCCCTCCGCGCCGCTCACCATAATGTAACCCGCCATAAAAGCCGCCGAAGCGTTGCCGCATTTAGCCGCTTTCATATAGTAAATCTTGGCGAGGGCGACGTTTTTTTCTTCTCCGTTTCCAAAAAAATACTTCTCACCCGCCGCAAAATAGTCTTCCGCACGGTTTACAGTTTCGCCTTTTATCAGAACGCTGCTCATTTCCATACTTTTCTCCTTTGCGGAATTTCCCGCCGAAACGAGCTTTAAAACCCGTCCCGAACGTATTCCGTAATTCAGTTTACGAGCATATTATAAGGCATATATCTTGACATACGCTTGTCATATTTATAAAGAAATTCCGAAATAAACAGCAAATAAAAAAACTCCGCAGACAAATACGACGTTCTTTAAAAAATTTTATAATTCTTTTTTTATCATTTCTTCCCAAAGGTTTGCATTGTAAACGGTAAAGGAATATTCTCTGCTTTTTGTATTGATTATCAGTCGGTTTCCTTTACTCTTCATGCCCGTGATATCGTCCAGCAAAATTGCCACATTCTCAAACTTCCCGTCGGTGTTGTACGGATAAAATTCAACGGCAGCCTCGCTTAAAAACAGGTTGCGGATCCGCAGAAAAAACGGATTCGCAACCCTTTTGTTTTATAAGGGCTTTCGCCCCGCAAATTTTTTTACTTTTTAAGAAATCCGAAAAGACCTTTTTTCTTATATTCTTCTTCGGTGATTTCTCCGACCTTATAACCGGTTTTTTCGATAGCGGATTTCAACGCCTCTTTATCTATGGACGATTCGCTTTCGATAACCGCTTCGTTTTTCACGTGCGACGCCGTTACTTTTTTAACGTAACAGCTTTTTCTTATAACGTCGCAGATATGAGCTTCGCACATACCGCATCTCATTCCTTCGATTTTCAAAACAGTTTTAATCATTTTCGTATTCTCCGTCAAACAAATTTTCTTAACAACCGTTATAATCGATATTACGACAAGAACAGTTAAAGTAATCACTAATATTTCTCTTACGTTCATAATCGATTTTCTCCTCGGTTTAAAATTCCGCTAAAATCTATTCCGCTTTTAAGCTTTCGACCATATTGATTTTCTTATTCTTCCTCGCGATCATAAATCCTACGAGAAGCGAAACGCCCAAAGTTATGACAATACCCGAAATAAAGGTAAGCGGTCCTAACATTAAGCTCATTTCGTATTCCGGAGCGAGGGCTTTGATAAGATAATCGAGGGTGAAAATCCCGAGCGGCAAGCCTACGACCATACCGAAAACGGTTACCCAAAGGTTTTGCTCGATAAGAAGTCTTCCTATCTTTTTATCCCTGAACCCGACGACTTTAAGCGTAGCCATTTCTCTGTAACGTTCGGCGTAACTCATAGTTCCGAGGTTGTACAGAACGACTATTCCGAGCGCGACGCCGACCGCCACGAGCAGAATTACCATCATATTCATAATTTCGAGAAACATATCGAACGTTTTTATAAGTTCTTCCTTGTCCTGAACGGTTTTTATCACGTCGTAAGGAGCTTCGCCGTTCGCCGCCGTTTTATCGTTGTCGATAACGTCCGAGGAAGTATTCGTGTAAATCGCCGTGACGTAATAATCGACGTTCATTTTCTCCGCGTACTTCGCCGTTATAACTACGCTTTCGCTCTGCGAGCGGATAATGCCGTTTATTCTGAAAGTATACGCCTCGTCGCGGCTTTCCCCGTAAGGTCTTAAAGTTATTTCGTCGCCTTGTTTAAGATTATACTTATCGGCGATTCTTCTGCAAACATACGCGCCGTCGTCCGAAAGTTTAATCGGGTCGAAGCCTTTATCGGGCATAAACTTTACCATATCGTGTTCGACGGAATAAATCTCGAGCGAATAAGCTTTTTCGTTAAACTCCACGGCAACGTTTCCGCTGTAATCGCCGTCATAATTTATCGTAAGGAATTTTATCGAGTTTTCCTCGGCGTCGTCCGTGACGTTGATTTTGGAAACGTAATTCATCGCCGTGTTATAATACGAATCGATAAACCCGTTCATCGTATCGCGCATACCGACCGAGCCTACGACGATAACCATACACCCGACGATACCGATAAGGCTCATAAGCGTTCTCGATTTATGGCGCATAATATCGCGCATATTCCATCTCGCGCCGAAAGACATTTTTTCCCAAAGCCCGGTTTTCTCGATCGCGAGCTTTTTCATTTTCTTGGGCGCGTAAGGTCTCAAAGCGTCCGCCGCCGTGCCTTTGAGCATTTTCTTGACGGACAAAAAGCCTATAAACGTGAGGAAAACTATTATCGCCGCGACGACAACATAGCAGAACCACGGAACAACGAGTTCCCATTTCGGCATATCGAAATACGTACCCATCGTGCCGTTCGGATTCATAATTATCGCGCAGATACCTATTCCGAGCAATATCCCCAGCGCGCTCCCGAGCACGCCGACCGCGAACGCGTAAGACGTGTAATGGCGGGTTATCCGCTTATCCTTAAAGCCGAGCGCCTTTAAGATGCCTATCTGAGTTTTCTCTTTCGCCGTGAGCCTGTGCATCGTGGTTACCATCGTTAAAACGGCGATAACCATAAACAGTACGGGGAAAATCGTTCCCATCGTCTTGCCCTCGTCGGCTTCGCCTTGCGCGAGAATGTAAGAAGACGATTCTTCTTTGGATAAAACGAGTAAAGTTTTTCCGAGCTTTTCCTCCACGGCTTTCTTGAAGGTTTTAAGTTCGCCCTCTCCGATAACGTTTATCTCGGGATAAAATTCGGTAAAAATTCCGTGCGTGCCGTCCTTGACCGCCGCCGAGAACATAACGGGCGAAATGTAGGCGAATCCGTGCTTTTCGTATTCCGGCATAAGCTCCGATTCATCTTCCACACAGACGAGATATTCGCTTGATTTAACAAGCCCTTTAACTACGCCTTCCATTTTGAATTTCGCGTAAGAAAAGCCTATTTTATCGCCGATTTTAACGCCGTTCGTCTCGGCGTATTTATCCGAAAGCCAGATTCCGTCAACGCTTTCGGGATCGTATTTTTCGCCGCTTATAAGCGTGAAGAACGAAACTTCGGTGTTTTCGGTTACAGTGATTGCGAGCGTTTTTTTAGCCGCCTTCGGGTCGGGATTGTACACCGCCGCATTCACGGAAACAAACCTCGAAACTTCCTTGACGCCGTCGATCGTTTTGATTTTTTCGGCTTCCTCTTCGGTGAACCGCCCGGTTTCGTTTATAATTCTGAAATCGGCGTAACCCGTTTCTTCGAAATATTTTTCGGTGTTATACTCTATCGCGTACCATTCCATATTGAAACCGACGAAAATTGCCGTTCCCAGGGCGATCATTATGATCATCGAAATGAATTGCGCTTTGTAAACGCCGATCGTTCTTATAAGTTTTTTGAAAAGCATTACCAGTCCACCTCGTCCACGGAAAGAGGTTCGGTCTGATCCTCGACCGATTTTATCTCGCCGTTTTTAACCCTTATTATTCTGTCCGCCATTTTGGCGATATTCTGGTTATGCGTTACGACTATTATGGTCTTACCGTAATCCCTTGCCATTTTAAGAAGCAATTTCAAAACAAGCGCGCCCGTTTCGGAGTCCAACGCGCCCGTCGGCTCGTCGCAAAGAAGTATCTGCGGGTTTTTAGCCAAAGCTCTCGCAATGGAGACTCTCTGTTGCTCGCCGCCCGAAAGCTCCGCGGGAAAATTGTGCAGATGGTCTTTAAGCCCGACCTCGTCGAGCATCTTTTCCGCGGGGAAAGCCTTGGGCGCAATGGATTTGACGAGTTCCACGTTTTCCTTTACCGTAAGCGTGGGGATAAGATTGTAAAACTGGAAAACAAATCCGACCGTAGAAGCTCTGTAATCGGCAAGCTCGTCGTTAGAAAGTTTCGATATATCCTTGCCGTCTACGGTTATCGTGCCGCTCGTGGGGCTGTCAAGTCCTCCGAGAAGATTCAGAAGCGTACTCTTCCCCGCTCCGCTCGGTCCTAAAATTACGACGAATTTACCCTCCTCGAGATTTAAATTCACTTCGTTCAACGCTTTTTGTTCGTGTTCGCCGCTTTTATATACTCGGCTTACGTTTTTTAATTCTATTAAAGCCATAAGTCATCTCCTTGTTTATATCCCTTTCGTCTTTTTCGTTAGTCTAAGCTAACTCATTATCAAAGTAAACGCCCCCCGAAAGCTCGGGGAGCGTCAAGAAATTATTTTTTATTATTTTTCTGAGCCGCATTATACCGGCAACCCGAGCAATGCGCGCAATCGCCGCCGCAATCGCAATCGTGTTTTCCTTGTTTCTTTCTTATTATCGAAACCACGCTTACGGAAATAACCACAGCCGCGCAGGCAATTATAAGAAGAATTTCAAACGGTCCCATATTTTATACTCCCTGTATTTTATACTCCCTGATTGTTTTTTAAAACGCTTTGATTAAGCAAGCAATCCGTTTTGTTTTTCGGCAAGTCTCTTGTTTCTCATAACGATGATAACGGTTACTACCGCGATAGCTGCCGCCCAGATAAACGCCGTCCACCACCATGATCCGATCGTGTAAATCATCGAAGCTACGAGATAAGAGGTCGCAACCCAGAAGAGGAGCGTCCACTGATAACGTTTCTTGTTCTGAAGTTCGGCTTTCGCGGTACCTACCGCCGCAAAGCACGGGATAGTCGTCATATTGAACGCTATAAAGGCAAGAAGCGCGGGAACGGAAATATCCGTTGCGAGAATCATTGCTTTTACCGCGCCGATACCGGCTTCGCTCGCAATGTTCGCAAGACCGATTTTGGAAGCGACGACGGGGTTAGCCATAAGACAAGCCGCGAGCGTTCCGAACGTCGAAATAACGTTTTCCTTTGCGATAAGTCCGGAGACAGCCGCAAGAACGAATACCCAACCGAATTCTCCGAGCTGGCTGCCGAAGCCGAGCGGGGTGAAGATAGGCTGAACAAGCATCGATATGTTTGCAAGAATACTCTGATTGATTTCTTCGTCCGCAAGTAAATGCCAGGAGAAATCGAAGTGAGTGAGAACCCAGATTACGATAGTCGAAGCAAGGATTATCGTAAACGCTTTCTTTACGAAGTGCTTCGTCTTATCCCAAAGGTGAGCCATAAGGTTCTTGAACTGCGGCGCGTGATATGCGGGAAGTTCCATTATGAACGGAGGCGTTTCGCCTTTGAGCGAGGTGCTTCTCATTAAAAGTACGGAGACGATTGCGGTTATGATACCGAGAAGGTACATCGAGTAAG
Source organism: uncultured Clostridia bacterium (assembly GCA_934271735.1). Classification (GTDB taxonomy): domain Bacteria; phylum Bacillota; class Clostridia; order Christensenellales; family Borkfalkiaceae; genus UBA10281. Next base: position 39,995 of record CAKQSB010000011.1, on the reverse strand, counting down.
TTATAACGTCCGCGCTTACGCCCGTGCCGATAACAAGCGCGCCGGCAACGGCTGTAAGGATAGGAAGCTTAGCTCCGCAGGAGAAGAACGGGATAACGCGAACGGTTGCCGTCCTTTCTTTTTCGTCTGCCAAAGTTCTGGTGTTGATCATTGCGGGAACAGAACATCCGAAGCCCATTATCATAGGAAGGAAAGCTCTGCCCGAAAGCCCGAATTTACGGAACATTCTGTCGAGAATGAACGCGATACGAGCCATATATCCCGAATCTTCGAGAATCGAGAAGAATAAGAACAATACGAGAATCGGGGGAAGGAAGGAAAGAACCGCCGTGATACCGTCGATAATACCGTTATTGATAAGTCCTTTTGCCCAGTCCGCCATTTTGCTTTCTTCAACCGCACCCTGAATACGACCCGCGATTTCGCCTACGATCATATCGTTCCAGATGTTATTTATCGCAACGCCGGGCGAATACAACGTTCCGTCATAAATCGTGGCGAGCCATCTTCCGCCGTAGTTAAGCTCGGGAACAAGACTTCCGAGGTGACCTTCTTCGTCGGCTACGAGACCTTCTATCTCTTCGCCGTCGACGATCGCCGTGTAAGTTCCGTCTTCGTTCTTGGTTACGCCTTCGCCGTCAGCCATAACGTAATCGCCGTTTTCGTTCATAACGTATTCGAGATCGTCCGCGTAAACGATTTTGCCGTTTTCGTCTTTTTCGAGGAACGCTTCGTTATCGGAAAGAGAAGGCATCCAACCGTCGCCGAATCCGTTTAAGAAGAACAGGTTTTCGGAGAACGTAAGGTGGAAGATAAGGAACAGAACTACAAGGAAAATCGGGATACCCCAAACCTTATGCGTTAAAACCTTATCCGCCTTATCGGAAGCGGAAGTTTTGAATTTATCTTTGTTTTTATGAGTTACGACGGGAGCGAAATGCTTGGATATGTATTTATATCTCGCGTCCGCAACCAAAGCTTCGAAGTCGTTTCCGAACATGTCGTCGTTGAAGGTCTTTTTGAAAGCATTTACCATTCCGACGGTATCTTTATGCATCGCCACTTCGATTTCGTCGTTTTCCACAAGTTTGATTGCGTGGAACAAGGGGTTCGCAACCTTTTGTCCCTCGAGAGCGATTTTAACGTCGCCGATAACGTGCGCCAGGGGCGAATCCTTTAAAACGGTTACGCCTTCGCGCTTTTTCTTGCTCTCGTTGTAAGCCTTATCCATAAGCTCTTTAAGACCTTTTTCTTTAAGAGCGGATATTTTAACAACGGGAACGCCGAGGCTCTTTTCGAGAGCTTTTTCGTCGATTTTATCGCCGACCTTTTCAACGGCGTCGATCATGTTAAGCGCAACGACCACGGGGACGTCCATTTCGAGGATCTGCGTGGTTAAATAAAGGTTACGCTCCAAGTTGGTAGCGTCTACGATGTTGATTACGCAGTCGGGCTTTTCGTCCAGAACGTAATTTCTCGCGATTACTTCTTCCGGAGTGTACGGCGAAAGCGAATAAATACCGGGAAGGTCGATTATCGCGATAGGTTCGGCGCATTTTTTGTAAACGCCGTCGCGCTTGTCGACCGTTACGCCCGGCCAGTTGCCGACGTGAGCCGTAGAACCCGTCAAACTGTTGAAAAGCGTCGTTTTACCGCAGTTCGGATTACCTGCCAAAGCAAATCTTTTCATCATTATTTGCTTACCTCCACATTAACGCAAACGGCCTCGGTTTTACGAAGCGTGAGTTCATAGCCTCTGATCGTGATCTCAATGGGATCGCCGAGGGGAGCTTTCTTTCTCATCAGAACGTCTGCGCCGGGAGTAATGCCCATATCGAAAAGACGTCTTTTGATTTTGCCTTCGCCGACCACGGATTTTACCGTTCCGTGCTCGCCGATCTCAAACAAATTGAGTGTTTTCTCCATTTTATTTCTCCTTAAATCATCAAAACTGATTGATTACAAATTTTAACCGACCAAAATCTTACGTAAATTTTACGCAACGAAAATTTTCGTCGAAAGGTTACCGTCGAGGGCGATACGTCCGTCTTTAACTTTAACGACAACGCTTCCGCCGCTCGAACTTATAACAGTTATCTCGCCGTCCAACGTTATCCCGAGGCTTTCGAGATGTTTTTTAAGCTTATCGTCCGCTGCTATCCGGACGATCCTGAGCTGTTGGTTAATCGGCGCTAATACTATCGGCATACCTTCTCTCCTTTTTCACTTAACCGGGCGAAATATGATTTTCCGATTGATCGGAGGTGTTTGGGTTTCGCTCGTATAAACCGAACCTATGGCTTACTCATTCGGCTTATAAATGTGAATGAAATTTCAATTTCGCATTTATTATAACACCGCCAGTTTCCCTTGTCAAGCAAAAATATGAACATTTTTTCATATTCATAAATTTTTTTATTGCTTTTTTTTTCGGAATATTATATAATGGAATTATGGAAAAAACGATAAGACAGCCGCAGCAGGAGCGGTCGAGCGAAAAGAAGCAGAAAATAATCAACGCAAGCTACGAGCTTTTTGCGGAAGTCGGCTATTATAATGCCAACACACAGGAGATCGCCAAACGCGCGGGCGTTTCCACGGGAATAGTTTACAGCTATTTTAAGGATAAACGCGATATTCTTCTTTACGTGCTTAAAATATATATCGATAAAGTGACCAAACCTTTCGAAGCTTTATGGGAAAACGTTTCCGTTCCGCTCGATATCGGAGAGATTTCCGCCGCGTATATCGACGCGACGATAAAGGCGCATAAGGACAACGCTCACCTTCACAGCGCATTGCACGCTTTAGAAGGGAGCGATAATGAAGTAAACGCCGAATTTTTAAGTTTGCAGGATAAAATCACCGATGTTGTCACCGAGAAGCTCGAAAAATTCGGTTACGACAAGCCGAACGTTAAAGAAAGAGTACATCTTGCCATGAACGTAATTCAGTCGTTCGCGCACGAATTCGTTTACGACACGCACGATTATCTCGATTACGCGGTTATGAAAAATAAAGTCAAATCGATGATAATAACCCTTTTCACGGAAGACTGATAAACAATATTATACAATATAAGCCGCCGCCCGGATATAAACCAAAGGCGGCGGCTTTTGTTTTATGTTTTTGCCGACTGTATTTATTTACGTCTCTTATCTGTAAATTTTTATCGTGACTTTTATTCCCGAAACGACGAAATCATCGAGAACGTTTGCGTTTCTCAAACCTATGTAAAACACGCCGAAGTCGACGAATCTCGACAACTCCAACCTTTCGGCATTAAACGTTTTATACCCGTTCTTCAACTCTTCCTGATGAAAAACCGCGGTTTCGCGATCGGCTACGGGGCAGATATAAATATGCATCTTCGTCAACGCGCTGTTGAAATTCATCTCGACTTTTATATCGATATGCCTGTAACCGTTCTCATAATAATATTTAAGGGCGGGGGCGGTTGTTCCGTCCTTTTTCTTCACTTCGTCGAAAGTGATACGGGGATAAACCGTAGTTCCCTTCTGCACGGTAAGTTTTGTTTCCGCGCCTACGCAGGTGATTTCCGCAACGGGGTGATTGCTGATATAATTTTCGGGCTTTTCGAACACAAACGACGACAAATCAAGCTCGAATCTTTCGGCAACCGCCGTAAAATCCTCGCCCGTGGAAGAAAAAACTTTTTCGCCTATCTTGCCGACTGTATCGGTATAATAGTTGTAAGTAACGTCTGCATTTACGATGTTATAACAAACGGCGGCGTACACGTCTATATCCGTGCAGATCGCATAGTTATGCCAGCCAAGAATAAAACGACCCCTGGTTTGACGGCGTATTTTTGACTAATACTGCGTTCCGCTCCCGTGTTATACATAGAGTATTAACGCGCTCGCGCGCCTTGTCTTAGTCTAAAAATCCGCCGTCAGACTCGTTCCGACCAAAATGCCGATATTTCCGATGATTTTTGGTAAAGACTCGCGCAGACGTACTTGCCGTACTTCAAGCGATAATTTGACGAAAAGCGCGGAAATAGCGGCATTTTGGCAAGGTTCGTTTTATTCTTGGCTGGCATACCACATTCCGTCTTTACATTCGTCGTAGTCGAGAGTAAGTTCGCGCGTGATCTCTTCGCTTCTCGTAACCACTTGCCTGTAATAGTCCTCGCTCGTTTCCACAAGCGTACTGCTCCAGGTGTTTTTAAGTTGCCCCTCGATATTCGCGCTGACCTCGTCCTCAAACACGCCTTTTTTCGAAGTTACCTTAGCCCCCAGGCTCGTTTTCAGGGAACTTTCTATCGTTCTCGAGGTTGAGCGTTGCACCGTGCGTTTATACGAGGTCTCCACCGTTTCCGTCGTGGCGACGTTAAGTTTCACGTTTACTTTGCCGTACACACGATAATCTTCCGTATACTGAAAAGTATGGATATCGTGCAGAATAAAGTTCTCTATCCTGCCGAGATATACGATATAACAATAATTATCGTCGTCGTACCAGGATTCCACGGTTACGTCGTCGTGAAGCCCGCGCGCTATAACGTCGCTCGCGGGAACGAGTTTGTTCGAACCCGAATCTTTTCTTACGTTGGTTTTAACGACTTTCGCCTGCCGTGCGTATTCTGCGGAGTTTTTCGATTCTTTCTCTTTTTCGCTGCCGCTATTGCCGCCGTAATGACCGAGATTATCCATTATATTCCGTAACGTATCGCAACCGCACAACGTGAAACTTGCCGTTACGAAACATAATGCGACTAAAAGCAAAGCGACAAATCTCGTATGTTTTCTCATTTTATTTTTTCTTTAACTCGCACATTTTCTTGTAGAACATAGGCGCGTCGTCGGTGAAAACACTGTAACGCAAGCCTTTGATATTGAATCCGAGCAAATTTTTACCGTTAGTAACAGGCATTTCGATTTCGGAAATATTAGCCGAAAAAGCCTTGCGCTTAAGTCCTACCGTACCCGTTCCGTTTACCGAGCCGTCGTCCGCGATAGTAATCTGCGTTCTGTAGAAAACAGAAAGCATAAAAACTGCGTAAAGTACGCCTAAAACAAGGAATACTACGCCTAAAACCGTGTAAAGCGTGGCGTACATTTCGTAATTTTTTATCTGAGCCTGAACCGAACCGAATATAGAATATCCGCCTTCTTTAAGTTCGTTCGCTTTTCCCGTCGACATACCTGCCAGAACGAAAAGAACAACCGCGACGATAATGAAAATTGCGGCGAAGATTATTACGCCGTTTCTGAGTTTTTTACTTTTTCCCGAAGTCATTTTTTGTTTCTCCTTTGTGTTTTGATTTTTTTAACAAAAGCCCCCGCTTTTGGCCGCAGATGGTTGCGCTCGAACACAATCGCCCGTGGCTGACGGAAAGCGTTGTTTTCGTGTTATCGGTCTTCGTTTTCAGAGAAAATCTGCGTTTTCAAAAAGGAAGCTTACCGTACACTTGACCGTTTTCCGGCGGCGTGTCCAGCTTTACGTAATAATAACGTATCGGACTCGAGGCCGAATTGTCGTTGACGATTAAAACGCCGTTTTTTACAGTCGCATTCATCATCACCGTCATTCCGAGCGCCGATTGAATAAGCGTTATCTTCCCCGATTTTACTTCATACGAACCGAGAAAACCTTCTTCGATAAACTTTCCGTCTTTTGTAAGCTCGATATAATACTTACTGCCGGAAAAGAAGTAATCGCCCTCATAGTTCTCGCTGATAGAATAATATACGCCCGCGTATTTAGCGTTTTTATTCACCGCCGAATACACGATTATCGCAACCACGGCAATAACGACCACGGCGACGATTACAGCGATTATTTTTTTCTTTTTCGCTTTTTTGACGTCGGTTGCCGCAGAATAGTTTTGAATGTTCTCTTCCATAATGCCTCCTTTTTCTATTTTTTGAGCAATTGTTCAGCAATACTATATTAGGGATTTTCCCTAATGTCAACTGATTTTAATAGATTTTTTACAATTTACATAAAATAATAATTTAGGGAAATGCCCTAATATACACAAAGTATAGGAAAAAAGACATAAAATTAAGGTATGAATAAATTAGGGAAACGCCTTAAAGAACTTCGCACCGAAAAGAAGCTCAGCCAGAAGGCGTTAGCGGAAATAATAGAAACAAATAACAGCAGCATATGCGACTGGGAATGCGGGCGCAGCGAGCCGAGTCTCGACGCGGTAATTAAACTATGCCGATTTTTCGACGTCTCTGCGGACTATTTATTAGGTCTTTCCGATTATTGACTGCAAGATAACGGCGCAAGCATAAAATTTATAAGAATTCAGCGCCGCTAAAATACACTTTTGGAAAATATGCGGAAAGCACGCCTTTGAATTCGCTGCGAAAAGCCCGATTTTAACTTGCGGCGTTTTGGCAGGGTTCGTATTATTATTGTTCGGCATTGCTTCGGGAACGAAGTTCATTATGAACGCGGCAAACCGCTGTTTATGAAACGCGACGACTTACCCGTTTAACGTATTCGGCGGTGACCGGACGAAAAACACTCCCCCGCATATGTCCGAACTTCCGAGAAAAGGCGACACGGTTATCGTTTACATAAAAAAACGCCGTCACTGCGGCGTTTTATCTTATTTGTGGCATTTTATATTATATACCATTTTATATTATATATAATAATTATCTTTCGCTCTGTTTTTTACACTAAAAATATAATTAACTCACGTTGTTTTTTTACTGTGTTTCGGCTTGAATTTTAAAATTAAGAATATTCCCGCCGCGGCAAGCAATGTGAGAAATTGCGAAACGGGAAGCGCCGCCCATATTCCGCTTGTTCCCCTGCCCGACAAAACCGCTAAGCTTATCGGCGTGAACAAAAACGGATCGAGATATGTTACGATATTCGATACTATTATTTTACCCGTCGAATATGCGTAAGAACAGATAAACTTTACCGCCGCTTTCAAAGGATACGCAAAGGCGTAAATTATAAAACCCGCTTTCATCATCTTCGCCGCTTCCGTGGAAACCGAGAAGATTTCCGGCAGAAAAGCTATCGCCGCGGGAGTGAGCGCGATAAATGCCGCGGAAAGGCAAATAAGCGTGATAATCGACTTATAGACGGTCTTCCGCTCTTCAATCAGGTCGTTTGCGCCCCTGTAATAACTGAGTGCGGGCTGAACCCCGTCGCACACACCCTGATAGATATAATCGTAAGTGTAAAGAGCGTAGCTCATTACCGCGTAAGCTCCTACCGCCGCCGTTCCGCCGCTTGCGAGCGCGAAAAAATTTGTAAAAAGCAAGGTTGCGGACGGAACGAAATTAAGTCCGAAAGGAGCTATGGAGTTTTTTAAGATTCTCGCGGCAAGGCGCGTTGACTTTTCGTCGCTCTCTGTCTCGCCCGCGATTTCGGTGTTTTTTTGTTTTAAAAAAGTGACGACCGCCAAAGCCGCGACTACGGCTTGCGAAGCGACCGTTGCCGCCGCAACTCCGTACAAAGCGAATTTTTTCACCGTGAGAAAATCAAGCCCGATATGAACCGCAAGCCCGATAGCCGTGTAAATAAGCGCGGAATAGGTTTTGCCCTCGTTCCTCAAAAGAACGACCGCGCCCGCGCCGACAACCTGGAAAAGCGCACCGAGAGAAATTACGAGAGAATAATTTTCGGCGTAAGTTTTAGCCGTTCCGCTTGCGCCGAGAAGCGTAAGCAAAGGCGAATAAATCGCGGAACAAAGGACGGTTGAAAACAATCCTCCGATAACGAGCAGCCAAAGCGAAACGGTTTTCGATTTTTCCGCAAGGCGGTTTTCGTTCTCCCCGCGAAGACTGTTTATCATTACAGCCGCCCCGATTCCGAGCCCCGTTCCGAGAGACGTAATAAACGCAACTATCGGCCACGCGATATTTATCGCCGCAAGCCCGTCGTCACCCGCGCGGTTGCCGATAAAAAGCCCGTCGATATTGGTATATGTTCCGACGATTACCATCGAAATCACCGACGGCAAAATGTAATTTATCAGTTTAAACTTTTTCATGCGGGTATAACGTCCGATTTTACTTCGGATATAACGTCGGGGCCGACGCTTCCGTTTAAGGTCAATATTAAATCGGTTGCTTCCCCGACGTCTTTTGCGCAAAGCGCGCACTTTTCTTTAAGAAGGGAGTCGCTTCCGACAAACGCAAAACCTATTCCCGCGTTCTCCGCGAATTTTCTGTCGGTATTCGTATCTCCGATCATAAAAATTTCGTTTTTCGCAGCGCCGAGTTTCCCCGCGATTTCGTTCGCGGCGAACGGGTCCGGCTTATGCGGAATATCGTTATCGTCGCAGTAAATTCCGTCGAAAAGATCGTAAACGCCGAGTTTTTCAAGGCAAAATTCGGTAATAGAGCGATCGTCCGTCGTAACGACGAACAAAGCCGCACGCTCGCGCGCTTTATTGAGTTTCTCCCGCAGATTTTCGCACGCAGGCAAAATAGCGCCCTTATCGGTGTTGTCCGAAACCGCCTGTTCCACCTCGCGCCGATCGATACGCACTTTAAAACCGTATTTATTAAGAGTTTCGGTCACGGCTTCGGCAAACTGCGAATAAGTTCCGCCGCACAAAATGCCTTTCGGGTCGACGGCGTTGCCGAAAATTCCTATATTCTCCCCTATTTCCGACGCGATTTTCAAAACCGTTTTCGTTTCGGCGTTTGTATTTTTTTTCACGATTTCTTTTATCGCTTCCTGCGCCACGGGGATCCAGAAATCATCAAATCTCATAAGCGTGCCGTCTTTATCGTATATTATTGCTTTTATCATATCGTTCTCCGAAAAATTTACCGCAAATTATCATGCAAAACCATATCATTTGAAATTGTACCACAATTCGATTATTTATGCAAGAATAAAAGCTTTTATATCCGTACTTTACAAAAGCTTTACATTTGCGCGTTTTTAGAAGTTCAAAGGCTTTCGCAGGCGGAAGACCGATGATCTCCCCTACGTTTTATACAACATAATTCACAAGTAAGCAGGTCGGTGATCGCCCATACGATTTGTCTGATATTGATAACATAACAAGCAGGGGCGAACTTGCTCGCCCGCTTTGTTATGTTCGATTTTTCAATCATTTTCCCGCCATGCCAGACAAGAATAATCCGAACCTTGTCTGGCATACAATCCGGCGAAACCGAAAAATATATAAAAACGGCTTTCCCGTGAATGAATCACGGAAAAGCCGTCTGTTTTTTTAAATTCGTCGATTATTTTTATTTGTTTTTGTAATTAAGAATAAGCGCGCCGATTTCGTTAAGCATCTGCTCCGCAACTTCTCTGTCGACCTTGATTTTAAGTCTGTCAAGGCGACTTATGGGTTTAATACCGTTAGCGCAGAAACTGAACATTTCATAAGCGGGTTGACGAGACCTTATTTCGAGTTCCGCCGTTGCGCCTTTTTTCGTGAGCGCAAGGATAAGAGCGATGATTGCGAACACCAAAACTACAACGCTGAGCCCCGTAGGAATAAGAAACCAATAAGTGTCTTTTGTGAGCAAACTCCATACAAGTCCGCCGATAGCGAGAATCGCGCTTATTATGAAAAGAACGATAGCAAGCTTAACGGGTTTTTTGTAACTGTCGAAATCCGTTACTATGTAATCGGCGTGATCGAGAGGCATTTCGTCTCTCGCAAACGACCTTTCGCCCTGCTCCTGAGCGATGATTCTTTTATCCGTCACGATAACGCTGTGCATAACAACGTCGTGTTTGGATTTTGTGGATGCGTAATCGTACTGTTTAATAAGAACTTCGTCCTTAGCCAACGTTATTTCCATTTTCTATGCCCTCCGCCTCGTTATCGATTTTTACCTGCAAAACTTCGTTTGCGAGATTGCGAACCATTTTTTCCGTTTCGATCACATCCGCAGTGAAGCAATTGTCGTTCTTTTCGATAAGATCCGCCAAATACCCTTCGGATCTGTTGATGTGCATAACTCTACACGGAACATCCGGTCTGTCCTTCGTGTAAACGGTTAAGCCGAAGCAAACCCTGTACTTTGCAAAAACAAAGAGAAGCACAACGCCCGTAATCGCAAGTGCGCACACCGCAAAAGCGATAATCGCGTCCCAGGGCTTTGAGATAAGTTTCGGGATAACGCCGACCGCCGAAAGAATGCCCGCCGCAAGGAAAAGCGCGGCAACGATAATCAGCGTGACTATTCCCCAGAGGCAATAACGTTTCGCACTCTTGAAATAAGACGAAACGCTGTCAATTCTGTCGACAGGTATTTCGACGTTTCTTTTAGACGTTCTCTTTTTGCTTTCCGAACACACCATATGAACCAACCTTTTGTTGGTTAAAAGCACGGTAGTTTCGGTCGTCATCGTACTGTTTTTTCTGTCGTGAGTAATGTAGCAATCGTAATCGTAGCTATCCACGATAACTTCGCCGTCGGCAAGAATAAGTCCGTTTTTGGCTTGTCTTTGCCCGACTGCGTCGTGTCTTTCCGTATCGCCTGCGCTCATCTGAAATCCTCCCGTCCGAAATTCCGAATAATATTTTGCTATTATTCTATAAATATAGTATACTAAACCGACTTCGATTTGTCAATAATAAAACTTAAATAAATGTTTTTTTTAGGCGAATTTTTACGTTTAACCTGTTTTTTTGTTAATAAAGATAAATACGGCGGACAATACAAGCGCGAGAATGTACCCTGTCAGAACGCCGTGATTGTCCTTTATCGCAGATCCGCAACCGTCGTTACAACCGCCGCCGCAACCCGAAATATTTAAAGAAACTGGTACTTCGAAAGAATATTCTTCACCATCCTCGATAAAACTTATCGTTCCGATAAAGTTTCCGCTCTCGTCGGTTTTATAGCCGAGCGTTGCGTTTTGTATAGTCTTCTTTATCACAAGTCCGCTCTTATATGTGAACGTAAATTCGAGATCTCCCGCAATTATCTTATTGTCCTTGATCGTAAGAACTATATCGGTGTCGCGGGTTATATCGACTATTTCGTCGTAAACTTCCACGTCGACGGTTTTCTTTAAAACACTTCCTGCGGGCGTTAAGAAAGTTACCGTTATTTTGCATTTGCCTCTCATAACCGCCGTAATATTTCCGTCCTCGTCGACCGTTGCGATTTCTTCGTTATCGGAAGAAAAAGTCGGTTTGCCGAAATTTACGTTTTCGGGAACGGTCTTTACGTCGAGCTTTTCGGTTTGGAAAAGCAGAATTTTCACACTTTCGGGGACGATTATTTCTTCGCAGCCGATAATCTCTTCCGTTTTGCCTCCGACAAACCGCAACGAAATATCGTTCGCTATTGTTCCTATTTTAACGCTTTCGCCGTTTAAGGCAGAATAGATCGGAAACCCTTTACCGACGACCGCGTAAGAATTTTCGTCCGCCGCGGCAAATTCGATAATTATGTAACCTCCGTTATCCGCCGTCTCGGAATGTACGGCTTTTATTTCGCAACCGCTCAGAACAATAAATTTCGACGCTTCCGTTATCTCCTCTGCCGAATAAACGTAATTATCGAAGAGAACGCTTTCCGAAAGTCTGATTTTAAGCGCGGAATTTCCGAATTCGGGCGTAGCTTCGTAAAGCTCGTCGTCGCCTAAAACAATGATTTTTATTCTCTTTTCGGCGTTTTCGGCTTTGAACACCAGTTCCGTTTCGCCCGCGGCGACGCCTTTCAGTATGGAATTTTCATAAGTCGCGACGTTTTCCGTCGTGAACGAATAAGTATATTTCTCCGTTGCGTTTTCGGGAAGAACCATAAGCAAAACGGTCGCTTCTTCGCCGATTTTCAGAACGTAAAAGTCCTTTTCGGCGTTTATTTCTTCGATTTTAACGTCTGAAATTTCCGCGTTGTCGTCTTTGCCGTCGTTGTCGTCGCTTCCGTCCGCGGCGGAATCGTTATCGCCTTTGTTGCCGCCGATATTGAACGAAGGTCTTACGGCTTCGCCGCCGTCGCTTTCATTGCTTTCATTACTCTCGTCGCTTTCGCTTTCCGAAGTTTCGCTACTTTCGCTTTCCGAAATTTCGCCACTTTCGGATTCCGAAGTTATTTTGCTTTCGTCTGTCGGCTCGTCTATCGGAAAAGGCTCGTCTATCGGGAAAGGCTCGTCTATCGGGAAAGGCTCGTCTATCGGGAAAGGCTCGTCGCTTTCGACAATTTCTTCGCTTTGCGATTCCTCTTCGACTGCGGTTTCGGACGCGGATAATTCCTCGCTTGTCTTGCCCTGTTCGGATTGCTTTGCCGAACTTTCGCAGCTTTCCGAACTTCCGGAATTTTTCGGGCTTTCCGAGTTATCAAAGCTTTCAGAACTTTCGCTTTTTTCGTCGGGTTTAACCTCGGAGAATACGAGAATGAACGTCTCGCCGTCCGTTTCTTCGGAAGACCACGAGTTGTCCTCGGCAAGTTTCTTTCCCGAAGACGAAACATAAAAACCTTTCTTGAAAAGAAGCTTTCCGCCGCCGACCATCTCGCACCCGGGCGCGCCGACGAGCGAAAAACTTAACGAACCCGAGCCGCCCGAAAGGCTGCCCGCATTCACCTTTAATTCGTTCCCGTTTTTATCGAAAACGGAAATAAAGCTTGCGTCCGCGTTAAAATCCGCAGCGTCGTCGTCCGTCCTTATAACGAACCCGTCTCCGCCGATGTAAGTTACTCCGAGAATACCAAGCGTACCGGAGTTGCTTTCGGCTTTTGTAAGCGTCGTCGGGAGCAACCGGCAAAGGCATATAATCGCCGCAAGCGTAATTGCCGCCGTAAAAAATGAAATTTTACTTTCTTTCACCTTTATCATAAGTATCTAAGTCCGGAATTTTATTCCCTTATCCCCTCAGAATTTCTACCCATAAAAATCTCAGCTATATAAACTTGTATATAACCCATATAATTGTTACTTCGAAATTTCGCGGGAAGCCGATATAAGACGTTTATAATCATTGAAAATCATATCCGTAACGTCTTCCCATGTTCTGTATAAATCTCTTTTCGCGTTTTCGGAAACTTTTTCATAAAGTTCTTCGTCCGACAAAATTTCGATAATCTTGTCCGCGTACGCCTCTTCGGAATTCTCGCCGAAAAATCCGTTTACGTTTTCCGTTACCGTACCCGCCGTTTTCGCACCCCTTAAAAACAACGTCGGCGTTCCCTGACAAGCCGCTTCGATCTGAACGAGCGAATTCGTGTCGTAAAGCGACGGAAACAAGAACAACTTCGCCCTCGCGTAAATTTTTTCGAGCGTTTCTTTATTTTCGATTTTCCCGCAGAACATAACGCTGTCCGATAACCCGAGCGTTTCGGAAAGTTCTTTGAGTTCTTTCTCGTCTTGCCCGTTTCCGACGAAAAGCATTTTGAATTTAACGCCTTTATTCTTTAAAACTCCGAGCGCGCGAAGAAGAAAATCTATGTTTTTAAGCAAGTTAATTCTGCCCACAAACAGAAACACCGTATCGTCTTCCGAAAGCGAAAACATATCGTTTACGAACTTATAGGCAGACTTTTTGTCATTGATCGGTCTGTGCGCAGTAGCGTTCGGACGGATAAGACAAGGCGCGGTCAAGCCGTATTCTTCCATGTAAAGTTTTCTTATCGCGTCGTTCACGGTGTAACACTCGTCGCAGGCGTTAAACACCTGCATAATGGCTTTGAGCGCGATATCCACGCTCGTTTTGAATTTCAGATTTCTTTCGAAATCGAGTTTATACTGCGAATGAATGGTAGAAACGACGGGTATGCCGCATTTTTTGGCGTAATCTCTCCCCGCCATTCCGACGGAAAACGGAGAATGGATATGAACCACGTCCAGCTCGCTTTTTTTCAGCTCGCTTAAAAATTTTGCGTCGAAAGACGGCATAGGAACGACGTAGTCGTACTTCTCGATATAAAGAGATTCGCACCTGACAACCTTATAGGGAAATTTCGAATCGTCGAATTTTTCCTTGCCGTTAGGACAAAATACCGTTACGTCCTCGCCTTTTTCGGCAAGAAGCGTGGCGTAATTGTCCACGACTTTTATTACGCCGTCTATCATCGGATAGAAAACATCCACGAAAAAACCTATTTTCATTTATCTTTATTCCTTAATTTGACGGTATTTTTCTTTTAAAATCATACTTTCGCCAGCTCGGTATGCGCGTTCGGTGTTACCGCAACCGTTTTGTAATCGGTGTAAATAACGCTGCCCGATTTTGCTTTTGGCGGTTTTTTGACATATTTTTTCTCGGCGTAGTCGATAAGAGCTTTCGTCTGCCCCTGCGCCTCGGAATAAAACGCGCATATTTCCGCGGCGATGACGATAACTTCATCGGGGATTTTTTCGCCCTTGGTCTCGATAATCACGTGCGCGGAATGATAAGCTTTTGCGTGAAGCCAAAGATCGTCTTTGAACGCCCGCGCGGTGAGCCTGTCGTTCTGAACATTGTTTTTGCCGCACTTAACGATGTAACCGTTTACCGAATAAACCCTGTACGAAGACTCTTTTTCCTGTCTCTTTTTAAATTTCGGCTGAGGAAGTATGCCCTCGCCGATAAGCTCGCTTTCTATATCTTCAAAGTCCGAAACGTCTTCGGCTTTATCGATTTCGAGCTTTACCGAACCGAGATAGCCGAGTTCTTTTTCGGTCTGTTCTTTCTGCGCCGAAGTTATTTCGAGAGCTTTTTTTTCTTTGGAATATTTTTTAAAGTATCTCTGAGCGTTTTTGTTCGGCGAAAGGTTTTTATCGAGCGAAATTTTTACGGGTTTGTTTTCGTCGTAATAATTTTCGAGGGTAACCTCGCTCATTTCCTCTTTAACGAGATACATATAAGCCGTTAAAAGCTCGCCTTTGAGCCTGTTTTGCTCGTAGTCTTCGCAGGAAAGAATTTTCTCGCTTTCCGCCTGCAATTTCTTGGCGTTCTTTTTTATGAGCGCGTTTACCTTGTCCGAAAGCTGTTTCTGCCTTAACGCGAACGCCTTTTTAACGTCGCGCGTCGTATAAAACTCGTCTTGTCCATCCGAAATCGAAGAGAAAAACTTTTTGTCGCCCGGAACCGAAGAATAATCGAAAACGTAAAAATCGCGGAGCTTGCCCTCGCCTGCGATATTAGGTTGTTCAGGCGGTGAAAAATAAAGCTTAAAAAGCTTGTCGTACATAGCCGCGGGGTCTCTTTCTTCGCCGAGCCTTAAAGCAAATTCGTTAGCCGTCGGGAAAGATAATCCTTTTAAATTGTTGAATAAAAAATCACCGAGATTGCCGCCCGAAAATGCCGATAATCGACTTATAGCCCCGCTTTTGTCGGTAAAATCCGCTTTATCCTGAGGCTTGGGAAATTTGTATTCCGCGCCCGGAAGAGTAACTCTCGAAGTCGCGACGTCAAGCGGCGCATTCTTTAAACACCCTAAAATCAAACCGTTCTCGGTTAAAATAAGGTTGGAATATTTGCCCATTATCTCCGCGTACAAAACTTTTCTCACGCTGTCGCGGAAGTCGTTTTTGCAAAGAAAGGTTACGGCGATTATTCTTTCCGTTCCTATCTGTTCTATTTTCTCTATCGACGCGCCTAAAACGTGCTTACGCATAAGCATACAGAAATTCGGCGCGACTTTCGGGTTGGGTTTTTCTTTGGATATGAAACAAACCCTGCAATTTTCCGCGTTTGAGGAAAGAACGAGAGTTTTCGTTCCCGAGGAAGAATACGTTAAAAGATACACGTCGTCCTTGTCGGGCTGGGAAACTCTGTTTATTTTCGCGCCGCGAAGAAGTTCGTTAAGTTCCGCGGCGGCGTGATGCAGGGTAAAAGCGTCCTGAGACATTTCTACACTCCTTTTATGTCCATTATATAATTTTTTTATATAAAAGTAAATTTTATTGACTGAAAAAATTGCAAAATAAATAAAAATGTGGTAAAATAGCTTGGCAAAGCTTAAAACGGCGATAAAAAAAGATTAAAGCAGCCGAGAAAATAAGGTAAATCACTCAAATCAAGGAGTCAATATGAAATACAGTTTTGAAAAAGGCGAGAAAAGCACGGTTAAAGTTTCTATAACTCTCACCGCAAAAGAATGGGCGGAAATGCAGAACCGCGCTTACGAAAAGACTAAGGGTAAATACCAGATCCCCGGATTCCGCAAGGGTCACGTTCCCAAGTCCGTTATCGAACAAAGCTACGGTAAAGGCGCGTTTTACGAAGAAGGCATAAACCTTGCGTTTTCCGAATACTATTACGACGTTCTCGAAAAAGAACCCTCGATCGAGCCTATCGACAGACCCGAAGTGGAAATAGACAAGCTTGACGAAAAGGGTCTTACTTTTACCGCGACCGTACCCGTTAAACCCGAAGTTAAGCTCGGAGATTACAAAGGTATAAAGATCGATAAAGTTGAGTATAATGTTAAAGACGACGACGTAACGAGCGAAGTTAACAGATTACTCGAACAGCACGCTACCGAAGAAAACGTCGAAGGCAGACCCGCTAAAAACGGAGACATCACCGTTATCGATTACAGCGGAAGCATCGACGGAGTTAAATTCGACGGCGGCACTGCCGAAAAACAGAACCTCACGCTCGGAAGCGGAATGTTTATCCCCAGTTTCGAAGAACAGGTCGAAGGAATGAATATCGGCGAAACCAAAGACATCAAGGTTAAATTCCCCGACGATTACGGCGCGGAAAACCTTAAAGGAAAAGAAGCGGTGTTCACCGTTACTCTTCACGAGATTAAGGAGAAGAAACTCCCCGAACTTACCGACGAGTTCATAAAGGACAAAACCGGAAGCGAAACGGTCGAGGCTTACAAGGCAAGCGTTAAAGAAAAACTCGAAAAGGCAAACGCTCAGAGAGCCGAAAGAGAAATCGAGGACAATATCATAAAGGCGATTACCGAAAAAAGCGAAGTCGAAATTCCCGACAGCTTAGTCGAAAGAGAAATCGACAATATGGTTCAGCAGGCTTCTTACAGACTTATGTATCAGGGGCTTAAATTCGAGGACTATCTCAAGTACACCAACCAGACTATGGAAGCATACAGAGAGGGTCTTAAAGAATCCGCGAAAGATCACGTCAAAACTCAGCTCGTTATAGACAAGATCCTCACCGACGAGAAAATCGAAGCGACGAAAGAAGATATCGACGCGAAAATTGCCGAACAGGCTAAATCGGTCGGAAAAGACGCGGAGGAATATGCTAAAACGGTAAGCGATAAACAGCGCAGCTATATCGAAAACGGCGTTGTTATCGACAAGCTCTTTAAATTTCTTAAAGACAACAATACTATTGCGTAAAAACGAATATTATCGCGATGAAAGAGGTTGTTAATTCGGTTTAACAACCTCTTTTAGACAAAAGGAGAATATTATGGCACTTATACCTATGGTCGTCGAACAAACCGACAGAGGCGAACGTTCTTACGACATTTATTCCAAACTTTTGGAAGAAAGAATAATTTTTATAACGGGCGAAATCAACGACGCCGTGGCAAACACCGTCGTTGCGGAGCTTTTGTATCTCGAAGCGAAAGACAGTACAAAAGATATCGACATTTATATCAACAGCCCCGGCGGCAGCGTTACTTCCGGTCTCGCCATTTACGACACTATGAATTTCATCAAGTGCGACGTTTCCACCATCTGCATCGGTATGGCGGCTTCGATGGCGGCGTTTTTGCTTTCGAGCGGAAAAAAAGGCAAACGTTACGCTCTGCCCTCTTCGGAAATTATGATTCATCAGCCCCTCGGCGGCGCGCAGGGTCAGGCAAGCGACATAAAAATTCAGGCGGAACATATTCTCGCTTTGAAAAAGAAACTTAATTCCATTCTCGCAAGCAACACGGGTAAGCCGATCGATCAGATCGAAAAAGACACGGACAGAGATAACTATCTCACCGCCGAAGACGCGCTCGGTTACGGGCTTATCGACAAAATTTTCTATACCAGACGAGAAGAATAAAACGTTTTAATTAACGGTACTATTTTAAACCGACGGGACTATTATCCCGTGAAGGAGGTTATATGGCTAACAATCATATCGGCGGAGAAGACGAACATCGCTGCTCGTTCTGCGGAAAGCCCAAGGATCTCGCAAAAAAGCTTATAGCGGGTCCGGACGGGGTTTATATATGCGACGAATGCGTCGAAATTTGCAAAGAAGTTCTCGATAAGGAGGAAAAAAAGACACGCGACGACAACGTGAGACTTTTAAAACCACACGAGATCAAAGCCGAACTCGATAAATATATCGTAGGGCAAGACAAGGCGAAAAAGGTTTTATCCGTCGCCGTTTACAATCATTATAAAAGAATACACTTGAAAAAAGCGCTCAAAGAGGACGATACGGAGATTGAGAAAAGCAACGTTCTTCTTTTAGGACCTACGGGTTCGGGAAAAACGCTTCTTGCAAGAACGCTTGCGAAAATTCTTAACGTTCCGTTCGCCGTTGCGGACGCCACCACTCTCACCGAAGCGGGTTACGTCGGCGAGGACGTCGAAAATATTTTGCTTAAACTTATCCAGAACGCCGATTACGACGTGGAAAAAGCGCAGAAAGGCATAATTTATATCGACGAAATAGATAAAATCGCAAGAAAAAGCGAAAACGTTTCGATAACGAGAGATGTCAGCGGCGAAGGCGTTCAGCAGGCTCTTTTGAAAATTATCGAATCCACCGTCGCTTCCGTTCCCCCGCAGGGCGGAAGAAAGCACCCGCAACAGGATTTTATCAGAATCGACACGACGAATATTCTGTTTATCTGCGGCGGAGCATTCGTAGGGCTTGACAAAATCGTAGGCAAAAGGCTCGATAACTCCTCGCTCGGATTTGCGGGCAAACTCAAAGCTCAGGAAGAAAATTCCTCCGCTTATATCGACGAAATTCAGCCGCAGGATCTCACGAAATTCGGTCTTATACCCGAATTTGTAGGAAGAATGCCTATCGTGGTCGGTCTTCAGCCGCTCGACGAGGACGCTCTCGTGAAAATTATGACCGAGCCGAAAAACGCGATAATCAAACAGTATAAAAAACTTGTCGGAATAGATAACGTGGAACTCGTCGTTACCGACGACGCCGTTAAAGAGGTCGCGAAAAAAGCTATCGCTCTGAAAACAGGGGCGCGCGGTTTAAGAACGATTTTCGAAAATCTTATGCTCGACAGTATGTATGATATTCCCTCTCTCGAGAACGCGGAAAAGGTTATTATCGATAAAGACGTTGTTTTAGGTCTGAAACAACCCGAAATAATCAAAAAACAAATCGCATAACCCATGCCGGATAAGAATAATAAACAGGCGGGGCACGGAAAATCAGAAAAGATTTTCCGTGCCCCGTTTTAAATTATACTTATTATACCACAAAAAGGTCGGAACGCAAAATCGCGCTCCGACCTTTTATTGTTTTATATACCGATAATTATTTAACGTTAGCGAAATATTTGATAGTTCTTACCATCTGAGAAGTGTAAGAGTTTTCGTTATCGTACCACGAAACAACCTGTACCTGATAAGTATCGTCGTCGATCTTAGCAACCATAGTCTGCGTAGAATCGAAGAGCGAACCGTATCTCATACCGATAACGTCCGAAGAAACGATTTCGTCTACGTTGTAACCGAAAGATTCGTTGGAAGCCGCTTTCATAGCCGCGTTGATGGAATCTTTGGTGATATCCTTACCTTTAACAACCGCAACCAAAATAGTGGTCGAACCGGTGCAGGTGGGAACTCTCTGAGCCGAGCCGATAAGCTTGCCGTTAAGTTCGGGGATAACAAGACCGATTGCTTTTGCAGCGCCGGTGGAGTTAGGAACGATGTTCATCGCGCCTGCTCTTGCTCTTCTCAAATCTCCCTTTCTGTGAGGTCCGTCGAGAATCATCTGGTCGCCGGTATAAGCGTGAACGGTGGTCATGATACCGCTCTGGATAGGATAAGTATCGTTAAGAGCTTTAGCCATAGGAGCAAGGCAGTTCGTCGTGCAGGAAGCTGCGGAGATAATCTGATCGTCCTTGGTCAAAGTTTCGTTGTTTACGTTGAAAACGATTGTCTTGAGGTCGTTGCCCGCGGGAGCGGAAATAACGACTTTCTTAGCTCCTGCCTGGATGTGAGCCATAGATTTTTCTTTGGAAGTATAGAAACCGGTGCATTCCAGAACTACGTCTACGCCGAGTTTACCCCACGGAAGATCCGCAGCCTTCGGGCAAGCATAGATGGTGATTTCTTTTCCGTCTACGGTGATGGAACCGGGTACTACAACGGTCTTTCCGTCTTCGCCGAGAACCGAATCCTTATAGGTTACGGTGTGTCCCTGCGCTACGTAGCTGCCCTGAGCCGTATCGTATTTCAAAAGATGAGCAAGCATTTTGGGGCTTGTAAGATCGTTGATTGCAACGACATCGTATCCGTCCGCGCCGAACATCTGTCTGAACGCAAGACGACCGATTCTTCCGAAACCGTTGATCGCTACTTTTACATTTGCCATTTTATATGTCCTCCGATATAAATATTAACCATTTTGATTTTTTATATTCGCTTCCGGTCGCGTTTTGGCATAAACCTTAAAGCGAACGGGAATTTTCGCGGAAATCTTATATAATATGTCTCCCGAAATTTTCCGAATATATTATAATTTAAAGAAATCTTAAAGTCAATCGTTTTTTGACTGATTTTGCTATTTTTCTTCCCGTTTTCTCTTTTTACGCCTTTATAAAATAATCAGTTCGAAAAGTATCAGGATAATAAGGAACGAAAAATTTATCAGCAAAAATTTAAGAAGATATTTCTTAACGTTCTCGCCCGTGGATTTGAATTTCCCGAGAGTTATAAGGCTCGCCAGGCTTGCAATCGGCGTTCCGAGCCCGCCTATGTTCACGCCCACAAGAAGCGAGGCGTAATTATTCGTAAATCTGCAAAGCAGGGTCGCCGAGGGAACATTTGAAATAACCTGGCAGGAAAGCGCGGAAAAAATCAACGTATTTTTGTCAAGAAGTCCGCCTATAAGTCGATGAACGGCGTCTATCCGCGACATATTACCGCTGAAAACGAAGAATGCGCAAAAGGTTAAAAGCAGCGGATAATTAACCGTGAGAAAGGCTTTTCTGTCGAAAATCAGTACGCCGACCGACGCTATTCCTATGCCTATATAGAAAGGAAATACTCTTAAAACCGAGCACACCGAAACGGCAAACAAAAGAAGATAAATTATTGTTTTGGGCTTATTCGGCTCGTAAAATATATCGTCCTTGATTTCGGCGGGTTCTTTTTTCACCGTGAAACAACATATAACGATCAGAACGAGAGCCACGATAAACGGCGGAAACATAATTTTCAGAAATTCGGCGTTCGGAATATCATAAAAGGAATACAGATATAAATTCTGCGGATTTCCGAAAGGCGTGAGCATTCCGCCGAGGTTTGCGGCGATATTCTGCATTATGAAAACGAACGCCATATATTCCCTCTTTTCCGTTCTCGAAAGCACGAAATACCCGAGCGGCAAAAAAGTTATAAGCGCCATATCGTTCGCCATTATCATCGAGCCGAAATAAGTTATAAAAACGAGCGCGAAAACGATATTCCGCATATTTTTGAATTTCGTTACGATTTTTCTCGCGAGTATTTCGAAAAACCTTATATTCGAAAGAGCCTCTACGACAAGGAGCGTTCCGAAAAGACAACCGAGGGTCGCGAAGTCGAAATAATTTATATATTCCTTATCCGGCGGCACGATAAACGCCGTGACGAAAGCCAGAGTCACGGCGATAACGAGAACGATATTCTTTTTCAAAAACTTTAAAATTGTTGTCATTTGTTATAAAGACTTAGCCGCAGGCGATTGCATTACGAAAACATTATCGCGAATTCAATCTCTTCTCAAAATTTACATCCTATATATTAAATAATCTATAAACAAAAGTCAACTGTCTTAAGCAAAAAAATCTTATTTATATCGGCGCTTCGATTTTTGTTTATATAATTTTTTCCTTTTTAGTAATTTCTGATTTGTAAAAGTCTTTTCTTTAAAATTTATTCCCGCAGCTTCGAAATAACCGCGTAATTCGTCGAAGAATCCGATACCGCCCTCGACCAACGCTTCTACGAAAATCCGAAAAATTTCCGCATACTTAATTTTTGCCGTAAAACCTCGGTTGAAATCACCTGCCGAGGCGTTTTTCTATGCCGCGCTCCTCATCGTAACGAGCCAAGCACCTGAGATATTTTTCGGAGAGAACGAACAAATACCTTTCCCGCTGAACGTAATCGAGAGAATAAAAAAGCTTTTTATCCATAAGCCTGTCGAGCGCGTCCGAAGGTTTTTCGCCCTCTTCATCCAGCATAGCTTTCACTTCGGCGTAAAACTTTTCCTCGTCCTCGGCGGGTTTATTTACCGTCCTTACGATCATTTTTCTGAAATAATTTTCAACGCCCAAAGTCGCTATGCCCTCTTCTTCCGCCTTTTTAACGCCGCTTTCCACTTCCTTGCGGTAATCTTCCCAGAACCTCGATTTCAAGCGTTTCTTAGCCTCTTTCGCCGCCGATTTGATACTTTTCGCAACTGCCATAACTATTTACTCCTTTAATAAATTTGCTTTATCGGGAGCAAAAAAAATACACCCGAACATTTCTTCGGATGTAAATAAACTTAAATTTTAAGTTTTATCGAAAAGCGTTTGCCGTTTTATCAGCCTTTGATACTTCTCTTTCTTGCAGCCTCCGCCTTCTTTTTACGTCTGACGGAAGGTTTTTCGTAATGCTCTTTGCGGCGTAAATCTCCGATTATACCGTCTCTCGAGCACTTTCTCTTAAATCTGCGGAGCGCGTTGTCAAGCGACTCGTTTTCACCGACTCTGATAGTGGACATATCCTCAACCCTCCTTTGCCCATAGGCTCAGTATTAAAAGCGAACAAATTATAGCAAACAAGTAAAATTATGTCAAGCATTTTTCACCAAAAAATTATTTTTGGCTCATTTAAGTCTGATTTCTGACATTAAAAGCCGATTTTACGCAGAAAAAATCAGGCTAAGCGGGTTGCCAACCCATTTTCTGCCCCGAAAGGATATGGATATGCAGGTGCGGAACGGTCTGCCCCGCGTCGTCGCCCTGATTTATAACGAGTCTGTAACCGCCGCCGAGTTCAAGTAAATCCGTAAGCGACGATATGGTTTTTAAAATTCTGCCGAGCATCTCGCCGTCTTCCGCCGTCATTTCGGCAAGGTATTTGAAATGTTTTTTGGGAATCGCGAGAAAATGATTTTTAGCCTGCGGGTTGATATCCCTTATGATGATAAAATCGTCGTTCTCGAACACCTTGTTTACGGCGATTTCGCCGCCCGCGAATTTGCAAAACAAACAATCTTCCATAATTTTCTCCTTTTAGCCACAGGCGTTTTGGCGGGTTCTGACGCAATCGCCTGCGGCTAATCTGTTTTTATTCTATTATTTCCGCCAGCGCGCCGTCTCTGAACGGCTCGATAAGCTTCACTTTGAGTTTTTTTCTCATAAAATCCGATTTTACGTAACAACGTACGTAATTTTCGGTGTAGCCGGCGAGATATCCGTCCTCAATTTCTTCGGGAACGAGATAACGGATTTCCCCGATATTTTCGGCGATATACTTGTTTTTAAGTTCCTTTTTAAGCGCGAGCATTCTTTCCATTCTCTCGGCTTTGACCTCGTGCGGAATTTCTTTGAGCTTCGCCCCGACCGTTCCTTCGCGCTTTGAGTACGGGAAGCAATGAATATCGGCAAATCCCGCTTTTCTCGCCGTTTCGAGCGATTTTTTGAAATTTTCTTCCGTTTCCGTGGAATAGCCTACGATTATATCGGTGGTGAGCGCGGCGGACGGGAAATATTTTCTTATAAGCTCGCACTTTTCCAAAAACTCTTCCGCGGTGTAATGTCTGTTCATCGTTTTTAAAACAGCCGTCGAACCCGATTGAAGAGACAAGTGGAAATGCGGCGCGAAATCCTTGAGTTTTTTCAAAGACTTCAGAAATTCTTCTGTTATGACGTTTACTTCCAACGAACCGAGCCTTATGCGGCAATCAACGTTTGTAAGTCGGTCTATAAGTTCTTTAAAACCCAAATTGTTGTAGTTATAGGACGAAAGATTTATGCCCGTTATAACTGCTTCCAGAGGGTTTAAAGCCATAATTTCTTTAACGGCGTTTTCGGGGTTTCTCGAGCGGACTCTGCCCCTTAAATAAGGGATAATGCAGTAACTGCAAAAGTTGTTGCAGCCGTCCTCGACCTTTATAAACGCCCTTGTTCTGTCCGATTTTTCGGGAATGAATTCTTCGTAATATTCGTCCTCGTGGACGATGTTTACCCCCTCGGAATCGAGCATAGACAAGATTCTGTCTTTGGATTTAGCTCCCGTGACGAGCGTTACGCCCTTTTTCTTCAAAAAATCCTCGGGAACTTTCTGCGAAGCGCATCCCGTCACGATGATTTTCGCGTTTTCGTTGAACTTTCTCGCCCTCGCGATTGTTTGGCGGGATTTCTTTTCGGCTTCTGCGGTGACGGCGCAGGTATTTATGATATATAAATCGGCATAGCCTAATTCCTCGCTCGTTTCGTAGCCTTTTTCCTTAAGCCCGGAAACAAGCGATTCGCTTTCATAGCTGTTCACCTTGCAGCCGAGCGTGAATACAACGGCTTTCATTTCCGATCGTTCTCCCCGCCCTTTTTCCTCATAACGAGAGCTATCCATTCGCCCTCGTCTTTTCTGTCATCTAAAACGAAATCAATCGACGAATACCTGTCTATAACTTCGTTAACGCGGCTTTTTATAATTCCGCTCATCACCATAACGCCGCCGTTTTTAACGTGTTTGGGGATAGACTCCGACAAAATCAGAAGCACGTCCGCGGTGATGTTCGCAAGCACGAGATCGCCCGTTATGTTCTTGTCGTCCAAAAGATTGTTAAGGTCTACTTCGCACTTATCGGCAACGCCGTTTATCTCGCAGTTATGTTTTGCGGACTTAACGGCAACGTAATCTATATCCGTCATAACGACTTTTTTCGCGCCGAGCTTAGCGGCGGCAATGCCGAGGATTCCGCTGCCCGTGCCTACGTCTATAACCGTTTCCGCGTCCGCGATATATTTCTGCATAAGCGAGATAACCATAGAAGTGGTTTCGTGTTCGCCGGTGCCGAATGCCATATTGCTGTCGATAATAACTTCAATCTGCCCTTCTTTGGGCTTTCTCTCTATCCAAGCGGGGCAGATAAGCACGTTTCCGAGTTCTATCGGACGGTAATGCTTACGCCATATTTCTATCCAGTCGTCGCCGTCCACTACTCTTTTTACGGTCTCTAAGCTCCCCGTTTCGATATTTCCCTTGCAGTTTTCCTTCAAAGTTTCGAGGTCGGCTGTTATTTTTCCGACCGTTTCTTCGGTGATATCGAGAGGGATATAGGCTTTAACGAGCGTAACGTTCCGGTTAAGCTCTTTCAGTACCGCGTCGTCGACGTAATCCCAGGTAGATTTTCTGTCGTTGATAAGCTCGGCTACGTCCAGAACGTCCGAAATCGCAACGCCGTAATTGGTATAATTCCACATAATGTCCGCAACGAGTTCCTGACAAGCGGAAGTCGTGGACACGGTAAGTTCGGTAAATTTCATATATTCTCCTCTTTATCAGGCGAAAAGCCCGAGATACCAGTCAAGCCCCACGGTTACCAGAATAAGGTACGCAAGGTAGATGGCAAGCATAACGATTCCCTGCCAGCGTCTGAACTTCTTACATATAGTCGTGGGAACGACGGCAATCAGCGTAACGAGAATCGCAACGGGAAAATCGAGATAAATATTCTGCGCCGAAACAGGCAATTTTCCGCCGTAAACAAAGGAGCAGACGGCGAGAATAAGCGTTGTGTCTATAACGTTCGCGCCGATGACGTTGCCCACGGACATATCCGACTGTTTTTTGACAAGCGAGGTTATCGCCGTTACAAGCTCGGGAAGAGACGTACCCACGGCAACGATCGTAACGCCGATAACGGCTTCCGAAACGCCCCAGGACGACGCTATTTTACTTCCGTTATCGACAAGCAGCTGCGAGCCGAAAACTATGCACGCCGCGCCGAAAACAATGCGCAGAATGTTTAAAACAATCGATTTTTTATCTGTCGCTGCAGTTTCCGCGGCGGCTTCGGAAGAGGTCTCCGCGACTCCGGAAGCGGGATCCATTGTCGACTGATTTTTTGCCGAGCGAATGTTTTCCGCGATATATAAAGCGAAAATCACGATAAGAACGACCGCGCCCGCAATCGGGAAATTCCCTCCGAACGAAAAGGCGAACAAAGCGATAAGAGCGGCTAAAAGCAAAAATCCCTTAGGCGCGAAACTTTTTCTTTCGGCGGCAATAGGCATAAACGTTATGCTTATCGCTAAAATAAGCGCCGTGTTACAGATAACCGAACCTATTCCGTTACCTATCGCCATACCGACTTTATCCTGCGACGCAGCTATATAATTTCCGACGCCCGAAACGAGAATACTATGCCCCTGGACGGCGGCGATCGTGGAAACGATTATTTCGGGCAAAGTGGTGGCTAAACTCACTATCGTCGCGCCGATAATGAATTTCGGGATTTTAGTTACCTCCGCGAGCCAGACGGCTCCGTCCACGAACCAGTCCCCGCCCTTGACGATAAGGACTACGCCCACAACGAACAACAGGTACATCACAACTTTTTCCATAGTATAAATGCCTTCAAAAAAATCTTTTACGACAGTAAAATCTGAAGTAATCGTTGTTATGATAGCATTTTATTACGCAAAAGTCAATCAAACAAAAAAACAACCGACGAATTTTAAAATCATATTTGACAAATTAAAAATTTTACGCTAAAATATCTACAAATCGTGTTGCCGCAAAAATAAACTTCAAAGGCGTAAGTCCGGATTTGAAATTTTTAAATTCGGGCTTTTATTATGCCCGAGGGAAACGTTACTGTTTTGTCGGAAAAGCCCGAGGGAAACGAAACAACCTGTGGTCTGACAACGTATTTCCAACAGATACGGCGTCAGACTTACAAGCAACAAAAACGCCGCCGCGAAAAATTTCGCGGCGGCGTTTAAAGTTTTTAAGTTTTAAATCAGTCTGCCAGAATAAGGTGACCCGTCAAAAGCATATAGATAAAATCTATTACGCCGAGAACCCAACCCCAACCTACGAAAAGGAACACAAGGAAAACAACGATGTGAACCACGCTCTTGGTGCGAAGCATAACCGAAAGCCTTACAAGACATTCAACAACCCAACCAACGAAGGGAATAAGAAGAAGTATGGCTTTCAAAAGTACCGATTGACTGTTAAACCATTTGTCAAAATTCATTTTTAACTCTCTCCTTTTAATGTTTATTTAACATATAAATAAAGTATACTTTATAAAATCCGTTTAGTCAACGAAATCTCAAAGGTTTTCGAAATCCTTGTCGTTTTTCTTTATCTTTTCGGTTTTTCGTTATGTTTTAAAATCCGTATTCACACCCGAACGCGTATTCGTCCACGTTAAAACGTTATCATATTACTGTAATAACCTTCCACGCCGTACTTTTTACCGTACTCTGTCAGAAACGCGAGCCAGGTTTCGTAAGCTTCTTTCGGAACGCTTATCTGCGTGCCGCCAAGCGTTTCGTCGAACATACAGAAGAACACTTCCTTTCCCATTTCAGGCGGAACGGTTCCCTTAAACGTAACGCTTTCCAGACCGTAACCGTACATAAACGCATAATCGTCTATATATTCCACGCTTGCGGAAATTGTTACGTTGGCATACGTACTGTCGGCAAAGGCGTAGGCGTCGATCCTCTTTACCGTGTCCGGAATTACAAGGTTCGTAAGACTGAACATTCTAAACGCCATAGTTCCGATTTCTGTCAACGTGTAATCTCCCGTTTCGGGGAAAACAAGTTCGGTTGCGGCGGGATCGAATGGAATCTGAACCAGTTTAAGCTCGTTACCGCCGAGTTTTTCATACAACCAGCCGCCGAACGCAACGTATTTGGGGTTGCCTTTTTCCACTTCGAATTTCATAACGTCGTTCACGCGGAAAACCGCATTTCCTGCGTAATCGGTTACCGAAGCGGGAATCACGAACGTGTCTGTTTCCATATAAAGAGAGAAACTGCTGAGCTTTTTGAGATTGCACCCGTTGGGGAAAATCAGACCTTTCGCGCCCTCCGCTCTCAGCACTATCGCGTTATGATAATCGTCTATAAGAAGCCATTTTTCCGCGCCGTCGTACGCGTCGATTTCGGTCAAAGTCGAGGGGCAACTGATATCTACCATCCCGAGAGTTTTTTCTCCAAGGAAATTTCCGTCGTCGTCATAGACATATATAGAGCCTCCCGAGCTGAGGAATCCCGCCGGCAAACTGCGAACGCCCTCGGGCAATACGAGGTGACGGATAAAGTTCGCTTCGAAAAAGGCGTAAGGATGAAACGCCGTAACGCCGTCAGGCACGCGGAAAGTATCGGTAACGTATTTATCGGTATTTTCAAGCAGTTCTTTGCCCGATACGCCGCTTAAACAGGAAGCGTAAACCATAAATGTGTCGCCCGCCTTGCCGTTGTATTCCGGGCCTGTACCGCGTTCAATCAACGCTTTATCTTCATAACTATAATATTTATCGCTGTTAGTAACGACAATGGTATCCAACTTCCAGTAACTTGCGTCTGCCCAGAAAGCCATAAATCCGACGTATTCCACACCGTCGAGACGGACTTCTTTAATACCCGTATCGAAGAAAGTGTTGTCGCCGATATATTTCAGACCCGAAGGAAGCGTGAAGGAATCGCTTTGAGAAATCGCAT
Organism: uncultured Clostridia bacterium; assembly: GCA_934271735.1. GTDB lineage: Bacteria > Bacillota > Clostridia > Christensenellales > Borkfalkiaceae > UBA10281. The sequence goes on along the minus strand of CAKQSB010000011.1, from coordinate 11,241 downwards.
AACTTTGCGAAAACGCACCCTGACGCAACTCTTTCAGATTTTCTTCCGAAGCCGAACCTTTGGTCTGATAAACGGTTTCGCTACCCTCGATTTTACGTACCGTTCCGCGGAAATCGTATTCACTGATTCCCGAAGAATAGAAGCAAGCCGAACCGATGGTGTCGATATCGCCTCTGAAAACAAGAGTTTTCACATCGTATTCTCTATAGAAAACGGCGGGATAAATGTATTTTACGTCGGCGGGAATCGAGTACGAAGAATAAGTTTCGCCGTCGACCGTTTTGCCGTCGAAATACACCAACGTATCGCTGTTTTGGGTGTAAATCGCCCCGAGTTCGTCCTGATAATATCCTTTGCAATCGTCGCTGAGAACTATTCTTCCGTCAAAACTCGTCATAGCCTCGGGAAATTCCCCGAAACCGAAAAACGCGTACGGTTCTATATACTTCACGGTTTCGGGAAGTTCAACCCGGGCGTTCGAATAAAGAAACGCCAGAGAATAAATTTCTTCCAGCCCCGCAAACTCTATTTCCTTGATTTCCTGTTGCATAAACGCGTAAGCGTCCACAACCTTTATGCTTTCGGGAACGTAGAGATAGGTTAAACCCGCTAATTCTCCGAGATTTTCGAAATGAGCGAATCCGTAAGCGCCGATTTTTGACACGGGTTTACCGTTATGCTCGTACGGCAGACCGTATTCGCCGCCGAAATCGAAATCGGTGAAATCTTTATCTTTCTTCACCGCTATTTCGTAAGTACCGTCATCGAGCAAAGTGAAGTTAAACATATCCTCGGGCAAAGATTTGTAATCGTATACAGCCGTAACCGTCACGTCTTCGGTAACGCGGCTGACGTCCGTATCCCACCCCTTAAAGGTGAACAACCGATTTTTCGTATGATGGGTCGGGGTTACGGAACTGAGATCCGCCTTTTCGCCGTAAGGAACGGTCAACGTTTTCAGAACCGAGCCGTCGGAATTCACAACCGTAACGGTATATTCTTTAGCCGTAAACACGGCGGTAAGCGTAAGATTATCGGTAACCGGCGCGCCGAAGTCGTAAGCGACAGCGCCGTTCATCCAGACTAATTCGTAGCCTTCCTTTTTATAATCGGGAGCTTTTACGGTTTCTCCCTCTTCGACAACTACTTCCGCAACGGTGATATTGCCGTCTTTAAACACAACGTTGAAAGTCTTCGCTTTGCCGAAAACGATAACGAATGCCGCGCACAACGCGAGCGCCGCGACGAAAATCGCAAATAACGCCAAGTTTTTTCTCTTTTTCATTTGTACTCCTTTATCGGCATTCCGACAGGATTTACGGCTTTTCTTTTTGCCGGTTAGTCCTGTTTTTATCGCCGACGCTGCATAAATATGCATCAAAGTATATACGCGTCGGCTCAAAATGTCAATAAAATACTACAAATTTCAAAGTTTCTAATTTTTTATATATACGCTAAAAAATTTTTATATTTCCGATTTTTTATACAAACATTAAAACGTGTTTATATTTCAAAGATTTTCGAAATAGTTTTCGATAAGCTCGTATAACTCGTCGGCTGTCGAAGCGAAAACAGTCGCCCCGTTCTTTTCGAGAAGCTCTTTTTCTCTGAACCCCCATAACACGTTTATGCCGAAAAGTCCCGAATTATGCGCGGTGAGCGTGTCCACCTCGCTGTCGCCCACATAAACGGCTTCACGTTTTTCCACGTTCAAAGCTTTAAGAACTATTTCCACAGGCTCTTTATCGGGTTTGGTTTTAACGCCCTCTCTCTGCCCGTAAACGTAATCGAAAACGCCGTCGCCGAAAAATTTGCGGATAACCTCGGTCGTTCCGTCCTGCGGTTTGTTGGAAACAACGGCGGTGAGATAACCTTCCTTTTTAAGTCTTTTCGGGAGCTCGGTCATACCGTCGTAAACACGAGTTTTGGGGCTTCCGCAAAAGTTATACGAATCGTTGTAAAACTTCACGATCTCGTCGAAATTATCGGGCATTGCGCCTTTTAAAGACCTTTCTATGAGAACCCTCGCGCCGTTCCCCACAAATCTTCTCGCCTCGTCGGCGGTTATTTCGGGATAGCCGAATTTCCGCATGGTTTTATTTACGTTGTCCTCTATATCGGGCACGGTGTTCGTTATCGTGCCGTCAAGATCGAAAATTACGCATTTTTTCATATTTTACATTCTCTCCGGAACTTTTATGCCCAAAAGCGTGAGCGCGGACGTTATCACCGTGAGCGCGGAAGAGCAAATCGCAAGTCTGAAATTAGTCGTGTTCTCGTCTTCGCCGATAATTTTATGGTCGAAATAGAATTTATTGAACGCCGAAGCGACGTCTATCGCGTAACGCGTGATAAAGAACGGCTCGAGTTTTTCCGCCGCCGCTTTAACGACGTCGGGGAAGGTCGAAAGAAGAGAAACAAGTTTATATTCGTCCTCGTTGATTTCCTTTATCTCGTAACTGCCGCCTTTTCCGCCCTTTCTTAAAACGCTCTTTATTCTCGCGGCGGTGTACTGAACGTAAGGTCCGGTTTCGCCGTCGAAATTAAGGATTTTGGAATAGCTGAACGCGATATCTTTTATCTTGCTGTTGGAAAGCGCGCCGAAAACGACCGCGCCCGTTCCGACCTGTCTCGCGATATTTTCCTTATCCTCGAGGTCGGGGTTTTTCTGCTCTATGATTTCAAGGCACTTCTCGTGGCACTTTTTCAGAACGTCCTCAAGGAGAACGACCGTGCCGTTTCTCGTACTCATAGCGACCTGATTTCCGTTTTCGTCGAGTAAAGAAACCATTCCGTAAGCCACGTGAATAAGATCTTTCGCCCAGGGTTTGCCCATAAGCTCTAAAACCTTGAAAATCTGCCTGAAGTGAAGGTTTTGCTGATACGCCACGACGTAAAGGCACTTATCGAAATTGTAATGTTCTTTACGATAGCATGCGGCGGCAAGGTCACGCGTTGCGTAAAGCGAAGCGCCGTCCGACCTTAAAATTATGCACGGCGGCATACCGTATTTTTCGAGGTCGACAATCTGCGCGCCCTCGCTGAGCGTTAAAAGGCCTTTTTCTTTAAGCTCGTCTATAACGGGCTGCATTTTGTCGTTATAAAAACTTTCACCCGCGTAAGAATCGAATTTAATATCGAGTTCGTCGTAAATTTTCGACACTTCTTTAAGGGTTATTTCCTTAAAAAGATTGAAAAGCCTTACGCACTCCTCGTCGCCGTTTTCGATAAGCTTGAAATAACTTCTCGCCTCGTCGTCCATAGCGGGATTTTCTTCGCTTTCCTTATGATAACGGACGTAAAGGCGGGTAAGCTCCTTAACTCCGCCCTCTTCCACGGCTTTTTCCGAACCCCAGTGCTTATAAGCGTAAATAAGCTTGCCGAACTGCGTTCCGTAATCGCCGAGGTGGTTTATGCCGACGGTATTATAGCCGAGGAATTTGAAAATACGGTACAACGCGCCGCCGATAACCGTTGTGGAAAGATGCCCGATATGGAAGGGCTTCGCGATATTTACCGAAGAATAATCGATGCAGATCGTTTTGCCGTTACCCATATCCGAAGACCCGAACTTTGCGCCTTTTTCGGCGATTTCGTCCAGAGTTTCTTTAACGAGCGCGGTTCTGTTCACCTTGAAATTAAGATAACCGTTCACCGCCTCGACTTCTTTTATCGTTTCGTCGGTGGTGAAAAGGTTTTTAAGCTCCTCGGCAATCGCCACGGGGGATTTTCTCATCGCTTTCGCGAATTTGAAGCACGGAAGAGCGTAATCGCCCATTTTATTGTCCGGCGGAACGGCTATCGCCGCTTCTATTTCGTCCTTGTCTACGCCGCAGGCGGAAAGCTTTTCCGCAATATGTTTTTTGTAATCCATTTTTATATTCCTTAATTATTTAATGCGTCAATCGCTTAAATTTTAGCATAAAAAGCAAAATACCGCAACAAAAGAATTGAATATTTTTGCAATTTGCGGTATAATTTATCGTGAAATTAAAAAAAAGGGGCTTTGCCCATTAAAGTCGCGGCGGCGAGAGCGATTTTTTCCGCGCCGACGGCTACCACAGGCGATTCGCGTGTGGCTAAGGAGATAAATTATGAAATTAGGAGTTGTAGGACTGCCGAACGTAGGCAAATCCACGCTTTTCAACGCAATCACGCACGCGGGCGCGCAGGCCGCGAACTTCCCGTTCTGCACGATCGAACCGAACGTCGGCGTCGTTGCCGTTCCCGACGAGAGACTTCCCAAGCTCGCCGCTTTGTACAACAGTAAAAAAGTAACGCCCGCAAGCATCGAATTCGTAGATATCGCGGGGCTTGTTAAGGGCGCGTCCAAAGGCGAAGGTCTCGGAAACAAATTCCTTTCGCATATAAGAGAGGTCGACGCAATCGTTCACGTCGTAAGATGTTTCGAGGACGAAAACGTTACGCACGTAGAAAACACAGTCGACCCGATAAGAGATATAGGCATAATCAACCTCGAACTTATCCTTGCCGATATCGAAACCGTTCAGAAACGTTACGATAAGGCGTTCGGAATGATTAAATCGGGAGATAAAAAGTATAAAATCGAATCAGATATCCTTAAAAAGGTTCTCGATAGGCTCGAAGCCGAACTCCCCGTGAGAGGTCTCGAACTTACCGACGAGGAACAAAAGTACGTCGACGGACTTTTCCTCCTCTCTTCCAAACCAGTTATTTATGCCGCAAACGTTTCCGAAGCCGATATGGGCAAGGAACTCGACGATATTCCGCTTGCGAAACAAGTTGCCGATTACGCTAAAAAAGAAGGCAGCGAAACGCTCGTTATCTGCGCGAGAACGGAAGAGGAAATCTCCGAACTTCCTCCTGACGAAGCGGCTGTTTTCCTCGAGGATCTCGGGCTTAAAGAGAGCGGACTTAACCGCCTTGTCAAAGCCTCGTATAAACTCCTCGGGCTTATCAGCTTTCTGACTTCTGGCGAGGACGAAACGAGAGCCTGGACGATAAAAGAGGGTACGAAAGCTCCGCAGGCGGCAGGCAAAATCCACAGCGATTTCGAAAAAGGCTTCATAAGAGCCGAATGTATCGACTGGGAACTTTTAGTCGAACTCGGAAGTTACACGAAAGCAAAAGAACTCGGAAAAGTTCGTTCCGAAGGAAAAGATTACGTTATGAAAGACGGCGACGTGGTTCTCTTCCGTTTCAACGTTTAATCGTTTTTTAGTAATAAAAATACGCTATCCGCCCACGAGATAAAAATACGCTATCCGCCCACGAGACGAGGATGAATCGGATAAAAAAATCTACAAGGTTGCAAAAACTTGTAACGTAACGTTGATTACAGGAAATTTAAAACATCTCCCTGTCAATCCGTGTATAAAATCCGTCAACGAAATATTTTAACTTACGCCGCTACGGTTTTTGCCGTAACGGCTTTGTCTTTTTTCCGTTTCGGACATTTGCGGAATTTAAAGCATAAAAAAAGCAAGTTAAACAACTTGCTTGTTTGGCAATGATAGCCGAAAATAGGCATACCCTTTGCGTAAGTTTCGTAAAGTTTTACCGCCGTTTCGTTTTCAAAAAGGAACTCGCCATTTATGTCACTCACAGCGTAACGCCCTTTATAAAACTCACAGCGTGACGCCGGTTTTGTAAAAGGCTATCTCTCTTATATCTTCGCTCTTACACTTCGTTTCACCGTTAATCGCCGCGATAATCGACTTATAGAGGGCTTTTTCGTCCATTTTGTACGCATTGAAATCGATCCAGTTTTGTTTTTTCTCCGCAAGAAAATCATTCGTCGAAATTTTGAACGTCGGCACGAAAGTGGAAAAAGGAGTGCCTCTGCCCGTGGTGAAAAGAACTATCTGACAACCGCTTGCGGCAAGAGCCGTTGCCGCTATAAGGTCGTTTCCGGGTGCGTTCAATGTAGAAACGCCCTGTTTTTTGACCTGTTCGCCGTAAGAAAGCACGTCCACGATTTTCGTACTTCCCGCCTTTTCAATGCAGCCGAGCGATTTTTCTTCCAAAGTTGTTATGCCGCCTTTTTTGTTGCCGGGACTTGGGTTTTCGTACACGGGAAAGCCGTTATCAGTATAGAATTTTTTGAAGTTCACTATCATTTCGCGGTATTTTTCGTATACCTCGCGGCTTTCGCATTTATTCATCAAAAGTTGTTCCGCTCCGAACATTTCGGGTACTTCCGTAAGTATCGCCGAGCCGCCCTCTTCCACGATTTTATCCGTAATTTTACCTACGAGCGGATTAGCCGTAAGCCCCGAAAAACCGTCGCTTCCGCCGCATTTAAGACCTATGCAAAGTTCGCTTACGGGTACATTCTCGCGTTTAAGTTTGCTTGCCTTTTCGCAAAAGCCTTTAAGTATTTCAAGTCCGTATTCTATTTCGTCGTCCACGTCCTGACAATTGAAATACGCGATATTATCCCGGTTATACGGTTTCAGATATTCCTTTATTCCGTCAAGCCCGTTGTTCTCGCAGCCAAGCCCCACGAACAGCACGAAACTCGCGTTCGGGTTAAGCGCAACGCTGCATAAAAACTTCTTAATATTTTCGTTATCCTCGCCGAGTTGAGAACAGCCGAACTGATGATTAAGCGCGAAAAGTCCGTCTATAACACCTTTAACGAACGGTTTTGCCAAATTTTCGAGCCGACGGCACACGTCGTTTACACAACCTACCGTGGGAATAATATATATTTCGTTTCTTATCCCCGCGCGTCCGTTTTTGCGTTTGAAACCTTTGAACGTCGCGCCCGTTTTTATTACCGTTTCGGGGTAGTTCGGGTTATACTCATACTCCACGCTTTCGTTTAAGTGCGATTTTACGTTATGCGTATGCACCCATTCGCCTTGTTTTATGTTTTCGGTTGCTTTGCCGATGATTTCGCCGTATTTTATAACGTATTCGCCCGCGGCAATATCCCGCAACGCGAACTTATGCCCCGCGGGAATTTTATCCGTTGCGGTGAGCCTTACGCCCACGTTATCTTTTTCGTTTATGACAACATAATCCTTCATAAAATTTCCGTATCGCCGCTTCTGAGCTTTTTCACTATCGTTTTAACCGCCGCGGCAAAGCCTTCGTATTTTGTTAAATCTTCGCCCCAGACCGACTCGTCCTGCATAAATTTAATCACGCAGCCGCCGTTTGCAAAGTATCCGAGATACTTTTCGTCGTCTTTCATTTCAATTGTGCGGCTCGGGAGTTTTGCATAGTATTTTCCGTCTTCGCCTTTTGCCGTAATCTTATACATTGCCATAAGGCACGCGAAACCTTTGGTTAAGTTCTCGGGGATCTTGCCGTACTTTTCGTAATAATCTTTGAACGACGGAAGATCTCTCGCTTTCCATTTCGATATTGAATTTAAAGCGATGCTCGTAAGTTGGTGGTTTAAGTACGGATTGAAAAACCTCTCTTTCACGCTGTCCGCAAAAGCCGTAGTAGCCGCAATGTCGTCGGAAACGAACGGTATTATTTCACTCGTTAAAGTGTCGTTAACGAACTTATAGAGGGACTTATCCGTCATGCAGTCGTAAACGGTGACCTTTCCGAGCCAAAGACCGACGGGTACTAAATTGGTATGACTGCCGTTTAAAACCCTTACCTTTCTTTTCTTGTAATATTTGATATCGTTAGTTAAAACAACCTCGATATTATGCTTGCCGTCCTTTATATACTTGCATATTTCGCCCTTGTTTTCGACAGCCCAAAGCCCGAACGGCTCGCCTATCGAAACGAGTTCGTCCTTTTCGCCGATAAGCTTGAACAAATGCTCTTTGGTTTCTTCGTCCTTGGGATATCCCGAAACTATGCGATCAACGAGCGTGTTGCAATAATAATTTTCGCTGTCGTTCCACTTTTTGAAAGCTTCGGGAAGTTGCCATAAATCTATGTATTTATTCACGCAAGCGTACAACTCGTCGGCGTTATTATCTATAAGTTCGACGGGCATAAGATATACGCCGCCAAGACCGGCATTAAACCTTTCAAACAAAAATTTCGTAAGTTTTGCGGGGTAAGTTATATTCTCGAAACCGTTAAAATCGTCCTCGGCGTTAAAACAAATTCCCGCCTCGGTGGTGTTAGAAACGATTATTTTCAGGTCTTTGTCCTTTGCGAGCGAAAGATATTTCTCATAATCCTCAAAAGGCGAAATAACGGAGTTTAAAACGTCGATTTTATAAACGTCCTCGACTTCTTTTCCGTCCTTAACTCCGCGTAAAACAATATGATATTTATTATTTTGCGCCTTGAATTTATCAAGATTGCCGAACGTTATGGGTTTTACGATATTTACTTCGTATTCGCCCGCGCCCTCTTTACAAAGCGTATCGAAATACGCGTCCGCGAAGGTTCTCAAAAAATTCCCCTCGCCGAATTGCAACACTTTTACCATATCACGCCTCCACTAAGTATTCTACGGAATAATACCCGTCCTTTAAATCAACCGCGAACGGTTCGAGATCGAAGGTAAACGCCGTTGCTTTCACGGTCGTTGTTTTCTCGCAGACAACCTCGCCCGATTGATTTTTAATCTCTATTTTAACGTTGTAAGTTTTCCCTTTTTCCGCGCCCGTTAATACAGGCTCGCAAACGTACCTGCCGTTATACGCGACTTCTGCTTTTTTATCGAAACAAATCGTTTCGGCAAAGCCCTCTTTGAGCGCATAAAACGCTTGCTTTTTGTAACCGTAAAAATCTATCGGCGGTTTTATATAACTTCCGTCGTTCGCGCCGCCCGAAAGAGAGCACCACATAAGCCCGTCCGCGCCGAGATAACGCATATATTTAACGGTGTTATACGCGCAAAGCGCCTGATACGCCTGACTGAGTTTAAAATCAAGTTTTTCGTAAGCCTCGCCGAACGCGCGTTTTTCGTCCGCAAGCTCGTAAGAGTCGTCTTTATGGTAGATTTCGGCTTCTTTCGTGCGGTTATCCTGCCTTCCGACGATTGCGAATTCCGAAATTATATACGCGTGGTCTTTGCTTTTGAAAAGCGCGGGCTGCGATTTCCAGGCTTGTTCTCTGAAAATATCCCACCTGTTGCCGTAACCGAGCAAAATTTCATAGTTGTGCGAACTTCTTACAACCTTTTCATCCTTCCAACCGAACGAACTTTCGCAAGGCTCGAAGTCCTGATTGAATTTTCCGTCGTCCTGATAATAAAACCCATTGTTTCCGTAAAGTCCTCCGCCGTAATAAAGGTGCGAACACGGACAGATAAGCCTCGTGTCGTCCGCCGCTTTTACGGTTTTTACGAATTCGTCGTACATTTTATCGAGTACGGCGCGCGAAGAATGAAACTCGTTGCTGCCCTCCCACATTATTATGCTCGGATGGTTTATAACCTCTTGCATCTGTTCCGCGTAAATTTTCCCCGCGCGCCAGCCGTTTTTAACGTCAATCGTTTCGGCGGAGTCGATAAGCCGCGTCGTCCAGATATTCATTAAGCCAAGACGGTCGCACACTTCGGCAAATCTCGGATCGTTGTTGCCGTAACCAAGCATATGAAAGCGAGCGACGTTGCCGTTTAAAGCCTTTGTCATCGCCTCCTGCCACACGATTTCTTTCGTCGTCGGGCAGATATGCGACAAAACTATATTTTCGTAAGGCGGCAAAAACTGCATCCACAACGCGCCGTTCAGTAAAATCTTCTTGCCGTTTAATAAAATATCTCCGTTTTTCTGTTCGATAATTCTAAAACCCGTTTCGCATATCTCATCGTCGACGGGGTCGCCGTTTTCGATAAGTTCAACCCGAACGGTGTATAAAGCGGGATTTTCGCACGTCCACAAATCCGCGCCGAACTCGGTTTCCGTTTCAAAACTCTCCGCCGCGTCGCCCTCGAAGATGACTTTCTCTTCTCCGCAAGGCGATTTCGCGAGATATATTTTCGTTTTCAGACCCTTTTTAAAATTAACGGTTTTGAACGATATTTTCGCTTTAATTTTGTTGCCCGAAATACCGACCGTTTTCACAACCAAATCGCGGATATAAACCTTAGGCAGAATATCTATATAAATGTCTCTTGCAAGCCATGCGATATAAGGATCTTTGTTCCGATGCCACGAATAATTTATTTCGGGCGAACGGGGATAAACAAGAAGTTTCAATTCGTTTTCGCCCGTTTTCAAAAATTTAGTTATATCCTTTTCGCTTCTTAAAAATCCGTCCGTTTCAAACGCGAATTTTCCGTTTATATAAACCTTTCCGCAAGGATCGAGCGAACCGATATTCAAAGCGGCTTTTCCACCGTCGTACACAAATTTTTTCGTGAGTTCGATGATTTTATCTTTATTTTTTGCCCCGCCGATTTTGAAAGGAAGTTCAACCCTTCCGAGATTTTGTTTTCCTTTTTCTTTCGGCTCGGCGACTTTAAAGAAATCCGTCGTCGTTTTCCCGTCCGCGGTAAGGCTTTCGGGTTTAAAACTCCACTTGCAAACGGGGTGCATTCCGCCCGAGATAAAAAGCGTGTCCGGCACGGCTTTGTTTGTAAGTTCAAATCTTCCCGCGGGCGTTCCGTTAAACTTCACCTCGTAAAAGTCTTCGTATAAGTCGATTATCACGCTGTTTTGCTCGTTAACCTTAAATTCTCCGAGCTTGAAATTTCTATGATGATAAGGGTCGGGCAAGCCTACTCTCGCGTAAATTTCGCCGTTACGGTAAATCTGTAGTTTCAGTATTTCCGTAACGCCGCGGCGTAATTCGATTATCCGCCCCGTATCCGTCGTGAGCGGAATTACTTTTCCGTTTTTCTTTTCTTCGTCGATATATTCCTCGGGCAGAACAAACGAAAATGCGAAAGACGTTAACTTTTCGCATTCAAACTCGTATTTGGCGCAAGGCACGGGCGGAATTACTCCGTCCGAAAAAGTAAGTTCGCCGTTATTTTCCGAAACGCCGTGATAAAACTGCCAACTCGAGAAATTTTCGGGTTTTTCGTAAGTTTCCGTCGCCATTTCGTCGAAGCGGATTCTTTTCCTTATTTTATGCGCGATTTTATATTTTAAAGCCGCCGCAAGCCTTTCCGTCTCTTCGTCCGAAACGGCTTTTTCGGGCATATCATACCCGTTTTTCTTTTCCAAAAAATCCGAATAGGCTTTGAGAAACTCTATCCTTTCTTCCACCGTAAGACATTCGCCGTTTGCCGCCGAAAAATCTCCGTGACCGCAACTATAGTTTCTATCGATTTTAATAAAATCGTAAAATTCAGTCTTCATACAAATCAAACACCCGTATTGC